>CAZWZB010000027.1:0-42881 GCA_964638835.1 uncultured Eubacteriales bacterium | reverse complement strand
GTTAAGACACGGCCCTTTCACGGCTGTAACATGGGTTCGAATCCCGTACGGGTCATTTAATAATAAAATACTATAATAGTAGATTAGGCGCCATAGCCAAGCGGTAAGGCCGAGGTCTGCAACACCTCTATCATCAGTTCAAATCTGATTGGTGCCTTATTAAAAATTAAAGTAACAAACTTTTAACATTATTTTTGTCTTCTATATCATTTATTCTAAATTTCGTATGATTTTTAGTTTTTTTTATTTGAGCTTATTTTTATAAACTAATTTTTTATCTTATTCAATTATCCATTATATTAATATTTCAATTATGTTCTATATTTAATTATTACTTTTTTTGTTTTACATTTATAATTTTTGCATAAAAATTTTTCATACTTCATTATCAGTAGATATTGTTTTTTAGTTTGGTAATTAACCCTAATAATGTAATATAAATTTTAGATGTATAAATAAACAAATAAAATAAATAATTTAAAAATTTATCCTTTTTTGTGTTGACAAAAAAGGAATTTTAATGTATCATTATTGGTAGTAGCTACTAATTAATTAAAAGTAAATTTAAAATATAGGAGGTTTTATAATGAAAGTTTCTAAGAGATTTGTTTTTTTTACTTTAGTATTGTCATTTATGCTTAATTGTCAAATATTTGCATACGATAGGCATTATGCTAGTGTTTATGCGTATAAATGGGGTCAATATGGAATGTATAATACTTCTGAATACTATTCTGCTAGTCTTGATTGTACAAATTTTGTTTCTCAATGCTTAGAAAAAGGTGGATATACAAGATCAACTTCATTACCAAGCTATGGAGATACAAATTATTGGCGACCACATTCTGGAACTTGGGAAAATGCTACTTTATTTAATCAGTATTGGACAAAAAAAGGAAAGTTTTATAAAGGTTGGAGTTTAATATCTAATAGTAGAAGTACAGTTGCACAAACTACATATAATGATTTATATCAAGGTGATGTTATACAATATGGAAATAGTTCTAGTGATATAAGACACTCTCAAATTGTCCATAATTATGGTTTTAGTTCAATGAATGGTAAACCTACTCTTCTTATTGCACAACACACAGGTAATAAAGTGGACATAGACATTTATGAATATCTTGCTACTACAGGATATAGTTATGTATGTTATTTTAATATGTCATAGTTATAATATATGTTAATTTAGGAGGTTTTATTATGAATAATCAATTTTTTAAACGTAAAAAGTTTAGTTTAATTGTTGTAATGATAGTAGTATTAATATCTTCATTTTCTATAATCTCATATGGTGATAACACGAAAAAAGATAATGCAAAAAAAAATATAGAAAAAATGAAAATTGAGCAAGAAAATTTAATAAAAGAAATTGAAAATGAAGCTAACACAAATAATAATAAAGATAAAATTAAAGAAAAAGAAAAAAAATATAAAGATTTGGCAGTTGAAATAGCAAAAGAAGAAATTGAAGCAGATATGTATGATTACGGTGTAGAATTAGAAAGATTATTAAATACTATATCAGCAGCAACAGCAGATTTTAGAATATATACTACGGAAGAAGATATAGGTGCAGAAAATTTCAAAGTTCTAAATAAAAGAATGGATGAATTAGATAAAATAGTTGATAAATATACTAAATTATATGAAAAAGGCGACTTTTTATCTAAAAAAGATTTATTAGAAAAACTATATAAAGACTATAAGCAAATATTAGAAACACATATGCCTAAAGATCAAAAACAATAAATAAAATAAAGGAGCAACTTATAAGTTGCTCCTTTATTTTGTAAGTTCAGGTTTGGTAAAAAAATATATGAAACTTATTAACATATAAACAAAGTTATTAAATTTATAAAACTTAAACGTTTAGTAATATAAATCATCATTTATTAAAACAATGAGTTGTGTATATTATTTTGATATGTTATAGTTATAATATACATTAATTTAGGAGGTTTTATTATGAATAATCAATTTTTTAAAAGTAAAAAGTTTGGTTTAATTGTTGTAATGATAGTAGTATTAATATCTTCATTTTCTATAATCTCATATGGTGATAACACGAAAAAAGATAATGCAAAAAAAAATATAGAAAAAATGAAAATTGAGCAAGAAAATTTAATAAAAGAAATTGAAAATGAAGCTAACACAAATAATAATAAAGATAAAATTAAAGAAAAAGAAAAAAAATATAAAGATTTGGCAATTGAAATAGCAAAAGAAGAAATTGAAGCAGATATGTATGATTATGGAATAGAAATTGAAAGAACATTAAATACTATATCAGCAGTAACTTCAGATTTTAGAACATATACTACAGAAGAAGATGTAGGTATAGAAAATTTCAAAGTTCTAAATAAAAGAATGGAAGAATTAGATAAAATAGTTGATAAATATACTAAATTATATGAAAAAAATGATTTTTTATCTAAAAAAGATTTATTAGAAAAATTAGATAACGAATTTATGCAGATAGTAGAAAAATATATGCCTAAAGATCAAAAACAATAAATAAAATAAAGGAGCAACTTATAAGTTGCTCCTTTATTTTTTAGTTTTCTAAAAGAAATTAAAGACCTTTATCTATTTGTGTAGGCTTTGGAATATCTAAAAAATAAGATATAGAAAAGTTTACACCATTGTTGATAGTTATTATTATTTTGTAAGTTCAGGTTTGGTAAAAAAATATATGAAACTTATTAACATATAAACAAAGTTATTAAATTTATAAAACTTAAACGTTTAGTAATATAAATCATCATTTATTAAAACAATGAGTTGTGTATATTATTTTGATATGTTATAGTTATAATATACATTAATTTAGGAGGTTTTATTATGAATAATCAATTTTTTAAAAGTAAAAAGTTTGGTTTAATTGTTGTAATGATAGTAGTATTAATATCTTCATTTTCTATAATCTCATATGGTGATAATACAAAAAAAGATAATGCAAAAAAGAATATAGAAAAAATGAAAATTGAACAAGAAGATTTAATAAAAGAAATTGAAAATGAAGCTAACACAAATAATGGCAAAGATAAAGTCAAAGAAAAAGAAAAAAAATATAAAGATTTGGCAGTTGAAATATCAAAAGAAGAAATTGAAGCAGATATGTATGATTACGGTGTAGAATTAGAAAGATTATTAAATACTATATCAGCAGTAACGGCAGATTTTAGAATACATACTACAGAAGAAGATGTAGGGGTAGAAAATTTCAAAATTCTAAATAAAAGAATGGATGAATTAGATAAAGTAATTGATAAGTATACTAACTTATATGAAAATGGTGATTTTTTATCTAAAAAAGATTTATTAGAAAAACTAGATAAAGAATGTAAACAAATAGTAGAAAAATATATGCCTAAAGATGAAAAACAATAAAAAAATAAAAGAGCAGTTTGTAAACTGCTCTTTTATTTTTTTTAGTTTTCTTTTGGTTCGTTATCATCTTCTTCTGGTTTACAATCGCAACCACAACCGCAAGTATTTTCTGTTTCACAGTTGCAATTTTCATGGAAAGCTTTTGACACTTCATCAACAGCAGATGCTGTTTTTTCAATTATAATTTGAGTTGCTTTTTTAAGTTTAGGTTCTACATCTTTTGCAACTGCTTCTAATTTTTGAGCAAAATCTTTTACTAAAGTTTCAACTTTTTCATTGAAAGCACCTGCTTTTTCAGAAAAGTCTTCTGTAAAGCAATAATCTCTCTTTTCGCCTTTTCCTGGTTTAGTAAGTAACTCTAATAATCTTTGAGCTTCTTCTGCTGTAATAACTTTCTTTTCAAGCATTTCTAAAACTTTCATTCTTTCTTCTTTCATAATTGTTTCCTCCTCAATAATTTTAAATTTTTAAAATTAATATAAAATAATTTTATTTAATATTAATTTTAATTCGTTCTTGAATACATATACGCACAAATATTTTTTTTGTTTATTGATTTTAAATAAAATTTTCAGGTTTATTTTTATTTATACCAAAATAATATAGTATTGCATCTACGATTCTTTTTGATGCTTGACCATCACCAAAAGGATTCTTTGCTTGTGCCATTTTATTATATTCTTCTTTGTTATTGATTAATTCATTTGCCATTTTATATATTTCTGTTTCATTTGTTCCTGCTAATTTTAAAGTGCCTGCGGTTACCCCTTCTGGTCGTTCAGTTACATTTCTAAGAACAAGAACTGGTTTACCCATAGATGGTACTTCTTCTTGTAATCCTCCGGAGTCTGTCATAATAAAATATGATAAATTCATAACATTATGCATATCTTTTGTATCAAGAGGTTCTATTAAATGTATTCGTTCATTTTTTAATATCTTATAAGCGGTTTCTCTTACAACTGGATTTTTATGAACAGCGTAAATAACTTCTACATCCCGATTTGTTTCAACTATCTTTAAAACAGCTTTACATATGTTTTCTAATGGCTCGCCTAAGTTTTCTCTTCTGTGTGCTGTCATAGTTATTACTTTTTTATTTTTGTAATCTATGTTATTAAGCTCATCACAATTAAATTTATAATTACTTTCTAAAGTTAAGCTTAAAGCATCAATAGCAGTATTACCTGTTACAAATATATTATTCTCTGATATGTTTTCTTTTAGTAAATTTTCTTTAGCTAATACTGTTGGTGAGAAGTGTAAATCAGTAATTGCTCCTATAAGTTTTCTATTTATTTCTTCTGGAAATGGTTCATATTTATTATATGTTCTAAGACCCGCCTCTACATGCCCTATCCTAATTTGATTATAAAATGCTGCTAAAGAACCCGCAAATGATGTTGTTGTATCTCCATGAACTAATACTATATCTGGTTTCATTTCTTGCATTATGGCTTCCAAACCTGCTAATACTTTTACTGTTATGTTAGTAAGTGTTTGATGTTGTTTCATTATGTTTAAATCTGCATCAGGCTTTATATTAAATACTTCTAAAGCTTGGTCTAACATTTCTCTGTGTTGTGCTGTAACACATACAATGCTTTTTATATTTTCTCTTGTTTGTAATTCTTTTATCAGTGGTGCCATCTTAGTAGTTTCTGGTCTTGTACCAAATACACTCATAACTTTTATAGTTTTCAAAATATTCACCTCATATTATTTATAAACAGTAAATTTTAAAATTGTAAAAATTTATTTTTACATAATTTTTAAATTTACATTTCTCAATATAGAGAACAAACTTAAGAAAAATTTGTTTCATATATTATACAAAAAAAACAAGCTAGAAATTCTAACCTGTTTATGACCCGTATGGGAATCGAACCCATATTTTAGCCGTGAGAGGGCCACGTCTTAACCTCTTGACTAACGGGCCTAAAGTTAAATATTACATATAATAATATCATAATTTTCAATTTTGTCAATGAATTTTTTGGAATAAGTGCAGATTTTAAGTTGCAAATTGTAATATTTTTAAATAAATCATAGAAAATATTGTTTATATATTTTTATTACAAAAAATTCTTAAGAACTTTATTTATACTATTATTTACTTCATCCACATTAAAAAAATTTAAATAATTTATTATATGTAATTTCAATTTTCTGTAACACTTCAAAAAAATATAAAATTTTTAGATTAAGAATAGGAATTTCTATTATAAAATATAAAATTTTTGAGCAATATATATAAAAATTCATGTTATTTTTTTGTCGATTTAACGAAAGATAAAATAATCTATTGACAGATTGGCTTTTATGAATAATAATATAATTGTATGTTTTCAAAAAATATAGGAGGAAATTGCAGTGAAAGAAACGGAATTTGATCGTTACGAAAGAATGAAGAAGCTTGAGAGGGAAGCAGAAGTTGAAAAACGTAAATTATTAGAATCTGATGATAAACTTGAAACGAAAGGTAATAAATCAAAATTAAGAGCAAATAATAAGAAAAATAACCGAAATAAATCATATGTTTTAGCAACTGGCGATGAATATGATGAATGAAAACTAATTATATAAAGCTATGGTTAATCATAACCATAGCTTTTTTTAAATTTATATGTTTATCTTTTTTTATAATGCAAATACTATAACTAGATTTCAAAAAAAATCAAATTATTACTAAATATATTGATAAAGAATAACGATAATAATTTCGATAAATATATTAATACAAAAGTCTAAAAATAAAAAAACAAGGAGGAAATGCTACTAAAAATATATCCAAAAAATAATATTATATGAATTTAAGTTTCTAAAATATTAAACTTAGGTATTGTAAACAAAAAGGGGATTTTATATTAGGTAGCAGGTGAATAAAATGAAACTAGGTAGAAATGATAAATGTCCATGTGGTAGTGGTAAAAAATATAAAAAATGTTGTATGGAAAGTTTAGCTATTAAATCTGAACTTAGTAAATATAATGAAGTTGAAAAAACTACTACATCTTTAATAATGAAATATTTAAGAAGCCCTGAAAATGAAAGTGATTTTCAAAAAGCTGTTGTAGAATATTTTGGTTCTGAATTATCTGAAATAAGCGTAAATGATGCTGAATTTAATTTCTTTATGGCTTGGTATATTAAAAATTATAATTTTAATAGTTCTTTTATAGATAGGTTAATAAAAAAAGAAAAAAATGCTTCATTAGAAGTAAAAAAATTATTAGAAAATCTGAAAAATTCAAATTTATATTTGCATAAAATTATCAAATTGGATAAAGGTAATATTGCATTTGAAAATTTACATAATGGTTCAGTAGTTCAAGTTTTTTATGATGTTATTGAACAAAATGTAAATATTAACGATGTAATATATAGCAGACTTTATAAGGTTGGTAACTTCTATAAAATATTTGGTGGTAGTATGTTTATACCTTATTTTATGGTGGAAGAACTATTAAAAGATATAGAAGAAGCTTGGAATAATTCAGATAAAAGTATAAGCTATGATGATTTTATACAACTACATTCAATAAATATAATAAAAAAATTATCTAATGACATACCAGATGACAGAATATTATATAATGAAGATAATGAATTACTTCAATATTCTTCAACAAAATATAAAATTTTAGATAAAGCAAAATGTGATTTTATTTTATCAAATTTAGATAACTTTATAAAAAAAGATAACGAAACAAATATTATGTATGAATGGGTAAGATATAAGGATAATTTACCTATGGTACTATCTGAAATAACTATGCTAGAAGAAGAATTATTAGTAGAAACAGATAGCTTTGAAAGAAAATTAAAAATACAAGAAATTTTAAATAGGAAATTAAAAAATGTTATTAGTTTTGTAGATGAAGAATATTTTACTATACGTCAATTACAAGAAGAAGCAGATAAAGATTTAGAACAAGTTAAAATTTCTGATGAAGTTGAAAGATTAATTTTAGATAAAATGAAAATAGAATATACTCCTTTGCAAATAAGAGATGCTATACTTTTAGTTAAAAGGTGTAAAGCGGATTTAAAGAAATTAAAATCTGAAAGTATAGCAGCAACAATTGAATATATAATAGCTAACAAAGAAAATTTAAATAAAACTCAAAAAGATATAGCAGATAAATATAATGTGAGTCCTACTACTATAAGTAAATGGGTTAAGGTTATACAAGAAGAAAGCAATTAATTAAAAAAAACCTAGAAAACAAGTTTTCTAGGTTTTTTTCTTATATAAAATTAGGCGACCAAAATATTCTAAAATCTAATTATCATTAAAAAATTCATTCAATACTACAATACCAGCTAGTTTTGTTCGTTTTTCAGCGTAATTTTCTATATATAGGATATTTATAAATTTTTATAGTAAGTTTTAAAAAATAAAGTCATATATCAAGTAGACACATGACTTTATTTTTAAATGTGAATTTTATTAAGTTCATTAAGCATCTCATCTCTTATATCTGTAATATGTTGCTCAAATTTATTAGGTGTTTTTTTTCTGTAAGCAGTATTCGAGATAGTTTCTTTCTAATAATTTCAATGTCCTTTTTTGTTTTAAGAATCAAATGACTATTTTTAGAATTATATTCACTTTCTATGTATTTATCTATAATGGGAAAGCAATTGCTTATCCTATATAATGCTGGACGATTTGTATGTCCTATGTAATAATATGCCCAACGAATATCTTTTTTATCTAAAGAACACCATTCTTTAATTTTCTTGATTTGTTTAGGAGTTCTGTGTGATAAATCACTTGTTGGAATAGCCCAGTATAAATCTTTTATATATTTATCTTCAACACAACAAAATATGGGTCTTCCTTTAGAATCTTGATATGTACCGCCAAGTTCTTTTATCAATTCAAAGTATTCCTGTGTAATCTTGTAAAATCCATTCTCTATCATATTCCTCCTATGTAGAAAAACTCCTTGTTAATTACAAGGAGTTTCTTCAAACCGCTTATTTATCACGCCATACGGTAGGCGTATTCACTCAAACCGCTTATTTATCACGCCCATGGTAGGCGTATTCACTCAAACCGCTATTTATTACGCAACACGGTAGGCGTCTTTGCTTAAACTTAATCTTATAAGTAATGCACTTGGTACAATTCACTTATTGTAATACATTTTGTATCACTTAATATATAGTGGTATAGTTACAATATTATTATACATAACAATCTGACAAAAATCAAGTAAAAGTTTAAATTAATAATATTGTCAATAATAATATATGTTATTATTTAATAAATGATACAAGAATATTTTTAGAAAATAAATTTTAAGTCGTGTATCAATTAGACACACCACTTAATTATCATTAAAAAACTCATTTAATACTACTATACCAGCTAATTTTGTTCGCTTTTCAGCATAATTTTCTATAGCAAAAATATTTTTTTCATCTATAATAGTTTTATCTTTTAAAAGAATTTCTTTAAATCTATTAAAAAAATATTCATTTGAAAAAATTTCACCTGCAAGCAGTAATTCATTTGGGTTAATAATCTCTATTAAAATTCTAACAGCTTTAGCAAGTTTGAAAAAAGCACTATCCAATGTCCTACCATTATCTTTTTTTATTGAATTTAGTAAATCTTCAAAATTTAAAAAAGGTTTATTAAAATCATTATCGGAAAGGCGTGCTACACGTTTAAAGTTAATTATAGATTCAAGACAATCTTCTTTACCACATACATTACAAAAAGCTCCTTCTCTTTCTCCCCATCTAATATGACCTATTTCACCAGCACGGTTATTTTGACCTGTTACAATTTTACCATCAATTACAATAACTCCACCAACACCTGGACCATATTTAATTAATAAAAAGTTTGTGCTTGTATTTCCAAAATAACGTTCGGTAATAGCTATTCCTTGAACATTATTTATCATTAAAATTTTAAGATTAAATTCTTCTGTAAGAATGTGTTTTAAATTTTTTATGGGTAGACTGTGACAAATTTCATTTTCAATATAACCTTGTACTAAAAGACCAATACCTAATATATTTGATTCATTATATTTTTTTATTAATTCATGTGTATATTCAATAGCTTCTTTTAAAATTTCTTCATTCAATAATTCAAATTCCCAACGTTTTTTATCAATTATTTCTGCTTTTAGATTTATTATTGTAATTCTAATTACAGTATTTGAAACATCAAATCCTAAAGCATACTTATAATTTTTGTTTATATCAATTTTAACTTGTCTTCTTCCAACACTACCATCTACAAGCTCACCAACTTCAAATAATATACCTTCTGTTATAAGTTCAGTTGTTATATAAGTAAGGGCTGCTCTTGTAACTCCAATCTTTTCAGCTATTTCTTTGCGTGAAGTTCCACCATTTCTAATTATATATGATAAAACTTTATTTCTAGCAGAATTTTTATCTTCTAAATCCAAAAAATCACCCTCCCTTAATTAAGTATGAGTATATATATTTTCTTTGTATATGTCAAGAATTAAACAAGTATCGAAATTCCTGATATTAGTAATAAAATATATGTTAATTTTAAAAACATATTTTGATTTATTTTGTGGTGTAGTATATTACCTATTGTTATTCCAATAAATAAAGGAATAATTGAAACAAAAGTAAGAGTTATAGTTCTACTATCAAAAAAACCTGATACTATATGATTTATCATCAAAAAAGTATTAAGCATAACCCAAACTGGTGATAGAGTTGCTCTAAATTCACTTTTATCCTTTAATACAGAAGTTGCATATATAACAAGTAATGCTCCCCCTGATACAAACATTCCATGTATTAGACCTGCAAGAAGAACAATTAAAATCATACTAAATTCAGGTAAGTTTATTTTTTTCTTTATAAACATATTTTTTAAAGCAATTAAAACTATCATTACACCATAAATTTTTAAAAGAAAATTTAATGGAATTATTTTAAATAAATAAATACCCATAAACATACCTAAGAACATTAAAATAGTTATTTTTATTAATTGATTTTTATTTATATGTTTATAATTTCTTATACTTATATAAAGACATGCTAATAAACCACAAACATTAAGAACAGCTTTTGCTGTATTTATTCCAACTAGCATTATAGAAGCTGGCATTGCTAAAAGTGTTCCTGCAAAACCAGTTATAGCTTGAATTATATTACTAAGAAAAACTACTATTAAAAATAATATTTCTTTAAGCATAGTATCTTCCTTTCTTTATAGATTATTAAATGATTTATCCCATAAATATTTATATATAAGCATTATAAATGTATGTGTATAAATGACTTGTGGTGGTTTATATAAATTTATTAAGGTCGTTTACCTACAATTAAATATAGGGACGCTAAGCGTCCCTGAAGATTATATTTGTTTTATTTTTTCAAATATATTTGAATATGTTGAACATTTTCTATAAAATACAGGAGGTGTACCAATAGGAGTGCTAATTATATGTTCACCTTGTGTATATTCTTCTCCTGTAAATGCATGTATCCAAATATCTTTAGGAAGATAAACATTCCAATTAGTAATATTCTCTTTATATACTGGTGCTACAAGTATATCACTACCTAATAAATATTGATATTGAATATCATATGTTTCCTCATCATCTTCATAATGCATAAATAAAGGCCTTTGCACTGGTATTCCTGTTTCTTCTGCTTCTTTTACAACTTCTTTTATATAAGGTGTAATTGTAGTATATATTGTTGTCATTCTTCTGAAAAAATCTATAATTTCTTCATCTGAATCAAATTGAACATTGTCATATGGTCTATTACCTTCATGAGTTCTCATAAATGGAGTGAATGCTCCCATCTCACACCAACGTAATAAAAGTTCTTTTGTGCGTTTCATACCATGTAAGGTCGTATATCCACCAATGTCACTATGGTTTATAATATTTCCACACATACCAGAGCTTAAAGTAGCTGGAACTACACTTGGAAGCCCATCATGTAAACTAAAATCAACACTTTGGTCGCCCGCCCATAGTATTCCACTATAAGATTGAATACCACTAAAACCTGCTCTCATAAAATATAATATTTCATCTGTTTTATTAGCTTCAGAAATAGCTTCGTCATTTACTTGTGACCATAGCGTAGGCCATTCGTTATGCATTATTTCAGCACTTATACCATTACTTAATTTACAATCTGTAGGTAAATACTCTCCAAAATCAGCCATCCAACCATCTAAACCAAAATTTATTAAATTTTCTTTGATTACAGTTTTATACCACTTTACAGCATCTTTATTTGTAAAGTCAACAACTCCACAATAAAATTCCCCAAAGTCAACTAAATAATCACTACCATCTTCTTTTGTTGCTAAATAATTATTTTTCTTTGCTGTTTCATAAAGTTCATGACCTGATACAACATAAGGGTTTATATATCCTAAAAATTTAATTCCCCTTTGATGTAAGGTTTCTATTTCTTTATCTAAATTAGGGTATTCATCTGGATTCCAACGCCAATTCCAATTAAGCCTTTTACCGAAAGATGTAATACGTTTTCCTTGCCAATCTTGACACCAGATACCAGATACTTTTACACCTTTATCAATCATATTTTGCATTTTTTTAAGAACAGTTTCAGTTCCGCCCTGTATTCCTAAAACTATACCATTATAAACCCAACTTGGTAATTTTGTTCTGTTACCATAATGCTTTGCGATTTTAGAAACTAATTCTTTATAATTATCTGCTGTTTGAAAATGCATAGAATTTAATTTTTCCCAAATTTGTAGTTCGTGGAATGCTTCATTTTTAAAATTAAAATCCATATAAGCACTGCTGTTAACATGACAATAATATTTTTTTGTAGAAATAAATGTAGGTTCAGGATAATTTGTATTATAATAATCTCCACCAGCTTTATCAATTGTATCTGCTAAAAATGTAACATATGTAGATTTATCGCGTCCAACTCCCGGTTCTGATGTCCAAAGTGGAAAGTTTCTACCTCTTAAATTAAAATAACTCATCTGCTCACCACAACCGTAAACTTTTTCAGTTTGTAGAGCTGAAAGTCTTAACCATACTCTATTAATATTGTTATCATACCAATTAAATTTTAATTCTAATTTGTCGTTCTCATCTATAAAACTAACTTCAACTATTTTTTCATTTTCTATATAAAATACAATTTTATTTTGTAAGATTTCAAATTTAGTTAAAGCTTTGCGTTCTATAATGTAATCTTGTATTTTAAAATTACCTCTATACATATCTATATTGTGTTTACCAAACCCAACATAAATAAAAGATGAATTTTTACCATGTTCTATTAAAGTTTTTTCATTATAAACTACACTAAATCCATTATCAGTATTATTTAATTCCAGCATAGTCTTCCATCTCCTTTTCTTGTGCTATAGCATCAGCTTCCATCTTGGCGATATATTTTGTTGCACCAAAGTATACAACAACCATAGTAACTATAACTGCTATTATTCCAAATATAAATCCATCTCCAACTAAACCAGTTTTATCGGGATTTGCAATACCTATATTTGATAAACCTACATAAGTAAATACTAATGTACCCATAAGTATTGACATAGCAATCGGTGCTTTTTTCCAAGGACGCATATCAACATTAGGTTTTCGTTTTTCTGGTGAATATGGTGTAGCTAAAGGTGCAAGTTTTCCGATTATAAGCATTAAACTTACATTGAAAACAAATAGTATGCCCATTATATGTAAATAGCTAATTGGAATTTTAAATACAAAAATAGCTAAAGAATATAAAATTATATGTGTTATAGCAGCTATTTTTGGTGCAATAGGAGGAACTTTTTTAGTGAATAAACCTACCAATACAATTGAAATTGTTGGTATATTAAAGAAACCTGTAAATCTTCTCATAACTTCATATATACCACCTTGTGCATACATAGTAAGAGGAGCAATAATCATACTAAATACAGCAAGTATTGTACCTAATACTTTTGCAAACTTAATTAACTTTTCATCACTTATATTTTTATTAAATGCTGATTTGTAAATGTCAAAACAAAATAAAGTAGCAGCAGAATTTAATAATGAATTATATGTACTTAAAACAGCTCCAAAAATAACACCACAATATAAACCAGTTAATGCTTTTGGTAATACTAAAGCAATTAATGTTGGGTAAGCTGCGTCAGCAACTGGTAGGGGATTATCAAGGAATATATAATAAGCAATTATCCCCGGAAAACATACAATTAAAGGTATCATAAGTTTTGCAAATCCTGAAATTAAAACACCTTTTTGACCTTCTTTTAAATTAACTGCTCCTAGTGTACGTTGGATTAAAACTTGATTTGTACACCAATAAAATAAATTTGCAGCTATCATACCCGTAAATACTGTACCAAAAGGAACAGGGTCGCTTGCTCCACCCACAGCGTTAAATTTTTCTGGAACTTCTGTTATAAGAGTTGTTAAAGCATTTGCTATATTACCATTACCGATATATAAAAGTCCGAATATAGGAACTGCAAGCCCTCCAACAATAAGACCAACACCATTTATAGTATCAGATATTGCTACTGCTTTTAAGCCCCCAAATATAGCATAGATACTTCCGATTATTCCTATAATCCAAACTAAAGCCCATATTGAAGCAGCATAACTTAAACCAAATAACTCTTGAAAATTAAAAACTTGATTAAATGCAACTGCACCTGAATATAATGCACCTGGTGTTGTAACTAAAATGTACCCAATAATAATAATTGAAGATATTAAACGTCTTGTATTTGCATCGAAACGTTCTTCTAAAAACTGTGGCATTGTTGTAAATCCACGTCTTAAATACATTGGTAAAAACAAAGAAGCCAATACTATACAAGAAACCGCCGCTGTTGATTCCCAAGCAAGCCCACTTATGTTTTTAGCATATGCCTGCCCTGATAAACCAACAAGTTGTTCAGCATTAATATTTGTAAGTAACATTGAACCAGCGATAACAATACCAGTTAAACCACGACCTGCTAAAAAATAACCATCTGCTGATTTTGTAGAATCACCTTTTGTTTTATACCATGACACTACTCCAACAAAAACTGTAAAAGCTAAAAATGATATTAATGTCCACATAAATGAAATCCTCCTTTACTTATACACCGTTAATACTACTTATATTTTAAAACTAAATTTTCACCTTTTATGCCCATACATACCCCTTTAGCTTGAAAATCTTCACGTTCAGGGTGTGCTATAAGCCATTTGTTTTTCATAAAGAGCATTTTACTTTCTAAATCTTCACTATCTTTTTTATTTTCCAATGGCGTGTTAGTACCTTTAGTTAATACAACCAAACACTTAAACCCATAATCTGAAACTTTACAAGGTGCAAAATGTAATGTATTAGCAAATAATTCAATTGAAATACCTTTGCGTATAAAAAATACTGAAACATCAGAAGAATTTAATTCTAAATTTCTGATTGAATTGTAGTTTGATAACATTAAAACTAAATCCGTAGCAGCATAATTTACTTCACTGCATTTATGGTATTCTAAAGCTCCAAGTTTAAAATTATTCCCATTACAATAACCAAATTGTATATCCATTTCACCATAAATATTATTTTTTATTTGTTCAAATATTGGCATAGCATGAAAACTTTCATCATCAGCAATATAAGTATTAGCTTCTTTAGGAATTTCTGTTTTTTCATTTAAATATTTATCACACTCTGAGAGGTCATAATTTTTTAAAACTCTCCCAAATTCTAAAAACTTATTATCTGAAACATCATAAATTTTAAATGAGTTCAATTCATTTAATTTATTTAACAATTAAAACACCTCTTTTCAAAAATTTTTTAAATTTTCAGTTACACTTCTTTTAGAAGTGTAACGAATTTTAAGCATGTTCGAGGTTAATTTACCCCTATATTTACTAAGTTTTAGCTTGTTTTGTAGGCCTTGAATTTTCAGTTACACTTCTTTTAGAAGTGTTAACGAAAATTTTACTCTAATCTAAATTTTGAGAGTGTTAACATATAGATAGTTATACAAAAAACTATGGATATTTGTGTAGGGGCGACCGCAGGTCGCCCCTACACTCAAATTTTTATTATCTCAAAATATTATTTAACAAATAACTTCCCAGTTTATCATTTTAGCAAATAATTTAAATGTTTCTCTGTATTCACCATAGACCATAGCTAAATGATGAGCAACTCCTGTTGTAGTTACAGTTTCTAAAAGTTCTTTAATTGTTTGTTCAAAAATAACTTTTGCATATGTACCTTTAAGTAATTTTTCCATGTAAACAGCTTCACCTGATGCTAAAAATATTCTTGTGTTTCCTCTAGCAGAATCAAAACGCACAAAATTAACTGCTCCAGTTTTCATAACAAAATCTGCTGTAACACCTTTACCACCTGCAAAATATGTATCTAAGCTACAAACACTTTTTTTATCCCAAAGATTACAAGGTGCAACTCCACAATGCCACATAACAGCATAGTTTTCTAAAATATTAACTTGTGAAAGGTCGGCTAAAAATGGAGTTTCAGCACCAACAGCACGAGTTGCAATCATTGATAATACTCCTTCAATATCTCCTTCACAACCTAAAATATAACCTCTCGATTGTAGGATACTCATAGTAGCACAAGGTGAAATACCATAGTCTTTTGCAAATTCAGGCCAACAACGAATAGCTAAACCATCTAACTTATTTTTTTCTATAAAATCTTTTACACTAGCACAAAGGGTAGAAACTTTTTTTACTTGTTCATCTGTTACACCAGAACAGTTAAAAATTTTTCTAACTTCTGCTTCTTCTCCTGAAATTTCAGCTTCAGTTGGTTTATAACTAAATAAATCAGCAATTTCATAATGGTCAAGTAATACGCCACACTCTTTAAATGTTTTAAGTTCATCAATTCCAAGATTAAAAAATCCATGTGCTCTAAATCCTGCTATACCTAAATGAGCATTTTTTAGAACGCTTTTTATTCTAACAGCATCCACCCAATTTTCTGAAATGCTATCTGAAACTATACAATGATAATTGTTACAACCTGCTTTATATAAATTAGAGGCATTAAGGTTTACACCACAAACAGAATTAAGTCTAATTTTTCCGCCATTATAAGGTAATTCATTAAATGCCCATAATAAAATAGGAGTGTTTTTAAATTCATTTTGTAGTATTAATGCTAAATGTCCCAAATGGAATGTTCCACTTATAATAACTAATCCATCAATATTTTCACCTAAAAGTTTTTTTGCTGCTACCTTTGCATCATCAATTTCTATAACTAAATCATCTATAAAAGCAAATTCTGTATTCTGTAATTTTAATAAGTCTTGTTTTGTTTTATCATAAATTTCTTTAGCTGCTAAATAGTCGAATGTCGTACGTGCAAGGCATACAACACCAAGTTTTATTTTATATTTCATTGTTTACACCTCTTTAAATTAATTAGATAAAATTTGATTAACGACTTTGTAAGTTGCACAGAAGTCCTCTTTACCATAACCTTTATCCATAGCTTCTTTATATCTTTCAACTACTAAATTTACACCTTCTAATGTAATTCCTTGTTCTTTTACTAAATCCAAAGTTAAATTTACATCTTTATTCATATTTTCAACTGAAAAAGCAGTAGTATAATTTTCTTCAGCAATAGCTTTATGTTTTGCATCTAAATAAAAGTTTTGTCCTCCACCATAAGAAATAGCAGTAGCGAAAGTTACAGGGTCGATATTACCAAGTTTTAAAGCTAAATTCATCATTTCATTTACGCCATTTTGAATTTGTGCAACTAATGTATTATGACAAAGTTTCATTAAAAGACCTGAACCATTATCACCTAAATGAATTATGTTTGAACCCATACAACCTAAAATATTATGTATCTTTTCATATGTAGCTTTATCTCCTCCTACATAAATTCCTAAAGTTCCGGCTACTGCTGCTGGTTGTGATTTAACAACGGGAGCATCTAACATTACTACACCTTTTTGTTTAGCTAAGTTAGCAATATCAATTGAAACTTTAGGGGATATTGTACTCATATCTATATAAATTTGTCCTTCATGTGCTGTATTTAAAAGTTCATTGTAAACCATTTGTACATGTTCATTTTTAGGAACCATTGATATAATTACATCACATTCTTGTCCGATTTGGGTGATGGAAGTAGCTCCTTTAGCCCCAACTTCAACTAATCTTTCGCAACTATCTTTGTTAATATCATAAACATAAACTTTATAATTGGTCTTTTTTATAATATTTGTACACATAGGCTCGCCCATTATTCCAAGTCCAATAAATCCAATTTTCATTCTCTCACCTCTCTATTTTGCTGTTTCATCCCAAGCTTTTTGGAAAACTCCCATACCATAGGTTGTAAATGCATGCTCAAAACTAGCTTCATAAACATCTAATCCACAAGTAACAATATCTGCTCCTATTTTAGCTGCTTGTGATATTTGATTACCGTTACGAACAGCCGCAACAATAATTTCTGTTTCATATCCATAATTATTATAAATGTCTACAATAGCCCTTATATATTCAGATGTATCTTCCCCAGAACTTTCTTTCCAACCAATAAATGGTGAAACAAAATAAGCATTTAATTTTGCCGCTGCAATTGCTTGAGATGGTGAAAAAACTAAAGTAACATTAGTACTTATACCTTCTAATTCTAATCTTTTAGCAGCTATTAAACCTTCTTTTGTACAAGGAATTTTAATTACAAAGTTTTCACTAACTTTAGCAATTTTCTTTCCCTCATCAAACATGTCCTTCCAATTATTTAAAAATGGATTTACTTCAACTGATATTGGGAATTTTTCTTTACCTTCAAGTTCTTTTGCCTTAACCCAATTAGCTAAATCATTTACAACTGTTAAAAATGGTTTTCCACTAAGCATTATGTGTCTAGGGTTTGTAGTTACTCCATCAATACAATAATTTTCATATGCATAATCAATCTCATCTAATTTTGCACTATCTAAAAAATATTTCATTTTATTTCCTCCTTAAAATAATTTGTTAAGTTACTTAATTAAATATTGCCATATTATTTTTAATTTGTAAAGATGTTTTATAATTTTTTAATGTAAAAAAAACCAATGAAATTTTGTGAAATATATATAGTATAATTTTTACTCAAAATTTTTACCCTACAATTTTATATAATTAGTGGTTTTTATATTTATCATAAACTATTAATTATAATTATAAATTAATTCAACTCCTAATTATGTTTGTAACTTAACCAATATAAAAACTGCACAAAAATTCAAACCATTTTTCTACATTAAAAAATGAAACTTACTGTTTACTTTTACCTTAATTTATGATATTAATTAAGTTATATAATTAAATGCATTACAAAAGGAGAGTTAAAATATGACAAGAGCAATGATATCACCAGCAAAATATACACAAGGTAGAGGAGAAATTTTAAATTTAGGTAAATATGTATGTGAGTTTGGAAAAACAGCATTACTTATAGCTTCAGATATAGATAAAGACAGAGTTAGTAAAGAACTTGAAGAGGCAATTAAATTAAATCCTTTTAAAATAGTATATAGTAATTTTAAAGGCGAATGTACTGAAACTGAAATTGAAAGAATGAGAACTTTAATTAAAGATAATAATTGTAATGTTGTTATAGGGCTTGGAGGGGGAAAAGCAATTGATACTGCTAAAGCTTCTTCATTTTTAGAAAAGACTAGTATAATTATAGTACCAACTATTGCTGCAACAGATGCCCCTACAAGTAGATGTGCTGTTATATACACAGAAAACGGAGAATTTCAATCATACTTTAATCCTGATAGAAATCCAAACTTAGTTTTAGTTGATACTGAAATAATAGCTAAAGCTCCTACAAGATTTCTAGTATCAGGTATGGGAGATGCTCTCGCTACATATTTTGAAGCTCGTTCTTGTTTTATTTCAGGAGCAACTAACGCATCAGGTGGAAGAAATACACTTGCTGCATTTGCCATAGCTACCACCTGTTACGAAACTCTTTTAGAAGATGGTGTAAAAGCAAAGGCTGCTTGTGATATGAATGTTGTTACTGTATCATTAGAAAATATTGTTGAAACCAACATACTTCTTAGTGGACTTGGTTTTGAAAGTGGTGGACTCGCAGCAGCTCACTCAATACATAATGGACTTACAATTTTAGAAGAAACACATAAATTTATGCATGGCGAAAAAGTTGCATTTGGAACAATCGTGCATCTTGTTTTAGAAGGAGCAGAACAAGCTGAAATTTTAGAGGTTATAGATTTTTGTAAATCTGTTGGACTTCCTATATGTCTTGAAGATTTAGGAGTTAAAGAAATCGTACCAGAAAAAATAATGGAAGTTGCAAATTTAGCTTGTGCTGAAGGGGAAACTATTCACAATATGCCGTTTAAAGTTACACCTATTGACGTTTATTCAGCAATTTTAGCAGCTGACAAATTTGCATCTGGGAGGAAATAATAATGAAAAAAATATTAGCTAATGTTGAGAACTATGTTTATGATATGTGTGAGGGTATTGCACTTTCACAACCTAATGAACTTGAATTTAATTCTAAAAATAAAATTGTTAAACGTAAAAATCTTAATAAAAATAAAGTAACCCTTATAAGTGGTGGAGGTTGCGGACACGAACCAGCTCATGCAGGATATGTTGGTTTTGGAATGTTAGACGCTGCTGTTTGTGGAGATGTTTTTGCTTCACCATCTACTATACAAGTTTACAATGCAATTTTACAAACAGAAAGTAAAAAAGGTACTTTACTTATTATAAAAAATTATTCTGGTGACTGCATGAATTTTGATGCAGCTAGTGAAATGGCAGAAGAAGACGATGATATAAAAGTAGCAAAAGTTTATGTAAATGATGATGTTGCTGTTACAGATAGCTTATATACAGTAGGTAGACGTGGTGTTTGTGGTACAGTTTTTGTACATAAAATTGCTGGTGCTGCTGCTGAACTTGGATTGGAATTAGAAGAAGTTAAAACAGTAGCACAAAAAACTATTGATAATGTTCGTTCAATTGGATTTGCTTTAACCTCTTGTACAGTACCTGCAAAAGGAACTCCTACATTTGATATAGATTCTGATGAATTAGAATTTGGTGTTGGCATTCATGGTGAACCTGGAATTGTGCGTCAAAAAATAAGTTCTGCCGATGTATTAGCTGAAGGAATGCTAAATAGAATTCTTGCAGATATTGATTTTGATAAAAAAGAAGTTGCTTTAATGATAAATGGTTTAGGTGGAACTCCTTTATCTGAATTATATATTTTAAATAAATTTGCAAATAAATATTTAACACAAAAAGGAATTAAGGTATATAAAACATTTGTAGGTAATTATATGACAGCAATTGATATGGCTGGAGCATCCATAACACTTTTACGTCTTGATGATGAATTAAAAAAATATTTAGATTATAAAAGTGATGCAAGTGGTTTTATAGTTAAGGGGGAAAATTAATGCTAACAACTCAAAATATAGTTGACATTGTAAAGAAAATGACTGAAGTTATAATAGAAAATGAAATTCCTTTCTGTGAGCTAGATTCTCATGCTGGAGATGGAGATTTTGGTATGTCTCTTGCAAAAGGATTTAAACAAGTTAAAGCACAATTTGATGATTTACCAAAAGATGATATTGGTAACTTTTTAAAAGAAACTGGTATGATTATAACTGAATATTGTGGTGGTGCATCAGGACCTATTTGGGGAAGTGCTTTTAGAAGTGCCGGAAAATATGCAATGGATAAAACGGAACTTAATTTAGAAGAATTATCATCCCTTTTACAAGCTGCTGTTGATGGCATACAAAAACGTGGTGGTGCAAAACTCGGAGATAAAACTTTACTTGATGCCTTAATTCCTGCAACTGAAAGTCTTAAAGAAAGTGCAAATAAACAACTTGATATAGTAGAAGCTATGAAAATTTCAGCAAAAGAAGCTGTAATAGGTGCTGAAAACACAAAAAATATAGTAGCAAGTAAGGGTAGAGCAACTTATGTTGGTGAACGTAGTATAAGCCATCCAGACGCTGGTGCAACAGCAATTGGTATTATTTTTACTAAGATTGCAGAAACATTTAATTAATAAATTAAACCACCAGTTTATCTGGTGGTTATAATTTTGGAGAGTGGTTAGTAAAAGATAGATTGGAGAGTAGGGGCGACCTTTGGTCGCCTGTTTTATTTCATATTATTATACTTCTTGTTAAGCCATTGATAAAATATTGAATGTGTAAATGATTAAAATTAGAATTCGCAACAAAACGGACGTTTCCGCACGCCCCTACAAAAAACCTATAGTTTAAATAAATATCCATCTATTTTTATATTACCACTCTCATAATTTTGTACTATTTCTTATGATAAGTTTACAAGGTATAATTGCCTTTGTAGGAAATTTGTTATCACATAAAAGTTCTTCCATAAGTTTGATTGCTGTTTTTACAATCTGATTTATATAAACAGCAACTGAAGTTAAAGGAGGTATTGTATATTCTGATAATATAGTATCATTAAACGCAATAACACTTATATCTTCAGGTACTCTTATATTCATTTCATTAAAAGCACGCATTACTCCCGGTGCAATAGCATCAGATGATATAAAAAATGCTGTTGGAATATCTTTTTGCTCTTCTAAAAATTTTATAATATGTTTGTATCCACTTTGTGAATTCATTTCACAGTCGATTATATAATCTTTATTAAGTAAATTTAATTCATTTAATTGACTTTCAAAATGTATTATTCTTGAATCAAGAGTTTTTTCTTTACCATTACCTAAAGTTAGTCTTTCACCAATAAAACCTATTTTTTCATGTCCACTTTTTATTAAATGTTTTATAGCAAGAGTTACACCTAATTTATAATTAGGTATAACACTTGAATAAATTTCATCATTTGGAGAAGAATCAATAAATACTATATTTGAAGTTTTACTTTCCAAACTTTTTATTTCAGTATTATTAAAGCGACCTATTGCAAATATCCCATCAAGCATAATATCTTTACTACAAGTAAATTCTTCAGAAACTCTAAAAAGAACCGTTGTTTCAATACCAGCTTCAAAACAAAATTCTTCTACTGCATTTTTAAGTAATAAATAATAAGGGTCTTCAATTAATTGATTCATTTCAAACATTTGGGCTATACCAACTTTAGGCTTGGTTTTTTTTTCTCTGCCATATCTTTGATTTATAGTTTTGTATTTTAAATGTTCAGCAACAGCTAAAACTTTTTCTCTTGTTTCAGGAGAAACACTTAAACTTTGGTCACTGTTTAATATTCGTGACACAGTTGATATGGATACTCCTGTTTTTTCTGCTATTTCTTTTAATGTTGCCATAATACACCTCTCTATAATTTGTTAATAAAATCACTTTAGTTTTTAAAACTGTGTATTGGAGCTGGTATTCTTCCACCTCTTTTAATAAAATCAGCACAACTAAATTGATTTACAGGCATAATAGGAGCATATCCAAGTAATCCACCAAACTCTACAATTTCTCCAACTTCTTTACCTATAACTGGTATAATTCTAACAGCAGTTGTTTTATTATTTATCATTCCAATAGCCATTTCATCTGCTATTATGCCGGAAATAGTTTCTGAAGATGTACTTCCTGGTATAGCAACCATATCTAAACCTACAGAACATACACAAGTCATAGCTTCTAATTTTTCTAAAGTTAATGCTCCTTCTTTAACTGCTTGAATCATTCCAGCGTCTTCACTTACTGGTATAAATGCTCCACTTAAGCCCCCAACATAAGAAGATGCCATTACACCACCTTTTTTAACATTATCATTTAATATCGCAAGTGCAGCAGTAGTACCTGGAGCTCCTGCTCTCTCAAGTCCCATTTCTTCAAATATTTCTGCAATACTATCTCCTATTGCTGGAGTAGGTGCTAGGGATAAATCTATTATACCAAATGGAATATTTAATCTTTTAGATGCTTCTTGTGCTACAAGCTGTCCTACTCTTGTTATTTTAAAAGCAGTACGTTTTATATTCTCACATAATGTTTCAAAATCTTTACCTCTTACATTTTCAAGAGCTTTTTTTACAACTCCCGGTCCACTTACACCAACATTTATACAACAATCCCTTTCACCAACTCCATGAAATGCACCAGCCATAAAAGGATTATCTTCAACAGCATTGCAAAATACAACAAATTTAGCACAACCTAAAGAGTCTTTGTCTTTTGTTAATTCTGCTATATTTTTAATTATGCCTCCCATATGTTTAACAGCGTTCATATTTATGCCTGAACGTGTACAACCAACATTTACAGAAGAACATACTCTTTCAGTTTCTGCTAATGCTTGTGGTATAGAATCTAATAATATTAAATCTCCATTTGATGAACCTTTTTGTACAAGAGCTGAAAATCCTCCAATAAAATTAACACCAACTTGCTTGGCTGCTTTGTCAAGTACATGAGCTGTTTTAACAAAAGAATTTGTATCACAACCAGCAGCAGCAATTGCAATTGGTGTTACAGAAATACGTTTATTAACAATAGGTACACCAAATTGTTTTGAAATTTCATCTCCCGTTTTTACGAGGTTTTCAGCTTTTTTTGTTATTTTATCATATATTTTTTGGTTAAATTTATCTATATCAGAATCAGCACAATCTAATAAACTAATACCCATAGTTATAGTACGTACATCTAAATTCGATTCTTCAATCATTTTATTTGTTTCTTGTGCTTCCATTAATGTTATCATAAAAATCTCCTTTATATTCTGTGCATAGCATTAAATATATCTTCATGTTGTAATTTAATTACAACTCCTATATCTTCACCAAGTTTTGATAATTCATCAGCTAAATCTCCAAAAGATTTTTGAGTTACTGAAATATCAACAATCATCATCATATTAAAATATCCATTAATTATTGTTTGTGATATATCCAAGATATTCATATTATTTGTTGATAAATAAGAGCATACTTTTGCTATAATACCAACATTATCTTTTCCTAATACTGTAATAATACCTTTCACTTAAATTCCTCCAATTAAATTTATAAAATATCAATTATATTATTGTATAATATTTTATTATTTTTAACAATAGATTTTTAAGTATTTATTTTAAAATTTATTAAATGTTGTGTCGCACTCATTAATGAGTGCGACACAACATTTATTGCATAAATGAAATTAAAAATATTTCTGATAAATAAAAAAAAATAAAGTCACAAAATTAATTATGACTTTACTACATACTGTTATATTTGCAAAATGATTATTTTATAAATTTAAAACCTATATTATTTATTATAGTTGTAAGGTTTGATATTACTAAATCAATTATCTGGTTACAACTAAATTCTATGTAATCAACAAAAGTGTTCATTATTTTTTACACCAATCACTACATTGCTTAATACGTTTCCCGTTATCGCCTTCTTTTTCATCATAAGCAAATTGATGAAGTAATGAACAAGGGAAATCAGAGCATTCACCACAATGTTCATTTCCTTTATTTTCACAGCAATCCTTAACCGGACAGTTTTCACCCCAAAACGGTTTTTCAATGAGAACGCATCCTTTACAATTCATCTGTTTTTTATAATCGCATTCACTACATAAAATACCACATCTTGATTCTATCATTTTAACAACCTCCTTTTTTATTACAATATATCATAACAAACATGACAACAATATGTCATCATTCAAAATATTTTTCTAACATATTATTTAATTGCATCTTTATTATTTGGCGAAGTTCTTTTGGTTCAATAAGCTCTGCTCTTTCACCAAAACCAAGAAGCCATGATAATAAATAACTTTCATTGGTAAAAGAAAAAGAAAATCTAAGTTTTCCACTGGGTGTTTCAGTGAAACTATTAAGACCATATTGTTCAATCAGGTGATATTTTTCGCTCTTATCAAAAAGTATAACTGCTTGTATTTCATCTGTAAAATATTTTTGAAAATCTAATGCTTCTTCAGGAATATCTTGCAATTCAAAATTTTGGTCTATTGGCTTCATATCATAAATTCTGTTTAATTTATAAAGTTTAAATTGATTTGAAGCATTATCAAAACCCAGCACATACCAACTTGACCATTGAAAAATAATTAAATATGGGTCTATTATAACTAACTTCTCACCATTTTGATTGTAATAAATAAAAGAAACTCTTGTAATGTTTTCAATGCTTAATTGTAATATCTCAATTTTTGGTGCAAGTGCATCTTTATAATGAGAGGATAAATCAATTAAAATATTATTCTTCAATAAACTTGAAGAAAATTTCTCCATTAGATTTTTATATTTTCTGCTTTGTGTAACACTATCCAAAGAAGATAATCCTGTAAAAATTGCTTGAAGCTCCTCACTTGAAAATAGAGTTTTATCAATTTTATAGCTATCCATAATAGAAATACCACCATTTACTCCCTGTGTTGTCACAATAGGAATTCCTGCTTTACAGATGTCCTGAATATCTCTGTTAATTGTTCTTCTTGAAACTTCAAATCTTTCAGCAAGCTGTGGAGCTGTTATTTTTTCTTTTTGTAGTAATAATGTAATAATGCCTATTAACCTATCAATTTTCACAACAACTCATCCTAACTTGATTAGTATAAATTTTCACTCAATTTTCGTAAAATATATATTCTTTCTAAAATCATTCCAAACAGTTTGCCACAGATAATTATTTAAATCCTGTATTATGGAATAAAGTTCACTCAATTTTAGAATTTCATCCATATATGAACTTTGTAAATTAAATTCTTCAATATAGTAATCAACTTCAAAATTTTCTTTTATATCTAAATCCAAAAATAACTCCACTAAGGATTGGTAAATAATATTATTTTTTGCTTTCTGTGGACTATTCATATAAATAACGGCTTTTTCATCTTTGGTAAAATGTATATATGTATATTCAATCCCATCTATTACCCCTGTTTCTAGGTCAGGTAAAGAATCTATATTGTTAGATTTAATAAAATTAATAAATGTATCATACTCTGATTTGCTTAAAACTCTTGTTTTATATTCATTTTTATCAATAATCATTGTAACAACATTATCTTCTATATAAATAATAACATTACTAACACCAATCCACTCTCCGAACCTTGAAAGATAATATACTTCATCTCCATATTCACCAAAATTATAAGATTTTAAAACTTTCTCTGCAATATAATCAGCTTGTCTATTACTAGTTGAAGGTATATATTGTGCATATAAAACATTTTTAAATGTTAGTGATAAACAAATTAATATAAATAAAAATCTTTTCATTATTTTTAACCTCCATTATTAATATAAAATTATAAACAAAGCATAACTATTTTCTAATTATGCTTTGTTAAAAAATTTTATTTAACTTATTTTAAGTTATTTTGTTAAACATCATCTCTAAAGTGAGCTCCTATATTTTCTTTTCGTGCTAAAGCAGAATTTAAAATTTCCAATCCTACAGTTGCCATATTAAGTGCTTGTAAATATTCTTTACTAAGTACTGAAAAAGATGATAATTCACTTAATATATTTTTCATATCATTTATACCTTCTATAATTAAATTGTGATTTCTTACAATTCCTGCTGATTTGTGCATAATACTTTGTATTTCTTTTATAGTTTGAGAAAAATCAAAATTAGTAGTTCTTATCTCTTTTGCATCTAATTTAAAATTAGTATCTATAAGTTTTACAGAATCAAAATTATTATTAATATCAATAGTAGCTCTTTTAGAAAATACAAGACATTCCAACAAAGAATTACTAGCTAAACGATTAGCACCATGTACGCCAGTATAAGCAGTTTCGCCACAAGCATATAATCCTTTTATATTTGTTTTTGCATTTAAATCAGTTTCTATTCCACCCATAAAATAATGTTGAACAGGTCGTACTTTAATCCAATCTTTTGAAATATCTACACCTTTATTTAAACAATAATTATATATAGTTGGGAAACGATTTTGTAAAAATTCTTTTGATTTATGAGTTATATCTAAATATACAAATGGTAAATCACTGTTATTAATTTCTTTTGTAATTTCACGAGCAACTATATCACGAGGAGCTAAATCTTTAAGCAAATGCCTTTCTTTCATAAATGCTTCACCTTTTTGATTTCTAAGTACTCCTCCTTCTCCTCTAACTGCTTCAGATATGAGAAAACATTTATCTGTATTGTTTACATCATAAAATGATGTAGGATGAAATTGAACAAATTCCATATTTTTAAGTACACAACCTGCTCTATAAGCGGCAGCAATACCATCACCAGTAATTATAGAAGGATTAGTTGAATGTGGGTATAATGCTCCTATTCCTCCAGTACATAATATAACAAATGGAGCATTTAAATATAAAAATTCATTATTATAATAAACAAGAACTCCCGTTGTTTGATTATCTTTTGATATTATATCTATTAAATGTGAATTATTAATTTCTTCTATATTAGAAGTTTGCTGAACTAAATTCATAAGATGTTCAACTATTTCTTGACCTGTTTTATCTCCACCACAATGAAGTATACGACGCATTGAATGTCCACCTTCTAACGTCGTTTGAAGTTTTCCATTTGAATTTTTATCAAAAGGCACATTTAATTCTAAAAGTTGTTTTATTTCTTGTGGTCCTTGTTCAACTAAAAGTTTAACTGCTGATTCATCACAAAGACCAGCTCCTGCTATCAATGTATCTTTAATATGATTTTCATAATTATCATCAGAATTTATAACAGCAGCAACACCTCCTTGTGAAAGGTATGAACTAGTTTCATTTGTGGATTTAGATAATAATGCAATTTTTAAGTTTTTAGAGATATTTAAACTTGCATACAAACCAGCTAGACCTTCCCCAACTATAATTACATCAAATTTTCTACGATTTATAGTATTTAAATCTACTGGATAAACATATTTTTTCATTATTAATAAGCTCCATTCTTAAATTGTAAGCATTCTATCAAGAGAGCCTTTTGCTCTTGAAATAATATCCTCACTTAAATTCATTTCATATTTATTATACAATAAAGCATTGTAAACATCTTCAATTGTAGTTTTCTTCATATTAGGGCAAACAAGACCTGTATGCAATAGATACAATTTTTTATTAGGATTACGTTTTTGAATCTCATGTAAAACTCCCATTTCAGTACCTATAATAAATTTTTCATTTGAAGAATTTGAAACAAAATCAATTATTTCTGATGTACTTCCAACAAAATCTGCAGATTCAACTATTTCTTTTTGACATTCTGGGTGTACTGCAAATAAAGCATCAGGAATAGCTTTACGTGTATCTTCAACATTTTTTATTGTAATTTTATGATGTGTAATACAATAACCATTAAAAAGTATTATATTTTTTTCAGGTACTTGTTCAGCAACATAACTACCCAAATTTTGGTCAGGAACAAATATAATATCTTTTTCAGGTAATTTTTTAACTATGTTTATTGCATTTGAAGAGGTACAACATATATCACATTCTGCTTTTACTTCTGCACTAGAATTTACATAACATACAACAGCAGCATTTGGATGCTTTTTACGTAAAGAAATAATATCTTCAGGAGTAACCATATCAGCCATAGGACAACCGGCATCTACAGCAGGTAATAATACAGTTTTATCAGGACTAAGTATTTTTGCACTCTCTGCCATAAAATGAACACCACAAAATACTATAACTTTATTTTTTAGATTTTTAGCAAGTTTTGATAAAGCAAAGGAGTCTCCAACATAATCTGCAACATCTTGTACTTCAGGGCGTTGGTAATAATGTGCTAATATTACAGCATCTTTTTTTATTTTTAATTCATTTATTAATTCATTTAGTTCATAATTCAAGTTGATACACTTCCTTAATATTTTTTATATTCAATTGTACTATTAAATTATTTAAAATTCAATAACTAATTAAATATATGTTTATTGAACTTAAAACTAAAATTTATAAATTGGTAAATTTTGAGTATAAAAAATATATAAATGTGAATAATACTAAAAAAGTAATCGGGAGGTTTTTGTATGTTACAAAAGAAAGAGTTCTGGTTAACTATTTGTTTAACTGTTTTAGGTTCGATTGCTACATTTTTTTTAGCTTATGCTATATTTACTTCAAGAATACTTAACAAAAATATTATAAATGATGGTGAAACAAAAGCATATGCCATAGAAAATATAGTTCAACAAATTAAAGAAGAACAAATACAAACAACAGAAGTAGTAGTAGATATGAATAGAATAACTTCTTCAACAAAACTTGTATATGAGTATTATTATGAAGGTGATGGTCAAGTTAGAAGAGAAGAAGAAACAGCACCATATTTTTTAATTGATATGACACGTCAAGATATAGAGGAAAAATATCCTGATTGGCAATTACAATCATTTTCTAAATCAGAAGTAGTTATGAGAAAAAATATACCAGGCAAAATGGAAGAAAGATATATAATACGTGAATATGATGGATATGTAGCTGTATTTTATGAACAACCTAAAGATGGTGTAATTTTAAAAGAAATTACGGATACACCTATATCATCTTTAACAGAAGAAGAACAGAATAAATTAAAAATAGGTATAACTATTTTAGGGGAAGAAGCTCTTATGAATGCACTTGAAGATTATGAGAGTTAAATTAAATATTAGTGATTATTTATATTATAACGATATATTTTGCTCTAAATTTACTAAAATTGCATAAAATAATTTTAAATAATAAAAAAGTGTACTACTATGATTATATTATAACAAAAAAGTTTATGCACACTTACTTATATAAACATGATATAATAACGGAGTGAAAACCCCCAATATTTTCACTATAATGTAGCAAAGAAAAGCTACATCTCCCATAAATACCTTCTCTTTACAAAGAAGTAACTACTATAGTTGCTTCTTTGTTTTTTATTAATCAAATAAATTAAAAACATTATCACCTACTCTTATCATTCTTTGCTTAACACCCTTTATTTTTTTTTATAATTTTCCCATTTATAATTACGATACTCCATTGGCGTTATACTCATAGTTATGTTTTGTTATAAGGTTTCCAATATTGGAATGCCAGAAAATATGGTTAAAAGCAATGAAAATTTTAAAACTTTGTTTGAAATAAATGAGGTTTAAATGTTATTTGTTATTTTTTACTTAACACTCTTTAGATTTTAATCTTAATTCAATAACTTTAAGTGCTGCGATGTTGTGAGTTTTCTTTTTTAACCTTTTTAAACCTCTTGTTCCAATACGCCTATCCATTGAACGTAAAATATTTATCAATCCCCAATAATCATTTTTAAAAATTTTAGTTAATATCTCGTTTTTAGGAGTATCTATATATTCCCGTATTAAATTAGATATTTCTGAAATATCATTTCTATATGGATAACCTGCATCAAATCCTGAGAGATTTTTTACTACTCCATCATCTGTTACAAATTGTTTTGGATAATCAAATATAATTTCTTTATCCAATGTAATCCAATATCGTGGAAGATTAGTATTTCCATATCTACTATTCATGTAATAAACTGAACAATGGATTTGAATATTAATACTATTTGTTGTTATTTTATATATTTCACGTTGTAATTTACTCCATCTCATTTATATACTCCAAATTATTAAATTTTTATTTTATCCCATCTAATTCATTAATCTATGCTAATATAGAACTAGCTCAAAATAATTGTTATGTTTATGATTGAGTTACATAAATTCTATGAATACAACAATCATATCCTTCAGCAATTGATTGGATAACATCACAGCTTAAACAAGAATTAAATCCTTCTGTAAAATATTTATCTGTTCCACAATGCATACAATAAGCTATGTTTGAATTATCTATACTATTTATTATGTCACCAATCATACACTTAGGTGTCTTAATGATAGCATATTCATTTGTTTTTTCAGTAACCCAATCATCATGACCAAAAGTAAAAAATGGTATAATATCTTCTAATGAATTATTTGGTAATTGTAAAGCAAGCTGTTTACCTTGATTATAACGAATTGCATTTTGTGTCTTAGCAACCTCATCAATCAAAGATTCACCATATTTATTTTTTAATGCTACAATAACATTAACTGTGCGTTTCAAATGCCAATAATACAAACCATATAAATCAATATCTACTTTTTCAACAATATCTAATACTTCATCCCCAAATTTTTCTTGCAATACTTCCAGTAGCATAGCAGTTCTTTCTGTATGAAAATTATGTAATCCACCAAATAATTTTTCTTGTAATTGATTTATGTTATTCATAAAAATATCTCCTTTTTTTATAAGTATAATTATTATTATCTTAACAATCTTACGGTAAAAAATTTCAATAAAGCCATTAAGTTATTATAAAGAGCTTGTAATTTGAGTTTGATTTTTTTTAAAGAATTGCTATTATGACTATTAAAAACTAATTTTTCAGTGTGGTAAATCACAATTAAGAGAAAATCTAAACTAAGATAATTATTTGGTAATATTATAAGGTTAATATATTAATATTAACCTTATAATAAAAATTTAATTTTATTTTTTCATCTTTAATAATATAATTCCACCAAGTAATACAGCAACAATAACAACTATTACATTAAATATCATTGTATAATCTTTTGGTTCAGCTTTAACTTCTTCTTCAAATATTATATTATTAATTTCTAATTTATCTATACTTTGTTTTAATACCTCATACTTATATGATTCTATATCATATTTAGGAGCTGTTTTTGATTTATCACCTGAAAATTCTATTTTAAATGAGTTACTACCACTACCATCAAAGACTAATTCTTCAGCATAGTAAGTTACAATTATTTCTTTTATATCTATTGGTTTATCATCATTATTTTCTATATATAGTTTAAAAATATCATCTTTAATAATATGCCAACCTATTGGAATAGTGGTATCAGAATAGTTTTCTTTTTCAAATACTAAATTGTAAATTTCCTTTTCTCCAAATGGAGTTACTAAATTTCGTTTAAATATATTATCCGAAACTACTGTTATTGTAGCGGGTTTTAAATGCTTTAAACCATTTATATTTATATAAGTTTGAGTATCTTTTTCCTCTATTGTAAATTCTGGTTTTATTGTTTCAATAAAATAACTAGTTTCAGCTTTTGAAACCTTATACTCTAAAGCAACATTTGTAAATGAGATTTTTTCTAAATTATTAGAAATTTTAAATCTATAATGTGTATACTTTTGAGGACTTTCAAAGTCAATTGAAAGTTTAATATTGTCATCAACAGAATAGAGATTATCATTTTTAATTTTTTCCCAATGAATATTATCATAACTACCATAAACCTCTATTGACTTAGCAAAATTTATTTTATCAGTTAAAAATTTAATTGAAGTTGCTAAAATATCATGTGAATATGTTTCAGTTAGTTTATAATCATAATAAAAGTTATCATCTTTTACATAAGAATTAATTAATTCCATTGGATATGTATAATCACCTTTATAAATAGTCATATAACTTGTATTTATAAAGTAAGGAACTATCTCATCTTTTTCACTTTTAATTAAAATATCTGATAGGTCGCTATTTGATAAATTATAAATTTCAGGGGTAATTCTTATTGACTTATATTTATTTTCACCATTATTTTTAACTTCTGCTACATGAGCAAAAGCAGTTATATTAAAAATGAAAATAAATATCAATGTTAAAATAAATAAATTTTTCATTAATTTCACTCCTTAATTTTAAATACTTTACTAAAATATTGATATACATATGATATTAATATAAGGGAAATACCAAGTGCAAAATATGAAATAATTCTATAACCTTGTGTTAAATATGAAAGGTCAACTATAAATAATTTTGCTACTGCTAATAATGAAAGACTAAGCCCAAACTTTCTTAAAAAATGGTATTTTTTTGTAAATCCTAATATAACCCATAAAACAGCTGTTATTACATAAATAATACTAATAATTAAATTAGAAAACTCTAAATTGTAATGAGTAATTAAATTGTGAGTTAACGTTAAAACAAAATATGAAGATATAATAATAGAATAAAATTCCAAATTTAATTTTTTACTATTAACTATTAATTTTAATATATCTTTGACAGCCAAAACAGAGAGTAAATTTATTATAACAATTACTATTGTTCCAACCACCATTAATATAGTTGGTATTTCTTTGTTATAGAAATTCATTTCATAGAAAGGTGAACTTGTTGTATTAATAAAAATTAGTGTTAATAATGATATAATATAAAAAATTACACCTATAATTTTTGTACCTTTATCCGATATTTTTTTAATATTAATTAAACAATATGATAATAAAAATGTTAAAGAAATAAAAATAGAATATAGTAAATATTCTTTTAAATAACTTACATTTGTAAATTTATATTTATTATAGAATAAAAAATGTAATTTATCATCTAAAAGTCTAACTATAGTTACAATATAAAACCATAAATTAATAGAAGTTATATATCTAAAAATAGAGGACGATTTATTAAATTGTTCTTTTTTATATATATAAGCACCAAGTATAATTAAACTACCAATAGTTATAGCAGTATGTTTAAATTCAAATAAATCATTGTAATAGAACATATGAGAATTAACGTCAAAAATTATAAATGCAACTACACAAAGTATATTTATTATAAAACCACCTAGTTTAAAGGATTTTTGATTTTTAAGAATTCCATATGTAGTAATTAATACTCCTTCACAAAGCCAACCTAGTGAAATCCATGCTTTATCAAATTGTAATGGTACTACTAAAATTACAAAACAAAGACCTGTTAAATAAAATAGAGCTTGCATATTTTCACTATCTTTAAATTTAAACTCAATAATTTTAGCTAAAGTTATATATACAATAACAAATCCTATTGCAAGTAAACCATAATATTTTCCTAATTTCATTTCATAGAAAGCGTAATATATAAGTAAACAATTAAAGAATGTATTAATTCCCAACAAAAATACATCTGATGTTTTAAATTTAAGTTTAGCTTTATATGTACTTATAATTGGTATTGCTGTGTAAATAATAAAGGAAAATAAAATATATGAAAGGAATACATAAGAATAAATTTGGTTATCCTTTCTATAAAATCCAATTGAAAGAGCCATATAGATATTTCCTGCAATATTTAAAATTAAACCAACATATGATGCAATTGTCCATTTTTTATTAAATGATATAAGTAATGAAAGTAAATTTAAAACTACAAGATATACAATTAAACCGTATAAAATACTAGCACTTTGGTTAATTACTAATATTGGTAAATATCCACCTATTAGGGCAAATGAAATAATTACTTGAGAATTATATCTTTGTGATAATATGAAGCTAACAGCAGTTATTAACAAACAAACCATTAAAGCCGGATACATCGATAGTATATCTAACTGAAAGTAACTCATAAAATTAGCAATATACAAAATAGCAATACCACCGGAACTCATACCAATTGAAAATACATTTGCTTTTTTTCTGTTCATTAATTCACCAATAACAAGCATTACTCCACCACAGGAGAACATAATAATACCTCTTATTAAATCACCAAAATAATTAAATTGTGATGCTGCTATAACACCAATTATAATTAGAAGTATACCTATTTTATTTATTAAATTCTGTCCAATAAATGCTTCCCAATTTAATTTTCTAGTGTAAATTTTAAATTGTTCTTCGGTCATAGATTCCCTTTTAATACTTTCAATTTCTTTTTCTTTTGTATCATGTAAGTCCGTACTCATTTTTGAATAAGTTTCTTTTGCTTCATTAACTTTTTTATCTACTAAAATAGAAAGACTATTAATTTGTTTATATAAATCATTAGTAGTATCTATTCTGTTTTTCTTTAAAACTTCAGTCATTTCATCAATACGTTTTCTAATATAAGTTTCAAAGTTTTGTAGCTTATTAATTTCATCATCAACTTTAGTTTTAAAATAAACATCTAATTTTTTTGATGATGAATTTAAAATAGAATTCCTTTCATTATAAAATTGGTCATACCATTTATTTCTTAAACTATTATTTTCAGTTTTAAGCTTTTCTATATTTTCCAATGTATCAGAATATTTTAATTTCAAATCTTCTAGCTCTGTTTTTAATTCTGTATTTTCTTTTAAATAATCATTACTAGATAAGATATTTAATTCTTCTTCAAATTTTGTTAAAGCTTCTTTTTGGGTCTTTAACACTTCTTTCAAATTATCAACCATATTTTCAACCCCTTAATTTTATTAAAAAAATTCTTATAGTAATACAAAAAATCACTATAAGAAAATATACGTTTGGTATTTTGTTTTGTATGTTTTATAAATAGTAATAAAATAATCCAATTTAAAATTTGAGTTTCAATTTTCCTTGACACTTTTTTAAAAGTGTCAAAATTTTTTAGATGTTTTTTATTGATTTATTCTTAATTTTATCAGGTTTATTGGTATTATATAGGCCTTGAATTTTTCTTGACACTTTTTATAAAGTGTCAAGGATTTTTTAGCTACGTTTTATTATTTGATTTGAATTAACTCTTATTAATTCTTCTTTGTTGTTATAAACTAAAATAAGTTCTTTATCTGAATTCGATGATATAGAAATGTTAGTTACTTTGCAATCTTTCCAATCAAAATTTAAAGTTACGCCTCCCCTTGCCCTTAAACCTTTTACACTACCACATTTCCATTCATCAGGTAATGCAGGTAATAAACTTATTTTGTTATCATGGCTTTGTAAAAGCATTTCAGCTATTGCAGAAGTAATACCAAAGTTGCCGTCAATTTGGAATGGTGGGTGAGCACAAAATAAATTAGGGTAAGTTCCTCCTCCTACTACTGAAAATCCATTCTCATTTACCAATCTTAATTGTTTTTTTATTAATTCAAATGCTCTATTACCATTTTTAAGTCTTGCCCAAAGATTTGCTTTCCAGGCTAAACTCCAACCAGTACCTTCATCACCACGTCTTTCTAATGTGGTTTTACATGCTTCTAAAAGTTCAGAAGTAGTCATTTGATTTGATGGATATAAACCATATAGGTGCGAAATATGCCTATGATGTATATCTGTTTCTTTATAATCAAAAAACCATTCTTGTAATTGACCAAAAGAACCTATTTTATATTCAGGTAATTTTAATAATGCTTGCTCAACTTTTTCTAATAAATCATCTTTTATATTTAATTCAGAAATCATAGTTATGTAATTTGAAAAAAGTTCTTTTAAAATACTAATGTCCATAGTTGATGCTATTGTTGCAGAATGATAGTTATTATCAGAAGTTATAAATACATTTTCAGGTGATGTTGATGGAATTGTAACTAAATAATTTTCATATGGTACTAAATAATCAATATAAAATTCAACAGCTCCTTTAATTAAAGGATATATGGTTTCTAATAAAAACTTTTTGTCATTATTGTATAAATAATGCTCCCATAAATGTCTACATAACCAACCTGAACTCATATTCCAAAAACCATAGCATATAGCATTATCATCACCAAAAAAACCAACCGGTGAACTATGCCCCCATATATCTATATTGTGATGTGTTACCCAACCATTTAAGTTATATAACTCTTTTGCTGTTTTTTTACCATTTTCTGAAGCTTTATTTATCAAATCAAATAAAGGAGTATGACAATCACTTAAATTACATACTTCTGCTAACCAATAATTCATTTGAGTATTAATATTTACTGTATAATTTGAGCTCCAAGGAGCACGCAATTTATCATTCCAAATTCCTTGTAAATTAGTTGCTTCCGTATTAGGACGTGAAGAACTTATCAATAAATATCTTCCATAATTAAATATCAAAGATATAAGAGCTAAATCCAAATTATTCTTATTAAATTCAATTATACGTGTTAGGGTATCTAAATTAGTTAAATTCTCTCCTAAATCTACACTACAACGATTATAATAAGTTTGATATTCTTTAATATGATTTAATTTTAATTCCTCATAATTAGAACTTGAAATATTGTTTAAAATCTCTTTACAATTATCTAAACAATTAAAGTTTTCTAATTTATTGTAATTAGTAGTTATAGAAATAAAAATTATAACTTCATCTGCATTTTTAATATTGATTAAATTATCTTCACTTTTAATTATACCATTGGTTTTTATATTTAATATACAACCAAACTTTATACCTTTATTTTCTTCATATACTATTGGGTTATCACAATTAAAATAATTAGGAGCAGAATAAATTGGAGCATTTCCCCACATTTCTAAATTTGATTTGTTTATATTTGTTTTATATAAAAGTTGTGAGTTTAATTGTAAATCTAGTTCAATATTTTTTTTATCAGCACTAATTTTCATAATAATAACATTATCTACATTAGAACAAAATATTTCTTTAATGTAATTTGTGTCATTAATAGTATATTTTACTTGTGAATAAGCTTCTTTTAAATCCAATATTCTTTCATAATTCTTAAGTTTATCACAATTTTTTTGATATATTATTAAATCACCTAAGGGCATATAGCTTTCTGTCCAATCGCCTAAAATATTAGATTTAATTAAACTTTCAGCTTTTTGATATTCACTATTTTTAATATAATTTCTAATTTCAGAAAGATATTTATTTTTAGATTTATTATTTTTATCTTTCCCATCACCAGACCAAAGTGTATCAATGTTTAAGGAAAGTTTGTCCTCATTTACTCCACCATAATACATAACACCAAGTGAACCATTACCTAAAGGGGATGCTTCTTCCCAAGCCTCAGCAGATTCACAATATTTTAAAATATGTTTACTAGCATACATCTTATCACCTCATAACAAAATTATAATTATATAATATCATAAAAGATTATATACTATCAATTATAAAAAAGATTAAATATATATTTACAAAAATTTAACTTGAGTTTACTAATGTATAAATATTAACTATTGCATAAAAATAAATAAAGTATTATAATACTTTATATAAAATTTTATTAAGAGGGGTATACATATGACTATTAAGAAAAAATTAATAATTTCATTTATGGCGGTATCACTTATTTCTTTAATTGCAGGAATTATCAGTGTAAGCTTTACAAGTACTGTACTTTTTAAAACAAATGCAGCTCAAGGAAATATTTCAGAAAATCTAGGAACAGTAGGTAACTTAGGAATAGAAATAAATACTGCTAGAGCTTATATACGAGATATTGTTTTTTTAAAAACTAAAGACCTTAAACAAGATGCCCAAAATAGGTTAAAAGATTCAGCTGCTAGAGTAGATGTGCTAATAGGACAGATAGAAAACCTTAAGTTATCAGATGAGGGAAAAGAATTATTTGATACAATTAAAATTAATTTGAAAAATTATAGAGTGGTGAGGGATAAAGTAATTGATTTAGCCATTGATAATTTAGATTCTGATTTATCTTATAACACATGGATAAATGATGGAAAACCTATCATAGACCAAGTTATAATGGATATTAATAAATTATTAGATCTTAATATAACAGAAGGTAAACAAATATCATCAGATTTATATACATCTAGTAACTTCTATAATATTATTATATTTTTAATACTAATAGTAGGGCTTATAATATCTATAATAATATCATTAGTTATTTCAAAAAGTATAAGTGTTCCTGTTATTAAAATATCAAATGTAGCTAAAGAGTTATCAAATGGAAATTTAAATGTACATATAGACTATGTATCCAAAGATGAAATAGGAACTCTTGCCCAAGCTTTCTCAAATACGATTTCTACTTTAAAATCATATATAGGAGACATATCTTATTGTTTAAATCACATCTCACAAGGTAATTTTAATGTTGAACCAGTTGAAGACTTTAAAGGGGATTTTGAAGTAATTAAAAAATCTATTAATGAAATAACAAATTCTTTAAGTAGTACAATGTTTCAAATTAATTCTTCTTCTGAACAAGTTTCTTCAGGCTCAGAGCAGATAGCAAATGTAGCACAATCCTTGTCACAAGGAGCAACTGAACAAGCAACAGCTATTGAGGATTTATCAAAATCTATTTCCGAAGTTTCTGTTCAAATAAATACAAATGCAGAAAGTGCAGAAAGTGCTAATAAAATATCAAATGAAGTATATAAAGAAATTAAACAGAATAATGAGCAAATGAAAGATATGATTAAAGCAATGAATAATATAACTAATGCAACAAATGAAATAAGTAAAATTATTAAAACTGTTGAATCCATAGCTTCACAAACTAATTTACTTGCACTTAATGCATCTATTGAAGCAGCACGTGCAGGGGAAGCAGGAAAAGGGTTTGTAGTAGTTGCTGATGAAGTTAGGGACTTAGCGAATAAAAGTTCAGAAGCTGCTAAAAATACAAATTCACTTGTTGAAAATGTTATTTCCATTATATTTAATGGTAAAAATATTGCTGATGACACAGCTCAATCTTTAAATGAAATTGTAACTAAAATAAGTGATACTTCTTTACTTATAGATAAAATATCAAAAGCTTCAACATCACAAGCGTCTACGGTTTCTCAAATAAAACAAGGAGTAGTACAGATTTCTGAAGTTGTACAAACTAATTCTGCTACCTCTGAAGAAACAGCAGCCTCAAGTGAAGAATTATCAAGTCAAGCACAGACTCTTAAAGAACTTGTAGCTCAATTTAAATTAAAATCTAAATAGTAAATAAAGGAGTTACATAAATATGTGACTCCTTTTTAATATAATTTAAAATGGAGGAAAACATATGATTATTAGACTCGCTTCTAATATTGAAACAGATAGTATTGTTAATGGTGTTGGGCTTAGAACAGTTATATGGACACAAGGCTGTAAACATAATTGTGAAGGTTGCCATAATCCACAAACTCATGACTTTTTAGGTGGTTTTGAAGTAGAAACAGAAGATGTCATAAAAATTTTATCAACTTTAAAATTACAAAAAGGTATTACATTTTCAGGAGGAGAACCATTTGAACAAGCTTCCGCATGTTTTGAAATTGCTAATGCTGCTCATAAAATGAATTTTGATGTTTGGTCATATACAGGATATAAGTTTGAAGATATATTAAAAGCTAATAGAGCAGATTGGAATAAATTTATAAGGGAAATAGATGTTATTGTAGATGGAAAATTTTTAATTAATGAAAAAGATTTGTCACTTCAATTTAGAGGTTCTAAAAATCAAAGAATTATAAATGTAAAAGATTCTCTGATTAATAATGATATTTTTTATTACAAATATAGTTGAAAAAACATTTATATTTTGCTATAATTGCAAAGAAAATATTATCTATACACAGGAGGTTTAGTAATGAAAAAAAGTTTGTCTTTTTTACTAGCAACATCAATGCTTTTTTCTCTTAACACTATCATATTAGCAGAAACAAATCAAGAACCTACACCAGTATTTGCTCCAGTTAGTCAGGAATTTTTAGATTACCTCAATAGACCACAAACTTATTCAGAAGAGAATAAGGGTGGTTATATTCCTGAACCTTATAAATTACCATATGTAGATACATACACATCACAAAGAGATTTACCTGTTACATATGGTATTACGCAAGCTTTTTACAATACTCAAACACCTAAAGAGTTTATTTCACCAGTTAAAAACCAAGGGCAAGATGGCGTATGTTGGTCATTTTCAGCAACTGCTGTTTTAGAATCAGCACTTTTAAAACTTAATAATAGTACTACGTTAAACCAATTTGACTTTTCAGAAAATCATATGCGTCATGCTTTATCTAGAGATGGTGGAAATACATTAGGTTTTGATAGAACATTTGATGGTGGTGGTAATTTTTCTCAAGCAACAGCTTATTGGACCAGAAGTCAAACTAATGGCCCTGTATTAGAAACAAATGACCCATATAGTGATAATGATACTGTTCGTAATGTAAGTGAAACAAATTCAAAACCAGTTGCTAATTATTATCCAACAAAAATAATAAAACTTGCTGACCTTCCAAACAATCCAACAGAAGCACAAAAAACTAATAGACGAAATGAAATGAAACAATTAATTTTAGATTATGGTGCTATAACTTTATCCTATTATTCAAATAATACTCAAACTAGTAGTACTACAAGCTATTATTATAATGGAACAGCAGGTACTAATCATGCAGTTACTGTAGTTGGTTGGGATGATACATATAGTAGGAATAATTTTAATCCTCAACCATTAAATGATGGTGCATTTTTAATTAAAAATAGTTGGGGACAAAATGGAGCTTTAGGAGGATATTTTTATTTATCTTATGAAGACACATATGCACTTAATAATATTAATACCATAGCTTCTGTAGAAAGTAGAGATTTTTTTGATAAGATTTATGAATATGACCCTTTTGGTAATGCTGGTTTTGTAGGTTATGGAGGAGAAATAAATGCATATGCAAATAAATTTTCTAAAAATGCAAGTAATGAAGAATTAACAGCTATTTCAACATTTGTTATTTTACCTGATAGTTACTTTAAAGTTTATCTTTCAAAAGATAATACATTTCAAAATTTAGAAGAATTAGAAATAAGTAATTTAGGTGCAAAAACTGTTAATGGTTATAATGTAAAAGAAGCTGGATATATTACATTTAAATTAGCCAACCCTATTAAATTAGATGAAAATGTTCAAAATTTTTCAATTGCAATTGAAGTATATAATAATACAAAGGTTCATAGCATTCCGTTGGAAATGGGTAATTACATTTCACAAGTAACACAAAATCATGGAGAAAGTTATATTGCTTCTAGTATTGCCAATTTAAAAAGTGCTCCATTTGATATGGCAACATCTTCCACTCCAGCTAATGTTTGTATAAAAGCTTTTACAAAACAAATAACAAATTATAATGTAACAATACCAACAATTGAAGGTGGTACTATCACTTCAGATAAAACAACAGCACCTGCTGGTGATACTATTACTTTAACTATAACTCCTAATGCTGGTATGCAATTAAAACCTAACACCTTAAAATATAATAATACTTCTATAACAGGAACTAGCTTTACTATGCCTGCTGAAAATGTTACTATTACTGCTGAATTTGAAGTTATTCCACCTCAAACTTATAATGTAACAATACCAACAATTGATGGTGGTGTTATTACTGCAGATAAAACAACAGCACCTGCTGGTGATACTATTACTTTAACTGTAACTCCTAATGCTGGTATGCAATTAAAACCTAATACTTTAAAATATAATAATACTTCTATAACAGGAACTAGTTTTACTATGCCTGCTGAAGATGTTACTATTACTGCTGAATTTGAAGTTATTCCATCTCAAACATTTAATGTGATAATAGGAACATTTAATGGTGGTGCTATCACTTCAGATAAAGCAACAGCACCTGCTGGTGATACTATTACTTTAACTGTAACTCCTAATACTGGTATGAGATTAAAACCTAATACTTTAAAATATAATAACACTTCTATAACAGGAACTA
>CAZWZB010000026.1:0-43006 GCA_964638835.1 uncultured Eubacteriales bacterium | reverse complement strand
CTCCACTTTTACTAATACCATTCTGACATTTCCCAACATATCTTAATTGTAATAAATTCCAATGAAAAGGTATCTTTCCAATACATTCAATTCCACTATCTTTCATTGGTACATTAGGGTCAAGACCTTTTGTAACTGCCTCTGTGATAATCGATAGCTTATAGGTTTTCAGCTTTTTAATAACTTGTTGCTCTTTTTCTATAATCCCATCAATTTTAGAGCATTTGCGGTCAAGGTAGTTAGCTATGTGGTGTTGAGTTTCGAGAGGAGGCAGGACTAACAGAATATTTTTAAGTGTAGAAACACTAACCCCACCAATTAAGCCACTAATATTATTTTTAAATTCATTTTCATAATTTGGAGAATTTAAAAAATGACTTATAAAGCTATTATTTTGTGTTACTGAATAAAAACAACATAGTTTATTTACAAAAGAAACATTTTGATTTATTTTCGCTTTTTTTCTTCCGGCACTACCACCTTCAATACACATCAATGTACTATCTTTGGGTGCAACTTTAAATGACTTGTCATCATTTTTTATATATAATCCGTTTTCATAATCTACTTTACAAAAAGTAGCATTAATATCTTTTGTAGCTATATACGGGTGTGCATTTGTTATGTCCTCATATAAACTTTTTTCTTCATCTTTTATGCTATTTCCAGTAAACAAAGTACAAATATCTTTAAATCTACATATAGTCCAATCACTTGGTATTTCCCCAATCCATTCAACTCCACTATCTTTCATTTCTCTCATTTTGAAAACACCTCCTCTAATGCACCTCAATGAAATTTTTAATATCTTTCATTATAAAATCTTTATTAAAAATATAACCATTTTGTCCATTAAATAATTCATAATATTTAGTTTTAAAATTATAATTAGGAATATTTTGCAAATTTTCATTAAAAAAAGTTTCATCTTTAATAAATTTATATAATTCTGAAACTTTTATAGGCTCAGTAGCAATATTTAATTTTTTTATATTATACTTTAATGCTGTTTGTATATGTTCCCATAAATATTTAAGATTATAAAATTGAAATGAACTTCTACTATCAGTAAAGTTCACAGCACTAAATCCAATATTTTTAAAATAATTTTTAAGTAGTTTGTTTTCATTTTCAGTTAAAGCTTTACATTTATAAAATCCGTTATCTTGCAAAATATAATAATCTTTAATTAAATTATCTTTGCTAAATAATTCTTTAAACTTATTTTCATTCAACATAGACGGAATAACATTTATTAAATCAAATATAAAATTCTTTTTGATATTCTCTCCATAAAGACCCGGTAGACGTATAATATTATAATTTTTTACATTTTCCTCTACCCAACATTCAAGATAATATCTATTTAAACCATAAGCACATAAATCTTGTGTAATTATTTCTGTATCTTCAAAAACATCAAAAGGAGTTTTATAAACATCAATTGTTGATATTAGAACTAATCTTCTAGGATTAATTTTTTTTATATTTTCAATTGCAATATTTATATTTTCCTTATCTAATTCAGGTTCTTTATTTGCTAAAAATTTTTCTGCTCTTACACCTGAATAAACAAGTAAGTCTGGGTTTTTATTAAAAGCTTCATTAATATTTTTAGAATTATATAATTCATCAAATTTATATGACATTTGCAAATTTGAACCTACAAAACCTGTATAACCAACTAGTATATCCATTTCCATATTACTCCTTTTTAATTTATTTATAAACATTATACTTCATCAAATAAATTAATACAATATATTTATAAAAATTTGAAATTAAAAGTTTTCTAAAAACTTAATTTGTAATTTTAAATATTTAATTACAGTAATGCTAATAAAATAATTGAAAATAGAAGCCAGTAATTATTTATTGTATTGATTTATATTAAATAACTTTTCAAATTTTAGAGATACTTCCTTGGGAAGTATCCCTAATTTTAGGCATGTTCAGCTTGTTTTTTTGTTGAATTTACTGGCCTTTAGCTTGTTTTGTAGGCCTACAATTTCCGTGGATACTTCCTTAGGAAGTATCCACAAAATTTTAATACTGTAATCATTTGGAGCATATCATTTTTTAGTTAATGCTCTTAATTTTTTTTATTATTTTTAATTATTAGCACGCTCTTAATTAAAACTATAATTTTTAAATTAACCCTTAATTAAATATAAGGAGTTAATTAATTTTAAAGCTTTAATTGTGATAGTGCTTCTGATAAACCTGTATTGGTAAATTCTTTATTTTGTTTACTCATATATTTTTGTATATCTTTTTTTGATGCTGTAGAAGCTTTTCTTTGTTCAAATTCTGATAATTTTTCATGGTAACCACATTTACATACAAATGTTTTATTATCGTTATCCCCAATAAGCTCAAGTTTTTTTCTGCATTTAGGGCATATTGCATTAGTGGTTACTGCTAATGGTTTTTTATATCCACATTCTCTATCTTGACATACTAAAGTTCTACCTCTTTTACTTTTAATTTCTAACATAAACTTACCACAATTTGGACATTTGGTTTTTGTTATATTATCATTTTTAAATTTTGATGTACTGTTTTTTATTTCATTTATAGTATTTATTGTATATTCTTTTATTTCTTCAATGAAATTTTCTTTATTTAATTGTCCTTTTGAAATTTGCGTAAGTTTTTGTTCCCACTTAGCTGTTAACTCTGGTTGTTTTAATTCTTTTGGTGCTAAATCTAATAGCTGTTTACCTTTTTGAGTAATAAATATATTTTTATCTTTTTTTTCTATAACTAAACTATTAAATAATTTTTCAATTATATCTGCTCTTGTTGCAACGGTACCAAGACCACCAGTTTCACCTATAGTTTTAATTAAATCTTTATTAGTTGTATTCATATATTTAATTGGATTTTCCATAGCAGATAAAAGACTAGCTTCGGTAAATGGTGATGGTGGTTTAGTTTCACCATTTGTTTGAGTGATATTTAAAATATCTAATTTATCACCTTTATTTAATTTAGGTAATGTTTGTTCGATTATTTCTTCATCTTCTTCATCAAAGTTATTTTCATATATTTCTTTAAATCCATTTGATATTATAACTTTGCCTTTTGCTATAAAAGTTTCTTCACCTATTTTTACTTTTATAGTTGTTTGTTCATATTCAAAAGGTGGATACATTACAGCTAAGAATCTTTTAACTACCAAGTCATATATTTTTCTTTCTTTATCATCTAGTTTACTTAATATAGCAGATTCTTCTGTAGGTATTATTGCATGATGGTCGGATACTTTATTATTATTTATAAAATTTAAGTTTAAAGTATCTATTTTTGATATTTTCTTTGCTAATTTACTATATGGACTAACTAAAGCTTTAAGTCTATCTTGTAAAGTATCAACCATATCTGTAGTTAAATATCTTGAGTCTGTACGAGGATAAGTTAAAACTTTATGATTTTCATATAATCTTTGAGTTATTCCTAAAGTTTCTTTGGCTGAAAAATTAAATTTTTTATTTGCATCTCTTTGTAATTCAGTTAAGTCATATAGTGGAGGTGAAAAGGTTTTTTTATATTTTGTTTCAATTTCTAATATTTCACATGATTTAATATTTTTTAAAGCTAAAAATATTTTGTCACATAATTCCTTATCAAATGTTCTATAATCTTTAGTTTGTGTGTTTTGCCATGATAGTTTTATATTTTTTGATATTGCTGTAATACCATAATATTTTTGTGGCTTAAAGTTTTTTATTTCTTTTTCTCTTTCATAAATCATAGTAAGAGTAGGTGTTTGAACTCTACCACATGAAAGTTGAGAATTATACTTTGCTGTTAAAGCTCTTGTTGCATTAATACCAACTATCCAATCAGCTTCAGCTCTTGATACAGCAGATGCGTAAAGATTTTCATATTCTTTAGCATTTTTTAAGTTTTTAAATCCATCTTTTATAGCTTTATCTGTTACAGATGATATCCATAAACGCTTCATTGGTTTATTTACTTTAGCTTTAACTAATATCCAACGTGCAACTAATTCACCTTCACGCCCTGCATCTGTCGCTATAACTATAGTTGTTACATCTTTTCTATGCACTAAATCTTTTATAATACTATATTGTTTAACTGTTTGTTTAATTGGAACTATATTAAATTTATCAGGTATTATTGGTAATGTGTCTAATCTCCAATCTTTATATTGTTCCCCATAAGCTTCAGGGTCAGCTAATGCTATTAAATGCCCAAATGCCCAAGTCACTATATATTTATCATTTTCTAAATATCCATTTCCTCCTTTTTTACATTCTAATACTCTGGCTATGTCTTTGCCAACAGATGGTTTTTCTGCTAGTACTAAAGTTTTACTCATATTTAAACTCCTTTCATGTTAAATCATTTAATTATATTATAATTTGTGCTTAAAATCAAATTAACAATTTTTAGAGTGATATAAAAATCATGAATATTTGTGTAGGGGCGACCGTAGGTCGCCCCTACTTAACTCATAAACAAATTTTTTTAAGTTTATTGGTTATGTTGCTTGTTAGTATATTTTGTGATATAGTAAAATTTAATTATAAAAAACTGTGAGGAATGTATATGTTAAATTTAATAGCAACCACAACTTTTGGTTTAGAAGCTGTGGTTAAAAGAGAAGCTTTAAAACTTGGATTTAAAAATATAAAAGCATCAGATGGAAAAGTTGAATTTGAAGGGGATATGTCTTCTATACCTAAAGCTAATTTATGGTTTAGATGTGCAGATAGAATATTACTTAAATTAGGTGAATTTGAAGCTACAACTTTTGAAGAATTGTTTGAAAAAACTAAAGCACTGCCTTGGGACGAATGGATTGAAAGAGATGGTAAATTCACTGTTACAGGTAAATCTATAAAATCTAAATTATTCAGCGTTCCAGATTGCCAAGCTATAGTTAAAAAAGCTGTTGTAGAAAAAATGAAAAAAAAATATGATGATACTGAATGGTTTGAAGAAACAGGAGCAGAGTATACAATACAAGTTGCTTTATTAAAAGATATAGCTACTCTTACAATAGATACATCAGGTTCAGGACTTCATAAAAGAGGTTATAGAGAAACATCTGTTGAAGCTCCATTAAAAGAAACTTTAGCTGCTGCCATGATAGAGTTAAGTTATTGGAGAAGAGAGCGTATACTTTTAGACCCGTTTTGCGGTTCTGGTACAATTGCTATTGAAGCAAGTTTAATTGCTAAAAATATTGCACCGGGATTAAAAAGAAGCTTTGCATCTGAAAACTGGTCGAAAATAGATAAATCTTTATGGGAAACAGAAAGAAAGTTAGCTTATGAAGCTATAAATAATGATATTAAACCAAAAATATATGCATCAGATATAGAAGTTCATGCTGTAGAAATAGCTAAAATGAATGCAGATAAAGCAGGTGTTTCAGATTGTATTGAATTTTCTGTAATGAACTTTTCAGATATTAAAATAAAAGATGAATATGGAGTTGTTATTTGTAATCCTCCTTATGGTGAAAGAATAGGTGACTTTAAAGAAGTTCAAAATATTTCAAGAACTTTAGGTAAAATATTCAAAAAACAACTTACTTGGTCAGTTTACGTAATAACTTCTGATGAAAATTTTGAAAAATTATATGGAGCTAAAGCAGATAATAAAAGAAAATTATTTAACGGAAGAATTAAAACTGATTATTATCAATTTTATGGTGTACGCCCACCAAAATAACTAAAAATTAATTTAAATTATGTATGATATAACTATTGTATTTAATTACTATATGGTGTAAACTTGAAAATAATGTACAAACTTTATTTGTACATTATTTAAGTTTTAAATAAAATTGAAAGGAAAATTATTTATGTTATTTGAAAAAAATAGTATTTTGATGATGACCGGTGATTCAATTACTGATGCTGATAGAGCAAGACCTGTTGGCGAAAATAATACAATAGGTAATGGTTATGTAAATCTTACAAATATAATGCTTAAAACAGCATACCCTGAAGAAAATTATAAAATTCTCAACACAGGTATAAGCGGAAATAGTATGTTACAACTTGAAGCACGTTGGCAATCTGATGTACTAGATTATAAACCGGATTATGTAAGTGTATTAATTGGTGTAAATGATATGAACCGTACATATTACAACGAAAATGACCCTTGCTCACCAGATGAATATATTACTTCATATAGAAATGCAATTGAAAAAACAAAACCTTTTGTTAAACAGATGATTCTTTTCACTCCATTTCTTGTTGAAAATGATAATGATGTTCGTCGTCCATTTTTACAAAAATATATAGATATAGTTAAATCACTTGCAAAAGAATATAATCTTATTATGGTTGATTTTCAAGCAGAATTTGATAAGTATATTAAAAAAGGTATTTCCAAAGAATTACTTGCACCCGATAAAGTACATCCTACACAACTTGGTGCAATGATAATGGCAAAAGCTTTTCTTCGTACTATTGAATTTGATTTCAATCTGTTATAAACAGAAGGGGCGACCGCAGGTCGCCCCTTCTAACCACTCTCTTATATACATAAAATATATATAAATTATTATTATAAACACATAGTTAAAAAAACTTTATCTTTATCATCTTGGTCAATTGAAAGATATCTTTTAGTTATTTCTATAGAAGAATGATTAAATATAGACATTATAATAGCTGGTTGATAACCATTTTTCCATGCCCAATATCCAAAAGTTTTTCTCATAGAATGACAACTTATATTACCTTCAATACCTATACTCTTAGCTCCTTTACGAATTATTCTAAATGCTTGTGTACGGTCAATAGGTCTATTAGTACCTTGCCTACTTTTAATTATATATGTATCAGGTTCAACATTATTCAAAATAATTCTAAATTTTTCTAATGATGCTACAACTACTTTATTTAAGGCTATTATAGTTTTTTTTTTTGTTTTTTCCTCTATTAAATATAAATGCTTTCTAAAACTTTTTTCATTAAAATCAAATACATCTTTCCATGTTAATTTTAATATATCACTTATTCTAAGAGCTGTATTAAATCCTAATGTTACTAAAACATAATCCCTAACACTACTTTTGTTTAAATAATATTGTTTTAATTGTTCTATTTTTTCTAAATCTTTAATTGGTTGAGTTTTACTCATAAAATCAAACCTTTCTTTTAATTTTCAATATTAGTATTTTACATTAATAATATACTTCAATAAGACACTTATATTAAACATGTAATTTAAGGAAATTCAAATTAGAGTTAATACTATTAAGTATGAAAATAAATTTTAATATAGAAATGATAATAGAAAAAATATAAATTGATTATATAATTAAACAAAAAGAGAAAATAACTCCTTAATTTTATTTAAGGAATTATTTTCTGAGAGCATCTAGTTGTTTAATTGTAAATCCACTTACTTGTAAAATTTGTTCTATGGGCATTCCTATTTCTAATAAATTTTTAACTATTTCAATTTTGCCTTCTTCTTTAGATTGTTCCATTAAATTATTATGGTCATGTATAGCTTTTTGTCTTGTTTCATATTTTATTTTCTTTTGTTTATCTCCAGAAATCTTTTGTAATTCCTCATATGCTATTTGTAAATTTTCATTTTGTGTAGCTAACATTTTAACAACCTCCTCATTATCAGAATAATTTATAAATTTGGCCCATAACATTAGTAAATTATCAGTTGATTCTATATTTTTTGATAACTTTGGTAATTCAATTGTATGCCATTCCATTTTATCAGTATAAAGTTTATTTGTTTTATCATTTCTTATATGAAATGAATTATAAAAATCATCTTCTTCTAGTAAATTAAAATTCAATATACTTATATTTATTACTTTTTTTAATGTATTTTGTTTTTTACCTGCTTCTACTGATTCAATATACATTTTTGAAGTATAAAATAAAGTTCTATCCTGCCAATATTTAAAATATTTAAATGGTACTACTTGTATTTTAATATCTGTGTCACCATTTAATTTTAATCTAACATCTAATATTCCTAATTTATCATCCTTTTGTTCCTGTCTTATATATGGGTTTAATATTTCTGTAAATTTAATATTTTCTATAGGTATTTTTAATACTGCTGATATAAAACTATTACGAACTTTTTCATTATTCATGATTTCTTTAAAAGCAAAATCAACTTTTAAACTCATTAATTTATTTTTCATGGTTTTATCCTTTCTCAATTTATAATTTTTTAATAATTCAATATTTTTTATCCTTAAATTTATTATAATAAAAAATAATATAACTTTCAATAACTATAAAAAATATAAAAATTTTATTTGTATTATATGTAATAAAATTCTGTGCTTAAAAAAATAAAGAGAGTGGTTACATACAGATGGGTTTTTATAAAATTAATTTTAAAATCTCTTTACACTTGCAACGCAAGTGTAAAGAGATTTTGCCTCGTGATTTTATTTTATTGATACTATTTTTATTGATTTTACAATGAATTCACAGGTCTTAAATAAATAATTAAAATTTATACTTAAAAAATAGTGTGAAATGAATGAATGCTTGTAAAGCTTGAAAATTACAGGGTTAAGCAAAGATTGTAAATAAAATAATTTGATGAATTTTCAAAATAAAAATAAGATGAAATAAGAAATTCTTTTTTCACCTTATTTTTATTTTAATAACCTTTTAGTTATTTTTTTAAACTATTTCAACTTGAGTATTTTTTTCAAAGTCTGTTGCTTTAAAAAAATCACCAAAACCTAAATCTTTAACTTTTATATTTAAAGTATTATATTGTTTAAAGTCTATTGAAATTTTTAAACGTGTAGTACGTCTAGGTCTTTTTGGTAACTCTGATAAATCCAGAATAATTAAAGAATTTTCATCCCCAGAAGAACTTCTTAAATATATTTTTATAGAAGGATTTTCTTTTTCACTAAAATCTAGTATAAATATTTTTTCTGTATGTTTTTGCCACCAAAAATCACCTTTATTAACTAAAGTTATAAATTGTTCTTTACTATCGCTAATCGCTTTGACACCTATATCATAATTTATAACATTAAAGTCTTTTATAACTATAATATTACTATTAAGTAATCCAACTTCGGTTACCGCACTTATACAAGCCCCTTGTGATATTATTCCTTTAGAACTTTTCATAGTTATAATTTTAGAATGTGGAAATATGTTTTCTACAACATCCTTTGTCCATTTCATTTCAAAACCACCACCTAAACATATAACTTTAGTTATATCAGATGCTCTTACTTCATTGTTTACTACTTTGACACAAATATCATTTAAAAATTTTTCAAATTCTCGTTTCAATGGTATTATAAAATCTAATGTATCTTTAGGTGATATTGTTTTTTGAAATGCAGGATATGCAAAATTAAAATATAATTTTATATTTCTATCATTATTTTGAAATAAACTATGTCTATTTTGATAAGAAAACGTTTCAAGTTGAGCCATAATATTTGAACTTATATCACTTAAACTTGTTTGTGTTTCATGTAAATAGTAATTTATAAATAAATCTTTTATTCTATTATCTATATGTTTACTACCTAACTTTTCATTAATTATAGAAGAAATCGCCGTTACATCTAACTCATTTTTTTTAGGTTGTATTTCATATACTCCACCTCTAAGTTCTCTACTACCATAATCAAGTATAATTATTTTTTCTTTTGTCTTTATTTCTTCTTTGTAATAATAATAATTAATAGCACATTCTCTGTCAGTTATAAATTTTATAAATTCTTTATCAAATCCAGCTAAAGTTATAGCTCTTTGAAATTCATATTTAGCTGTTTCGTCCATATAAGTTGGTATAGATACTACAATTCCAGAAACTTCTGCATTGGGATTTATATTTGTACAGTTTTCAATTAATGCTTTTATATAAATACTTAAAAGTTGTGGCACAGTTACTTTTTTACCATCTATATCGAAAACCTCTTGACTACCTAACTTGTCAACAATATTTGTAAATGTATAATCTTCAAAGTAGCCTTTATTTAGTAAAGCATATTCACCAAATACCCATTCTTTATTTTCAGGTATATATTGAACTACGGTAGGCATAGCAGGATTACCATATCCCCCACTTATATCTATAAGTTGTGGCTCTTTTAAATTCATATTCCAATATGAAATAGCTGATGTACTATTACCTATATCAAGCCCTATTATAAATTTACTTTCATCACTAAAATCTAAACCTATATTTGAAATTTGCTTTTTTAAATTTTTCCAATTCATAGTTAACCCTCATTAATGGCTCTAGCCTTTTTAAAATCAATTTTACTTCATATACGAAAAATTTATATTATAGTTGCCAAATTTTTTTAAAGCTTAGCAACTATAAGTGAGAATGTGAAGTTAAAAATTTTGTATAAACTGTGTTTGTACATTTTTTAACTTTATTGAATGTAAAATCTTTATTTTTATATAGTATATATTAAAAAATAATTTAATTCAATATTTTGTTATTATAAAAGTTAGTTATAACTACATTAGAACCGTTTTATTTATGTAATCTTTAATCTCCATTGAAAATCATTGTTTTTTATTCTTCATTATCATTATTACTATAACTAAAAGTATTATAATTAAAAGCATCATCATAGCTAAAATCATCATCATTATAACTAAAATTATTGTTTTTTGTTCTTTAATAAAATTCTCCTCATCTTTAGAATCCTCATTATCAGTAGGTTTTTCCTCATTATTAGAGTTCTCACTAGTAGTAGATTCTTCTTCACCTTTAGAATCCTCATTATCAGTAGATTTTTCCTCATTATTAGAGTTCTCACTAGTAGTAGATTCTTCTTCACCTTTAGAATCCTCACTATTAGTAGGTTTCTTCTCATCATTAGAATTATTATTTTGATTATTATTAGCATAAATATAAGTATCTTTTTCAGGAATTGCATTTAATTTAGAGCATAAAAATGTAATTTCAAATGTAAAATTACTATCGTTTAATTGATACCGTGCCTCAATATCTTGAGGTTTTATACCCAAATTATTTGCAACTGGTACAGCAAACATATCATACCAATCATATTCTTGAAAGGCTACTTTTAATACATCATATGATGTTTGATTTGTTAATCTAGCAGAGAAACTACTATTGGCATTACTTTTAGTAAGTGCATCAACAGCAGCATTAACAAATTCACTAGTAGTATTAAACAATTTACCATTACGAACATAATAATTATCAGCAGTAGCCGTACATTTAGGTAATTTTTGTGAAACAGCACTGCGTTTATGGTCAACACTTATTTCTTTATCTGTAAGATTAAAATAATTATAATAAATTATATTTTGAGGATTACCTACAGGGTCATCCCATGTCACGTCTATATTATAATATTCTCCATTAATTTTAACAATATTCCAAGCATGGCTTTCATCTGTAGTACCACTTACATATGCACAAGGAATTCCTAAACGTATCATATAATATTGAAATGCTTTTGCATAACCAGCACAAACGGTTTTATTTAAAACAACACCACTATAAGTACTTTGATTATAAGGTGCATTATTAACATAACCTATAGTTTTCACTAAATGGTCATGTATATATTTTACTTTTTCATAATCATCATACAAATTAACAGCATCTTGTAATACATTATTTGCAACTTTCTCAAAATTTTGTTTATTTGCTTCAAGATTATTAAAAAGCTTATTTGGTTTGAGTTCTACTGAAATTACCTCCTTATTGTTATTCCAATTGTAACTAAAACCTCCTTCAAGCCAAAATAATTCGGGGCAATCATATATAAGTCCATGTATGATATCTTCAATTTCTGTATAATAAACATTTGTAGTTATAGGAATTGATAACTTACCATTTATAGCACCATTATAAATTTGGTCATATGTTTGTTGCCCTTTTGGACTTAATAAATTTCTGTGATGATTAAATTCACTTACTGGTAGGGTTTTACCATCAAAACTTAAACGAGGTGTATTTGTACCTGAACTTATATTTGAACTTGAATTTGCTTTAGGTAAAGTAACATATTGTGTTTGTTGAGTAAAATCATTAGAAATGAATGAAAAATTTGATACATATGAAATTAATATTACAGGTAAAAGTATAAATAATATTTTTTTCAATTAAAAAACCTCCTTATTAGAACTTTTTGGGTTTAAATAATTTTAATAAAAAAGGGACATTGTGTCCCTATATAAATTTACTCTTTATGATAAATTGGTTGAAATAAATCTGAATGTATAGTTTCTTTTGCTTTTTTCAATGCATAAACTACTTTTTCATAAAAAATTACTTGAGAATGAGTATATTCTTTACCACGTCTATCAACTCTTTCATAAGTTCCGTCCAATTGTTGAATACGTGCTTTAACTGTATCTTCTAATTCTATATTTAAAATATTTATTATTTGTTCTTTCAGTTCATTTTGATATACAGGAAAAAGTATTTCAACTCTACGGTCAAGATTTCTATTCATCCAATCAGCACTTGATAAAAATATTCTAGGATTTCCGCCGTTTCCAAAATAATATATCCTGCTGTGTTCTAAAAATCTTCCTACTATACTTATAATATTTATATTTTCACTTACATCCTTAATACCACTTTTTAAACAACATATACCTCTTATAATTAAATCAATTTTAACCCCTTTAGATGATGCTTTATATAATGCCTGTATAAGTTCAGGGTCTACTAATGAATTCATCTTTGCAATTATTCGTCCTTCTCCTCCTCTTTCAGCTATTGCTATTTCATTATTAATTAATTTTAAAAAGGAATTTCTTAAACTTTTAGGTGCTACAGAGATTTCTTTCCATTGTGGTGCTTCTGAATATCCGGTTAAAACATTAAATAAAGCAGAGATATCAGAACCAAAAGCATCCCTACAAGTAAACATTCCTAAGTCTGTATATATTTTAGCTGTTTTATCATTATAATTACCTGTACCTAAATGAACATAACGACGTATACCATCATCTTCTTTTCTTACTACAAGTATAGCTTTACAATGAGTTTTAAGTCCAACTAAACCATATACAACATGGCAACCAGCTTTTTCAAGTTTTCTTGCCCAAAGTATATTGTTTTCTTCATCAAATCTAGCTTTAAGCTCTACAAGCACTGTTACTTGTTTACCATTTTCAGCAGCTTGTATAAGTGCTGCAACTATAGGAGAATTACCACTTACTCTATATAATGTTTGTTTTATAGCTAATACTTGAGGGTCTACAGATGCTTTTTTTATAAAATTAACTACACAATCAAAAGATTCATATGGATGATGGACTAAAACATCACCTTGTCTTATTACTTCAAAATAATCTTCTTTATCAAGAAAACGATGTACTTGTTGTGGAGGCATAGGAGTATCTTTTAAATTTTCATATCCTTCTATAGCACTAAAACTAAACCATATTGTTAAATCTATAGGACCATGTATTCTATATATATCTTCTTCTTCTAATTCTAAAAATTCTATAAGTATCTTTTCTAAATTTTCATCTATATTTTTATCAATTTCAAGGCGAACTGGATCACCCCATTTTCTTCTTTTTATTGATTTTTCAATTTCTACAAGTAAATCATCTGCTTCTTCTTCATCTATGCTTAAATCAGAATCTCTTGTTATTCTAAACATATATGCACTTTTAATTGTGTGACCATAAAAAAGCTTATAAGCAAATTGTTTAATTATATCTTCTATAAAAATAAATTGTCGTCTTCCATCTTCTTTTGGTTTAACTTCAAATATACGAGGCACTACCATAGGAATTTGTATAACAGCATACAATTCATCTTCTTGCTCATCTAATTGTAATATTAGATTTAGTGATTTATTTGTTAAGAATGGGAAAGGTCTACTTTGGTCTATGGCCATAGGAGTTATTATTGGATATAATGTGTCATCAAAATATTCTTCAACATATTTTTTTTGTTCTCTATTTAATTCACAAAAATCAACAAACTCTAAATTTTCTTTTTCTAATTGTGGCAATAATGAGCGTATAAGACAATTATATTGTTTTACAACCATTTTATGTACTCTTTCAGATATATCTTTTAACTGCTCATTTGGTAGTTTTCCAGATATATCTTTCTTAGTGTACTCTGCATCAACTTGATGTAATATTCCTGATACTCTCACCATAAAAAATTCATCCATATTTGAAGCTGTTATAGCTAAAAATTTTAGCCTTTCAAGCAAAGGATTTGTTTTATCATAAGCTTCCTCAAGAACTCTTTCATTAAATTCTAACCAACTTAATTCTCTATTAAAATAATATTGTGAATCTGAATAATTCATTAATATCTTCCTTTCATCTACATAATCTTCTTTTTATTAATACAAGCTTTCATACCATAAACATCTTCAAAAAATTCTTTCTTTGATTCAAATGCCCATTCTTCCATAACAGTATCTTTGTAAGTTGAAAATGATATTGTTAATTGTTTATCTTTAATTTTAACATCAATATCATCAAATTTTTGACCATGTCCCCTATCTAATGCATCTGCTATACGAAGTATTGCTGCAAGTTTTCCAATAAGAACTCTTTCACGAGGTCTAAGTCGGTTATAGCTATAATGCTCCATAGTAGGAATAATATTACTATGATATCTTGTTATACTAGCTATTATTTCTATTTCTATAACTGAAAGCCCAAATATATCAGAGTTTCTTATTATATTATAAGAATTTTCATAATGTTGTTTTATATTTATAAATTTTCCTATATCGTGTAACATAGCAGCTATTTGAAGATATAATCTTTCTCTATCAGAAAGCCCATGCACCTTTTTCATTTTATCAAATATTTTTAATGAATATTTTTCAACATTAACTTCATGTTTACCTAAAGATTGATAACGCATTGCTAAATTTCTAGCAGATAAAATTGTACTTTTTTCAAAAATATCATTCCATTTATCAGATTCTTTAACACATAAAATTTCATGTAATATAGCATCTGTTAAAAACAATAATGGTGAAGTTATTATCTCTGCTTTTGTAAATTTTAAAAACTCACTATATATAACCATTGATGTCAATAAAACTTCTGCTTTTTCTTCTGGTATGTTGTATAATTCCATTAATTGAGATGCTGTTTTAACTTTTATTATATCATATAATTCTTCAAATTTCTTTTTGGATATATACCAAAAATTATCTTGCATCTCTGCTTCACATAATGTAGCTATTAATTGTACTTCTCTACCAGAAGCAAAAAAATATTTATTATCTATAACTGGAACAATGTTTTTAAGTGTATCTGTAAAAGTATGCAGATATTCTTCAATCACTAAATAAAACTTTTCAGTTTTATTTTGAATTTTACCAAGTAATTCACTAACTTTTAATGAACCGATATTTATACTTTGTGTAAAAGTTATACTCCCTTTATCATATATAGTAAAACCTAAACTTCCCGAACCTATATATATCATGTGTGCTTGACTATTAAATTTTTCATATTTTTCTATATTTCTGCACATATCTTTATATATATATACTTTCTCTTGTGAATCATCTAAAACAGTTACAGATAATCCTGTTTTAACTTTTATTTGGTCTATTATATATTCTTTATTTTGTGCTTCTCTTACAGCAGAAGTTGCTACTGCTTTAACTTCTTTAATTCCATATTCATTTATTATGTTTAAAAATCCTTTTATTATATCACAAGCTTTATCTATTGTTTCAAAAGTTATCTTTCCTATACTAAAAGTATCATGTCCCAAACTTAATGGATATCTTAAATAATCTAACACATTTATTTCGCCATGTTTATATTCTGCTATTTTTAATCTTAAAGCATTTGAACCTATATCAATTACTGCTCCTATTTTAACTTCTTTATTTTTTTTACCCATTTAATTCACTCCTTATTGTAAATTATTTTATTAAATCATATTATAACATATTCTTTAATTAATTTGATATAAATTTTATAAAACATTGTGTATTGCTCCATAGGAAATATTTATAATTGATAAATTTAAGTTTATAATAAATAAACAAAACATAATTCTAAATCTGTCCATTTTTACAATTGAAAATATTTTTAATGTAACATATAATTTTATTTAAGTTAAAAAAACTGGGAGTGCTAATAAAATAATTGAAAATACAAGACAGTAATTATTTATTATATTGATTTATATTAAATAACTATTCAATTTTTGTTAAGACTTCCCGAAGAAGTCTCTCTGAAATTAGGCATGTTCGCGGTCAATTTATACCTATATTTACTGAGTTTGGGCTTGTTTTGTAGGCCTTGAAATTTTGTTCTGACTTCTAAAAGAAGTCTTAACAAAATTTTAAAATTATTTTTATTTAAAACCTACATAAATTTTATATTTCTATATCTAAATTTAAATTATTTATTTAGCACTTTCAAAAAACTTACTACATATTCTTTAATGGCATTTTATTGTTGTTAGATATAAAGGAGGCTTTATTTTTATCATGAAAAAATCAAAACGTTTTTTTATTTGTATTGTAACAGTTTTAGTATTTGGTGGATTTGGTTTTATAAAAGCTAATGAAATAATGAAGTTCACTGATAAAGATGGAAATATCATAACAGTTAAATCAAATAGTAACTTAAAAAACCAAACTCCATTAGAAACTAATATAGTTGAAGAGTTTGTTGAAAATCCAAAAGTTGGTGATGTAATTAATATTAATGGTATAGAAGAAGAAGTTATCGCTATAAGTGAAGATGGAGCTTTTATTACATTAAAGAAATAAGTAATTTAAAAGAGTAAGACTATTTATAATTTTAGATAGTCTTACTTCTTGTATAAATGTTATAATATTTTTTATATAAAAACTTGCAAGTATTTGTATTAAAATAGATAATTATAAATATAAAAATTTAAGGAGATTTGTTATGAAAAAATTTATTAGCATCAGTACAATAAGTTTAATATTAATTACTTCATTAATATACACTTATAAAACAAATAATATTAAATACTCAAACAACAATTTAACTTCTATTGTTTTACAAGAAGGACAAATTTCTAGTTCAAATGGTGGATTTAGAGGAAATGATTTTAAAACATATTCTTCAAATAGGAATATAAATATTTATTTTAAAAATGAAGGTATAGCTGATGCCGAAATAACTCTTTATAAAAAACGTATAGTTAATTATTCAGCAGTAGGGTCTATTGTAGTAAAAGCAGGAGAAGAAAATTCTAAAGAAATAAAAGGGAAAAAATCAAGTGATTATTACATTAAAATAGTTAATAAAGATGGGTCTATTGTTAATGGTTATTTTAAAATTGAACAAATTAATTAAGTCTACATGGTTTATTAAAGAAGATTTGATTTTTAATATAGAAAAGTTAACACATTTTTTTATTGTGAGTGCTAAATAAATAATTTAGATATAGCAATATAAATTTTAATATAAAATGATAACTACATATAGTCAATAAATTTAAAAAAAGTTTATTGACTATAGTTAAAAATTAAACCATCTAATTTAAAGATTAGATGGTTTTGTTTTTGAGAGTATTTACTAAAATATAAACTTTATTTTAGTAAATAATTAACACTCTCTAATTTTTTAGTTCATAGAATTTGTTGAACCTAATACATCTTTAATTTTGCTTTCTACAACTTGTTGAATATATGTTCTTGCATCTCCCATATAGCCACGTGGGTCAAATGCTGAAGGATTTTCACCGAAACTTTTTCTTATAGCAGCAGTCATAGCAAGTCTTAAATCTGTATCCATATTAATTTTACATACAGCCATAGAAGCAGCTTTTCTAAGCATTTCAGCAGGCATTCCTTTAGCTCCATCAATTTTACCACCATATTGATTACATGTATTTACACATTCTTCATCAACAGCAGAAGCACCATGTAATACGATAGGATAATTATGAATTCCTTCTGATTCAAGTGTACTTGTGATTTCTTCAAGTATATCAAAACGAAGTTTTGGTTCACCTTTAAATTTATATGCACCATGACTTGTACCAATAGCAATTGCTAAAGAATCAACACCAGTACGTTTTATAAAATCAACTGCTTGTTGAGGGTCTGTATAAGTAGCATTATGTGCTGCTACTACAACATCATCTTCAACACCAGCAAGTTTTCCAAGTTCAGCTTCAACAACAACACCTCTAGCATGAGCATATTCAACAACTTCTTTAGTTTTAGCAACATTTTCTTCATATTCATAATGTGAACCATCAAACATAACAGAAGTAAATCCACAATCTATAACTTCTTTAATTGTTTCAAAATCTGGACCATGGTCTAAATGAAGAGCAATATCAATTCCTGTTTCAGCTATTGCTGCATCTACCATTCCTTTTAAATAACCTGCACCAGCAAATTTTAATGCACTTTTAGAAACTTGAAGAATAACAGCAGAGTTTTGAGCTTTTGCTGCACGAACAACTCCTTGTATTATCTCCATATCATTAATATTGAATGCACCTATAGAATATTTTCCCTCATATGCCTTCTTGAACATTTCTTTAGTTGTAACCAACGCCATAATTTAATCTCAACCTTTCAATATGTTTTTGAATAAATAAATAATTTAGTAAACTTACAAAGTTGAGAACTAGTACAAATACAAACTGTGTTTATATTTCTAAATAGTTTTAACTTTGCGTCCTCACCTATAGTCAATGCAGTCATTTGTAACTATGTTAACTATAAACTATTGATATCTATTTACTTTTTTATTATAATGGTTATTGTACTGTTTTACAATAGGTTTTGAATTATTTTTATATTAAGTAAACTTTAATGTAGTTTAAAATTAATTTCCAAAACATTACAACAATAATTTTTTCAAATATCTCTTGAAAGATATTTAAAAATGGTTTATAATGTGTTTAGTAAAAGAACTGGAGTGTTCGCTAACCTAATATTTTGAACCTACATTGAATAAAAGGGATTTCTATACACGTAGATTGATATCAGGCCTCAAGCTAATTCCCTTTGGGCAGAGGAAGATAGAAGTCTTGTTGCGAAATCCCACCTAGCGCAGGCTAGGTGTCAAAATATAGGGACCGGCATTCTGGTTTTTATAGCTTTTATCTTTTTATTAAACTCTTAATTTATATTTATAAGTTTTTTAGTTTTTTCTTTTTACACTAATATCATAATATTAAATGTTAGGTATTATTAATTCAATACCTTTTTTAATTTCAAAAAAGCACATTGGTATTTCTAAGTTTTGCTTAAATAATTTAAAAGCTTGAACTTTAGATATTGGTAGAGTATATGAAATTTCATATGTTTTAAAGCTATTAGAAATAATTTTATTATATAATTCATCTAAAAAATTTTTCCATTCTGTATTTTCAAATCGATTTAGATTGGTTTTATTCTCAAGAAATCTATATCCATCAGCTAAATAAAATAATAAGATAGCAGTACTTAAGTCACAATTTTCATTTTTGTAAATTTGAGTTGGTATCTCAAAACCATTATCCCAATTATATTTTATTGCTACTATATGTAATATTTCTTTATCTATTAAATCTTTAATTTTATTTAAAGATAATATTTTATTACCATATAATATTTCCTTAATAAGTTTTAATTTTTGTTTATTTATCATAATATTGACTCACTTTATTATTATCAGTTAAATTGATATTTTCTAAAATAAATTTAGTAGAAAAATATAGTTTTATATATAACTTTACGTTATTGGAGAAAAATGCTTTAAAAAAGCTTATTGTTGTAACACATAATTGGATTGAAGATAAAACTAAAACGACTAACTCAAAGCTGTTTTTAATTATTATTTATTTTTTTATTAAATTTATTACTTCATCTAATATATCTTCGGGTAATTTTTCTATAAATTTAGCGTTTCTAGCTTGGTCACATAATATTATTCCATTTGTTTGAGTTCTATTATCGAGAGAAATATGGAAAGGATGCTTTTTATCTGTATGAGTTATAGGGCATACTATAAATATTTTAGAAAGTTTATTAAAAATATCATTACTTACTACTAAAGCAGGTTTAATTCCTTTTTGTTCATTTCCTGCTTGTGAGTTAAAATCTAATCTAATTATATCACCTTGTTTTATCATATTTCTTCTCCCATTGGATTTCCCCATTTTGTGATAGTTGTTATCATAATAATTTCACCTCTTAAATATAGTATATCCTATATTCAAATAATATTCAATATGGCTTTGAAAAAATTAATCAGAAAAAAGGTTAAATTTGCTTGACAAACACAATATTATTTGTTAAATTTAAAACATATTTTTATTATGATGAGGAGATTGAGTGCATATGGAAAAGACTATGGATAAAATAGTTGCGTTAGCAAAAAACAGGGGCTTTATATATGCCGGGTCGGAGATATATGGTGGGCTATCTAATACTTGGGATTATGGCCCATTAGGTGTTGAGTTAAAAAATAATGTAAAAAAAGCATGGTGGAAAAAGTTTATACAAGAAAGTCAATATAATGTTGGTGTTGATTGTGCTATACTTATGAATACAAGAACATGGGAAGCGTCTGGACATTTAGGTGGATTTAGTGACCCTCTTATGGACTGCAAAGCTTGTAAAGAACGTTTCCGTGCTGATAAATTAATAGAAGATTATATGAATGAAAATGGAATTTCAGATGTTGTTGATGGTTGGTCTAATGATAAAATGAAACAATATATAGATGAGCACAATATAAACTGTCCTTCTTGCTCTAAACATGATTTTACAGACATTCGTCAATTTAACCTTATGTTTAAAACGTTTCAAGGTGTAACAGAAGATGCTAAAAATACTATTTATCTTAGACCAGAAACAGCACAAGGTATATTTGTAAACTTTAAAAATGTACTAAGAACTTCTCGTAAAAAAATGCCTTTTGGTATAGGACAAATTGGTAAATCATTCAGAAATGAAATAACTCCAGGTAATTTTACATTCCGTACAAGAGAGTTTGAACAAATGGAACTTGAATTTTTCTGTGAACCTGATACAGATTTAAAATGGTTTGAATACTGGAGACAATTCTGTATAGATTGGCTTAAAAATTTAGGCATGAAAGAAGAAAATATGAGAATACGTGACCATAGTGCAGAAGAACTTTCTTTCTATAGTAAAGCTACTACTGATATTGAATTTATGTTTCCGTTTGGTTGGGGCGAACTTTGGGGTATAGCTGACCGTACTGATTACGATTTAAAACAACATCAAGAATTTTCCGGTGAAGATATGAGTTATTTTGACCCTAACACAAATGAAAGATATATACCATTTTGTATAGAACCTTCTTTAGGTGCTGATAGAGTTACACTTGCATTTTTATGTGAAGCTTATGATGAAGAAGAATTAGAAGATGGAGATGTTAGAAATGTTTTAAGATTTCATCCTGCACTTGCACCAATAAAGGCTGCTGTATTTCCACTTTCTAAAAAATTAGGTGATGAATCATTTAAAGTATATGAAATGTTACAAAAAGAATTTATGTGTCAATATGATGATTCTGGAAGTATAGGAAAGCGTTATAGACGTCAAGATGAAATTGGAACACCATTTTGTATAACTTTTGATTTTAATTCACTAGAAGATAAAGCAGTTACTGTTAGATATAGAGATAGTATGGAGCAAGAAAGAATAAAAATAGATGAATTAATAAGCTTTTTGAAAAATAAGATTGAATTTTAAAAATTTTTTTAATTAAGTACTATAAATTTTAAAAATTTGTGGTATAATACTATATGTATATTTTGGAATAAAAGAGTTACATATCTAATATGAAAATTTATGCTCTTTTTTCTTTATATATAAAATACAAATTTACGTAGGAGGTATTCAAATGAAATACGTTTACATGTTCAGCGAAGGTGACGCTTCAATGAAAAACTTACTTGGAGGAAAAGGTTCTAATCTTTGTGAAATGACAAAAATGGGACTACCTATTCCACAAGGTTTTATAGTATCAACAGAAACTTGTACAGAATATAACGCTACAGGTAAAAAACTTTCTGAAGAAATGAAATCACAAATAGATAAAGCTGTTGCAAATCTTGAAGAAATCTCTGGTAAAAAGTTCGGAGATACTAAAAATCCTTTATTATTATCAGTTCGTTCAGGAGCTAGAGCTTCAATGCCTGGTATGATGGACACAGTATTAAACTTAGGTTTAACTGATGAAGCAGCTGAAGGACTTGCTAAATCTGCAAACGGACAATTTGCTTATGACTCATATAGAAGATTTATAATGATGTTTGCTGATGTTGTTATTGGTGTTTCAAAACATCACTTTGAAAAAGTTCTTGGTAAATACAAAGAAGATAATAACGTTAAATTTGATAATGAATTAACAGAAGCACAATTAAAAGAAATAGTAGCTAAATTTAAAGCTATTTACAAAGAAGAACAAGGCGTAGACTTCCCACAAAATCCAAAAGAACAACTTTATGAAGCAATCATGGCTGTTTTCAGATCATGGGATAATCCTCGTGCTCATGTTTACAGAAGAATGCATGATATTCCTTATGAATGGGGAACTGCTGTAAATGTTCAAATGATGGTATTTGGTAATATGGGAGATACATCTGGTACAGGTGTTGCATTTACAAGAAATCCAGCTACAGGCGAAAACCAAATGTATGGTGAATACCTTATAAATGCACAAGGTGAAGACGTTGTTGCTGGTGTTCGTACTCCTAATAAAATAGCTCAACTTGAACAAGATATGCCTGCTGTTTATAAAGAATTTATGGCTATAGCTAATAAACTTGAAAACCACTATAAAGATATGCAAGACATGGAGTTTACAGTTGAAAACGGTAAATTATATTTCTTACAAACTCGTAATGGTAAAAGAACTGCTCATGCAGGTTTAAAAATAGCTGTTGATATGGTAGCAGAAAGAATGATAACAGAAGAAGAAGCTGTTATGAAAATGGATCCTAAAGATTTAGACCAATTACTTCACCCAACATTTGACCAAAAAGCTTTAAAAGCTGCAAAACCAATTGGTAAAGGCTTACCAGCGTCACCAGGAGCAGGAGCAGGTAAAATAGTGTTTACTGCTGAAGATGCAAAAGCACAAGCAGCATTAGGCGAAAAAGTAATTCTTGTACGTTTAGAAACATCACCAGAAGATATTGAAGGTATGGTTGCAGCACAAGGAGTTCTTACAGTACGTGGAGGTATGACTTCTCATGCAGCAGTTGTTGCTCGTGGTATGGGTAGATGTTGTGTATCTGGTTGTGAAACAATCAAAATGAACGAAGAAGAAAAAACATTTGTATTAGATGGTAAAACATATAAAGAAGGAGATTATATTTCTTTAGATGGTTCTACTGGTAATATCTATGGAGAAAATATCCCAACTGTTCAACCTGAAATTTCAGGAGAATTTGCTACATTTATGGGATGGGCAGATAAAGTAAGAGTACTTGGAATTAGAACAAATGCAGATACTCCAAAAGATGCTGCTACAGCAGTAGGTTTTGGTGCTGAAGGTATTGGTCTTACACGTACTGAACATATGTTCTTTGATGAAAACCGTATACCTAAAATGCGTGTTATGATTTTAAGTGATACAGAACAAGAAAGAGTTGCTGCTTTAAATGAATTATTACCATTCCAAAAAGCAGACTTCATTGGTATATATGAAGCAATGGCAGGAAGACCTGTTACAATTCGTTTACTTGACCCTCCTCTACATGAATTTTTACCTACAGAAGATGCTGACTTTGAAAAATTAGCCAAAGATATGGGTAAAACAGTTGAAGAACTTAAAATGAAAGCTCATGCATTACATGAATTAAACCCTATGATGGGACATCGTGGATGTCGTTTAGTTGTTTCTTATCCTGAAATAGGTGTAATGCAAGCAACTGCTATAATAGAAGCTGCTATTGAAGTTAAAAAATCAAAAGGGTACGATATTGTTCCTGAAATTATGATACCATTAGTTGGTGAAATAAAAGAACTTCAATATGTTAAAGATATTATAACAAAAACAGCTGATGAAATTATTGCTAAATCAGGTGTAGAAATGCATTATAAAGTAGGTACAATGATTGAAATACCTCGTGCTGCTTTAACTGCTGACCAAATAGCAAAAGAAGCTGAATTCTTCTCATTTGGTACAAATGACTTAACACAAATGACATTTGGTTTATCAAGAGATGATGCAGGTAAAATCTTAAATGATTATATTGAAAAACACATTTATGAAGTAGACCCAACAGCAAGACTTGACCAAACTGGTGTAGGTTCATTAATGCAAATAGCTGTTGAAAAAGGTAAAGCAACAAGACCTGACATTAAACTTGGTATTTGTGGAGAACATGGAGGAGACCCATCTTCTATAGAATTCTGCCATAAAATCGGATTAAACTATGTATCTTGTTCACCATTTAGAGTTCCAATCGCTAGACTTGCTGCTGCACAAGCTGCTTTAAAATATAAAAGATAAATTAAAAAAGCCACTAGTTAATTAAAACTAGTGGTTTAATTTGATTTTTATTTAAGGAAGGGTAAAATGGAACTTATTATTTTTGATATGGATGGTTTAATGTTTGATACCGAAAGTTTAGGTATTCAAGGATGGAAACATGCTTTTGAATGTTTTAATTTACCAGTGCCTATGAGTACACTTATTAAAAAACTTGGTCTTAGCCCTTATGATTCACAAAAATTATTTAAGGAAGAAGTGCCATTTGATTTTGATTATGATAAATTAAAAAAAACAAAAATACAATATGTATTTGACCACATAGATGAATGCGGAATTTCAAAGAAAAAAGGATTAGATGAAATAATAAATTACTTAGAAAAAAAACAAATTAAAAAAATAATAGCTACTTCATCAAGTCAAAAAGTAGCTAATTTTTATTTAGAAAAAGCAGGACTAAAAGAAAACTTTGATGCAATAATTACAGGTGATATGGTTTCAAGAGGAAAGCCAAATCCAGATATTTTTATAAAAGGTAGTGAACTATTAAAAATCAATCCTAGTAATTGTATAGTTTTAGAAGATTCAATAAATGGGATAAAAGCAGCTTACAATGCCAAAATGAAACCTATTATGATTCCAGATTTAGTAAAGGATACATCGGAAGTTGATAATATTATTTTTTCAAAATGTAATGATTTGTTGGAAGTGATTGATATTTTAGAAAATAATAAAAGATAATTGGAAATTAATCACTAATCAAATTAAATTAGTGGTTAATTTTTATGCAACAAGACCTGACATTAAATGATGTATCTTGTTCACCATTTAGAGTTCCAATCGCATAAATTAAAAGCTAGGTACTCTACTATTAGCGAAACTGAACAAACAAATATCAATTTAATTTCTAATGCAAAAGAAACTTTAAAATTATTAATTCAAAATAATGTTCAAAATTTTATTTATATTCATAAAGGATTTTCAAATTTTAAAATATTAAAACAAAAAAATTTGATAATTATTTTAATGAAATAATAACAAGTAATAATAATTTTAAAAGAAAACCCGACCCACAAGCTTTATTTTATCTTATTGATAAATATTCTCTTGAAAAAAATGAAATATTTTATGTTGGAGATAGAATAATAGATGTTGAATGTGCTTACAATGCAAAGGTTAAGAGTATTTTATTTAATGTAGGTAATGATAAAATGGAATATGATATTAAACCAGATTATATTATTAATGATTTAATAGAAATTATTAATATTATTTGATAAGAGAGTGATTTTATGCCTGATATTGTTAAAAGAGGATTTGTACCAACAGATAAAATTGAATTTAATAATGAGAATATTAAATTATTAAAAACAGCTCAAAAAGATATTTGCACTTTATTAAATAGAGGCTATAGTATTGATAAAACAGTTGAATTTGTAGGTAATCATTTTATGTTTTCTGCTCGTCAAAGGTTAGCTTTAAAAAGAGCAATAACAAGTGATTGTGATTTGAAAAAACGATTGGAAAGTAAAATTTTAAATTTACCTGAAAATAGTATAGTGTATATTGATGGTTTAAATTTAATTATAACATTAGAAGTTGCATTATCTAATTCAACAATTTTAAAATGTATGGATGATACAATAAGAGATTTGGCTGGACTACGTGGTACTTATAGACTTATTGATAAAACAGATATTGCATTAGAGTTGATAAATAAAAAGTTAAATGAAATGAAAATTTCTAAAGTAGTATATTATTTAGATGCTCCCGTTTCAAATACAGGAAGATTAAAACAAAAAATATTAGAATTATCGGAAGAATATAATTTTGAAGTAGAAGTTAATTTAGTTAATAATGCAGATAGTATTTTAGAAAAACTAGATAATGTGGTTACTACTGATGGAATTATATTAAATAAATGTTTGAGTTGGATTAACATAGCTAAAGAAATTATAGATACATTTGATAAAAATTTAGATTATGTTAATCTGTCATAATTTTATTAGAATTGCACAAATAATAATTTTATTTTTGTTTATTATGCACATTGAGATTACTTGAATTGCAAAGTATAATAGGTGAGTATTACTTTTTTATTATTATATTATATCAAGAAAGTGTAGGTTATGATGACCTACACTTTTTTACACCGAATGGAGGTCAAAAATGAAATACTTTGATGTATTACCAAGTGAGGTTGAGAATGAATTAATAAAGAAAGGAGTGAGTTTAAATGAACTTTTGTATTGTACAAAGGCAGACATTGATGGTGAAAACTGTTATGTTGATATGTACATTACTTTCACAAAAACTACATTACACATAATTAGTGGATTGGAAATATATGAAAAGTCCACTCAAAGGTATGATGTTTCAGGTTATAAGTACATAGAGTTAACTGATATTGAAAGAATGTATGTAGATAGACAACAAAACATAGCAAGACTTATGATAGTTGAAAAAACTAACAAAGAATACCCAATAGCAAGATTTTCAATTGGATTTTCAGATAAGTTTGAAAAATTTAGTCAAAGAGTTAATCAAACTTGTAAAGGTGAACCAATTGATGATAGTTTACTTGATGCAATTAAAACTTTCTGTCCAATTTGTGGTGAGCTTTTTCCGGACCCAAACAGACCAGTCTGTCCTAAGTGTATTGATAGAGGTTCTATATTTAAACGTTTATTAGGAATGTTTACAAAATTTAAATTAGAAATGATAAGTATATTTATTTGTATTTCTCTATCTGGCTTATTTGGAGTAATCTCTCCTTACTTTGGTTCTAAAATACTTTACGATGATGTTTTAATACAAGGTGGTAAATATTATGGACAAATTGGTATGATAATAATTCTAATGCTAGGTGTACAGATATTAGGAATGGTACTAGAAAGCGTTGCAGGAATTATTATGGCTAAAGTAACACCAAAAGTTGTACATAAACTTAGAGTTGAAATTTTTTCATCAATGCAAAACCTTTCATTACAATTTTTTACTTCTAAACAAACCGGTTCTCTTATGACAAGAGTAGATGGTGATTCACAAAATATATTTTGGTTTTTTGTAAATATAGTCCCATATGGAATTATAAATGTTATAAGAATAATTAGTCTTGTTTTTATAATGTTCTATTTAAATATCCCTATCACTTTAATTGTTACTACAATAATTACTATCATAATGATTTTCCAAGGAAAGTTTTTTAGAAAACAAAGAAAGCTTTTTCGTAAACAAAATATTGCTACAAGAGCAGTAAATGCTGTACTGTCTGATTCAATGAATGGTCAAAGAGTAGTTAAAGCATTTGCGAAAGAACAACAAGAGGTAGAACGCTATCATACTAGAAATAATGAACTTTTTTCAGTAGATTATTCACTCCATAAAAGAGTTGCAAATGTTATTCCGATAATACAATATATTTGTAAAATTCTTAGTATTGTTGTTTATTGTGTTGGTGCATGGTTAGTTATAAATGGCAATATGGCATTTGGTGCATTAACTGCATTTATACTTTATATGAATATGATATATGAGCCAATAAACTTTTTTACATGGGTTGGAGATAGATGGGCAAGATGTGTTGATGCTGCTTCAAGAATGTTTGAAATAGTAGATTCGACACCTACAGTAGTTGAAGCTGAAAATCCTGTTAGAATACCTGATATGAAAGGTAATATAGAATTAAAAAACATTTCATTTGAATATGAAGCTGGTCGTCCAATTATAAAGGATGTATCATTTACCGTTTGCGGTGGTCAAATGTTTGGTATTGTAGGAAAAACAGGAGCAGGCAAAAGTACAATTATAAACTTAATGGCTAGACTTTATGATGTTACAAATGGAGAAATACTTATTGATGGAGTTAAATTAAAAGATATTGCTATGTCTGATTTAAGAAATAACATAGGAATTGTTTCACAAGAAACGTACCTTTTCATAGGAAGTATCGCTGACAATATTAGATATGCAAGACCGGACGCAACTATGGAAGAAGTTATTGAAGCAGCAAAATCTGCTAATGCACATGAATTTATAACTAAACTTAACGACGGTTATAATACAAAAATAGGTCAAGGTGGAGTAGCACTTTCGGGAGGAGAACGTCAACGCCTTTCCATAGCAAGAGCTATTATCCAAAAACCTAATATTTTAATACTTGATGAAGCTACTGCATCAATGGATACAAGAACAGAACGAAAAATACAAGTAGCAATAGATGCACTAAAACAAGGTAGAACTATAATTTCAATAGCTCATAGACTTTCAACTTTAAGAGATGCCGATATGCTTTGTGTAATTGAAGGTGGAGAGTTAAAAGAAATTGGTACTCATGATGAATTGATACATAAAAAAGGAAAGTATTTTGAACTTTATAAATTACAATCTGAAGCACTTAAATTTATTGAAGATTAGAAAAGAGGTATGATTATGGAGCAAGAAATATATGAAATAGATAAACTTGTAATATTGAATTGCGATGAACTTGAATTTGTAAGAGAAGATAGTGGATTTATTAACTTAAACTATAAAGGTAATGTTTATAATAAAATTAATATTACAAGACTAATCCCTTTTTATAGTAAAACTCAATATATAAGTATATCTTATGAAAATGAAGAAAAAGAATTTCGAGAAATAGGTGTTATTAAAGATACTAATGAACTTAAAGAACACCAAAGAAAATTAGTTGAAAACTATTTAGAATTTAAGTACTATATGCCAGAAATAAAAAAGGTATATTCAATTAAAGATAATTTAATGGGATATATTTTTGTATCAGTTGACACTACATCAGGTAAAAAAACACTTAAAATTAAAGATTGGTATGCAAATTTTAGAATGTTAACCAAAGATTATTTGTATGCAATAGATGTTGATGGTAATAAATATTTTTGTCCTAATGTTAATAACTTAGATAAAAAAAGTGTATCAATTATTGAACTATTCATATAGGAGGTGGTCATATGAACTTATTATATCAACTTCCAAAATCAGCTGAAAAGTTAAAAGATATAAAATTTTGTATACCTTTTAATTTAGATGAAAACATAAACGAAGTAAATGGTTATTGTGTTGTTACTAAAAACAAAATACATATATACATTAATGATGAATTAAAGAACGAATACAATATTTCTGACTTTTCGGAATTAGAATGTCAACAGTTAATTGGTTGTAGTGTATTAGTTTCCAAAGTTGATGAACAAAGTCAAATAATTTGTAGATTTACCCAAACATATTTTATTAAGTATGCAGAGCTTAGTAAATTAATAGAATTTTACAAACGAACGGGTGAGTTTATCACCGAAACAGATGCAGAAGAATTAATATGCCCTAAATGTGGTATGCCACTTTGTGGTTCAAGTACATGTCCTTTTTGCGGTAAGAAATCACGAATTTTTATGAAACTTGTAAAACGAATAGGTCCTTATAAATGGTTGTTTGCTTTAACAATACTATGTACAATATTAACTCAATTAATAAATTTATTTATACCATATTTACAAAAGATTATTGTAGATGATTATGTAGTTCCAATGAATAAAGACACAAATGGATTTTTAACATTATGCTTTGCAAATGTAGGAGTATTAATAGTTGGTTGGATATTTGGATTTTTAAATATGAGAGCAGGTTATAAAGTTGCTTTATGTGTAGGACGTGACTTGAGAGTAGATGTATTTAAAAAAGCACAGGATTTATCTATGTCATCAATTTCAAAACGTACAGCAGGTGAACTTATAAATCGTGTAAGTATTGATGCAATGAAATTACAAGAGTTTATTGCATATTACGGTAGAGATGCTATTGTAAATACATTTTCCTTTATAATAATTGCCATAATGTTAATAATTATGGATTTAAAGCTTGCATTATTAATACTTTTGCCAACGCCTTTCGTTATGTATATATCTCTTAAAATATTTGTTAAAATAGGTGTATATTACGGGAGATTTTGGCGACATTCAAATCGACATTCATCAGTATTACATGATATATTAAATGGTATAAGAGTTGTTAAATCATATGGTAGCGAAAAAAGAGAAATAGAAAATTACGCTAAAACCTCTTTGACTGCAACAAAAGCAGGTGAAAAAGCAGAAGTTACATGGCAACTTACATTTCCATTAGCATGGTTTCTTTTATGCTCAGGAAACTTTTTAGTGCTATACTTTGGTGGTAAAATGGTTTTAAATCAAACATTCTCTTTGGGTGAATTAATTCAATATACATCATATGTTAGTATGCTTTTTATGCCAATGAGATGGATGATAGAATTACCAAGAATGTTGGCAGATACTGCTGTAAGTGCAAATGGAGTATTTGAAATCTTAGAAGAAGTACCTGATATAAGTAATAAAGAAAATTCCGTTGACTTAGATATAAAAGGTGATATAACATTTGATGATGTTTACTTTGGATATAAAGTTTACAATCCAGTTTTAAAATCTATTTCATTCAATATAAAACAAGGTGAAATGATTGGTATTGTAGGTCATTCTGGAGTTGGAAAAAGTACAATGATTAACTTAATGTTAAGATTATATGATTGTACACAAGGAAAAATATTAATAGATGGTGTTAATATTAAAGATATTTCTCAAGAAGCTTTAAGAAGTCAAATAGGGGTTGTTTTACAAGAAACATTTTTATTTGATGGAAGTGTTTATGATAATATTAAATATGCTAAGCCAGATGCTACTTTTGAAGAAATAATACAGGCAGCTAAAATTGCAAATGCACATGATTTTATAGTTAGACTTCCAGATGGTTATAATACAAGAGTTGGTGAAAAAGGTTTTTCACTTTCAGGAGGAGAACGTCAACGTATTTCTATAGCTCGTGCTATTATACATAATCCTAAAATCATTATTTTAGATGAAGCAACTGCGTCTCTTGATACACAAACTGAAAAACAAATTCAAGAAGCATTAGGACGCCTAACAAAGGGTAGAACTACTATTGCAATAGCTCATAGACTTTCAACTTTAAGTAATGCAGATAGATTAATTGTACTTGATAAAGGGAAACTTGCAGAGATTGGTTCACATGAAGAATTAATGAGAAAATATGGAGTTTATTATAAGTTGGTTATGGCACAAAGACAAACTTCAACTATGAAAAAAACTAGTAGTAAAAAACTAGAAAGTGCTAACTAAAAAAAGACAAAAGAATAGAATATTGATTATAGAATGATAAAAATTAATACAAAATTTAAAGAGTAATAGGGAACTCCCTACTACTCTTTAAATTTTTTTAGGTATTTAGACTTGTCTACAAGTTACTTATATAAAAATACAAATATATAATAATTCTTAATTGTGTTTTTATATTTGTATAATTTTATTTAATCATAACAATTTCTTAAAATTACTCTTATGTACAAAAATATGTATTAATCTTTAATTCCTTCATAAATAAATATTTTTTAAATTTAACTCCGGAGTTTTAAATTGTATATTTTGTTCCTTTTGCTTTAGTATATATTAATAATTAAATTCTCTAAGTAAAACATCAATGTAAACTAACATTTATATTGAATATCTTAAACATAACTATGGTGCATGCATTAAATTTCCATAATTATTATCTTACCGATAACTTCAATATTATCTAGAATTTATTGACTTTATCGATATCTTAGTAAAAATAATCATTATTGATAATAGTTAATATCCAAGAAATTTTTAATTTATTGTTCTAAACATACAGGGTAGGGTATTAGGTTTAAGTTCCTGCAAGAAATAATACATCAAAAAGAGCCTATTACTATGTTATTAACAAAATTAATAATGAAACTTGAGATATTAATATATAATATGCAACAATTGTAAAAATTGTCACAGTAAGAATATATATTTGTAAAATAAATATATATTCTTATATTTTATTTATAAATATTTTTTTAAAATCTCAACTTTATCTGTTTTTTCCCATGGTAAATTTAAATCTAAACGTCCAAAATGTCCATAAGCAGCAGTTTGTTTATAGATAGGAGTTCTTAAATTTAAATTACTTATTATAGCTACTGGACGTAAATCAAAGTTTTCTCTTACTATTTCTGTAATACGTTCATCGGATAATTTACCAGTGCCATAAGTTTTAACAAATATTGATACAGGATGTGCTACACCTATAGCATAAGCTAATTGAATTTCACATTTGGTTGCTAAACCAGCAGCTACAATATTTTTAGCAACATAACGAGCTGCATATGCTGCTGAACGGTCTACTTTAGTTGGGTCTTTTCCACTAAAAGCACCCCCACCATGGCTTGCATATCCACCATATGTGTCTACTATAATTTTTCTTCCTGTTAATCCTGCATCTCCTTGTGGTCCACCTATAACAAATCTACCTGTAGGATTTATATAATATTTTGTATTTTCATCTAATAAGTTTGACGGTATTACAGATTTAATTACTTTTTCTATTATGTCATTAGAAAGAGTATCATGAGCCACATCTGGACTATGTTGTGATGATATTACAACAGCTTCTACACGAGCGGGTTTATTATCTATATATTCAATAGTTACTTGTGACTTTCCATCAGGTCTAAGGTATGATAATGTTCCGTTTTTACGTACTTCTGATAACTTTTTAGTTAATTTATGTGCAAGTGATATTGGCATTGGCATTAATTCTTCTGTTTCATCGCAAGCAAAACCAAACATCATTCCTTGGTCACCTGCTCCAGTATCATTAATATTAGTTTCTTCACCTTGTCTAGCTTCAAGTGAGCTATTAACACCCTGTGCTATGTCAGGTGATTGACCTTTTAATGATATCATAACAGCACATGTTTCATAATCAAAGCCATATTTTGCTCTATCATATCCTATTTCTTTTACAGTTTCTCTTGCTATTTTGTCTATATCTACATAGCAATTTGTTGTTACTTCACCTATAACCATTATCATACCAGTAGTAGTTGCTGTTTCGCAAGCTACACGTGACATAGGGTCTTTAGCTAACATTGCATCTAATATTGCATCTGATATCTGGTCACATATCTTATCAGGATGCCCTTCTGTTACTGATTCTGATGTGAATAATCTTTTTTCCATATATTTTCCTCCTATAATGGTTTAAGCAATAAAAAAAACCTCATCTTAAAGACAAGGATATATTTATAAAGCCAAAAGCTTAAATCCTTATCTTTCAGCTTAAATAGCTGTGGGAATTGGCACCATGCATATGCTGGTTGCCGGGTTTCATAGGGCCCTGCCCTCCACCTCTCTGGATAAGTAAGTTTTAAATTTAAAATTGATACTTAAGAGTAAAGTATCATAACACTACCTAGGTTATACTTAATATAAATATCAAGCTCATACCTGAAAATAGTGAGCTGTTGACGAGTTTTAATCTTACGCTACATTTTTAATTATACATATTTTTTTTTGTTTGTCAACAAATTCTTTTATTTTTTCTCAATTTTTATAAATTAAAGAAACTAAATTTTATTGTTGATTAGAGTATTTAAATATTAACTCATCAAGCTCTACACTAACTTTATATATTTTATTATAATCCACTTCTTCTTTTAGTAGTTTATTTAACTTTTCACGTAAAATTTCAATTTCTTTAGCAATTGATATATTCATGTGTAAATCCTCACTTCTTAAAATTATTATAAATAATAAATATTTATAATAATTTTTTGTTTATAACTATAAAAAATAATTATTTAAGATATTTTTTTAATTTATAATTACATATTAATAAATTTTAAAACTTATTTTTATTATATATTTTTAGTTTTTAATCTATTATATACTAGTAAAAAGATGGATATTATAATAAGTATTAAAGACAATAATTGAGAAACTGGTATATTTGTACTTCCAAGCATAAGTTGGTCTACTCTTACACCTTCTATCCATATTCTACCTGAAGAATAACCTAATAAATATAACAAAAATATTTCTCCATCAAATTTTTTATACTTTTTATAAAACATCAAAAATATAAAAACAGTAATATTCCATAAAGATTCATATAAAAAGGTAGGATGTACTTGTATATATTCAACTCCATTATGAATTATTTTATTTTCTAAAATTGAATTTGGTACAAATCCAACTTGGTCAAGTTTATATCTAAGTGCAAATATTGAATCTGTATAACCGCCAAAAACTTCTCTGTTTATAAAGTTTCCCCATCTTCCTATTATTTGACCTAATAATAAACTAGGACCTGCTACATCTGCTAATACACCAAGCTTTATTTTTTTTACTTTACAAAAAATAATAGCTGTAAGTATTCCTGCAAGTATACCACCATATATAGCGAGTCCTCCTTCACGTGTATCAAATATTTTAAGTAAATTATTTTTATAATAATCCCATGAAAAAATTACATAATATATTCTAGCACCTATAATTGATGCTATTATAGCAATCATACTAAAATCCCAATATAATTCAGGGTCTTGACCTGTTCTTTTTGCTTCATAATCTGCTAAAAAAACACCTGAAATCATACCTGTAACTATTAAAATAGCATACCAATATATATCTATACCAAATAAGGATAGTGCTACTCTATCTAAATGTTGTATTTTTATTCCTAAGTTAGGAAACCATATTTCTGGTGTATCCATAAAATTTATTCCTTTCTTTTAATCTTAAATTTCAATTATTGTAGGATTACTTATAACAACATCTAAATGTACTCCACATACAAAACCATCTCCAATACCAAAATGACAAGTATCAATAATACTTTCATCTACACCAATTAAACCTGTTGGTTTCATTTTTGATAATCCATGTCCAATTTCAACTAGTATTCTACATTCTTCTTCTAGTGTAAATAGTTTTTCTTTTAATTCTATTGCCATTTTATCACCAAGAATATCAGTTATAATACCATTTTCGACTATTAAAGTTACAGGTTCATCTATAAGACCAAAATATCCTAAGAAATTAGTATATTTATATAATTGTCCCACTGTAACATCAACAACAATTTTCCCATTTGCAGTGTTTGATATTACTTCAGAAGATGTTTCGGATGGGGGTAAAAATGCCATATCACCATTAGAGGTTATAATATGGCTACAAGTTGTAAAAGGATTTATTTTTAAAGTAATATCTGTTCCAGCTTTATTTGTTATGTGGAGTTTAGTTTCTTTAGGGAACTTGTGTAGTTCATTTATTTTGTTAAAAATAATTTCTGTTGGTGTTGATAATCCTTCTAAAAGAGATTGTTTTGAAATATCTAAACGAATAAAAACATATTTTGCTTTAATTCCATTTGGCTTACAAAATGGAGAAAATATTTTATTAGCTTTTTTATTCATAAAAGCATTCATTGAAAATAAAGCAATTACTAAATCGGAAGAAGATAAATCTAATAATCTATTAAAATAATTTTTATTTTCATCTATACAAATTATTTCACAATTATTTAATTCACTTTGAATATATTTTGCTAATTCAATTCTATCTGTATCTGTAATAATTACTATATTTTCATCATTAGTTAAAGCACACCACTTTGTTAATAATAAGTTAAAACTCATATATTCACCTCATAAAACGGCAACCCCTTGTTAATTAAAACAATAGGGTTAATAGGGTTGAGTAGTAATTATATAATTACTACTTTATAATAATATTATATTTGATTTTTCACATTCATTTATCATATCTTCAGACCATATAGATGCATGAACCTCTCCAATATGTGCTTTATTTAAAAAATACATACACATTCTTGATTGTCCAATTCCTCCACCAATAGTATATGGTAACTCTTTATTTAATAAAGCTTGATGAAATGGTAAAGAAATTCTATCTTCGCAATTGGCTTCTTTAAGTTGATTTAAAAGTGATTCTTCATCTACACGAATACCCATAGAAGATATTTCAAATGCTTGCTCTAATACTGGATTCCAAAATAAAATATCTCCATTTAAATTCCAATCGTCATAATCAGGGGCACGACCATCATGTTTATCGCCTGAATTAAGTTTACCACCAATTTTCATTAAAAATACTGCTTTATGTTTTTTAGTTATTTCATTTTCTCTTTCTTTTGGACATAGTTCAGGATACATATTTTCAAGCTCTTGGGTTGTAATAAATATAATCTCACTAGGTAATATTTTATCAAGCTGATTATGTATATTACATATATAATCTTCAGTAGCTTTAAATACATTAAATATTTTTGTAACTATATTTTTTATTGTTTCTACATTTCTTTGATTTTTATCTAATATAATTTCCCAATCCCATTGGTCAACATAGATTGAATGTAAATTATCTAAATCTTCATCGCGTCTTACAGCATTCATATCAGTATATAAACCTTCGTTTAAACTAAAGTTATATCTTTTTAATGCCCATCTTTTCCATTTTGCAAGAGAATGTACAACTTCTACTTTTCTATAATCAATACTTTTTATATCAAAAGAAACTGGTCGCTCAACTCCATTAAGATTATCATTCATACCAGTATCAGGAAAAACAAATAATGGAGCAGATACTCTTGTCAGATTTAAACTTTTAGCAAGATATGTTTCAAAGAAATCTTTCAATTGTTTAATAGCAACTTCTGTTTGACGTATATCTAATTTAGATTTATAATTAGTAGGTATTTTCAATGCAGTCATAATAAATCTCCTTTTCATTTAAATTGATGTAAATTTTCATTTGATTATATACTATATATTTCATATTTTCAATACTTTTATTTTACTTATTAAAGTTTTCAGGGAAAGCCAAAGGTCGTCCCTACACAAATATAAGTGATTTTTATATATAACTATTTATAAATGAACCCTCTCTTAATTTAAAATTAGTACAAATTCTAATTATATTGAAATAGTTTATATGTTAAAGTAATATAATTGTATTAATACAAAATTAACATGGAGGGTTTTATGGAATATTTTAATGCTATAATATTAGATAAATACAATAAAACTCCTATCTATCAACAGTTAGGAGATTCTATTCATGAACTTATTGAAAAAGGAATATTACAACCAAATTATAGATTACCTTCTATAAGAATTATGGCAGAGAAACTTAATATAAATAATGTTACAGTTGTAAATGCTTATAGATATTTAGAAAATAAAAAAGTTGTTTATTCACAAATCGGAAGTGGTACATATGTGTCACCATTACCTATAAAAGATTTACCTGAACCTATTAATCCTAATATAAATAAATTTAATAAAAATAATAATTACAATTTAGAAAATGCATTAAATTTTGCAACTACATCTACATCCGAAGAATTATTTCCAGTAGATGAGTTTAAGCAAATATTTAATGAAATCTTAGAAAGAGATAAAGGTTATGCATTTAAGTATCAAGAAAGTGAGGGTTATACTTCACTTCGTAAATCAATATGCAAGTATTTATCTCATTACAGTATAAACTCAAGCTATGAAAAAATTCAAATTATTTCAGGAGCACAACAAGGAATTGATATATTATCTAAAGCTATACTTAAATCAGGTGATATTGTATTTGTTGAAAAACCTACTTATTATGGTGCTGTAGGAGCTTTTCAATCAAGAGGAGCAAACATTATAGAAATACCATTAGAAAATGATGGAATGAACATGGACTTGTTAGAAAGTTATATGAAATTATATTTGCCTAAATTAATATATGTTATGACTTATTATCAAACACCAACTTCTATATCTTATTCTCTTGAAAAGAAAAGAAAATTACTTCAAATAGCAGAAAAATATAATTCTTACATTATAGAAGAAGATAATTTAAGTGATTTTAATTACTCAAATACAGAAAATGTATCTTTAAAAGCTTTAGATTACAAAAATAGAGTTATTTATATAAAAAGTTTTTCTAAAATTCTTATGCCGGGTTTAAGATTAGGATTTATAATATTACCTCAAAAAATATTACAACAAGTAAGTTTAGCTAAACAAAATTCTGATATCTCTACATCAGGATTTATACAAAGAGCATTTGATTTATATTTACAAAAGGGATTATGGATAGAACATAAAAAACGTATATGTAATATTTATAAAAAAAGATATCAAGAAACTATAAAATGTGTTGATAAATATTTAGATGTAAAATATACTCCTCCAAATGGAGGTTTAACATTATGGTTAAAATTTCATGAAAGTATAAATATAGAATATTTTTGTAACAAATTATTAGAACAGAAGGTTATACTATCACCGGGAGCATTATTTTCATTATCAAATGAACAAATACCATATGTAAGACTAAGCTTTGCATCAGTAAGAAAAGAAGATATATCAAAAGGTATTAAAATAATGGGTGATATTTTATTAAAAAAGCAGGAGATGAATTTATGAATCAAATAAAAATTGATAGAATTAATGAACTAGCTCGTAAATCTAAAACCGTTGGATTAACAGAAGATGAAAAATTAGAACAAGCTAATTTAAGAAAAGAATATATAGCTAGTTTTAGAGCTAACTTAGAAGCAACTTTAGATACTATATATGTTGTAGATGAACAAGGTAATAAAACAAAATTAACAAAATAAATTTAAATATTTTATTTAAGAGGGGTTTATGAATAATAAAAATAAAGCTTTTTTTGAACGTAATAGATATAGTTCAGAAGAATATCTTAAAGAGTTTAAAAATAAAAAGACAAGTATAGTTTCTTCAAAAGAAGATAATTATATTAGATTAAATGATTTAGAAATACATTTTACTGATGAGCAGTTAGGTTATGCTTTATCGTTAATAGAAGATGTATTATCAAATATTACAGAGATTGATAATATGGTTCAAAAGTTTTGTGCAGATTGCTATAATCATTCACAAGTAAACGGCTCAAATTGGCATATCCGAAATTTTAAGGTTTTTCTTGCATGGATGGAAGTGTTGGAAGAAAACAAAGTTCATTTACAATATTGGGGTGAAATTGTAAACTTAGAGCTTGAAACTATTTTTATTAAAGAAGAAGGCAAATGGAAAAGCAATTATTTTTGTTGGTGTTAGTAAAATTATATTATTTGAAAAATAGAGTAAAAAGAAATTAATCTTTTTACTTTATTTTTTATTAAAATGGTTTATTTAATATATTGTTGTAAATCTTCTGGTATAGTAATGCCAAGCATATTTACCATTTCTCTACTTATAGTATAATCCATATGTTTTAATGATTCTATTGGCATATCTTTTGGATTGGCTCCATCTTTTAATATTCTAACAGCCATTTCACCTGTTTGATAACCTAATCTATAATAATCAATACCTAATGTAGCAAGCCCACCTGCCATAACCATACTTGATTCTCCACATATAACAGGAATTTTATTTTTACCTGTTATTTCGCCTACTATTGGCATAGAGGCAGCTATTATATTATCAGTTGGTATATATATAGCATCTACTTTTCCAACTAAAGATTGTGTAACTTGTTGTACTTCATTTTGGCTTGAAACAGTTTTTTCAACATACTCAAGACCTAATTTAGTTATTTGTTCTTTAGCAACTTCTATTTGTAATATTGAATTATCTTCACCTGAAGCGTATAATAAACCAATTGTTTTTACATCAGGAACTAATTCTTGTATTAACTCTATTTGTTCTTTGATAGGATTCATATCAGTAGTACCTGTAACGTTTGTATTTGGTTTTTCGTTACTTTCAACTAATTTTGCATTCTCTGGGTCTGTAACAGCTGTTACAAGTATTGGAATAGTACTAGTTTCAGCTGCAACAGATTGTGCTGCTGGTGTTGCTATAGCTAATATTAAATCAGATTTATTTCTTACAAAACGTTGGCTTATAGCTTTTAAATTAGATTGGTCACCTTGTGCATTTTGAAAATCTATAGTAAGATTTTTTCCTTCTATGTAACCATTATCTTGTAATGCTACTTTAAATCCTCTACAAGCATCATCTAATGCACCATGTTCTATTAATTGAAGTATACCAATATTTACTTTAGCATCATCATTAGCTTTAGAACTAGAGCTTTCTGTTGAAATATTAGTAGTTGTTTTTTCTTTTTCATCTGAGCTATTATTACAACCTACCATACTCAAAGAAACTATTATAAATAATACTAAAAGCATTCTTAATTTTTTCATAACAAATCTCCTTTTAAAATATTTCTTACTATTCTATTAAAGATTTATTCATTTGTCAATATACAGTGTTAATAAATCAAACTATTATTTAAATATAAGTAACTATAATTAATAAAATTTTACAATAAAGTTGTAATTAAAAATAGCATTTTATTTATAATTATTATATAAAGAATTAAAAAAATATAATAATGCCATAATTAAAATTATTGTAACGTATTATTTTTTTATTTAAAGTCGTGTCGCACTTAAAATTAAGTGCGACACAAGATTGATTTTAAATTTTATTTTAATTATTCTAAATAGAAATAATAAAATACTTTTAAGTTATTATATAAAGTATAGCAGATACAAAAAATATAATATTTATATAAAAATCTTTAAAAATTTAATTAAAACTCTAAAAAAATCTTGACTTTTAATAAAAATATGGTATTATTTTATATAAGAAATGTTAAATTTAGAAATTTAAAAGTAATAATTATTTTTATAAAATTTATAGCTGATAAAAGGGCTTAAATCAAAGTAGGTTTTAGCCTGCTTTTTTATTTTAAAATAATATTTAGGAGGTAATTTAATGAAATTTTTAAGTACATTTATAATATGTATATTAACTTTTGCTAATATTACATATGCTAATCAAAATATAATAAGTGTAATAGATGAACAAACCCAAATTAAAGAACAATATGCAATTAGTAATTTGACTGTAGAGGGAGATTCTTTTACTCAAAGTTTTGAAATGCCATATGGACATAAAAGTTATAAAGTTTGGTATCAAAATAATACCCAAGATGAAGTAACTGTATCTATACAACATTATGTAAATAATATTAAATCAAAAAAAGCTCAAACTTTTAAAGTAGATGCTAATAGTACTGACTATATAATTGTATCCTCCACTTCATCAATAGGTACATATACAATTAGTATAACTAATAATAATAAATCAAATCTTTCAGGTATATTAACAGCAAAAACATCTACTGATGATATATTAGATATATCAAAAGAGCTTCCTAATATAAGTAATATAAATGTAAATGGAAATAGTTTTGAAATGAGTTTTGAAATGCCATATGGACATAAAAATTATAAAATTTGGTATAAAAATGATAGTTTACAACCTACTAATATATCAATAGAACATCCATCAATTTTAGGTTCAACTACAATAAAATCTTTTAAAGTAGATGCTAATAGTAGTGGGTATATAATAGTATCCGGTGCTAACTTAATAGGTACATATAAAATTAATATATTTAATAATAGTGAAGAAGAACTTAAAGGCGTACTAGCTGGTAAAACATCTGCTACCAAAATAGAAAATTAATAAAAATATCTCTTAGTAAAAATTATTTTACTAAGAGATATTTTTTTATTTAACTTATTTTATTTACCATCTTAGTAAGACGAGATATTTTTCTTGAAGCAGTGTTTCTATGATAAATTCCTTTTTTACAAGCTCTATCTATAGAAGATATAGCTTCTCTTAATGCACCTTTTGCTGCTTCTTTATCTCCAGAAGTGGTAGCTACAATAACTTTTTTGATATCAGTTTTAGTTTTAGATTTAATCATTTTGTTTCTTAATGCTTTTTTTGCATTTACTAAAATTCTTTTTTTTGCTGACTTAATATTTGCCATTTTACACTCTCCTAAATAATTTATGTATGACTTGGCTAGTCATATCAGTTCGGAAAATATTATATTATAATCTCTACTATAAGTCAATGTATATTTGAAAAAAATATGTAAAAGATAAATTATGTTTAGTAAAGTTTAAAATTTAGGAGAGATATTATGGAACATGAAAAATTTTCTACTAGAACAGACTTGGCAATAGAATCCGATATATTACAACAAGAAGAAACCAGAAGTGATATAGATGGTGTTAAAATTATAATTGAAAGTGGTTTGAGAGAAGATATAACTGTAACATGGGTTAAAATAGAAAATGAAGTTGGAAGTAAAACTATGGGCAAACCAATAGGTAATTATATAACTATAGAATCTGAAATTATGAAAGAAAATAGTACAAAATTACATGAAGATATTATAAAAATAATGTCTAATAAATTAATTCAATTAAAAAACTTAGATAAAAATACAAGTATATTAATTGTAGGTTTAGGGAATTGGAATATAACTCCTGATGCTTTAGGGCCAAAAGTAGTATCTAAAGTATTAGTTACAAGACACTTGCTACAAAACTTACCTGAGGAGATAGATAAGTCTGTACGTATGGTAAGTGCAATATCAACTGGGGTTATGGGCTTAACAGGAATTGAAACAAGTGAAATTGTAAAAGGGATTGTTAAAAATGTAAAACCAGATTTAGTTATAGCAATCGACGCATTAGCAGCAAGAAAAACAAGTAGAATAAATACTACAATTCAAATTTCTGATACTGGAATAAGTCCCGGCTCAGGTGTAGGTAATACACGTATGGCATTAAATGAAGAAACTTTAGGAGTTCCTGTTATAGCGATAGGAGTTCCTACTGTA
>CAZWZB010000025.1:0-43148 GCA_964638835.1 uncultured Eubacteriales bacterium | reverse complement strand
ATGATATGGGGACATTATCCCCATAATATTAAAAATAGTCTTAAAGCAGTAGTTGGTAAAAATATAAATGATAATCAAGTGATAGAGGAAAACGGAATTAAGTGGATAGAGTGTTTTCAACAAAAATTTGAAGTAGTTGGAGTAGTAGGTGCAGAGTATATCACATCATGTGATAATTTAATTATTTTATTTGGTGTTGAGTTTGATAAGCAAAGCCTTGAGAAAAACAATTGTAATAGATACAAAAGATTCAAAATACATAGATATTATAGCAAATGACCTTGCGTTAGAAAACCCCGAAGTAGAAGTAATTAAAGGGGAACTGAAAGGAACAGCAAGACTTACAAAGAGTTCTTATTTTTATAAATTGCTTTATACAGAGGCGATTTTATTAGTTGGATTTACTTTGATAATGTTTGGGAAGTACTGGTATGAAAAATACAAAAATATACGACGAGTATATACACTGCTTGGAATTCCTATAATTAAAGTTATTACATATGAAGAAATTGAGGTAATTATAGTTAATGTAGTGTCGCTTGCTGTAGCTATTTTTACTGGTTATTGGCTAAAGATATTTGAAAAAGCTCAGCTAGAATATACATTATGGATTGGAATAATAGTTACGTTTTTTTCATGTGCTTTAATTTTGATTTTCTTATTTATAGAATGTATTTATGTACATAAAAGTAAAACGAAGATACGGAAATTAAAATAAGAAGTTCAAAGAGAGCTGGAAAGGAATGATAAAGTAGAATGATATTAAGAGAGATTTATTATCATTATCGAGCTAATAAAATGATAATTGGGACTTTAATATGTCAAGTAACGATATTTTTCATGTTGTTAGGTACATTTATGGCATTTTCAAGTGAAATAAAGTATGGAAAAAATGACCTTGAACGAATATATGAAAATAAAGCAATATATAAATTGTTGGATGGATATTTTGATCCAGATGAATTTACCAAGTTCCGCGAACAAAAAAGTGCATTGGATGTTTTAAAAAAATACTATAATAAGTTGAATACAGCAAGTAATTTTAAATACCTTGCTATGTTTAATCAAAAGATTATTATTAATAATTTTATGGAAAGAATTCCTCAAGCAACAGAAGGAAAGATAAATTCGTTTCAAATTAATAAGCAAGCACATGACTACTTTAACCTTGCTGTTTCAAAAGGAAGACCATTTTCTTTAGAAGATTTTAAAGATAACGGAAATATAATACCTGTTCTGATGGGCAGTAACTACGGGGAAAATTTTTCTGTTGGAGATAGGATTGAAGCATTATACTATCAAAAAGAAGTTACTCTTGAAGTAGTAGGTATTTTGCAACAAAACACATTTCTATATTTTAATGGTGACTCAGAATTTTATTTAGATAACAACATTGTTTTACCATATATTGATTACAATGAACCAAAAACAGATTTTGAAGAATGGTTTCAAGAAATAGTTTATTTTGCTATGATTAATGGACACATTTTAATTGAAATTGGTGATGAGTTTGCAAACAACATGATGACAGAGGTTGAAATTATAGCTCAAGAAACGGGATTTTATAATTATTTATTTATTGGAGCAAATCCAAATATTCAACCATACAGAGGGTTAATAAATGTAATTAATTCAAACTATAGCCTTGTAAAATGGCTGTTTGCTTTTTCATTTTGTTTAAATGTAATAACAATATGTTTGCAGTTGTATTTAATGCAAAAGAGAAGATTACCTGCATTAGCAGTTCATTACTTGAATGGAGCATCACTATCAAATCTTATTAAGCAGTTTAGTTGTGAAATATTGACTATAATACTAATTGCATTTGTGCTAAATCAGATAGTGTTGAACTATATTTTGAAGGTTGCCGATGCTGAAACATTTATATTTTTAGGTATTACTGCAATAGTGTTAACATTTTGTATATCTATATTTCCGATTTACAAGCTAATAAAATTTGAATTAATTTCGTTGATTAACAGTGAGGAGGAACATTCATGATAAAATTAGAAAATATATGTAAGAGCTTTAATAGAGATGGGCGTTTACAAACAGTTTTGGAAAATGTAAATATACAAATAGGAGTAGCCGAAACTATTGCGATAAGAGGAAAAAGTGGCAGTGGAAAATCGACATTACTTAATATATTATCTACAGTACTAATGGCGGATTCAGGTAGAATGATTTTTAAAGGGAAAGATATGCAAGAGGTCACAAATAGAGAAAGAGCAAAATATAGAAGTGCTTATATTGGATATATACCACAAAGTTTATATTTGCTTGATGATAGGGATGTTTTTAATAATATTGCATTACCATTACAATATATGAAATTAAATAAAATGGATATTAAGACGAAAATAAAATCATTATCTTGTGAATTGGGAATACATTCGCTTCTTAATAAAAAAATACATACATTATCAGGAGGAGAAAAACAAAGAGTTGCAATATGTAGAGCGATTATAAAACAACCAGAGATTTTATTTGCAGATGAACCTACAAATTCTCTTGATGATGAAAATGAAGGGTTAGTATTAGATATATTTAAAAGGATGAAAAATCAAGGTGTTACAATAGTTGTAGCAACTCATGATGATGTTGTTTCTAATATATGTGATACGACTATAAGATTAAATAGTTTTTATAATAAACAAAGCACTACCTAAGCAGTGCTTTAATAAATTTCATAATTTTTATTGTCTATATTTAGCTTTTGCTGCAACATGTTCTTCATGTGTTCTTGTAAATTCATGTTCACCAGTAGTTGCATCTTTAAGAACGAAATAAACGTATTCATGATGTTCAGGAAATAATACAGCTTCTATTGCATCTAAACCGGGATTACATATAGGTCCTATAGGTAGTCCTGCATTTTCATATGTATTATAAGCAGAATCTATTTTTAAATCCTCTAATAAAACTTGCTTTTCATCTCTTCCGCTATCAACACCATCTTTTAATTCAAATGCATAATTTACAGTTGAGTCCATTTGTAATGGCATACTTAAATTTAAACGATTATACATAACTCCTGCTATTACAGGACGTTCAATTGGTACTTTTGATTCTTTTTCTACTATTGATGCCATAGTTATAACTTCATCCATTGTATAACCTTTTTCAGAAGCAGCTATTGAATATTCAGTTCTATATATATTTTTAAATCTACTTAAAAGCTTACTTACTATTTCTTCACCTGTAACTCCATTTCTAAAAAAATATGTATCAGGGAATAAATAGCCCTCTAATCTTGAAGGATGTGTTGGTATTTGAGATAAAAAATCATAATCATAATGACCTTCTTCTACTGCTTTTAAAAACTCTTCTGCTTTTATAATATTTTCTGCTTCTAATTTTTTAGCTATTTTAAGTGTTGTATATCCTTCTGGTATTGTAAATATAATATCTGCTTGGGCTTTTGTTCCTTGTTTTAAAATTTCCATTATTTCATCTTCACTCATGGATGTATTTAAAGAATAATCTCCCATTTTAAATGTGCCATCATACTCATTAATCATTGCTTTTATAGTAAATAAATCAGAATTAGTTACTAATCCATTCTCTTTAAGTATACGGGCAATTTCTCTTGTTGAAGAACCACTTGGTATTGTAATACTAACTTCTTTTGCTATTCTTTCTTCATCTGATGGTTGTAATATAAAATCTTTAGCCATTTGATATGCTCTAGTAGTTACTTTAGGTACTAGATAAATTACAAAACATACAATACCTACATTTATAATTAATCCTATAACTGTAGAAAAAAACTTTTTCAATTTTAATCATCCTTTATACATTAATTTTCAAATTTACTTACTTTTATATAATCAACAAACTTAAAAAAGTTTGTTGATTATGTTTTTTATTATTCAATAAAATCTAAACTAATATCAATTGAGTTAACAATTTCATCATATATACTTTCTATAGTTTTAAATAATATTTTTTCACATTGTAAATAAATATCAATATTTTCGTTTAAAGTTAATTCTGTATATAAATTTTGAAGTTCTTTTTTCTCATCATCAGATACAAAAATTCCTTGAGTTAATTTTACTTCCGTTTGTACTTGCATTTTTTTAAAATCATTGATTTTATTTTTAAGTTCAATATTATCATCTATAATTTTTTTATATTTTTTATATTTTAAGTATTCTTCACTTGTATGAATACTATTTATCAAATCCTTAGTTATTCTATTAATATTATCCATTGATAAAGTCATCCCCCATTTACGATTAAACTTCCATTATTATAGGTAATATCATAGGGCTTCTTTTTGTTTTCTGCCATAAATAATCTTTTAGAGTGTCTTTAATAAGGCTTTTCATATATGACCATTCAGTTATTTTTTTCTCTTCACATTTAATTAAAGCTTCTTTTACTATATCTTTAGCTTCTTCTATTAAATCCTCAGATTCTCTTACATATACAAACCCTCTCGAAATAATGTCAGGTCCTGCTATAACAGTGCCTGATTCTTTATCCATAGTTACAACTACAACGATAAGTCCATCTTGTGATAAATGTTTACGATCTCTAAGAACTATATTACCTACATCTCCAATACCTAAACCATCTACTAATACTCTACCTGCAGGTACTGTACCATTAATTTTTGCACCTTCTTTAGATAATTCAAGTACATCTCCAATACTCATAACAAATATATTTTCTTTTTTCATACCCATGTTTTTTGCTAATTCAGCATGTTGCTTTAAATGACGAAATTCTCCATGCACAGGCATAAAGTATTTTGGTTTTATAAGTGCATGCATAAGTTTTATTTCTTCTTGTTTTGCATGTCCTGAAACATGTATATCCATTAATCCTTCATATATAACTTCTGCACCTTTTTTAAAAAGCTCATTTATAACTTTTGAAATTGTTTTTTCATTTCCTGGTATTGATGATGCACTTATTATAACTTTATCTCCTGGTTTGATTTCTACTTGTCTATGTTCTGAAAGAGCTATTCTTGATAATGCTGCCATTGGTTCACCTTGTGAACCTGTTGTTATTATTGTTAATTGTTCATCAGTATAATTTTTTATTTCTGTTATATCTATCATAATATTTTCAGGTATAGTAAGATAACCTAATTCTGTAGCTGTTTTAACAGCACTTAACATACTTCTTCCTAAAACAGTTACTTTCCTATTATATTTTTCAGATGAATTTATAATCTGTTGTATACGATGAATATTTGATGCAAATGTAGCAACAAGTATTCGATTAGTACATTGGTCAAATAGTTCATCAAAAACTGCTCCTACTGTTCTTTCTGACATTGAATAACCTTTTCTTTCCACATTTGTACTATCACATAAAAATAGCAATACGCCCTGTTTTCCTAATTCAGCAAATTTTTGTAAATTTATTGTTTCACCCTGTATTGGTGTATAATCAATTTTAAAATCCCCTGAATGTACAATTGTACCTAAAGGTGTTTGTATTGCAAGTGCAACTGAATCTGCAATACTATGAGTTACACATATAAATTCTATTTTAAATTCACCTAATTTTATTGTATCACCTGCTTCTACATGATGATATTCGGTTTTTGAACTTAAATTATGTTCTTTAAGTTTATTATCTAATAATCCAAGTGTAAGTTTTGTACCATATATAGGAACATTAAGTTCTCTAAGTATATAAGGTAATGCTCCTATATGGTCTTCATGTCCATGTGTTAAGATTATTGCTTTTACTTTGTCCATGTTTTTAGTAAGATAAGTTATATCTGGTATAACTAAATCTATTCCTAACATTTCATCTTCTGGAAATCCAATTCCACAATCAATTACTATAATATCTTGATTACATTCAATTATAGTAATATTTTTACCTATTTCTTGTAATCCACCAAGTGATATTACTTTTACTTTGGGTTTCTTATTAGCCAAAAGTACACCTCCATTTTTATTAACTTTATACTTAAGTAAATTGAAAATTGTTTAAGAGTATAGAAATTTAATTACTATACTCTTTAATACAATTTTTAACTTTAGTATATTTTTATACTATTTTATTTATTAAACTTGAAGATTATATTCATCACTTGATTCATTTAGTAAATGAATAACACTTTCAAATTCTACATCTTCTTCAACTATAGAATAAATAATTTCATTATCTTTATCTAAAACTTCTTTTAACAATAAAGCTTCTGCATCTTCATCTTCTATATTTTCACTTTCTATAACAAGAAAATAATTAGTTCCATCTACTTCAATAGAATCTATTACAGTAAATTCAACATTTTCACCTGTTTCATCATCTTTCATAGTTATAGTAGGATATTCTCCATTTAAAAATTCATGACTCATTTAGTTTAAACCTCACCTTTATTATAATTTCTATCTAAATAACCTTGTAAAATATATACTGCTGCCATTTTATCTATTACTTTTTTTCTTTTTTCTCTACTCAAATCAGCTTCTAATAAACTACGTGAAGCTCCAACTGTACTTAATCTTTCATCTAATAAATAAATTGGTAAATTAAATCTCTTTTCTAATTTTTCTTTAAATTGAACTGTTTTTTCACATCGAGGACCTTCTGTGTTATTCATGTTTTTAGGAAAACCTAATACAATTTTAATTATATTATATTCTTTTATAATTTGTTCAAGTCTTTGTAAACTTGGTTTTAAATTAGTATCATGTTCACGATGAATAGTTTCTAATCCTTGAGCTATTAAACCAAATGGGTCACTTATAGAAACTCCAATTGTTTTCTCTCCATAATCTAAACCCATTATCCTCAAAAAAACCTCTCCTATTCTTCAATAAATTTAATCTAAAATGTTTTAGTATGGACGGCGTTTCGATGTCCATTTTGTTTTGTCAACGATATTAATATTAGGTATTTTAATTTAAGACATACATATAGTTGACTAAGTTTTATAAATTTTATTAACTATAAATGTGCTAGTTAAAATTACTAGCACAAATATTTTATAATTTAGCTACTTAAATTTTACCTAAGAAGCATTTTTAAATATTATTGTTTAAATAACTTTTTACTAACTCTTCAAGCAATTCATCTCGTTCTAATTTGCGTATCATACTTCTTGCATTATTGTAGCTTGTAATATAAGTAGGGTCACCAGAAAGTATATACCCAACTATTTGATTTACAGGATTATAACCTTTTTCTTTTAAAGAATTATAAACACTTAATATAATATTTTTTGCTTCTTTGGCCTTTTCATTCTCAACACAAAATTGAGTTGTTTCATTTAATTTGTTAGTAGCCATAATTATCCACCCTTTCTAAATGTAAAAATAATACTTTAGAGCTCCGCTCATTTATTTCAGTATATATTTATAATAATATAAAATTAGTATTTATGCAAATAATATTTCTCCATTAACACTATCATTTTTTATTTTTGTTAATTTAGTTGGTAAAATCTTATTTTTTAAATCAATATTAGATTCTACAAAAACCTTAATATAATTACTTGTATAGCCTTCATATATTTTATCTTTAACTAATTGTTCAAATAATACATCTTCAACTTTATTTAAGTTTTTATTTAAAAAATCCATTCTCATTTTATTTTCTAATTCAAGAATTATTTTAACTCTTTCAGATTTAATTTCAGAACTAATTTGTTCTTTCATAGAATAAGCTTTAGTACCTTTTTTCGGAGAGTAAGGAAACACATGAATTTTACTAAAACCAACTTTTTTTATAAATTCACATGTTTCATTAAAGTCTTCAATTGTTTCACCTGGAAATCCTACTATTAAATCAGTTGTAATTGCAATGTCTTTTATATTTTCTTTTAATTTTAAGACAGAGTCTAAGTACTCTTTTGTAGTATATTTTCTGTTCATAGATTTTAGTATTTTATCACAACCACTTTGTAATGATAAATGCATATGTGTACATACTTTATTTAAATTTTTCAACTCGTTTAAAAAATTATCAGTAAGTATATTTGGTTCTATAGAACTAAATCGTAAACGCTCTAATCCTTCTATATTATGAACCATTTTTGTTATTTTTAATAGGTCTATATTTTTTAAATCTTTTCCATAAGATGCTACATGTATTCCTGCCAATACAATTTCTTTAAACCCATTATCTACAAGGTTTTTAACTTCTTTTAAAATATCTTCAGGTTGTCGACTCCTTATAGGACCTCTTGCATATGGTATTATACAATAACTACAAAACTGATTGCAACCATCTTGTATTTTTAAATATGCTCTTGTTCTTCCTTTCATTTGTTTTAATGGAAACTCTTCAAACTTATATGTATCCATTATATTTTCTACATGATTAATAATTCCTTCTTCTTTTTTATAATTGGAAACTATATCAACTATTTTATTTCTATCTTTAGTACCAATTATAATATTAACACCTTCTATTTTTTCTATTTCTTCTTTTGCTGTTTGTGCATAACAACCAACAACTACAACAATAGAATTTTGATTTTGGCTTTTTGCTTTTCTTATAATTTGTCGTGATTTTTTATCACCTGAATTTGTAACAGTACATGTATTAATTATATACACATCAGCTATTTGTTCAAATTCAACTATTTTATAACCTTTAGATAAAAAAAGTTCAATCATAGCTTCTGTTTCAGCTTGATTTACTTTGCAACCTAAAGTAGCAAATGCAACTCTCATTATTTTTTCAAATCCTTTCTTAAATCTTTAGTTAAAATACCAATTGACAAAATCTTCATTTGATATTACTATTAAAAGTATAACTTTAGAATTTTATTTCTTCAGTTATAGTATACCACAATAATTTAAAATAGGATAAGTTTTTAGTGGGGGCTTTATGTCAACTGCCAACAACTAACAACCCTAAAGAGTAGTAGCTTATAAAATCCAAAATTGAAATGTTTATATTAGTTTTAGATTATATCATATATTTTTAAAAATGCTAATAGATATATACAACAAATTATTTCAATATTGGCTAAAAAAAGTACTTGCTCCGTAAGAAGGTATGCTAATTTATAATGTACATTATTAATGAGGGCGATTTATCGCTCAATATTATCAATCTTATGAAAGGTGTGTTAAATTTTATGAAATCTATTAATATTTCTTTAAACTCAGTTGATAAAGTAAAAAACTTTGTAAATATCATTGGAAAGCAAGATGGAGATTTTGATTTATCTTCTGGAAGATATGTTATTGATGCAAAATCAATTATGGGAATTTTTAGTCTTGACTTAGCTAAACCAATACAATTAGATATACATGATGATGCTATGGCTGATAAAATTATAGCTGAATTAAAAGATTTTATAGTATAAAAATTGTTGCCACCAGCTTAACTGGTGGCTTATTTTTACACTAAATAAAGGAGAGTTTATAACTCTCCTTATTGTGTAATTATTAATTAATAGATTTTGAACTTCTTCTGCTTTACCATTAATAGTACAACCACAAGCTTTGATATGCCCTCCACCTGAAAATTCAATGCATAAATCATAAATATTACTATTATTATTTGTAGAACGCATACTTACTTTACATTCATTATTATCTTTTTCATAAATAAATATAGCTATTACTACATTTTTAATATTTATAAGATTATCAATAATATTTCCTAATTGAGTTTTATCACCATTAAACTCTTTTTATAAATCCATTATGTAATAATCACCTGTAACAGGATTAAAAATAATTGTTATGGTTTTGGAATTTAGTTCACCACAAAAAACATAAGCACTATGAATAAATAAATTGGGTTTTAGAGTAACAGATATTGTTAGAAATTCATTATCTAATTTTAACTCATCTATAACTAAATAACTACTCAAAATTTCCAAAGCAGAATTAACATCATATGTTGGTTTAAAATTTATAAATAACAAAACTGATATAATAATAAATAATGCAGAAAAAACTGTAGAAACTAATTTAATTTTAAAACTTTCTATTCGATTACTAAATACAATTATTGAAAGCGAAACGCTTAATATACAAGAGTTAATAAATATATAGCAATTACACAAGTGCCAAACATTATTCTTTTTAAACATTTCATATATATTAGCTCCTTTACTTCTAATCACAACTGGAATAACGAAATAAATTAACTATATAAAATATACTTTAACACATATTTTGTATTAGATTAGTATAGTTATAAAGTTGAAAATAATATAAAAATATAAATTTAGTTTATATTCTTACTAATTTCCAACTTTATTAAGTACAAATTAATTCATAGTAGCAACTTGAGCATTAAAGGCTATTTGACTTGGAGTCTGACCACAATTAGAAGAATAACATTCCTCGTAAAGGTTTATCTTCCTTTTAAATAATCATATGATATAAGCCATAGTTTTGTAATATATGCATCTGTAAATACATTATTTCCATTAACTATAGGTGCATATAGGATTTTTTGAGTTGAATACCATATTACACTAGAAACTGTATTTGCTACTATATCAGCTACAATACTTTTACCAATAGTAAGCAAAATTGAAGTTGCTGTAATTATTTAAAATTTTTCATTTAATTTATCAAGTAATATGCTTTGAACTTCTTCTGCTTTACCATTAATAGTACAACCACAAGCTTTGATATGCCCTCCACCTGAAAATTCAATGCATAAATCATAAATATTACTATTATTATTTGTAGAACGCATACTTACTTTACATTCATTATTATCTTTTTCATAAATAAATATAGCTATTACTACATTTTTAATATTTATAAGATTATCAATAATATTTCCTAATTGAGTTTTATCACCATTAAATTCTTTTAAATCTTCCAAAGTTATGTATGAACAAGCAACTTTTCCATCAAAAAATAAATCTATTCTGTCTAATGCTCTACCTAATAACTTTACAGATGTATAAGAGTGATTATTAAATATTTCTTGATATATTTCGGTTGGAGAAATATCAAATTTAATAAGTTCTGCTATTATTTCGTGTGTTCTACTTGTAGTATTTGAAAATTTAAAGCCACCAGTATCTGCCAAAATTCCTCCATATAATGCTTTAGCAATATCTTTATCCAATTCTATATTTAATTGAACAATAAATTCGTAAATTATTTCACTAGTTGAAGATTTATTAAATACAAAATTATAATCTGCAAAATTAGTATTACTTATATGATGGTCTACATTAATAGTTGTTTTAGCTTTATTAAATACAGATATAAATTCTCCTAACCTTAACTCATCACCACAATCAAGAGAAATGAATAACTCACAAGCAGAATTATTCATTTCATTTGGATTATGCATCAAAAAAGATTTATTATTAAAAAAATTATATTTATTTCCGTAATTTTCTAATAATATGACTACATTTTTATTTAATTTTTTTAAAGCTAATGCTAAAGCTGTACATGAACCTACACTATCAGCATCTGGATTAACATGAGAGGATATAACTATATTTTCATATTTACTTATATCAAATTCAATCATTTTTATTCTCCATCTTTTTTATTTACTTTATCTATTAATTTTGACATTTTTATAGCATATTCAACGGATTCATCTAGTTTAAATGTTAATTCAGGTGTATTTCTTAAATTTATTCTTGTAGCTAATTCTTTTCTTATAAATCCACCTGCATTTTTTAAAGCTTCTATTGTAGATTTTTTTTGTTCATCATCACCTAATACACTTATTAATATTTTGCAATATTTTAAATCTGGAGTGGTTTCAACTGCTACAACAGTTGTCATTATTGATAGTCTTGGGTCTTTTATATCTGCTCTTATTATTTCGCTTAATTCTTTTTGAATTTCTTCGTTTATTCTAGCTATTCTATTATTAGACTTCATTATATCACCTTCTTATCTTGGTATTTCTTCCATAATAAAGGCCTCAACTTTATCGCCTTCTTTTATATCATTATAATTACTAAATAAAAGACCACATTCATAACCTTCTTTAACTTCCTTTACATCATCTTTAAATCTTTTTAAAGACTCTAATGTACCTTCATACACTACGGCATTATCTCTTAATATACGAACTTTACAATTACGTGTAAATTTGCCATCTAATATATATGAACCTCCAATAGTACCAACACCTGATGCTTTAAATGTTTGACGAATTTCTGCATGACCTATAGCCTTTTCTGTGAATATAGGGTCAAGCATACCTTTCATAGCAGCTTCAATATCTTCTATAGCATTATAAATAATTCTATAAAGTCTTATATCAACTTTTTGTTCTTCTGCAACTGATTTTGCACTTACTTCTGGTCTAACATTAAAACCTATAATTATAGCTGAAGATGCAGCAGCAAGCATAACATCGGATTCTGTTATAGCACCAACACCACCATGTATAGTACGTATTCTAACTTCTTCATTAGATAGTTTTTCTAAGCTTTGTTTTACAGCTTCAACTGAACCTTGAACATCTGCTTTAACTACTATATTTAAATCTTTAACATTACCTGCTTGTATTTGACTAAATAAATCATCAAGAGAAACTTTATTAGGAGTTGATTTTATCATATCAATTCTACCTTTTGCTACAACAGTTTCTGAAAGCTGACGAGCTTGTTTGTCACTCTTGGCAACATAAAATATATCTCCTGCAAAAGGTACCTCGGATAAACCTAATATTTCAACTGGTGTAGATGGACCTGCTTTTTTGAGTTTTTTCCCTTTATCATCTGTCATAGCTCTAATTTTTCCATAAGTAGAACCAACAACTATAGGGTCACCAATTTTCAGAGAGCCACTTTGAATTAATACAGTTGCAATAGGTCCACGACCTTTATCAAGCCTAGCTTCTATTATAGTGCCTTTTGCAGATTTATTTGGATTTGCTTTTAATTCTTTCATCTCAGCAACTAATAAAATCATTTCTAATAAAGTATCAATTCCTTGTTTTTTTAATGCTGAAACAGGAACACAAATAGTTTGCCCTCCCCAATCTTCTGTTAGTAATCCATATTCTGTTAATTCTTGTTTAACACGGTCTGGATTAGCTCCGGGTTTGTCAATTTTATTTATTGCAACAATTATTTCAACATTCGCTGCTTTAGCATGATTTATAGCTTCTACAGTTTGAGGCATAACACCATCATTAGCATCTACAACAAGTATTGCTATATCTGTTACTTGAGCTCCTCTCATTCTCATAGCAGTAAAAGCTTCATGCCCTGGAGTATCTAAAAATGTTACAGTTTTTCCGTTTGTTTGTACTGTGTAAGCACCTATATGTTGGGTAATTCCACCTGCTTCTTGTGATGTGACAGAACTATGTCTTATAGCATCTAATAATGAAGTTTTACCATGGTCAACGTGCCCCATAACAACAACAACCGGCGGACGTTCAACTAAATTTTCTTCTAAATCTGGCACTTCTGCAAAAACTTCTTCTAATATATCGACTTCTTCTTCTTCTTCAACTAAAATATCAAAGTTTTCTGCTATTTTAGTTGCTGTTTCAAAATCTATTTCTTGATTTATATTGGCCATTATCCCAATTTTCATTAGTATCTTAACTATTTCTGATGATGGTTTTTCTAATTTTTCAGCTAAATCCTTTACTGTAATTTTTAAAGGTATTTGTATTACTTTAAGTTCTTCTTCTGTTTCTTCATTGTTATTGTCTGATTTTTCAAATAACTCCATAATTTTTTTAGTTTGTTCATCTTCAAGAATACTCATATGGTTTTTAATATTTAAACCTAATCCACTTATGGCATCAAGTAATTCTTTGTTAGACATATTTAATTGTTTTGCTAGTTCATAAATGCGAATTTTAGGCATTAAGCCACCTCCAATATTTATCTTAGTAAAATTAAAACTTTTAATTTTGCATCACTAATTATAGTAAACAAATTATTTTCAATTTCATTGACTATAATTATTAACTTCAAATAAATTTATAATCAATTTACTGAAATTTTCATCTGTTACTACTAATACTGCTCTTATTCTTTTCCCTATTATCCTACCAAGTTCTTCTTTAGTCATAAAAAAATATATTGGGATATTATAATATTTTGACGAATTTGTAAACTTCTTTTTTGTATTATCAGATGCATCTGAAGAAACTATAATAAGTTTAGCTTTTTGGCTTCTTATAGCCTTTTCACATGATTCTTCACCTGACACTAAATTTCCTGATTTTTGACATAAAGAAATTGTAGAAATCATTTTATTTGTCATTACTTAACAACTCATTTCTTAATTGTTCATAAACTTCATTAGGCACGGATGCTTTAAATGAACGTTCAAGCCCTCTTGATTTTTTAGCTTTTTCTAAACACTCTATATTAGAGCATATATAAGCACCTCTACCTGATTTTTTTCCTGTATAATCAACAGAGAAAATACCATCATCACTTCTAACTATTCTAACAAGTTCTTTTTTATTTTTCATTTCTTGACAACCAGTGCATTTTCTAAGTGGGATTTTTCTTTGTTTCATATAATCACTCCACTCCTGAAAAATTTTCTTGATGCTCTCTACTGAATTTTGATAATTCATCTAATGGAATAAAGTTAGTTTTTTTAGCTTGGCTTTCACTTTTTATATCTATTTTCCATCCTGTGAGTTTAGCAGCTAATCTTGCATTTTGACCCTCTTTACCTATTGCTAATGAAAGTTGATAATCAGGTACTACTATTTTAGCACTTTGTTCTTTTTCATTTATTACAACACTTAATACATTTGAAGGACTCAAAGCAGATGCAATATAAACTTTAGGGTCTTCATTCCAATTTATAATGTCAATCTTTTCTCCTCTTAGTTCATTTACAATAATATTAACTCTTGAACCACTTGGTCCAACACAAGTACCAACAGCTTCAATATTAGGATTTTTAGAGTACACAGCAATTTTAGTTCTTGAACCCGCTTCTCTTGAAACACTTTTTATTTCTACTATTCCATCATGAATTTCAGGAACTTCTTGTTCAAATAATCTTTTTACAAGTTCAGGGTGAGTTCTTGAAACACAAACTTGAGGACCTTTTGAAGTTTGCTTTATTTCAAGTACATATACTTTTATTCTATCGTTAAAATTGTATTCTTCACCTACTGTTTGCTCATTTGGTGATAATATTGCTTCAAGTTTTCCAATTGCAATCATTACATTTTTGCGTTCTTTTCTTTGAACAATACCTGTTATTATATCTTTTTCTTTTGTAATATATTGGTTAAATAAAATATCTCTTTCAGCTTCTCTTATTTTTTGAAGTACAATTTGTTTTGCTGTTTGGGCAGATATTCTACCAAAATTTTTAGGTTTTATTAAAATATCTACAACATCACCAATTTCATAATTAACTTTCACTTTTTTTGCTTCTTCTAAAGATATTTCTGACATTTTATCTTTTACTTCTTCTACAACTGCCTTTTGTGAAAAAACAGAAACATCACCATTTTCACGATTAATTATAACTTTTACATTTTGAGATGTTCCAAAATTTTTTTTACAAGCTGTTACTAGAGATGTTTCTATAGCTTCAAATAAAATTTCTTTATTAATTCCTTTTTCTTTTTCAATTTGATTTAAAGCTTCTATAAATTCTGTATTCATTTTTTTAAACTCCTCCTAACTTTAATAGTAATTTTAAATAAATCTAAAAGAATTAGAAAATAACTGCTAATCTTATAATTGCTATCTCATCTCTGCTAAAACTAAAGGTTTCTCCATATTCATCTTCTATTGTAACAATATTATTTTCTAATCCTTTTAAAATACCTTGAAATTCTTTTTTCTTATTAATACTCTTATACAATTTTATATCTACAATTTCACCTTTGAATTTTACAAAATCCTCTTCTTTTTTTAATGGTCTATCTATTCCGGGAGAACTTACTTCTAAAATATATGCTTGTTCGATTGGGTCATTTTGTTCTAATATTTTACTTAATTCTTTGCTTACAAGTTCACAATCATTTAAAGTAAATCCACCCTCTTTGTCAGCATAAATTCTAAGATACCAATTAGAACTCTCTTTTACAAATTCAATATCTACTAATTCAAAATTATTTGCTTCAATAATAGGTTTAACATATTGTTCTATAGTCTTTTCAATTTTAGAGCTTCCCATATTAAAATTCACCTCTCAAAATTTTTGTACAATAGATAAGAGTGGGTTAAAACCCACTCTTATTGTTCATACTTTAATATAATTTAACACAAAAATAATATATTACTTTGTGTTATTAGATAGTATTAGTACAGTTAATACTATATGTCGAATAACTTTAAAATTATTATATCACTATTATTATTTTATTGCAAGAAAAATTTATATATTTAAAATAAAAAATACTATTTTAGAAAAAAACATTTTTAGAGATACATCATCTCATATTTAATTATTTTTTATTTTAGATTTATTAAAGAGAGTAGTTATATACAGATAGCTTTTTATAAAATTAAGTTCAAAATCTCTTTACACTTGCAACGCAAGTGTAAAGAGATTTTGAGGCTCAATATTATTTTGTTGATACTATTTTTGTTGATTTTACAATGAATTCACAGGTCTTAAATAAATAATTAAAATTTATACTTAAAAAATAGTGTAAAAGTAATGGATGATTTTAAAGCTTGAAAATTACAGAGTTGAGCAAAGAGTATAAACAAAATAAAATTGTTTGACGAATTCTTAGAATATTTTAAAATATTTATTTATGTATATTTAATTAACCATTCTCTTATTGAAAAATATATCAAATATAAACCATATTTTAACAGAATATATTTAGACAATTTTCAAAAACTATTTACAGAGGTGATTTTTGTGGAAAAGCTAAGAAATTTTAGATTAATACTTATTTCTATTATAATGATTTCATTTGTAGTTATAGGAATATTTGCTTATGGAAGTTATATAAAATCAAAAGATTATGATTATAAGGGCATATTTGTAAATAATATTAGAGGTGATACTTATGGATATATATATAAAGCCTGTTAAAAAAGCTTCTATAATAAAAAAAAGAAATGTAATTATACAAGATATAGCTGAAATTTATGCACCTAGCAATTTAAAAACTAAAATTTCTAGTATAAATGTTATGACAATACCTGATGAAACAAAGAAAAATTATTTATTATCTTCCATAGATGTTATAAAAGCTATAAGTAAAGAAGTCCCTAATTCAACTGTAAATATAGTTGGGGAGATAGATACTATTATACAATATCAACCTAAACAACCTACAGATAATAAAGTTTGGACATGGGCTAAAGTGTTATTTATAGTACTTATTTTATTTGCAGGTTCTGTAACTGCTATAATGAGTTTTCATACCGATGCTCAAATTCCACAAGTGTTAGAAAATTATTATAAAATATTTTTTGGTCAAGAATCAGAACGACCTCTTATTATAGAAATTCCATATTCAATAGGACTTGCTGCTGGTATTATTGTATTTTATAATCATATTTTTAAATGGAATTTTACAGATGACCCTACACCTTTAGAAGTTGAAATGACAGTATACGAAAGTGATGTAGATGATTGTATGATAGATAGTTTAAGTGGTCCTCAAAGGAGTAACAAATGATAGTATTAAAATATATTTGTACAATAATTATAGGGTTAGCTTCTGGAAGTGCAATAGCTGCTGGAGTATTTGCTTTTATAACGATTATTGGTATTGTACCAACGTTTGCACAAAAAACAAATACTCAAAAATATATGAGAATATATGAAACAGCTATTACAATTGGTGGTATTATTGGGGCAAGCACAATAATTATAGATTATTCGCTTCCTATAGGAAATATACTCGTAGTTATATATAGTTTTCTTATTGGAATATTTATAGGTTCTTTAGCAGTATCTCTTGCTGAAACATTAGATGTAATACCAATATTAGCTAGGAGAACTAGATTACAAAAAGCATTAGGTATATTTATTATTACAATAGCATTAGGAAAAATGGTTGGTTCAATATTATATTATGTTGTAGAAGGGTTCTATAATTTACCATAAAAATTCAAATAATTATATAATGAAAATATTTTATAGTATAAATAAAAATATAAAACTTATATTAATATTTATATTTAATATATTAAGGAGGCTTTATTATGCAACAAACAGCACAAGCTAAACAAGATTATCAAAAACTTGTAGAAAAGTTATCGCCTAATAGCCATACATTAAGAGACTGTGCAAGAGCTTTTATATCAGGTGGAATTATATGTACTATTGGAGAAGTAATAATTACTATTCTTGAATATATGAAATTTAATAAAGACCAATCTGCTATGATAGCAACAATAATATTTATATTCATAGGTTCTCTTTTAACTGGATTAGATATATATGATAAACTAGGTAAATATAGTGGAGCTGGAACTATTATACCTATAACAGGATTTGCAAATTCTATAGTTTCACCAGCAATAGAATATAAAAAAGAAGGTTATATATTTGGAGTTGGAGCTAAAATGTTTACTGTAGCAGGACCGGTTATAGTATATGGTACTCTTTCTTCTGTAGGTGTGGGGTTTATTTACTATTTAATAACTTATTTTTTTAGATAGAAGGTGAGTATATGCTTAAACGTGAGGGAAATCAAACTGTTAAATTTCATACACCTCCAGTAATCATTTCTTCAGCATCAATAACTGGACCAAAAGAGGGTAATGGACCAATAGGTAATTTATTTGATACAGTACTTGAAGATTGTTTATGGGGTGAAGATAGCTGGGAAAAAGCAGAAAGTAAACTAATTAAAGAAGCTATGAAGTTAGCAGTTCAAAAAGCAAACTTAAATATGGAAAACATAGATTATATATTAACAGGTGATTTACTTAATCAACTTTCAGCTAGTACATTTGGTATAAGGGATTTTAATAGACCTTATTTCGGATTATTTGGTGCATGTTCTACTATGGGTGAATCAATGTCTTTAGGTGCTATGCTTATAGATGGTGGATTTGCAACAAATATACTTGCTGGAACTTCCAGTCACTTTTGTAGTGCAGAAAAACAATTTCGCTTTCCACTTGAGTTAGGAACTCAAAGAGCATTAACATCAACATGGACTGTTACAGGGTCAGGAGCAGTTGTAATATCTCAAGGTGGAGTTGGACCCTTTATAACTCATGTAACTACAGGTAAAATGATAGACATGGGAATTACTGATGCTATGAATATGGGGGCTGCAATGGCACCTGCCGCTGCTGATATTATGATAGCTCATTTTAAAGATACTGGTAGAAATCCTCGTTACTATGATTTAATAGTTACTGGTGATTTAGGGTTAATAGGTAGGGAATTGGTTGTCAAACTTTTAGAAGAAGAAAATTATACACTTGGAAGTAATTATACAGATTGTGGTATTATTATATTTGATGATAAAACTCAAGATACACATGCTGGAGGAAGTGGTTGTGGTTGTTCAGCAGTTACTTTCTCTGCTTATATATATGAAGAAATGAAAAAAGGTAAATTTTCTAAAGTTTTATTTATACCTACTGGAGCATTAATGAGTCCTACTTTATCCCAACAAGGTGAAAGTATTCCCGCTATAGCTCATGCTTTAGCTATAGAAGTATTATAGGAGGATGATTATGAATTATATTAATGCATTTCTATTAGGAGGAGCAATTTGTGGAGCAGGTCAACTTTTAATGAGTAAAACTAAATTAATGCCCGGAAGAATACTTGTTTTATTCGTTTGCATAGGTTCTATTCTTACGGGTTTAGGAATTTATCAATATTTAGTAGATTTTGCAGGTGCAGGTGCTACAGTACCTATATTGGGATTTGGTTACGCAATGGTAAAAGGTGTTATGAAAGAGGTTGACTCTGTAGGCTTCTTTGGAATATTTACAGGTGGACTTAAAGCAGCAGCAGCAGGAGTAACAGCAGCAATTTTATTTGGGTTTTTAGCAGCAGTTATATTTAATCCAAAAGAGAAACAATAAAATAATAAAACTCTCATTTATAGAAATGAAAATTAATAAATGAGAGTTAAAAATAATAGTTTTTAACTTAAACAAAACTAAATACATATAAATTTAATTCGATTGTTTTAAGACAAAAACAAGTCACTAAGTTATACAAGGTAACTACTGTACTTTGAGATTATTTTTGTTTTGTTGGGTAACAATTAATTGGTCAAATGGTAAGCATTATGCTTATTTGAAGTATATACTTACAGGTATATTTTCTATATACTGTAATTCAATTATTCCTTTACAATTTTCGTTATCACTATTTCGTATATTTTTTACCTTACATTTCATAGGAGGAAGAAGAATTTCACCATCTTCGTTTCTTATGAACGGAGCAAACTGGTCAAGTTCTAAAGTTAAACTATTTTTAGGAACAGTTATTTCATATCTATGAAAAATCAGAAATTATATCTTCTCTATATAGAGTGATAGATGTTGAAGAAAAATTTTAAACTCTACAATATCATCAACATTATAATGCGGTATAGAATCACCAAATCTTATATGCCATACAGTCCTATAAACCACAATTTCATTTTCTGTTGGTTTCATCGCACAAAGAATATTTGAAATATCGCTCTTTGCAATATTAATAACTTTTGCTTTTTCTATTTCATTTATTTTTTGGTATACTCGGTTTTGATATTTCTCAATACTTTTTTTATCAAGTATTCGTATCCCATCTTCATGCTCTTTAAGCATACCTTTTGAATCGTTATTCACTATTTCGGCAACTTCCCAAAGTTGATTCATATTACCTAAAAGTAAGTTGTTAATAATTAAGTAATTGTTTCTTGTATAGAAAAAAATTGTTTCTTCAAGGTTCATAAGTTTTCTCCATTCATATATATTCAAATTTTATAGTAATAATTTTAATAATTTAATAAAGATTATATAAACAATCTCACCAATAATTATTATTTTCTTCATAGAGTATATAATAAATTCTATTCAATATAAATGATTTTAAATATTACCACTTAGTCCTAATTTGACAGCATCTTAAGGGAGGGTTAAAGAATTAAGTGACAACTTATCCATACTTGAGAGATTATATTGATTTCCTTATACAGAAAAATTCTGTCTAATTACAAATATTATTCTCATAATCTTGTTTGATTAATTATGAACTCTGCAGCTTGTTTAACCGACAATTTTGAAATATCAATTTTTGGATATGTTACTGTTTCATAAGATTTTCTTGATTCATTTAATGTTCTTTCAATTTGTCCAATAGTTCTGTTATCAAATTTCATGCGACTAATATTTTCTTGTTCATCACACCAAAGTAAAAATGGTATAAAATTATGTTTAACAACAGAGATTGTATCAGAGATTCTTTCAAAAACTTCTTTTCTTCTTCCATGAAACCCATACGAAAAAACCACTGTTTCAACCAATGAACAGTTGAAATAATTTATAATCATATCGCTAATATTTTTCGAGATAGTGGGGATTGTCGTATCATTCAAGATAAATGGATTCATAATTCTACAAGGATCAGAATCAACATAAGCTGAATTTGGTAAAATATTAATTATTTCCTTTGAAATGGTGGTTTTCCCAATACCATTCGCTCCACATAAAAATAAAAGTTTTTTCATCGTACACCTCACAGTTATATAAATAATATCTATTTTTGTTAACTTACTCAAAATTAACATATAAATTTTCTTCATTGTATTCAAGTATACTACAAACCAATCAAATGTACAATAACTTTTCCGACTATTTTCTTGCAAAAACTTAGTCTTAACTTGATGCCACCTCAAAACAGAATTAAATATTTTTCAACAAAAGAAGTCGTGAAAATTAAGTGACGACTTTTCTATTACTTTGGGATTAGTATTATGTTTATGATAAGACGTTATTTGCTAGTTTGATGGGGTTATATTCCGCATTTTTTACGAGAATTTTGTAGAAGAAATTTTACTTTTTCGCAAATAGCACCTTCAGTAAAAAAGGTTAAGTAATCAAGTCCCTACCACACATGAAGAACATCTTCCATTTCGTAAAAAGCGTTTTTATCATGTATGGTTTTATAACGGTCAAGAAATATAAATAATTTATTAAATTTATCACGGACGACCACAGGTCGCCCCTACAGTAATTATTTATTATTATTAATTTTATAATAACATCTATACTAGGGTAAACCCTTGAAACTTAGTGCTGTGCTATCTCGATAGTAACTTGGCTTGTTTTTACAGTTTGCAATTTACCCTAACTTGTAAAATCTTTTTAGCATCTTCCAAATTTTCAATATCTAAAATGCGATATTCAATCCAGCCACTATGTCGAAAGGGGCTATTATTTATGCACTCCTTAGTATATGGTGATATACCATCATACAACTTTTTTATATCTTCCTCAGGTAATCTTGTTACTATTGTAAAAGCTTCTTTTTCCGAAATAATATCACAGATATATTTTCTTTTTATATGATAACTAATTTTCCAGCACCTACTGTGGACATCAAATTTAAGTTCCTTTTTTGAATTTAGTTTGTTTATCAAGAAAGTATCAATATTTTCAATTGTATTTTTTCCTTCACCAATATGTGCTAAAAACTCTTCCATCGTAGGTTTAACATTCTTATCCAATAGTCTTTCATACATTTTCATTTCTCCAATCACTAAAAGTTTTATAAGTAAGCCTGCTTTTTACAAATAAATCTCGATTACATAATAAGTATTATTTTTTTATCCGTTTAATATAACCAGATAGTCATTTTTTCTTCATTCAAGTATACAGTAAAATTTGCTTATAGGCAATAATTTTATAGTTATTTGGCTTTAAAATTAATAATGATGTATATTTTTTAACACCACCCAAACTAAAAAACTGTTAATTTTATGTAGTTTAATTTATTTGAAATTGAATATATTTTTCAATCTAATAACATGTAACTAATTAACGAATTGCCGAAAAATAAAAAGAGTACAAATTTATTGTGTTGTATTTATTTTTTTTCTAATCCAATTTCTACAAAGTCATTAATGTATTTTCATCAAATTCAAAAATTTTATTGTCTATAAAATATCTCTTAAATACTTGAATTTGAAATCTCTTTACACTTGCAACGCAAGTGTAAAGAGATTTTGGCTCGTGATTTTATTTTATTGATACTATTTTTATTGATTTTACAATGAATTCGCAGGTTTTAAATAAATAATTAAACATGAGAACATTTATACTTACAAAATAGTGTGAAAGGAATGAATGATTTTAAATTTTGAAAATTACAGCATTAATCAAAGATTGTAAATAAAATAAAATAATTTGATGAATTTTTAGAATATTTTTTTATTTATCTTTAATCAACCAAAATTTTATTATTACTTTGTCACTGAAATGTCATTTTGCAGGTGTAATATAAATAAAGAAAGAGGTGATTACATGGAAATTTTACGTTGCAATAATCTGTGTAAGGAGTATGGCACAGGTGATGCAAAAGTTAATGCAGTAAAAGAGGTTAGTTTTTCTGTTGATAAAGGCTCTTATATAGCTATTGTAGGGGAATCGGGGTCAGGAAAATCTACTCTGATGCATATGTTTGGTGGCGTAGACCGCCCTACAAGTGGTAGTATATATATTGAGGATACTGACATCGCAACGCTAGGAGAAGAACAGCTTGCTATTTTTCGTAGGCGAAAAATAGGGTTAGTTTATCAGTTTTATAACTTAATCCCTACACTTGATGTGAAAAAAAATATTTTATTGCCAATGCTATTAGATGATAGAAAACCACAGCAAGAACATTTTGATGAAATCATTTCAATACTTGGCTTGGGTGACCGACTAAAGCATCTACCAGGTCAGCTTAGTGGTGGACAACAACAAAGGGTTGCAATTGCTAGAAGTCTTATTTACCGCCCTGCAATTTTGCTTGCCGATGAGCCTACAGGAAATTTAGATAGGCGTAACAGTCAAGAAATAAGCGACTTATTGCGTCTTTCCAACAAACGATTTGGGCAAACAATTTTACTGATTACACATGATGAAAAATTAGCACTGGAAGCTGACCGAATTATAACAATGGAAGATGGCATTATTATAAGTGATAAGGCGGTGCCAAAATGAAATTACTTTTTGAATACACATTTGATTATATAAAAAGAAATCGTCGTAGCAGTATTGCTATTATGTTTGCGATACTTATGACAACTACAATGCTTTCAGCATTATGTGGATTTTTTTATAATATGTATATTGATAATTTACGTTATATTTTAGAAGAAAGAGGAGATTGGCATGGTGAACTTTTTGATATTACATATGGACGAGATATCAATATTATAAATAACTTTGATAGTATTGAAGCTATGATGATAAAGGGTAATTGGAAGGTTGCAAAAATTGATGACCCACGCCGTGAATATTTAGTTTGGAGAGATGCAAATTACGATTATTGGCACTCTATGCCTGAAGGTAGTGTTGCAATTCTTGAAGGACGAATACCAGAACACATAGGTGAAATTGCACTTTCAAAGCAGTACTTTGAACATCACTCTGAACTTTCAATTGGTGATACAATTATTTTACCTCTTGGAAATAGGGTTAATGTAGATGGAAGTGAAATTGATGCTATTGAACCAAAACAAACAGGTGAAACTTTTATTTCTAATGAATATATAGAACTAACAGTAGTAGCAAAATTAGATATTGCAACAAGTTCAACAGTACCTGCTTACACAGCACTTGGCTATTTTGACAATACTGACATCCAACCAGATGATAAGCTAACAATTTATTTTAGATTTAATAATATTTTTGATACCTATAAAGAATTGCCCAAAATTGCAAAAGCACTTGGTTATAAGCCTAATGAATATGGAAATTATATGCTTCGATATAACACGGATTATTTGTCACGAAAATTTGTAATTCCACCAAATCAAATTAGTTTTGTAAGTATGTTTATGGCAAGTCAAATGCCACTAACGTTTATTGTAGTAGGCTTACTTGTAACAGCTCTTTTTGTGCTGATTATCCACAATGCATTTGCATTGTCCATATCATCAAGGATATCTCAACTTGGTGTGCTTGCAAGTATTGGTGCAACACCACGTCAAATTAAACGTTCAGTAATTTTAGAGGGTTTTTTACTAACTATAATTCCTTTGCCTGTTGGAATTTTTCTCGGCAACATATCGGTAAAGTATCTGATTGATTTTATTAGTAATAATACTAATTCTGAACATTTTGTGTTGTTTGAAGTAGGTTGGCAGTCACTTATACCATCTATACTGTTAACCTTGCTCACCGTTTGGTGGTCAGCAATTATTCCTGCTCGTCATGTTGCAAAAATGTCGCCAATTACTGCAATACGACAGGGAGAGAAAACAAAACTTAAAAAACTTAGCAAATGGGGAATTGGATCAGTTTTTGGTATTGAGGGTGAGCTTGCAGAAAATGCACTTAAAGCACGAAAAAAAAGTTATCGAACTGCAACAATCTCTCTTGCTTTGTCATTTATGACGTTTACTTGTTTGTTGTGTATAACTTCAGTAGCAAAAACTAGTGAAAGTATATATCAATATAAACAAAAAAATTGGGAAAATCAAGATATCTCAGTTACACTTCATCTTCCTACATTTGAGGATTATAAAGACATTACACAGCAGATTGCAAATGTTGAAGGTATTGAAAATATATCATGGTATAAAAAAATTTGGGCAGCAGTCTGGCTACCTGATAAATTACTTTCAGATGAGTTTCAAAAAGCAGGAGGTTTTGAAGCTGCTAGTAAAAAATTGCTACCTGCACAGCTACCACTTTTACGTGATGAACAGCGACGTGTGTTGACAGTAATGATTGCGCTGGATGATAAAACATTTAATAATTATTGTAAATCACTTGGTATTGACTCTAAGCAATTTTATCAAAATGATAAGCTTTGTAGTATTTTTTATAATAAAATTGAGGATATAACCACCTCCACAAAACGTAATCCAGTTTACCTACCTTATCTCGATGTAAAAGAAGGAGATGTACTGAATTTTACTGAAAAAAAATGGGATGATTATGAGGGTGATTTTGCCTTTGATGTAGAATTTGTAGAAATTACTGATAAAAACTTAAATTTAGGCAATATATCATTTGGCAGGTATAGTATAGTGCAGTATATGAACGTTGATATGGTAAATCAGCTCTCAAGCTCCTTTACTGGAAACTCAGACAGTGTTAACGGAATTGTACTTGTAAAATCGGGGGCTGACATATCTGCTGTTCGTGCGAAAATTGAACAAATATGTGAAAGCTATTTGGGGTCTGGAGATTATATTCTGTATGACGAAAACGAGTATCTACTTAATATTGAAAATAGTAATTTTGTTATAAATATTATATTTGGCTTTATATCAGGATTGCTTGCAATAATTGGACTTAGCAATTCATGGGCAACTGTGCTAGGTTCTTTGGCAGCACGTCGTCGTGAATTTGCTATACTAAGGTCAGTAGGATTATCTCCGAAAAAAATGCACAGAATATTAATGATAGAAGCTGTACTTCTTGGATTAAAACCTATTATAATTAGTATCCCATTTATTATTGCAATTCAATTTGTATTTTTACGCATCAACGAAGTAACTTTTGTTGAATGGCTTCCGTTTATTCCATTACTTCAAATATTAATTTATATTACTGCAATATTTTTTGTTACAGTAACAGCTTTTTTTGTTGGTAGTCGTGAGCTTCATAATCAAAATATTATTGAAGCTATTAAGCTAGATTTAACATAAAAAAATAGGAGTTTTTTTCGGGCGACCAAAGATCGCCCCTACTTTCGTGGATATAGTCGAATTGTAAATCTAGCACCACCTTCCTTTCGGTTTTCAGCATGAATTGTACCTCCCTGACCCTCTATAATGCTTCGGCAAAGGGCAAGACCTATACCAATACTATTTTTATTTGCATTTTTACCCCTATAAAACCGGCGGAAAACCTTTGGCAATTCATCAGGTGAAAAGCCTGTGCCATTGTCCTCAACATCAATTTGAATATAAAGCGGTGTTGTACTATATTTAAGTAATATTTTACTACCATTTGGTGTATGTTCACTACAATTTTTAATTAGATTAAGTAGTGCCTCACCTGTCCAAATCGGGTCACAACAAAGAATACCTTCAATTCCAATTACCATTATGGTTTGGTTTCGGCTTTGTAAAGTTCGCTCCATAGGTTCTGTTGCTTGTGCTATTAGTGCCTCAAAAGAAAGCTCTTTTTGTGTGAAATTGATTGCTCCAGCATCTAGTCTTGACATTGTGAGTAAAGACGAAGTTAACCATTCAAGTCGTGATAACTGGTTGTCGAGACGTTCAATATACTCATACTGTTCTTTTGTAGCATTTTGTGCAAGAAGTTGTGTCATGAGTGACATAGAAGTTAAAGGAGTTTTTAACTGATGAGCTATGTCTGCAAGATTATCAGCTTGTATGTTACGTTCTTGCAATGCTTGCTCTTTGGTAATTCGTAGTTCACTTACTGTTTTATATAATTCATCTTCAAGCATAGAAAATTCATCATCAATGCGTGCTAAAACTGCAACTTTTGAACAACTTGCTGCTTCAAGATATTGTGTCAATCCTTTTATGCGTAATTTTCGCCGTTTTATATCCAAAAACCACAGCGTTGTAAAAATAAGTGTAGCAAAAACCACACCAAATATACACCAAACAAAGCTACTCATAAAGAGTCCTCCATTCGATATCCTATACCACGAAGTGTACGAATACACTGTGGATTGCCAAGTTTTTCTCTAAGCCGTTTCATTGTAACTGTTAGGGTGTTATCATTTACAAATTCCTTATCAATATCCCATAAACGTTCAAGCAATACAGTTCGAGTCATAGTAATATTTTTATTTTCAAGCAAAACATTAAGTAACCGATACTCCCCTGCACTAAGCGTAATTTCTTTTCCGTTTGACCAAACCCTTGTTGCTTTAGTGTCCATACGAATTCCACCACAACAAAGCAAATCGCTAGCTTTACCGTCATTATTTTTACCAAAACGTCGTAAGACAGCATTGACACGAGCAAGCAAAACTGAAAGATGAAAAGGCTTAATGATATAATCATCTGCACCCATATCAAGCCCTTGCACAATGTCGGTTTCATCATCTCTAACGGTTAAAAAAATAATTGGAGTATCTATCTTTGATTTTACCATACGACAAAAATCATGGCCACTTCCATCAGGTAAATTTAAGTCCAAAATTACAAGATTAACTGCGTTGGTAAATGCTTCACGTGCTTCAGACAAAGAACCACAACAAATAATATGAAAACCCTCACGAGTAAAAAAACTGTTTATTCCAAAAGAAATATTTTCATCATCTTCTACAACAAGAATTGTATAATTCATATGTTTTACCTTCATTATAAAAATTTTAATTTATAGAGTTTATACTAATACTTAAAGATTTTCTTAATAGCAATAATTACAGTATAACCGTTTTTTATTAATTCTTTAACTAAATACTTTCGACCGCCAAATTCAATTTTAAACCTCATAACGTTAATATTTATTCAAGATAGAGGATTACTAATTTACATAATTGAATTGTTGCTCATATTTCCCAACTACAGCTTCTAGGCAGGTACTTTTAAAATTATTGTTAATAGATTTTGCTTGTTCTTTTTTATCATTCCAAAAATCCATATAAAAAAACTGAGGGTGTTTAGATTTTGATTGGAATTCCTTTATTTTAGCGAACTCAATTTGATTTTTCTTTTCCTCATTTATGAATCCTTGTATTGTTGACATCATATCTTGTTTAAAAGACTCATCTGTTGCCATTTTTTTCAAAGTTACTTTATCAAGTGAAAAATCGCCAGTACCCTCAATACCTGTACTCATAAAGCCAGTTACTGAAAATTTCATGCCATTATGTTGAAGTTCCCCATCTGTTATTTGTACTTTTATACGACTATCTCCAAGCTGTGATATAAGTTTTTTTACATCTTCAATTACCAATGTTTCTTCCAATGACAAATTTGATAAGTCATTTATTTTGTTTCTTTCTACCCATGGATTGTATCGTGGGTTGTTATAAGAACTACTTATTCCACTAATCAAAATATGTACCCCCTTTGTGTATTAAATAAGACTTTATTTTATCTTGCATATATTATATCGGTATTTCAAGGAAAATTTAAAGAGATATTATGGCAACCTACAATAAATAATATTCATCCACTACATAAGTATATATAACTATAGATAAGTAAACACTCTCTATTTTTTAAGATTTATCTTAAATAACTATTTTAAATATTCTTAACTATAAATTTGTGAGAGTGGTTATATTAAAGATAGGTTTTTTTAAAATTACATTCAAAATCTCTTTACACTTGCAACGCAAGTGTAAAGAGATTTTGCCTCTTAATTTTATTTTCTTGATACTATTTTTGTTGATTTTACAATGAATTCACAGGTCTTAAATAAATAATTAAAATTTATACTTAAAAAATAGTGTAAACGGCTTGGATGTTTTTAAAGCTTGAAAATTACAGGCTTGAGCAAAGATTATAAACAAAATAAAATTATTTGACGAATTCTTAGAATATTTTAAAATATTTCTTTATCTATCTTTAATTAACTACTCTCAAATTTGTATTATTATAGTTAATAAAATGGCAAAGAATTAGATTTATCTGTTCATTTTAATGTTTTGATTAATGTTTATCTTTTTATAAAAGAATATTTATTTTTAAAGTTTACAAGTAATATTATTACAAACAAATAAAGCTTAGCTTACTTTTTATTTTTAAAAGTAAACTAAACTTTATTATAATAATAATTTAATGATGTTTTAACTTAAAAATAATATTTTACAGGGTTTAGGATATCAGAAAAACCTTATTATTATGTATTTTTAATTTTCATAGGTTTTCAATATTCCTTCTGCAATAGTTCTTTTTGATGTTCTCATATCCATAGCTTGTTTTTCAATATATCTATGTGCTTCATTCTCACTCATATTTAAATAAGAAATAAGAACACATTTAGCACGGTCAACAACACGTATATCCTCGATTTTTTGTATTAATTTATTATTTTCAGCTTGCATTGTTTTTAATTTATTTTGAGTAGCTTTTGCAAGTTTTAATGCTGACCAAAAAACAGTTTTATTAATTGGTTTTGCAATAGTTATTACTCCATAATTCTCAACAATACTGGATATTTCATCATAATATTCATTTTTTACTATAAGAATTACTTGACTGATAGTTTTTGAGGCAATATATCTTGATAAGCTTTCACCTGATTCATCATTAAGAGGAGCATTTATAACAACTAAGTCAAAATCTCTTTCCAAAAGCGATTGTCTTGCTTCAGAGCATGATATTACAGTGACAATTTTAGTACAGGAAAAAGAATATAATACTTCTGTAAAAAAAGCAATGCTTTTTTGTGTATAAGAAACAATTAATGCACTTTCCATAAAAATCGCCACCTTTCATACAACTTCACCCTTTAATTTTTCAATTATATTAATTTATATAAAATTAAAATATTTTTCTTTATAAAATTTTTCTTTATTCTCTGTTTTTGAAAATAGAATTACTTCTTCTTTTTTAATAGAAATGTATTTTTGAAGCATTTCATCACCAATAATATCTTTAACAAATTGTGAGTTTTCAGTAAGACTTATTGCCATATCAAGGCTACTAGGTAATAAAGTAAGTTTTTCAGTTATATTTTTATCTGCTTTATATAAATCTAAATTAAGAGCAATTGGTAAAGTAAGTTCATTTTCAATACCATAAAGCCCAGCACCAATAATAAGTGCAAATGCAAGATATGGATTAATTGCTGGGTCAGGAGAACGTAACTCCATTCTTACTTTTTTACCTGTAGCAGCAGGAATTCTAATAAGTTGAGAACGATTTTGATGTGACCAAGATACATATTTAGGAGCTTCAAATTTACCAAAACGTTCATATGAATTAGTTATGGGATTAAGGAATAAAGTAATTTCAGGTACTTTTGTTAAAATTCCAGCAATAAAACTTTCAGCAACTTTTGAATGTTGGTTATTTTCATTTTTAAAAATATTAAACCCATTTTGTGAAAGAGATATATTTACATGAAGTCCACTACCACTTTGTTCTAAAATAGGCTTAGGCATAAAAGAAGCAAATAAACCATTTCTTGACGCTATTGCTTTTACAACAGATTTAAAAGTTAATAAATTATCTGCACAAGATAAGGCATCGCTAAATTTAAAATCAATTTCATTCTGTCCGGGACCTTGCTCATGATGTGAAGTTTCAGGTTTTAAACCCATTTCTTCAAGATACAAACATATTTCACGTCGTATATTTTCTCCTTTATCAAGTGGTAAAATATCAAGATAACCACCATTGTCAAGAGTATTTTGTGTAGGTTCTCCATTCTCATCTGTTTTGAATAAATAAAATTCACATTCAGCTCCTATTTTACAAACATAACCCATGTTTTTACAACGCTCTATTACCTGCTTAAGTATAAATCTACTATCATGTGTGAAATTAGATTTATTAGGATTTTTTATATCACAGTAAAAACGAACAACCCTTCCTGGTTCAGGTCTCCATGGTAAAACAGTAAGTGTAGATGAGTCTGGAAATAGTAATAAATCAGATTTTGTTACATCATTAAAGCCTTTAATTGCAGAAGCATCGAAAGATATACCATGTTCAAAAGCAAATGGTAATTCATCAGGCATAATAGAAATATTTTTTTGAGTGCCAAATAAATCACAAAATCCAAGACGTATAAATTTAACATCATTTTCCTTTACAAATTTCAAAACATCATTTTCAGTATTGGTCATAAAATCACCTCTTAATTTGCTGTATAAAGTTGCTTATATGGATTTTTTGCATTAGGGCTAAGCTTATAAAATTTACTATTTAAAATTTCTTCAATATTTATATTAAAATTTTCAGCATACTCATTTAAAATAGATTCGATTTCTTTTAAATTTTCATTTGAAACAATTTCTGCTGTAACTTGAAGAGGAAGATTTGTAAGTTCACCATTCCATCTTATAAAAATAGAACCTCCATGCATACCAGTACCTGTAAAATTGCCAATGGGGATATCTTTTGTATCTAATCCAAGAACTATTATAAGTCCACCTGCAAGATATTCACCTAAAAAACTACCAACTTTTCCTCCTACAACAATAACAGGTTTTTTATTTTTATATTCTTTCATGTGTATCCCAGTTCTATACCCTGAATTGTGACGCACAAATATTTTACCGCCTCGCATAGCATAACCCAATGCATCTCCTGCATTACCATGAACAATAATTTTACCATCATTCATAGTATCACCAACAGCATCTTGAACATTTCCATTTACAACTATATTAGCACCATCAAGATAACAGCCTAATGCATTACCAGGAGTGCCATTTATAGTTATATTTTTATTGCTAAGTCCTGAACCAATAAATTGCTGACCATAACAATTATCAATACAAACATCATTAGAAGTTTCTTTTATTTTTATATTTAATTCTTTAAAACTTAAATTTTTGGCATCAATATTCAATTTAAGCCACCACCTAACTTTATATTTCTATATTCACGTTCAAATGCCATGAGTCCCGGCTTTTTACAAATTAAATCAAAATCAATTGTATCTAGTGGAATTTGGTCTCTAATAAGACTTGTATAAATACCTGCTTTTTCGTAAGCTTTAGAGTTCAATTGTTCTTTTTTATTATCAATAAGAATATAACCATTTAATTTATTATTACTATAAAACAATTTTTTATAATGATTACCTTCATTTTCATAATATATATCACCAATATAATTTCCAGCAGTAATGATATGAAGTCCAAAAAATCCAATTGCATTCATAGGTATAGCTTTATTAAATTCTTTTTCACCACCAGCCATATTAATCCCTGCACATTCACCTTGAATATAAGCATTAGGAAGTAGAGCCATAATTTTAGTTTGCCCACTTGATATATCAATACTTTCGGTACAATCACCACCCGCATAAATATCTTGATGTGATGTTTCACATTTGCTATTTATAACAATACCTTTTTGTATTTGTGCGATATTTTGTAAAAGTGATGTGTTTGGTCTTACACCTACTGCTAAAACTAATATATCAAATTCTATTTTATTTCCATCATCAAAAGTAGCTGTGTTTTGTTCAAAATATTTAACAGTATGAGATAGTTTAAAGCATATTCCTTTATTCTCAAGGTGGTTTTGAATAATCTTTGCCCCATCATCATCTAAAATACTTGATAAAACTCTTGGTGCTAAATCTACTACTGTAATTTTAGATACTCTATGTAAAATCCCTTCAGCACATTTAAGTCCAATAAGTCCAGCTCCTATTATTAAAACTTTTGCATCTTTATTAAGATGTGCTTGAAGTTCCTTTGCATCATCTAGACTCATAAATGCAAATTTATTTTTAACCATATCTAATCCTTCAAATTTAGGAATAAATGCAGATGAACCTGTTGCAACAAAAAGTTTATCATAAGAAATACAATCTCCATTACTAATAGTAATACTCTTATTATCTGAATTTATAGAAGTAACATTCACATTAGAAATTAAAGTAACATTATTTTCTGTATAAAATTCATCATTACGATATTTCATTTTTTCTTCATTTACTTTACCAAGTAATAAATATGAAATAAGAGGTCGTGAATAAGTATGATATGGTTCATTTGTAATTACTATAATTTCACCTTGTTTATCAATTTGTCTAATACCTTCAATAGCTCCAATTCCTGCAGCAGAATTACCAATTATAATATATTTCAAATTTTTCACCCTCTTTCTTCAAATACAATTGCTCCATTAGGGCAACCTTTAACACATTGTGGAGTTTGTGAAGATGTTTTTATACATAATTCGCATTTTTGTATTGCTCCATCTTCTGATATAGAAACTGCTCCATATGGGCAGGTTAATATACAAGTACAACAACTTATACATTTCTCTTTATTAATTGTAATTACACCATCACAAATTGTTAATGCTCCTGTTATACATCCTTTTACACAAAGTGGTTCCTTGCAATGTCTACAAGATACAGCAAAGCTTATATTATTAAATTCTTCTATTTTAATCCTTGGAGTAATTTTTATATCTTTTAATGCTCTTGCCATATCTTTTTCATTTGTACTTGCAAAAGCACAATAATATTCGCAAAGGTGACAACCAAGACACCATTTTTCATTAACATATAATCGTTTCACTTTTTCACCTCATTATAATTATTAAATTCTTTTAAGGAACAGATAAATCCGTTCCCTAAATATACTAATATTTCTCATGTTATTAGTAGGGAATGCATTTATGCATTCCGAAAAGTTTAATTTATAATATATAACCATACATGTTTATTATATTTTTATTCACCTGCATATTTTATTCCTAAAATTTCAAGTTCTTTTTCATTAAGCCCAACCCCACGAAGCATAAGTCTATTTCCTTTTAGACTTTCAATTGAATTAATACCCATTCCACCCATCATTTCTTTTATTTCATGTTCCCATGCAGTTAAAAGATTAACAAGTCGCTTATAACTAATATCCGGATTAAGTCGTTTAGTAAGTTCAGGTATTTGAGTTGCTATACCCCAATTACATTTACCTCCATGGCAACTTCTACAAAGATGACAACCAAGTGCTAAAAGTGCTGATGTTCCTATGTAAACACAATCTGCACCAAGTGCTATTGCTTTTACTATATCTGAACTTGAACGGATACTACCACCCACTATAATAGATACATTATCACGAATTCCCTCATCACGTAATCGTTTATCAACACTAGCAAGAGCAAGTTCTATTGGAATACCTACATTATCACGAATTCGAGTAGGAGCAGCTCCCGTACCGCCACGAAAACCATCAATAGCAATAATATCTGCACCACTTCTAGCAATTCCACTTGCAATTGCTGAAATATTATGAACAGCAGCAATTTTAACTATTATAGGTTTTGTATAATTAGAAGCTTCTTTAAGTGAAAATACTAGTTGCCTTAAATCTTCAATAGAATAAATATCATGATGTGGAGCAGGAGAAATTGCGTCAGAACCTTCTGGTATCATTCTAGTTTTTGAAATATCTCCAACTATTTTTGTTCCCGGCAAATGACCTCCAATACCCGGTTTTGCTCCTTGACCCATTTTTATTTCAATAGCAGCACTACTATTTAAATAATCTTTATGTACACCAAATCGGCCCGAAGCTACTTGAACAATAGTATTTTTACTATATTTATAAAAATCTTCATGCAAACCACCCTCACCTGTATTATAAAAAATACCAAGTTCAGAAGCAGCACGAGCAAGACTTTCATGAGCATTATAACTAATGGAGCCATAACTCATAGCTGAAAACATTATTGGCATAGATAGTTTTAAATGGGGTGGTAATTTAGTTTCAATTTCACCCTTTTCATTACGTTCTATATTTTGTGGCTTTGCTCCTAAAAACACTTTTGTTTCCATTGGTTCACGCAAAGGGTCAATAGATGGATTGGTAACCTGTGAAGCGTTAAGCAAAATTTTATCAAAATAAATTGGATAATTTTCAGGGTTACCCATAGATGAAAGCAATACACCTCCACTATTTGCTTGCCTATAAAGTTCATTAATTGTTTTCATTGTCCAATTTGTATTTTCTTTATAAGTATTATTACTCTTTACAATTTTTAAAGCTCTTGTTGGGCAAAGGGATACACAACGATGGCAATTTACACATTTATTATCATCACACACAAGTTTTTTACTATCTTCTAAATATTCATGAACTTCATTTGCACATTGGCGTTCACAAACTCTGCAACCAATACATTTATCATAATTTCTTTCTACTTCATAATCGGGGTATAACAAATTCATTATAATTTACCTCCTTTAACACAAACTATAACAGGTTCTCCACCCTTTGGTGCCCAAACTTTATCTAAATTTTGTTCAATAATTCTAATAGCTGATTCTTCACTAGCTATATATACCATATCATCACGTTCACCAACTACCATACTTCTTAACTTTAATCTATCATTTAATGCCATGAGTCCACCTTCAAAACCAACAAGTATAGAGAATGGTCCTGTAATTAGTTGAGAAGAAAAAACATTTCTTAAATACTCATGCAACTTTTGTTTTTCGGAAGGCATATTGTTAATAGTTTGCCAAAATGGTGCTGCTATAACAGAAGCTATTTCTTCAAAAGTTAATCCTTTATTTCTATGTAAATAGTCTATTATATAAGTAATAACTTCTGTATCTGTTTGGAGAGTACATTTATATCCATACATCTCAATAGCTCTTCTATTTGCATCGTAAGATGATATTTCTCCATTATGTACAACTGAATAATCAAGTAATGCAAAAGGATGGGCTCCACCCCACCAGCCCGGCGTATTTGTTGGATAACGACCATGTGCAGTAAAACAATAACCTTCATATTCATCTAATTTATAAAATCTTCCTACATCTTCAGGAAATCCAACTGCTTTAAATACACCCATATTTTTACCACTTGAAAATATATAAGCTCCATTAATTTTTGTATTTACACTAAACACGCATTTTACTACAAACTCACGTTCATTAAGTTGACTATCTGCAAGTTTTGTAGGTAGTGGTGTAACAAAGTATCTCCAAATCAAAGGTTCATCTGTTATTTCTTTGATTTTTTTCGTTGGAATTTTGGAAAGATTAATAATATCAAAATGATGCTCCAAAAATTCTTCACATTCTTTTTTGGCGAAAGAATTATCGTAAAATATATGGAAAGCATAGTAATCTTTATACTCGGGATAAATACCATAAGCTGCAAATCCTCCTCCAAGTCCATTTGAACGGTCATGCATGATTGCAATAGACTTAATGATATTTTCTCCACTCATACGTTTTCCTGATTTATTAAATATACCAGATATGGCACAGCCAGATGGTATTCTTATTTGACCTTCTTTCATTGTAGATAAACCTCCTAATATCAAACTTACACAAAAAGGCGTTCATCAGATAACACAAAAACAAGCAAACATAATAACCAATTAATAATTGATTACTATAAACTGCTCTTTGTATTATTTGATGAACGCCTTTGTTCATTTTGAAATAGTATATATTACAATAAATTATTTGTCAATAGAATTTTATGAGTTTTGTATTATATGGTTTAACAAAGTCTTTTTTCAGATTGTAAATTTGAAGGTGTTTACTATAGAATGATGCAAAAATAACTGTAGGGGCGACCTTCGGTCGCCCCTGTTTTTTTTCAGACGTGCAAAGCACGCCCCTACTTATAATAGTCGGAAGCATTTATTCAGATTTATAATTCGCACAAAAGAAAAGACCAATAATACCAATTGTAAGTGATACCATATCAATGCCAGATGAACATAGTTGAAACAAAATTGCAAAAAGAAGTATTCCAATTCCTAAAATAGGTTTCTTCATTTCGTATTATCCTTTATAGTAAATTTAGTAGTTGCCTATATTTATTTGAATTATAATTTACTGGAATACATTTTTCGATATAATCCAGTAAATTAAAAGGGGTAGCTAATTAACCATTTGCCATTAAGGTATTAGAAATAGCATTTTTAAATGTTTTTTAAAACTATTTGCCTTTGTTTGATAATATTTATCACGTTCTGTTTTCGACATATTTTTAGTTTTTTCATAGTTAAACTCCCTAATTTGTGAATATCATCAATTGTAAACTTTTCAGAAATAAATGGTTTTTCCATTCTAACTCTCCTTATCTAACAATAATGTAGGCTGAACAAGTTCTATCAGCTTTAAATATCCGTTTAGTGTGTTTACACCTCTAACTCCCACAATAGTTTTATATCGTACCGTATGCTTAAAATTCCATTAAACTGTAATATCACAATTAAAAATTGTAGCTATAGCCAAATGTATACAATCATCAAAACTTTTTTGAGTTAAAATACCATTTGTTATAGCTATAGGACTTGATATTCCTAAGTCAATAATTATAAAAGTTTTATCATTGATAATCTATTTTAAATTTTAATTTCTCCATATTATACAAGTTCTATATTTATTGTAGCTCAAAAAATATAAATCGTAAACGTATTTTTTCAAAATAACTTAATATTTTCTAAAGTTACTATTAGAAATTCTATCCCTATTATATATTTTAACCTTTTTAGCTACAAGTTTATCTAAGTATTGATTTGTAATTGGAATAATGCAAATATGTGCTACCCCAAATTTTCTAGCTAAGGAGAGATATATATGAAGTATTGGACAGTACAAACAAAAAATGTAATTGACATCGTTCATGAGAAAGGCATTTTTCAACCTGATTTTAATATAAGCCACTATTTAAATATAAATGCAAATTTGAAGAACTTATATTATTTAGTATTAAAATCTTTTAATACAATAAATGATATAAATTTACCTGGATTGATTTATGCTTTTGCACAAAGTGATGGAACAAAGATATGCCCATTAAAAGATATCAATGAATTTTGTACATTTATTAAAGATAGAAAAGCGGTAATCGATGGTTTTTGGAAAAAGCTTAATAAAAAAGATGTTGTAATTGTAGAGCTGATTTACAATGAAACATTCAATCCTATATTCATAGATATTAATGATTTTCAGTTCATAATGCCTCCGATTATTTCTGTTTATCCTTACACTAAACAGTCAGTTTATAGAATATACAGAGAGATCCAAGATGGTAAAATTACAGCTTCCGAGTTCCCAAGTAACGTAATTCAAGCTCATTTACCTTATATAAAACCAGAAAATATTTTAAATAATTATCCCATATTTGACTTGAACTGATTAAAAAACAATCTAGTTTATCTTGCTAATTTTTTATTTTCTTCCGATATTGCAATTTCTATAGTACAATGCTAACTATAAAAAGAACAAAACATGATTTATGAGATTTAATTTCTTATAGGTCATGTTTTAATAATTCATCAACTGTAATTTCAAATAATTTAGCAAAAGCCACAATTTCAATATCAGTTACAAAGCGTTTGCCACTTTCAATTCTTTGAATTGCGTTTTTATCTAAATCTATGCCTAAAAGTTGCAATTTATCTGCAAGCATTCTTTGTGAAACAGCAGGACTTAAAGCCTTGCGTAATGTTTTTATTTTATCACCCCAAATATTAAGAGAGCCATCTTGATTTTTATTTTTATACATAATACACCTCCAAATTAACATCTACTATTTGTCAATAGTTTTATTATATGGTAAAATAACTTATAATATAAGACTTACTAAATGTCAAAACAGGTGAATATATGGTTGATTATAAAAAGATGTATTATTTGTTGTTTAATAAAATTACAGATACTATCAGAGAGCTTCAAGAAGTACAGAAGCAGGCAGTGGAAATGTATGTATCAGCAGATGAGTGGATTATAAAAATACTCGAACTACCCAAGAAAGAAGAAGAGAAAAATTAACACAATAAAAAAGAGTAGTTACCAAAAATTTTGGAAAGCTGCTCCCTTTTTTATTTGATGTTGTGATGATATTAAAAAATTGTACTCAAAATGTACGTAAAAGCAATAATAGAACCCCAAAGCTTTGTATTTACAGCTATTTTGTTGTCTATTTCCACCTGGAAAGTTCTTTATAATACTAAATATATTAGCATAGTATTATTGGCGAATTACCAATTATTTTATACCAATAATCCATATTTTATATGGTTACTGATTTTTTGCTGTCAAAATGTTGTTACTGATTATGATGAAATTATAGTTGTATTGGTGACTTTGGCAAAACCATAAAATGCTGTCAATGGAAAATGCCCAGGGTATAGTGGATTTATTTTGGTATTATCTGTGTTAGCTTTGGTAAGGTTTTTTATGTGTTAGTGGAGAATTTGCTCATAATTTCACTTAATCACTACTTTTGGGAATAGCCCATTCATTGAGAATTTCAGAAAGTCCATTATCATAGTCCAATAACAACATATAACTATTTTCTTGGCTTGGCAACGCTCCTTGCTGAAAACAAACTTCGAGATTGTCAGGGAATAAAATTATATTCTCTGGCTTGAATGCCTTCTCCATTTCTTTTCTTAAAATGAGATCAGTCACACCCGCAATATCTAGTATTTTTTGTTTTGCTTCTTCGGATGAACAGGAAAACAGATCCCAATTGTTTATTACTTCCCCTGTTTTTCGGTCAAATGCGGTTCCTATACGATACTCATAGCCATGATTGCTATCTATAGGAAGTCGTAAAGTTGTGGAAAAATATACTACCGCTTCACTTGATGTAGTAAGTACTATGTCTTCCTGGATTATGTAAGAATTAATTTCTGCCCCCTTTTTTTCAAGATATCCGTTATATGCTTTTTCAAGTTCAGCCTGTACATCATATAGTAAGACTTGATTCTCATAGAATTTTAATATATTCGATTGAGCATTTTCTCCTAAATCATCAAAGCTCTCATTTCCTACCACATATAAGGGCGGTTTACGAATTCTCAGTAATTCTGCTCCGTTCTGTAATGTATAAACAGAATCATATGAATATTTCCAAATATCTATATTTGTCTCATCTGGTAATGTGACTGTTTCATCAGTTAAAAAACCTGTAATCTGAATCGCCTTAGCAGTATATGAGGTAATTTCGTGATTGTATTTGGTGGTTAATGAATGGCGTGAATTTTCATATTCTACAGACACGATAACACAAGTAAAAGAGCCTGCTTTAAATTCATCTACTGTTATACCATCTTCAAAAGAAAAAACAGCTGTTTCATTGGTTAAAATTATTCCTATATCTTTACCAGTATCTGCTTGAACAACAAAAGAAACAACACCTATTTCTTCGTTAATACTGGTTTCTATAATTTTGCCAGACAATTTCTTTTGGCTACTAGAAGCGGATAACAAACAAAGGTATATCATAAACAGAAGTAATATTATTTTTTTCACCATTTTAGCTCCTTCACAAAATATAAATTCTTTCCACTGCTAAAACTCAGTACCAAACACAAGATTATTTTCTCAATCTTGCAATTATAATATTTTAATATCTATATTATCACATCTATACAGATTTTTCAACAATGCATTTAATATCCCTAATATTCAAAATGCCGAATTTGGGGTTTTCAAAATAAAAATCCCCAAAGAACTTTGTAATTAAAGATTCTTTGGGGTTGATTTTACTCACACTCACTCACCAATTTGTTAATCTAAACATTTATATTTATGTTTCGTGTGCTGCAGTATTTCTGTTATATAGATTATCTATAAATTATGGGCTATCCGATTTTTTGTTACCAAAATGTTGCCACATCATACTATAAATTATAGTCATTTCCGGTGGCTTTATCAAGACCGAAAAAGCTGTTAGCGTAAGTCATCAGGGGTGTAGAGGTTTTGTTTCTGAATTATTTTTGTTAGCTTTGGTAAAGTCTTTTCGGTGTCGGAGGAGGATTTGCTTATAATGCGTATTACAGCTATTGCTTGGATATTCCGTTTTTAAGAATATCTAAATACTTTGGATACTCACAATTATTAAAATATTTTTCAAATATATGGCAATCCAGCTCTAATGCGTCATTTCCGACAAATAATTCTTTAATACTAAATTCCCCTATGTTTTCATTATATGATAATCCACCATTAATATAAAATTGAAATGATGAATAACTTTTTACAGCAAGAAAAAGGTTAGCGACTGATGAATGTAAATCTTGATGAATTTTTGGGCGAGGTTCACCTTTACTGGCGTTCGTATTATCAAGCTGATACATTTTTCGCAGAACTGCTCCAACAAATAATTTTATATTGTTAGAATAAATCATGCCTTCTCTTTTTGAGGTAGCAGGAATAGCTATTCTTATAGGATATTCTTTGAAGCATTTTGGTATGTAGTGCTTTTCTCCATTAGATAACACTTCTTCGGAATCTTCTAAATCAATATCAATAACTTTTATATTGTATTTCTTTAACATATCTTCAAAACCAGAATTAATAAGATTTTCTGTTAAAAAACCACTTGCGCCCTCCGCTATTGCACACTTGCCACCGTTTTGATAAGTATAGCTTATAATAGTTTTTAGAATTGTCATATCTGTTCGAGGGAGATTTTTTGTATAGAGTCCTGATAAATTTATTTTTATTAAAACGTCTTTTTTATTGATTATTTCATGTTTTAGACCAATTGCTTCAATATTATTGTATAATTCTTGTTTATTATTGCTTATATATAACATGAATTTTCACACCCTATCGTGTTTAATATAAATTCTTCCTTCGGCACTGAACACAAGATTATTTCCGCAATCTTGCAATTACATTATTCCATTATCTATATTATCACATCTATATAGATTTTTCAACAATGCATTTAATATCCCTAATATTCAAAATGCCGAATTGGGGTTTTCAAAATAAAAATCCCCAAAGGACTTTGTAATTAAAAATTCTTTGGGGTTGATTTTATTCCCACTCGGCAAATCTAATCCGTTACTAAACATATACGTTTAGTTATAATCGGTTTTTATGCAGTTATTGTACCTATTTTGCATATTATTCAGTGTTTGCCGATTTTTTGTTATCAAAATGCTATCAATAGATAACACTCATAAATATAATTGTTGCAGGTGGCTTTGTCAAGGTCTTGAAAAGCCGTTAGCGAAAATTGCAGTTGTTTATTTCGAGATTATTTTGGTTAGTTTTAGTGATGTTTTTTCGATGTTGGTATAGGGTTTGCTCATTATGCCTGTAAATTCATTTTTAAGTAAACCTTATGTTTTAATTGAACACCCATTTCAAAAATAGGTTTATCATAGTTTTCTAAAATATAATTTTCAAGACGATGCGAAAAAACAAACCCACAACTCTCGTAAAAAGAAACATAGAAAGAAACATCGCTAGTTCCAACAAGCATCGTGTTTCCTTTTTCTCTATAAAAATCACACACATGGTTTACCAGGTGTCTTCCATACCCTTTTCTTTGAAATTGTTCGTATGTCGCTAAATTTTGAATTTCATAGCAACCATTCCCTTCATCGGTCACAACACAAATACTTTTTAGGTCGTCATCATATAACGCAAAAAGTGTTCCTCTATCTAAATATTTATCAATCTTTTCCGGTTGGTCTGCTAAAAACAATAAATCAAGAAAATCTTTCTTACTATTTTTTATGATTTTAATTTCCATAATACAAACTCCTTCCTG
>CAZWZB010000024.1:43448-47012 GCA_964638835.1 uncultured Eubacteriales bacterium | reverse complement strand
TTTATTCTGACCTTAAAGCTTCAACAGCGTCTTTATTAGATGCAAATTTTGCTGGTATATGTCCACCTAACATTGTTAAAATAGTACTTACTATAACTAAAATAACAGCATGTGATATTTGAAGTTGTGCGACATTGCTAAGTTCAGATACATTATAAATAACAATATTAATTGGAATTGTTAATAACATGGCTATAATAATACCAAGTATTCCAGAGAAAGCTCCTAAAATAAATGTTTCAGCATCAAATACTCTTGTTATATCTTTTTTTCTTGCTCCAAGTGCTTTTAATATTCCAATTTCTCTTGTTCGTTCAAGTACAGATATATAAGTAATAATTCCAATCATTATCAAACTAACAACAAGTGATATGCCAGCAAATGCTATAAGAACAATAGTAATACCATTCATTATCCCACCTGTCATACTAGAAATTGTACTTGCTAAATCTGTATAAATTATTTTATTTTCTTGACTTTTATTTTCGTTATATTTATCTAAGTATGAAATAACTTCATCTTTTTCATCAAAACCATTAGGATAAATCATCATCATTACAGGGACACCACTACCACCTAAATAAGAAATAAAATTTTCTTTTGTTTCTTTAGTTAGACTTTCTTTAGTCATAACATTATAATCAGCCAATTTTTGTGCTATTACAATATCTGAATTTGTAGCTTTATCAATAATCATTTCTGAAAGTTCATCACTATAAGCAATTCCTGGTGAAAGAAGTGCTAGACTTGTATTGGGATTTTGACGAACAATACCAGTTATTTTTAAGGTTATATTTTTATTTAAATCATACATTTCATCAAAATTAGAATTTGGCATATATGTATCAAATTCTGTTTTAATATAAAAATCATTATTATCTATAACTTTAAATTCTGTATTTAAAATATCATTGAAATTTATGCTTTCTATATTTTCTGTTTCAAATCCTAAACTACTTAAAGTTTCAATATTTATTCTATTTTTTGTATCAACTACAAGAACTAATTCTGTTTGATTTGTAGGGTATGCACCTGCAAGTAAATCATAATTTTTTTCTAAATATGAACCATTTGTTTTATCAAGCATTGTGGGATATGATGATAAACCAGCATTTTGCATACTTGTCATAGGTGTCATTATTCCAACATTACTAGAATTACCACCCATTAAAGTAGAAGAAAAAGAAACAGGTATAATTTTATCATTAACTTTACGTAATAAGTTCATATTTGCCAATCTTACATAACCTACACTACTACAAATATTTGGGTCAATCTTATTTACATAGTCTATAAAGTCTTTAGTAAGTATATTATTATGTACAATTTTATTCTTACTTGGGTCATGCAAATATACGTTTTCTACATTAGAGTATTCTTCTAATTTTGTATTACCAGTTCTTTCTATCATAGTTTGCATATTTTCAGTATTAAGCTCCATTGCCTGTTGATTTATCATTATTGGAAACTCTGACATAGCATCACTTTGAAAATTATCAATTTGGGTTTGAAAACCTGTTGAAAGACTTAGAATAACAGCAATACCTATAATACCTATACTTGATGCAAAAGCTGTTAAAAATGTTCTTCCCTTTTTTGTTTTTATATTATTAAATGATAAGCCTAATGCAGTTAAAAAACTCATACTTGTTTTTTTAAGTTTAAATTGGTCTTCTTTTGGTCGTTCAATATGAGGGTTAGTATCATCTATGATTTTACCATCTTGAAAACGAACAGTTCTATCAGCATACTTATCAGCAATTTCCGGATTATGTGTAACCATTATTACAAGTTTATCTTTAGCTATTTCTTTAATTAAGTTCATAATATGTTCACCAGTAGCAGTATCTAATGCACCAGTTGGTTCATCACAAAGAAGTATTTCAGGGTCATTTGCAAGTGCTCTTGCTATTGCAACACGTTGCATTTGTCCACCTGATAATTGATTTGGTTTTTTGTGAAGGTGGTCTTTTAAACCAACCTTTTCTAATACTTCAAGTGCTTTTTTACGTTTTTCTGTTTTTGAAACTCCACTTAAAGTCATACCCATTTCAACATTAGTAACTATACTTAAATGACTAATTAAATTATAACTTTGAAATACAAATCCAATAGAATTATTTCTGTAAGCATCCCAGTCTTTATCTGTAAAATCTTTTGTTTTCTTTCCCTTAATGATAAGGTCACCTTCATCATATCTATCAAGTCCACCTATTATATTAAGGCAAGTTGTTTTACCAGAGCCACTTGTTCCAAGTATTGCAACAAATTCTTTTTCACGAAATGCTACATTAATACCATCAAGTGCTTTTGTTTCTATATCACCTATTTTATATGTCTTTTTTATATTTTTTAATTCTAACATTATCATTCTCCATTCTATTTATTATATAACCAATTTTAAAAGTTTTAATCAATGGAAAGATTATAAAAACTTTATATGAACTGAATGTGAACTAAAGTTAGTGCTAAACAATAAAATAAATTTTAAAGTTATGTCGTACTTAAAATTAAGTGCGACACAACTTTAAATTAAAAATAATATTTTTCTTTACTATTTGATATAGTTTTATTAAAATATATTTATTATATTTTAAATTATAGTTATTTTATATAATAGAAATTTTAGATTATTTATATTTAATGAAAGAATGTAGGTGAATAAATGAATGGAAACCCTAAACTTCTTTGATAATAAAAAAGAAACATTAGCTATTAAAATATCAAAGATTGAAATTAATTCAGATAATACAAAAGAGAAATATAAATCAATGAAAGATGAGTTAGTTTATTTATTAATTAATTTATTATGCAATTTATGTTTACTAGAAGAAGAAATATTTGTTAGAAATCAAAAAATGGAAGATGATAAATTAAAAGCTGGAATTCCTACAAATCAAACTGCTCCCGGATTTAAAGAGTTGTGGTTGGAGTATCAAGAGAGATATAAAAAATTTATTATACCTGTATGTACCTCTGATTTAATTAAACGTGGATATGCTAAATCAATTGGTAATCCTGCAAAATATGCATACTTAAATAACGAATGTAAAATATATTTTATTATGAAAAGTAAAAGTCGTGCAGTAATTGAAATATATTTTTTTTATGGAATAAATCAAAAAAATCAATTCGTAATTAAAAAAATTGATGATAGTTGGAAACTAAGTGAAGTAAGATATGGATTTGCTAATAAAACAAATTGGTATATAGACCATATTTAATAACCTACTATATTAAATTAAATAAAAACCACCAAACTAAGTGGTGGTTTTTATTGTTATATATATCTATAATTATAGTAAATGTCCAAATTGTTCTATATATTGTTTTTTAGATTGATACTCTAGTATTATATTCTCTGCTTCTGAATATTTTAAAGTTTCTGCATATATTATAGCATTATTTATAGCAAAATATTCATCAGAATTATTTGAATTTATTTTAATATTTCTATTATTAGAATACTCCATAATTTCACTTTTGAAATTTGTACTAGTTTCTTCTATATAATATTCTAATATTTCATTATAAAAAATAGTAAGAGTTGCTATATATAGTCCA
>CAZWZB010000024.1:26612-43348 GCA_964638835.1 uncultured Eubacteriales bacterium | reverse complement strand
CAACCTAACAAATTTTTATTTATATTATGTTGGTTTACTAAGATTAAATATGTTATATGTTCTATAAAATCTTTTACTATTTCATTATAACTACTATTATATAAATTTACAAATATATTTTGAATATCTTCATTTATATTATGTATATATAATGATTTTCTCAATATTTTTTCATCTATTTTTATTGTATTTAAATTTAATGTATCCAATACTTTTTTTAGCTCTAACCAAGTATTAAGTTCGGCATGATAATATTTAACTACATTATCAACTAATTTTTGTTCATTCATTCCCTTAAATAATAACTCAGCACAAATATAAGAAACTTCTTTTTTATATATAGTATCTAAAGCAGAAATACACATTTTTAATTTAACTTTATCAAGCACGACTTTTTTTCTATTTTTATAAAGATTAAGTGCTGTTTTAATATCTTTAATTTCTGAAAACACTACAATAGCTGTATTTAATTCTTCATCTGTTAATTCATTTGGATTAATTATTGAAAAATATCCGCTTGAAATATCATATTGACTTCTAAATGAAAAATATTTTCCTAATACAGCACTAACTCTATATCTAAAACTATCAGAAATTTCCTGATACTCAAGAACCATTTTTAATACTTTAACTGCTTCTTGACTTAAAATTTGTTTATTTATATAATACTTAGATAGTGTTATTAAAAGCTCAATATTTATCATTTCTTTATTAATAAAAAATTTATAAATATTACTATTATTAGGTAATAATTTTTTTACCTTTATATTATTTTGAGTACTATAGAAACTTTTTTGACGTTGTCCTAAACAATATATATTAAAAGCAGGACTACAAGCATTTACAATAACAGTATTATTTTTAATAACATAACTTTTAATTTCTTGTTTCTCTTCTTCATCAATCCAAATATATTTAATATTATTATTTAAAACTGTTATTTCATAAGCGAAAAGTCGTTCAAAAATATATTTTATTAATTTATTATCATCAGAATTATTTTGAAGCAAGAACATATATACAGAATTATAATATATACCTTCTAAATTTTTTTCAAATGCAGCTTTACCAAATTGTAATATTTTATTTTTAATGTCATCTATATAAACAGTATAAGAGTTTATTAATATTATATGGTATAAAAATGCTTTCAAATCTTCTGATAATTCAACATTTGAAAAAACTTTACTTACTACTTCTTTTGATATATTACAGTAATCATTTTTATATGCTGCTATAAAAAACATATAATCTAATTTTTCAACATAACTTAATTCATCTCTAGCTTTAATATATATATCTAATGCAGTGTTATCAACTTTCACCTTATCAATGTAAGTTTTACATAATACTTCAAGAGATTCTTTTGTTTTATATTTTTCATAAATAAGTTCTAAAGTATTTAAGTTGGTTAAATTATGTTGTGTATGTTTTTCTAAATAAAGTTTTATCATTGAAGATAAATCTTTATTATTTATATCCTGAACCATATTCCAAAATAAAGCTCTATTTAATAATATATCATCAATATAATATTGCGAGTTTATTAACATAAATAGTAAAGGGCTTCTACTATTATTTCTATATACATAATTTATTTCATCTATTCCAACTTGTTTTAAGTTAGGAAGATACATACTTATAAATATACTTTTTAATATTCTCAACACATTGTTATTTGGTAGAGAATCAATAAATTCTGAAAATGTTTTAAAATGTTTTTTTCCTCTTATTAAATGATTTTTTTCAAACTCATTTTGAGATAATAATAATAACATAATAGCATATTGTAGTTTATTTTCATTTTTAAGCCAACTTTTAAAAGATTTTAACCATTTTAAAATAATATCAGCTTCATCATATTGTTTAAGTGATATATGAATATAAGTTTTAAATAAATTAAGATTTATATTTTCTTTTTTAGTATTAACTATTATATTCATAGCTTTTTGAAGATATATATTCTTATCTTCTAATAAAATGGAGGCTTCTATATATCTTAAAATTAATAAAAAAGTTGTTTTTGAATTATTATTTCTATTGTATAGTTCTTCACTTTTATAAATGGTATGTATAAGTCTTCCATTCACAAAATCACTCTCCTAAAGTATAGACTTATTTATATTTCTTAAATTTTTCAAAGTCTATTGATTATAAGCATTAAAAATTTTAACATCTATATATTTTCTAATTGGTTTTCCATCTATAGTAGCTTTTACTATTATTGTTGTTGTATATATTGGAGTTTTTGCTAAATCGAATACTTTAGAAAATTTAACTTCAAAAGGTATTTCAGCATATGAAGATATAAAATATTTTTTTGATTTGAATTGAACCCATTTTTTAGCACTATCAAGGTCTATCTTTAAATCCCCACCTGTATTATTTTTTATTTTTATTAATCCCATATCCATTGAATTATAACAATCTTTTGATAGTTCAAGCACAAGTAAATCTTCTCTTTTTATTATTATTTCTAACTTTTCATTAAAATAATTACTATTTATCTCTACTATAGATTTTAAAGAATTATCTTTTACAAACTTAGTATCAATAATATATGGTACTTCTAAAAATTCACCATTCTTTACATTATTATTATTTATATTTGTAACTGGTAATTCAAACCACTCTTCTTTTTTATCTGCTGATATAGTTGCTTCTAAAGTACCCCACCCTACTACTTCTAATGGTAAATTGTATTTTATTTTTCTATTTTCAAAATAATCTATTTTTAATTCAATTTTAGACTTTGTTATATTAATTTTAGTAGGTTCTTTTTTTTTTGTTAAAATGAGAAAATTATCTAAGGCAACTTCTTTATATACATCTAAGTTTAATCTTTTATAAAGTTTTCTTAGTCCAGAATTTTTAATATTATACAACTCTAAAAAGTTTTCAGATATAAAAATGTCTTTAGCCTTTAAAAAATCTTTACTTGCACATTCTGCAAATGTATTTAAATTATTTACTTCTTTTTCACATATTAAAGTTATAGGTATAACTACCTCACCACCATTAGTTTCTATAATAGCTCTACCTGTTATACTACCATTAACATGTGAACAATCATATGTATATTTTATAGTACATACATTTTCATTAAAAGCATCTGGAGTAAACTTTAAATCAAATATATCTGATGTTATTTTCCCACTTAATACTCCTTGTGAAATATTTTTTATAGTAAAATTTCCTTCTATAATAGTATTTCCTTTTGCATTTATTTCATCAATATCAATACTTATTTTTGGTAGTGGGTATTGACGTTTACCCATATATTCATCTCCATTTAATTATTATTTTATATTTCCATAAAATATATTATAACATAATTCATTTAAACATAAAAGAAAAAAACTTTAATTAAATTAATGAATATTATATAATAGACATTTTACAAACTGATGAAATCCGTAAAACTTATGAATATAAAATATATTTTCATATATGAAAAAGTTATAATATAGATAAAAGTATCTTATTAACTAAAGTATTTATAGTTAAGAGATTTAAAATTATTTGGGAATGTTATTTTAAATAGAAGAAAAGTAAGATTTTTAATCATAATTCATAGATATTAAATATTTTTGGACAAAATAGTGTTAATGTAATTATTATATTCATAATATATTATTATTTAAATAATTTATAACATTTACTATATATTCGTTTCCTTCCAAGCAGTGCGACATAATAAAAACTCCACTCCATATATCCCAACCTACTGTGAGTTTAATATTTTTTCTTTTAAGTTCATAAAATATACCGTCCAAGCCAATAACACCAAGAAAAGGAATATCATTTATAGTAAAATTGTACTTTTTAGATATGAAATCTATAATAGCATACATATATTTTGTATTAGCATCAAATATATCATAAGTATTAAAACCATTTGGTAGTTGGCTTAATTCTCCATTCATCTAATTTTACCCCATCAAATATATAATTTTTTATGAAAACAGCCATCAAAATTATAAAAGATGGCTGTTTTTTGTGATTAATATGGTTTTTATTAGTATACTATTTCTAATATTATAAACTTATTTTATAGTGCAGAACGAAATCCATTGTGGTAAAGCAGCATAAGGATTTATATTTATATCGCATTTTTCATCCCATTCTGAATTATCCCACCATGTTGCACTAAGTATATCTTTTTCAGCAAACAATTCATCCATAGAACTAATTGTAAATCTGCTTTGGATAAGTGAATTAGCAAAATCTTGTATTCTCCAAAGATAGTTTGGTATATCTCCTAATTTTTTGATTGTGTCATATGGCTGTATAATTCTCAATTCATTATTACTATCATCAAATGGATGTATGAAAGGGTGAGTTTCAAAAAATATATATCTTCCACCTTTTTTTAGTATTCGATTAAAACAACTATACATTATTGGCAAATCAGAAATCCATACATGAACTCCATTTGATGTATAAATAAGGTCAAAATTTTCGTTTTCTAAACTTGACAAATCCATTGAATCTAGTACTTTGAAGTTAATATTCCAATTATTATTTTCAGCTATTTTAATTGCATTTTTTATTTGATTACAGGAAATATCACATGATGTAACATCAGCTCCAAGCAAATGAAAAGCAAATGTTGCTTTATTATCACCACTTGATGGTATGCAAATCTTTAACCCTTTCAAACTCTGATAATGTTGACAAATTCTCTCCCAAACTCTTGTTGGAAAAACCTTATGTGGAGTATGTTTAATAATGTCGATATCATTTGTTTCCTTATAATAATCATCCGACCAATTATTCCATGCATTTTTTATTTGTTCATTATTAATTATATTATTTTTCATATCTGGGTTACTCCTTTAAATTTTTTTTGATAATAAAGTATAAACCCAATATACAGGCAATTATATTATCTCTATGCAACTAACTGCCTACTATATGGATTTTGCATAGAGAATTTTTCACCTCCAATTTTTTATTATATAAATATTTGATTTATTGATTATAATTCTATTTATATTAATTTGTAAGTACATATTTTAATTAATGTTATTCTAAAATAGTCCATATAGTTATTATTGGATTGATAACTTATCAAAATTTTCAAAAACTTCATTAAGCTTTTTTTCCAAAGTATTATCTATAAGTACTTTTTTTTGTTCACATATTACTTTGCAACCACCAATTCTTATTTCATTATCTAATAAAGTTTTTAATTTTAAACGTTGACTTATTAAGTTTTCATCTTTTTTAGAAATATATATTGTTATGTCTTTAGTATTTAATTGGCTTTGTGCTTCTGTTATCTTTGATATAATCCAATCATTATATTTATCTGAATTAGTAAATTCCATTAATCTTTGCTCTAATGTATTGTACATTTGTAAAAGAAGTTCTTCTCTTTTTTGTATCACTTCTTTTTTTGCTTCTATTGCTAATTTAGATAATTTTTTATTTTTTTCATATACTACTTTCTCTGTTTCTAGTTTTAAATTTTGTTCTGATTTTTTTAAAATTTCATCTTTAATCTTTTTGTTAGACTCTGTTATTTGCCTTTTTATATCAGCCAATATTCTTTGTTTTTCTTCTGAAGCTTCACGTAAAACAATTTGAGAAAACTCATTAAATTTATTATCATATTCCATATTATCACCCCTATAATAGGTTATATATTAATATATAACCTTACAATTTTAAACCTATAGCTTCTTTAACATATTGTGTTATAAAATCAGGGGTACGCCCTGTTCCATGTCGGTCTGGAATTTCTACTATAATAGGCTGTCTTCTATTTAATTTTATATCTTTTATATAATCGGGTAATTCTTTGCTTAATTTTTCTGTAATAAGTAAAATACCTATTTCTTTATTTGATGTAACTTTATCAAGTTCTTTTTTTATTTCTTCTGATGTATGAGCTATTGAACCTTCCACACCAGCAAGTCTCATTCCGGTTAGTGTATCAATATTATCACTTATAAGATACATTTTCATAAAAATTCCTCACACTCTACCTAATATTGTAAAAGATATAAGTAAACCATAAAGAGCAACACCTTCTGCAAGAGCAACAAATATAAGAGCTTTACCCATAATAGTTTCATCTTCGCTTAATGCTCCAAGTGCTGCCGCTGCTGCTGAAGAAACTGCAATACCAGCTCCTATTGTTGACATACCTGTTACTAAAGCTGCTGCTATAAATGCCCAACCTGCTACATTAGAAGTATTTGTTGTTTCAGATGCCAATACACTTCCATTACTAAATAAAAAAATTGTTGATATTACTAGAACTGAAAAGAAAGTAGCAATATTAATACCCAACATATTTTTAAATTTTTTTGATTTTCTTTCCCCTATGAAATATATTCCAAAAGGAACTACTATACTTAACATAAGTGATATTGCTATAAGATTTCTCATTTTTTAACCACCTTTAATTATTATTAATAAATTTAAATTATATTAAGTAATATGTTTCCAAATCCCTCCTATTAACTACATTATACTTATAGTATGATACTACTTTTTTATTTTATATTCTAGTAAAAAGCTTACTATAATATTATTGATAAATTAAATATTTTTTATATAAAATGTATAAGGCTTTATACTGGAATATTAAGTTTGTCGGGAAATTTTGTAAAACAATATTTTATAATATAATTGAAATAATATAACATATAGCTTATAATTGTTTATGCTTAATTAACTTAAAAATTATATACAAATAGTAATTTTTGTATAGTTTTAAGTTGATATAATAAAAATTTAATTATATAAGGAGGTTTTTTAAATGAACATAAGTGAAGAAGATAGAAAAAAAGTTAAATCAGAAGGGTTTTTATCAAATAATGATAAAGAACATTTTTCTATGAGAGTTATAACAGGTAATGGAGTATTGAATTATAAACAACTTAAAAATTTAAGCGAAGTTGCTGAAAAATTTGGTAATGGAAAAATTTCTTTTACCACAAGACTTACTGTAGAAATACCTGGTATTAAATATGAAGATATTGAAAAAGCCAAAGAGTATATAGCTAAAGATAATATGGTTTCAGGTGGTACAGGTGCTAAAATTCGACCTGTTGTCGCTTGTAAAGGAACAGTATGTGTTTTTGGGATTGTAGATACTCAAGCTATAGCATTAAAAATACATGAACGATTTTTTAATGGTTATAGTAATGTAATTCTTCCACACAAATTTAAAATTGCTGTTGGTGGTTGCCCTAATAATTGTGTCAAACCTGACCTAAACGATTTTGGAATGGTAGGACAAAGAGTACCTAAACTAAATAAAGATTTATGTAAAGGTTGTAAGAAATGTATAGTAGAATCTAGTTGTCCTATGAAAGCAGCTAAAGTTAATAATAGTTTATTAGAAATTGATAAAGATTTATGTAGTAATTGTGGTATCTGTCAAAACAAATGCTATTTTAAATCTTTTGATAAAACAGAAAATTTATTTAGAATCTATATAGGAGGTAGATGGGGTAAAACAACTCGTATTGGCTCAAAACTTAATGGATTATTTACAGAAGAAGAAGCTTTAAATATATTAGAGAAATGTATATTATTTTTTAAAGAAAAAGGATTACCAAAAGAAAGATTTGCTATGACTATAGATAGGATTGGCATTGATAATGTTGAAGCTGAAATATTAAGTAATTCTATTTTAGAAAGAAAAAATCAAATAATAAACGATACAAATTTATAATTGGAAAAAATGCAGTTTAATATTATTGGCACAATAAAATAATTTAAAAAGGTATAGATAAATATTATTTATATCTTTTTTTATTTTAGAGTGATTACATACAGATAGGTTTTTATAAAATTACGTTCAATTTTCCTTTACACTTGCAACGCAAGTGTAAAGAGATTTTGCATCTTAATATTATTTTTTTGATTTTATTTTTATTCATTTTACAATGAATTCGCCGGTTTTAAATAAATAATTAAACATGAGAACATTTATACTAACAAAATAGTGTGAAAGGAATGAATGTTTTTAAAGCTTGAAAATTACAGCATTAATCAAAGATTGTAAATAAAATAAAATAATTTGACGAACTCTTAAAATATTTCAAAATATTTTTTATCTACTTTTAATTAACTACTCTTTTTTTTAAATATAATAAATAGTTTATTTATTAGAAATTAAAATAAAATGACACTATCAAACATATAATTTAATGAATGTTTATATTTAGGAGGTAGATTATGTACCCATACAATGCTCAAAATAATGAAAGCAATACAAAAACAACAAAAACCAATAGTACCGAACAAACAATATATACTGTTAATACAGATGATAAACTACTAGCATTATTAGAAGAAGTTTTAGGTGATGAACTTAGCGATTATGAATATTATAAAAGATTTCAAATGTTATTTGATGAGCCTAAAGATAGAGAAATAATAAGACATATAAGTTTAGATGAAATGAAGCATAAAAAAATAATTGAAAATATTTATACAGAGATTTCTGGCAAGAAGCCCCCTATACCAAAAATAGAAGATATAAAAATAACAAGAAATATTCCAGTTGAATTAGCTAAAAAAATTGCTGGTGAATATGATGGCGAAGAACTTTATAGAAAAATATATTTTTTATTAGATAAGCCTGAGTATAGAGATATGCTTTTTGAATTATTAACAGATGAAAATATCCATGCTGGTAAATTGACATATCTTTATTCAAAATATAAATAAAAAAGCCTGTATCATCTTAAATATTTATGTTATAATATAGTTAACAAACTTCAAAAAAGTTTGTTAACTATAAGTAGGGGATTTCCCTACAATTTTATTATATTAACTTAGGAGGAACTTTTATATGTGTATTTTTTGTCAAATTGTATCAAAAGAAATAGATTCAGCTACAATTTATGAAAATGATGAATTTAAAGTTATATTAGATAAATTTCCTAGTAGTTTAGGTCATGTGCTTGTAATTACAAAAAAACATATAGAAAATATATTTGAACTACCTTCTGATTTAGGTTCACGTATGTTTGAATTAGTAGTAAAACTTGCACCATTAGTAAAACAACAATTAAATTGTGAAGGTATAAATATATTACAAAATAATGATAAAGTAGCAGGACAATCTGTAAATCATTTTCATATTCATATAATCCCAAGATATAAAAATGATAATATAACTATAAATTGGAAAACACAAGCCCCTAAAATTGAAGATATAGAGAAAATAAAAAATGATTTAAAAGAATTAATTTATAAAACAATATAAGGAGAGTTAATAATTTGAAAAGGATTATTCTAACAGGTGGTGGAACTGCTGGTCATGTTACACCTAATATAGCATTAATTCCACAACTTCAAAAGGAAGGTTTTGATATTCATTATATCGGTTCATATGAAGGTATTGAAAAGGAACTTATAGAAAGTTTAAAAATACCTTATCATGGTATTTCATCAGGGAAATTTAGGCGATATAAAAATTTTAAAAACTATTCTAAAAACTTTTCTGATATATTTAAGGTTATAAGTGGAATAGGTCAAGCAACAAAGATTATAAAAGATTTAAAACCTAATATAATATTTTCTAAAGGTGGCTTTGTAGCTGTTCCTGTTGTACTAGGGGCTAAAAGAAATAAAGTACCTGTAATTATACATGAGTCTGATATAACACCGGGATTGGCTAATAAAATAGCAATACCATTTTCAAAAGCAGTATGTACAACTTTTCCTGAAACATTACAGTATATATCTAATAATAAAGGTATTCATACAGGTACACCAATAAGACAAGAAATATTTGAAGGAGTTAAACAAGAGGGAATTAAATTATGTGGTTTTGATAATAATAAACCAATTATTATGATTATGGGTGGAAGTTTAGGAGCACTAAGAATAAATAATTGTTTAAGAGAATCACTAGATGTACTTTTAGAGAACTTTCAAATAATTCATTTATGTGGTAAAGGAAATGTAGATAATAATTTTAAAAATAAAAAAGGTTATAAACAATTTGAATATGTTTCTAATGAATTAGCACATTTATTTGCTTGCACAACTTTGATTGTATCAAGAGCTGGTTCAAATTCAATTTCTGAATTTTTGGCATTAAAAAAACCATGTTTATTAATACCACTTAATGCTAGAGCAAGTAGAGGTGACCAAATATTAAATGCAAATTCATTTGAAAAACAAGGTTTTAGTAAAGTTTTAAATGAAGATATAATGAATAAAGAAATATTAATTAAAGAAATTCTGGATTTATATAAAAGTAAAGAAAAATATATAAATGCTATGAATAAAAATAATACAAGCAATGCTATAAGTAGCATAATGGAATTAATAAGAACTTATAGTATTAGCTAAGTTTGAAAGGAATTTATTATGTGTAGTGAAAACAATAGTATTATAGTTTTTGATATTGAAACTACAGGCAGTAAACCTCAAATAGATAGTATAATTGAAATAGGAGCAGTGAAAATTGTTGATGATATAATAGTAGGACAGTGGAGTGAACTTATAAATCCAATTGTAGAAATACCAGAGAATATAATTAACTTAACTAATATAACTAACGAAATGATTAAAGATAAACCTACTATAGAAATGGTATTGGATAGTTTTATAAAGTTTTGTGAAGATAGTTATATAGTAGGTCATAATATAATTTTTGATTATAGTTTTATAAAAGCTAATGCTATAAAATATGGATATTCATTTGAAAAAGATGCTATAGATACATTGAAATTAGCACGAATGTTATTACCTGATGTTACAAGCAAAAAACTTGGTGCGTTATGTGAGCATTATAATATAAATTTAACTAATGCACATAGAGCATTACATGATGCTAAAGCTACATATGAACTATATAAACATTTAAAAGAAGAATTTTATACTAAATCTCCTGAATTATTCATACCACAAAAGATAGTATGGAATCCACCTGAATTATAGTTTAATGTAAAAATCCCTAATAGCTTATAAGCTATTAGGGATTTTTTTTGCAACTGTTTGATATATATTCATTAATAATATAACTAAATATGTTTTTATTGGCAACATAAAAATTTCTTCTAATAATCGAGGTATCCATAAAATCATAAATGCTTTATCTGATAGCACAGGTATAAATAATTTTAAAATGTATGTATTTATAGTCGTTACTATAAGATTTGGTATTCCTATGCAAATAGCTATTTTTAAATACATTTCTAAATTACTTTTAAATATAAATCTTAAAAGTAGAAATAATAAAACTCCTATTAAACTAGCTATAATAAATCCTTCTGCTGCATAATTAGCTTTACTTCCTATAGAAATTATAAAAGCTCCTAAATAGGATTGTGGTAGAAATGTTTTAGAAATAAAATTAATAATACCAACTAAACCTATAACGGCAAAAAATAAAATATACACTTGTTTAAATGTATTAGTATTAAATTTTTTAAATGCATTCCATAGTATGCCTGTGAGTATTCCATTTAATATAGCAGTAAATAATATAGGAAGTATATATCCACCACTAGGTTTAACAATATATGAAAGGAAATCTAACAAACCAGAAGATATACCTCCATATAATGGTCCAAATAAAATAGCAACAAGTTTTACAAAGGGTCCTGCAAAACTTACTCTCATAACAGGAGCACCTGCTATAGGAATATCTACTTTAAAAAAATTAATTATTACTGCCATTGCTGTAAGTAAAGCTGTCATAACAACAATTTTTGTTGTTAAACTATTGTTTTGCTTCATTTTAAAACTCCTTTCTTATTATAATGTTACATCAAAAGAAAAAGAGTTTATAGCATAATATCTCTTTTAATGTAACAGCGGAAGCAATATTATACCGCAAACTTTAAGTTTTTCGTTTAGAAGCAACGTCCCATCTTCTAACACTTAACGCATAATATCTACTCTGCTACTTGAATTTTTATTATATACTATTATTATTAATAATACAATACTAACTTTTAATATTATAGTAAAATTAAAATAGTGCTAATATAATAATTAAATTTAAAATCAATATTGATTTGAACTTTAAAATTAAGAGGGTGTTTACTATAGAATGATTCAAAAATAATTGTAGGGGCGACCTGTGATCGCCTGTGTTTTTTTCGGACGTGCGAAAACGCTCCTACATTCAATAATGATTTAAATTTACTTTTTACATTAAATTATAAAAATATGCTTCTTTACTTAACGCTTTCAAAATTAAAAATAATATAAAAACCTGTGTCGCACTCATTTATGAGTGCGACACAACTTTAAATTAAAAAATAGTAAAAACAATAATTTTTACTATTTTAATTATTTAGTTATTACTACCAAAATTATATAGTCTAGCTACCAACAACATTATTGACCCATTTTTTAGAAATAATTCTTTTTACACCAAATATAGCTTTAAATAATTCCTCTGATGTTGTCATAGCAATTACCCAATATATAGGTAACTTTAGTAAAATTACTCCTATAAATGCCATTGGTATTCCTATAAACCATACACCACAAAAATCTACTATAAGTGAATATGTAGTATCTCCACCAGCTCTTAATACTCCTACTATTGAAGTAAAATTAAACATTTTAAAACCAAAATATAATCCTATTACTATATTTATATTTTTTGTGTATTGTACAACCTCATTTGATACATTAAATAAAGTCATTATTAAAGGAGTAAATACAATAAGTAAAAGTCCCATAATTAAACCTATGAGTGGACTTAATATTGCAAATTTATTTGCATACTTAATTGCTTTTTCTTTTTGATTTGCACCTAAAAGATTTCCAAGAGAAATAGCACAGGCACTACCAAGTCCAAAACTTACAACTGTAAATAAATTTTGTATAGTACTTGATATTTGTACAGCAGCTTGTGCAGTAGTTCCAGCATATTTAAAAGCAATATTATATATTGAAATACCTAAAGCCCACATAAATTCATTAAGTATTACAAAAATAGTTGTTTTATATATGTTTAATAGAAATTTTAAATCAAAATTAAGTAGTTGTTTGATACTTGCTTTAACAGGAAATTTATATAGATAAACTATGGAAATTATTAAAATAAATTCTAAAAATCTTGAAATTGCAGTTGCTATAGCAGCACCTTTAATTCCTAACTTTGGGAAACCTAAAAGTCCAAATATTAAAATTGCATTAAGAGTTGCATTACATGTAAGAGATAATGCTGTTGAATACATTGGCAGTTTTGTTTCACCTGTACTTTTACAAGCAGAAACAAAACTAAAACTTAAAGCTGTTATAATATAACTTATACAAACTATTTTTAAATATTCACTTCCTAATTTAATAACCATTTGGTCTTTAGAGTAAATACTCATAAGTTGTTGTGGAAAAACAAATGCTCCAATTGTAAATATTAATCCTGCTAGAATACTTGATATAATACATATACCTTCTACTTTATGTAAGTTCTTTATATCTCCCTTACCCCAATATTGAGCCATAAATATTGATGTTCCACTATTTATTCCAAATACAAGTAAGCTATAAAGAAAAAATATTTGATTAGCTAAACCAACAGCTGTTACTTCTGCTTCACCCAATTGTCCTATCATAAATGTATCTAACATATTTATAGATGAGTTTATAAGATTTTGTATCATTATTGGAATAGCTAATGAAAATGCTACTTTAAAAAATTGTTTGTCTTTAAAAAAATCTTTCATTGAATTTCACCTTTTCTAACTGTTTTAACGGAATCGTAATTCAAAAACCATATTGTTTGTACTACCCAAAAAAACATAGCTACAAATGTGTTTAAAGTGCTAAGTATAACACTTACAACTAAATTTGATGGTAAAAAACCAAACATTAATATAATTGTAATATTTATAGTATATTGAATTATAAATATTATAATCAATCTACCTAATGTTCTAAAAAATCTACCTTTTATTAATTTAAAACTATATGATAAAGCTAATGTACCTTTTTGTTTTTTTATTATAACTACATAAAGCATAAAATTTATATAAACACCAAATATAAGAGCTGGTATAAATATAAAAAAACAAAGCCCTATCATAATAATACTTGACAATAAAATTGTCCAAATAGCTGGTACCCATCTACTAAAACTTTCTTCCAATGCTACTTTATAGTTTATTTTATCTCCATCTATAAATTTATATACAATAAACGCCACTCCCATTACAGCTAAAGCACCAAAAAATTGTTGTAAACCAGCATATATAGTGGTCCATCTCGTAAACTCAGTCATAGTTTCTTGTATTAAGGTAAAATCTAATAATGTATAATCCATACCTTCAGGCATTAAAAGCTTTAAATTATTTAAAACTTCATCAATTGGAATTAATGCTCCTGCAATATTTATTGGTATAAATATAATAAGAGTTATTAAGATTATACTTTTTATATTTTGTTTAAATATGTTTATAGCCATACTTATAACTTCCGTTATAGACATTTCACTTTTTTTTATTTCATCCAAATACATAAATTTATTCCTTTCCTTATATATATAATTTTTAATTTCACATAAATACTTATAATATTTATTATTTTTTTCATTCCTTTCACCTAATAAGTATTATATCATGCTTTTTATTTTATGGGAATGATATTTATGCAGGTTATTTATCCTCACAACTTCACTCAAACTTTTTTATTTTTTAATATTAAATATTTTTATAATACTATGATTTAAATATACTAGTAATAATTTGTTGTAATTTTTTGAGACCTTTAATTTTTACATATATCAATTTAAAATTAATTTTATGGAATATAATACTATGCTCTCCCTATTGACTTATATTTAAATAAGTGATAATATTATAAATCTGAATTACAGATATTATTTGTTTCTTATTATGTAAACTTAATAATATGTTTAATTTAACAAATTATTTATTATAAAGAAGAGGAGATTTAAATGAAAATAAGGAAAGTTTTATCTTTACTAATTTCTACACTTTTAGTAATCGGATTAATACCAACAACCAGAATTACAATTCTAGCAGAAGAAATATCAACACTATCTACAGGAAGAACAATTTATCTTTCAAGTACGGGTAATGATAGTAATGACGGTTTAACTGAAGCAAAAGCAGTTCAAACTTTGCAAGAAGCTTATAAATTATCACAAAACGGAGATATAATTTGTGTAATAGATACGGTAGGTATATCTGATACAGACAATATTGTAGTGACTAAAGAGATAACTATAATTGGTAAACCAAATGCAATGATTAAACGTTTATCAGGTAACAGAAGTTCACTAATAACAATTGATAGTGCTGGTAAACTTACACTAGAAAATATTATTATTGATGGTGGTACGGATGATGGTCTTACAGCTGATAATTCACTTATTATGATTAATAGTGGTGGAAATTTAATAACTAATGTAGATTCTATTATTAGAAATAATAATTCTGCTTCCTATGGAGGAGGGGTTTTTGTTTCTGGAAATGGAACATTTACAATGAATGATGGCTCTATTTCAAATAACTCTGCCAACTATGAAGGAGGAGGGGTTTTTGTTTCTGGAAATGGAACATTTACAATGAATGGAGGTTCTATTTCATCTAACTCTACTTCCTATGAAGGAGGAGGGGTTTTTGTTGAGGGGACATTTACAATGGATGGAGGTTCTATTTCATCTAACTCTGCTTCCTATGGAGGAGGAGGGGTTTTTGTTAAGGGAATATTTACAATGAATGATGGTTCTATTTCAAATAACTCTTCCAACTATGGAGGAGGGGTTTTTGTTGAGGGAACATTTACAATGAATGGAGGTTCTATTTCATCTAACTCCGTTTCTTCCCATGGAGGAGGGATTTATCTTGAGGGAACATTTACAATGAATGATGGTTCTATTTCAAATAACTCTGCCTACTATGGAGGAGGGGTTTTTGTTTTTGGAACATTTAGCATATCAGGTTCTTCTGAAATTATTAACAATAAAAATGGAAATAAACCAAACAATATTTATTTGCGTGATGGTTATTTTATCAATTTAACTTCGGATTTCACAGGTAGTGCTGGTGTAACATTACAAAAAGCTGATAGTAATAATGCAAAAATAGGGAATGCTACAAGCGAATTTTCTGGAATAAGTAATATATTCTCTGATGAAAACAATAATAGACATGGGGTTTATGATAATGGTAATATAATGTGGAAATATGAAAATGCTATGTTACCAACTATAACAACAAACTTAAATACAACACCTGCAACTTATAGTAAAAATGCAACTGCAACACCTCTTTCTATTACAGCAAGTGTAACTGATGGGGGAACTTTAACTTATCAATGGTATACAAACACTACTAATAGTACTACTGGTGGAACTGCTATATCTGGTGCAACCAATGATAGCTACACACCTTTAACTACTACTGAGGGTAACTTTTATTATTATGTTGTTATTACAAATACTATAAATAATAATGGCGATGGTGGAACTAAGATTGCTACTACTACAAGTAATGTTGCAACTATTATTGTTAACCAATCTGTTAATGCTGATGTTCCAACTATAACAACAAACTTAAATACAACACCTGCAACTTATAGTAAAAATGCAACTGCAACACCTCTTTCTATTACAGCAAGTGTAACTGATGGGGGAACTTTAACTTATCAATGGTATACAAACACTACTAATAGTACTACTGGTGGAACTGCTATATCTGGTGCAACCAATGATAGCTACACACCTTTAACTACTACTGAGGGTAACTTTTATTATTATGTTGTTATTACAA
>CAZWZB010000024.1:22866-26512 GCA_964638835.1 uncultured Eubacteriales bacterium | reverse complement strand
TACACACCTTTAACTACTACTGAGGGTAACTTTTATTATTATGTTGTTATTACAAGTACTATAAATAATAATGGTGATGGTGGGGTTAAAACTTCTACTATTACAAGCAATATTGTAACAGTTATTATACAAAACAATTCTAATACACCAATAAAACATACTATAACAGCAAGTGCTGGAATAGGTGGTAAAATTAGTCCAAATGGTAATATTGAAGTTGATGATAATGGCAGTCAAACATTTATTATAACTCCAAATAGTAATTATAGTATTAAAAATGTAATAGTAGATGGTGTTAGTCAAGGAGCTATTAGAACTTATACATTTAATAATATAACAGATAATCATGTAATATCTGCTATCTTTTATGAAGATTATGTGCCTCCAGTTAACACAACTCCAATTGAAATATCAAAAGTAGAACCAACTGCAGAAAAAACAACACAAAAAGTGACTATTGATATTATAATTTTTGATAAAGATAAATCTTTTAAAACTTTGGTAGAGGTTTTTGTTGATATTGAAGATACAAAAATTAATGTAAATATTTCTGATACAGTTATTAAAGATGCAATAACTAAAGTTAAAGAATTAAATAAATTAGATGAAATCACTATGATTATATTAGATTTGAATGTTCCAAAAGAATTTACTTCAGTTAAAACAACATTAACTAAATCAGCTATGGAAGAACTAACTAAAAATATAGATAACCTTGAAATACAAACTCCATTTTCAACTCTTAACTTTGATAAAAAATCAATGGAAAATGTTTTAAATACTGCTGATGGTGATATTAAAATTAATATCAATATGGTTAATAAAAATACTCTTTCAAAAGAACTAAATAATATAGTAGATGAAGATCCTATTTATGATTTTACTGTAATAAGTGGTAGTAAAACAATAAGTGATTTTGGTAATGGAAAAGTTATAATAAAAATTCCTTATACACTTGCTAAAAATGAAAAGTCTAGTAGTATGGTTGTATATTATATTAATAAGGAAGAATTTAAAGCAGTAAAAGCTTCTAGTTATGATGAAAAATCAAAAATGATGTGTTTTATAACAAATTATTTCTCTAAATATACTATAAAATATAATCCAATAAATTTTGTAGATGTAAATATTTCTGATTGGTTTATAAATTCAGTCGACTTTACATCATCTCATGAATTATTCTATGGTATTGGAGAGAATAAATTTGCTCCAAATGCAATAATGACAAGAGCTATGTTTATAACAGCAATAGCAAGGTTAGATAACGCAAATATAACAAACTATAAACAAACTCCATTTAGTGATGTAGATATTAATGAATGGTATGGTAAATCAATAGCATGGGCTAAAGATAATAAAATTATAGATAGTACAAATGAATTTAATCCAAATGAAGCAATAACACGTGAAGACATGGCAATTATACTTTGGAATTATATTAACTATAAAGATATTACACTTGAAGTTGTGAATGAAGTGCCATTTAGTGATATAAACAAAGTTAGTAATAACTCTAAAACAGCAGTTGAGAGTATGAAAAAATATGGTTTAATTGAAGGTATGGGAGATAATACTTACATGCCAGAAAGTACAGCAACTAGAGCAGAAGTTGCAACAATATTTATGAATGTTATTAAAACATTACTAGCTCAATCTAATTAACAGCTTAGTTGATAGGAATATAAAAAATAATTAGTTACTATAAAGGAGGCAGAAAACCACTATCTTTTAAAGTGGTAGTTTTCTGCCTCCAATCAAATTCTTTGAATGGCTGTTAAGTATAATGCTTATTGTTATTTTGTTACACTTCCCAGATTTTATTTTTAATCCACAAAATTAATCCTATTAATATTAAAATTGTTACACTAATCAAACTAATATAAATACCTAATTTTAACCCTTCAGACATATACTTAAATTCTATTTCATAGAAACCAGCTGAAGGAATATCTACACCTATAAAAGCATCTTCTAATGGTATAGCTTCAACTTCTTCTGAGTTAACTATTACAGTCCAACCTTTTTCATATGGTATGGAAGTAAATAAAACTCCTGAATCATTTGCATTTATATTTCCTTTTATATTTGTTTCACTAAAACTAGTTACAGATAAAGTACTACTACTTAACTTTTTATATGCTTCTTTAAAAGTTTCTTCATCAAAGCTATATGAAGATATATTTAACTGCTTATCTTCATCATTTCTTACTTTTATAGTTTCATTTTGTTTACATATACCTAAATCTACAATTTGTCGTTTTTTATCTAAGTTATGAGTTATAATTTTATCTCCATTACCATACGTAACATGTATTTTTTCAACATTTGCAGTATTTATATAGATATATATTCTTTGAGTTTTATCACTATTTATTGTTACAGTATTTCCATTAGTATTATTACTTATCATATTAAAAATACTGTCAACATCTACAGCATTTCTTACAAAACTGTTTTGTACAGCAAAAGGATTATCTGAATGAGTATACATATTACTACTTAAATTTGTCATAAATCCTAAAGGTAGAAAATATTCATTTGTTATATATTCGTATATATATGTTTTATCTGCTGGTTTTTCATTAATTATTTCAGTTTCATTTTCTCTAAATCCAAAAGGTTTATAATAAATATATGTTCCATTAGAATCATCTTTTTGTACTTCTTCCACTCTATTTATAAGATATTTAACATTAAATATAGAAGCAATTAAAGGTGTTGCTCCTTCAAATGAATATGCATTGGTAGAATTCATAAGCCCAAATTTATCAAATAATTTTGTAAGTGGCTCACTGGCTGTAGAAGAAAATAAAGACACTCCTTTTATATTGTGCCATGCAGTATCGTTTTTAGTACGTCTGTAAGATTTTTCAATTCTATAAAAATCATTATCTTCATTTTCTAGTTTGGTAGCTAAATTTTTTATATATTCATTATCACTTACATAATTTTGTCTATTTGTAGTTGAAACACTAGTAGCTTCTGTATTAATAAATGTTTCAAATATAGCTGTAGAAAAAAATAAAATGGTTATTAAAAAATTTCTACCTATTTTGTTACGGTATAAAAACATAATTAACATATATAAACTTAAAAATAACAAACTCAAATATATAATACTAAAATCAAAATCAACAAATTGTTCGGTTATAAGTATAAATATAACTGCTCCCCAAAATACAGAATAAACTTCTTTGTTAGTACAGTAATTAGATTTTTTAAATGATTCCATTGACATAGTAAGAATTAAAAAAATATATATGAAGGATTGCCTGCATGGTAAACTATTTGGATAATGAAGTCCATGCCATATAAAATTTAAAAAATTCATATTAAAACTTATAATAAATAAAACTAATAAAAGTACTTTAAATATTTTTTCTTTTGTAGATATTTTCTTGTTAATAATATATAAAGGAAATAACAAAATTATTATTACACCACAATATACATTTGGATAATTACCAGATAATACGGAAGTTTCTACATTCATAAGATGTCTAGTTGCTACATCAAATAATTTAAAATATACTGATATATTAGTAGGGAAATTAATATCTCCTGATGTTGTTTGTTTTATTGCAAAAAATTCTGGCAAAATTAAAAAAGCTGCCAATCCACCTGCAAGTAATGAAAAAATAAAAAA
>CAZWZB010000024.1:0-22766 GCA_964638835.1 uncultured Eubacteriales bacterium | reverse complement strand
GCCATATATGAAGATAATGAATAAAATAATGAAAATATTATTATTCTAATGTCTTTAGTATTAAAATGTTCACTTGAATATATACTGAATGTTAAACTAGATAAACCAATTCTTAAAATAATTAATATACTCATAAATTCGATAATGTAATTCTCAGGAAAAAAGTATATTAAAAAATTAAAAGGGCTGGCAAGGTAATATGCAGATAATGCTACAAAATTAACTCCCATACCAATATTCCAAGAATATAATAAGCTTTCTCCATTTTTTAACTTATAATAAAGTTCAGCGAAAAAAGGAGCATATTGATGATACATATCCGTCCGTAAAAAGCAATTTTCACCAAAAGGAAATATACCTCTAGCTATATAAATAAGAATCATAATAATGACAGGTAATAAAAAGGCAAATAAAAAAACTATATTTTTAGAGTGTTTTTTATATTTCTTTTTTAAACCTAAGTTTAAATCTTCTGTTTCTTTATTTATTTGTTTAAATACAAACAATTTACTTAGCAAATAATTTATAACTACAACAAAAACATTAGTAATAATTTTAGCTATAAAATCATTCATATGAAATATATCAACTGCTACAATCATAAAAGCTAAATCACATATACCAGAAAGTAACCTACTAAAAACAAAAATAAATATTTCTTTAATAAGAGAATATATACTAGAACTTTTAGATTTAAATACAAAAAATTTATTTGTTATATAAGCAAAACTAACTGCTGTAATCCAAGCTATAATTGTTGAGGTTTTATAATCTAACCCATAAAATGTACAAATTTTATATGTTCCTAAATTAACAAGTGTAGTAAGTACGCCAAATATTAAATAACTATAGGTTTCTCTATTTAAAAATTTATTTAATTTAAACATTTTAATCCTCTTTCGTATTTTCTATATTAGTTTGTTTTAATATAAAAATAGGTCTTTTTTTTGCTTCCATATATATACGGGAAATATATTCCCCTAGTATGCCTATTGAAAATTCGATAATACCTCCTATAAATAATATTATAACCATAATAGATGCATAACCGGGAACATCTATACCATATACAAATGTTTTTATTAATATTCCTATAATATATATAGATGCAACTAAAGACATTAAAAACCCAACAATAGAGACCATTCTAAGTGGGGAAATAGAAAATGCTGTTATACCATCTAGTGCATATAAAAATAATCCCCAAAAACTCCATTTAGTTTTTCCAAGTTGACGCTCTATATTTTCATAAGAAATCCATTTAGTATTAAATCCTACCCAACTAAAAATACCTTTTGAGAAACGTTGTACTTCAGAAAGTTTTAATACAGCATCTACCATTTGTCTAGTCATTATTCTAAAATCAACAGCTCCATATTCTATTTTAACACTAGTAATTTTATTACTTATTTTATAAAATAACTTTGAAAAAAAACTACGTACATAAGATTCTCCTGTGCGAGTAATACGTTTAGCAGCACAACAATCATATCCGTTTTCTATTTCTTCAATCATATTTGGGATTAAAGATGGAGGATGTTGTAAATCAGCATCTATTATAACTATTAAATCACCATTTGAATTTTTCATACCCGCATACATAGCAGCTTCTTTACCGAAATTTTTTGAAAATGATATATATTTAATACATTTATTATTAGTTGCTAAATTTTTAATAATATTAAGTGTATTATCACGACTACCATCATCTACAAATAAATAGTTAAAAGTATAATTATCTATAGTTTTAAATATTTTTTCTGTTTCTTTATAAAATGTTTCTAAAACATCAGCTTCATTAAAACAAGGAACTATTAAATCTATAACTTTCGTAAAAATCACCTCTTTTATATTTTCAACTTCATGTATCTTACTTATAATCACTAAGCATTTAAAAATTTTGATGACTATATAACATATATTTACATAGTATAATATGATATTAAAATAATGTCAAAAAAATTGTGTATTTATACTCAGTGAAGTTGAAAACTAGCATAAATAGTTTTTAACTTTGCGTTTCTATATATAATTAATATAGTTTATTATATATATATTATAAACAATAAATTACATATATAAAATAAAATTTATGTAAATAATTGCTAACAATATAGTCAATAAACTTTAAAAAGTTTATTGACTATATTAAAGAATATAAATTTAAAAATTATATCAGAAAATATACAACTCCTTAACAATTTTTAAGTTTACTAAATATAAATAAAAGAAGCTGTCTATAATAAAAAATTATTTACAGCTTCTTTTATAATTAATCTTGAACTGGAGCCCCTACTGGGCAAACACCTGCACAAGCACCACATTCGATACATTCTTCAGCATTAATTTCATATTTATCGCTACTTTCAAAAATGCATGAAACAGGACACTCTGGAGCACAAGCACCACAATTAATACAATCTTCATTAATTTTGTAAGCCATTTACAACACCTACTTTCAAAATATTAATTTATTTATAAAACAACTATATTGTATACTAAAATTATAAAATTATCAATAGTTTTATTTATTTTTTATGTTTGCTTATAAGAACATTGTAATATATTAATTTATTTTGATATATTATGAAAAGATTATTGTTTATTTTATTACTAAAAATAAAAAATGACAGTAATATCATTTTTATTATTGACAAATAGAAAATGATGAGTTATAATAAATAAAAAATGACACATATATCATTTATATTGATAGGAGATGAAATAATGCCAAAAGTAAAAGAACAATATTTTATTGATAAAGTAAATCAAATATTAGATGTAGCATTTCAAGTATGTATGAAAAAACCGGTATATACTGTAACTATGAAAGATATAGTAACAGAATCTGGTTTAAGTCAAGGAGGCGTTTATAAGTATTTTTCAAATATTGATGAAGTTTTGATTTCACTTTTAAATAGAGGGTATGAAAAATATAACATTAATAAAGATATAGAAGATATTCTTAAGTTAGACACTACACCAGAAATAATTATTAATAAGGTGTTTAATTATATTGCTAATCATATATCCCAGAGTATAACAAGTTACGGAAAAATTAATTATGAAATAGTTACAATAAATCAGATTAATCCTAAACGTTATGAAGAAATAAGAAAAAAATTAAATATTGCTAATAGCATGGATTATATTGTTGAAAACATATTTAAATTTATAATTAAAAATATTGAAAATGGTTATTTTAAACCAATAATACCTATCAATGAATTATTTCAATTTATTATTGTTTGTTATGATGGAATTCTTAGGGATATTACTTTAGTTAAATGTTATCCTATAACTTCAGAAACACCAAATTTTGATATTAATAAATTAATGAATAATTTATATTTAACTGTAATTTACTTTTTAGGAATAAATAATTTAAATTAAATATAAGGAGAATTTTTTATGAAACAATTATCGATACCAAAACTTTTATTATTTACATTTATTCCTTCACTTGGAATGTTAATATGCTTTTTATTTTTTTCAATTACATTTAAAAATATTTTACCACCATTTTTAGCAAATCTTTTTGGAGTTATTTTAATTTTAGTACCTTTCCAATTAGGTATAATATTATATACAAGTAAAAAAGAACATGGAAAATATAATTTAAAAAGTGCACTTATATATACACAAAAAATATCTAAGATACGTTTTATTATAAGCATAATATTTTCTATTATTTGGACAGTTATAATATTTGGGTTGTTACAAAACATTGAACATCAATTAATGTTTAAAACAATTTTTAGCTTTGTACCTGATTATTTAAAACTAAGTGACTTTCCAAATCAACTACATCTTTATTCAGATATAGTTTTAAAAATAACTGCTATATTGGTACTTTTATTAAATGGAATTTTAGCGCCTATAGTAGAGGAATTGTTTTTCAGAGGATATCTTATGCCTCGCATAGATAGGTTTGGAAAATTTGTGCCTCTTATAATTACAGTATTATTTTCTTTATATCATTTCTTTTCACCTTGGGAAAATATCACACGAATTATTGGTATGTATCCATATAATTATTTAGTTTGGAAAAATAAAAATATATACATAGGTATTATTACACATTGCTTTATAAATATAGTTAGTGGAATTATGGTGCTTATATTAATATTTTAATCTTATAAGTAACACTTTACTAATAAAATAAAAAACTTCTCATTAAGAGAAGTTTTTTATTTTTATAATTTGATTATTGGTCTTAAAACTTGATAACCAAGACCTTCTGGATAATGTCTTTGATAATCCTGACAAGCTTCTTCATTCCATTTGTACCCAATTGTTGAAGGGTCGAAATTCCAAGCTAAGTTTTCAACTCTACCCATAACTTCGCAATTATCTTTTAGATAATCAAATGGTGGATGATAAAAAACTATATAATAACTTGCAGGAATTTCTCTAATTTCAAAACCTTTTGGTATATCTCCTTTATAATTTATATCTACACCAAAGCCGTAAAAATAAATTCTCTTACCATTTTCTAAAGTCCAACCAGCAGTATGTGCAGTTACAACGGGATGACTTATATTACTCATACTTTCAACTATACCTGTAACTAAATCACAATCATGACTTGCCCACATATTCCCATAATCAGTTGCTTTACTATTATATATACCTATGTATTTATGTTCAGGTATATATTCTATTCTAAAATTTGCTTCCATTAAAATTGTTTTATTCATGCTAGATTCACCCTTTCCTATATAATAATCTGGAAGGAGTACAGTTTGTTTTATGGATAAAGGTAATGGACGTTGATTTTTACGATATACGCAAGGTGTGCAATTATATGCAGAAGCAAATGCTCTTGTTAATGCTTCTTGAGAAGAATATCCATATTTTATTGCAATATCAAGTATTCGTTTATTAGTATCTCTTATTTCTATTGCTGCTTTGCTAAGTCGTCGACCTCCAATATAACTTTTTAAAGTCATCCCAACAATTTTATGAAATTGAGTAGAACAATAATATGGTGAATATCCTATTTGCTTTGACATATCTAAAAGATTAGCTTCTGCAATATTATCTTCAATCCAATTAAGTATTTTTTCAATAGCTTCATTCCATTCATACATTCTGTAACTCCCCTTTCAAAAATAGTATACCAAAAGTTAAAAAAAAATGTTTGATATAAGTTGTGAACATTCTTTAAATTTATTAAATATAAAATTGAATTTAAAAATTAAATAATTATTAAAAATTTGTAGTTAAAGTTGTGTCGCACTCATTAATGAGTGCGACACAACTTTAATCTTTAAATCTAATTTTTTATTTGAACATTATTAATAATACTTTAAAACATTATTAAAATTAAAACCTTGACAAAAACTAAAAGTTTTTATAAAATACAAAGATATCATAAGCGTAAAGGTAATGATAGAGAGGAGTATGCAATTACAACTTTTCAGGGAGAAAAATCCACCGACTGTAAGATTTTTCAGTTATGTGTTGCAGAATGTAGCTCTTGAACTTCTATATTGAAGCTAATTAGTGTGTAAGTATAGACGGGTAACTTCGTTAATAGTTTTGAGAGCCTGTTATTTAGCAGGAATTAAGGTGGTACCACGAAAAACTTCGTCCTTTTATTTGGATGGAGTTTTTTTGTTACTATTATTTTTAAAACTGTTAATTAAATAATTAAAGTTACATTTAATTTTAATTTAAAACTGGTTCGCACTTAAAATTAAGTGCGAACCAACATTGATTTAAAATTTACTTTTTTATTAGTACTTTTTATTTTAATTATTTTAGGAGGAATTTTTATGATTAAAGAATTAGAAAAGGTATACGACCCATCTAAAGTAGAAGACAGACTATATCAAAAATGGTTAGACAAAAATTATTTTCATGCAGAGGTTGACAAAACTAAAATACCATACACAATAGTTATTCCACCTCCAAACATTACAGGTCAACTTCATATAGGTCATGCGTTAAATAATACATTACAAGATATTCTTATAAGATTAAAAAGAATGCAAGGTTACAATACTCTTTGGATGCCGGGAACAGACCATGCGAGTATTTCTACCGAAGTAAAAATATTAGAAAAAATGGCAGAGGAAGGACTAACAAAAGAAGACATAGGTAGAGAAGAATTTTTAAAAAGGGCATGGGATTGGAAAAAACAATATGGTGGTAGAATAGTTGAACAATTAAAAAAATTAGGTAGTTCTTGTGATTGGGATAGAGAACGTTTTACAATGGATGAAGGACTTTCAAAAGCTGTTTTGTATGTATTTGAGAAACTTTATCAAAAAGGATATATATATAGAAGTGAAAAAATAATAAATTGGTGTCCTAATTGCAAGACAACAATATCTGATGCAGAAGTTGACCATGAAGAAAGAGAAGGACACTTTTGGCATATAAAATATTTTATAAAGGATTCAGATGAATTTTTACAAGTAGCTACAACAAGACCTGAAACATTATTAGGGGATACTGCTGTTGCTGTTAATCCTAATGATGAACGTTATAAAAAATATATAGGTAAAACGGTTATACTTCCAATCCTTAATAAAGAAATACCTATAATAGCTGATGAGTATGTTGATATGGAATTTGGAACAGGTATTGTTAAAATAACTCCAGCTCATGACCCTAACGATTTTGAAGTTGGTAAACGTCATAATTTGCCTATCGTAAATGTAATGAATGATGATGGAACAATGAACGAAAAAGCTGATAAATATGCTAACATGAATAGATATGAAGCACGTAAGGCATTAATTTCTGATTTAAAAGATTCAGATTTACTTGTAAAAATAGAAGACCATAAACATGCTGTTGGCATTCATGAACGTTGTAATGAAACTATAGAACCAATGGTTAAACTTCAATGGTTTGTTAAAATGGAAGATATGGCTAAACCTGCTTTAGATGCTTATTACAATAAAAAAGTTAACTTTTTCCCTGAACATTTTGGAAAAATATATTCAAATTGGCTTGAAAACATACATGATTGGTGTATATCGAGACAACTTTGGTGGGGACATAGAATACCTGCTTATTATTGTGAGTGTGGTCATATTGAAGTATCTCAAACTACTCCTTCTAAATGTTCAAAATGTGGCTCTACAAATTTAAAACAAGATGAAGATACATTAGATACATGGTTTAGTTCAGCATTATGGCCTTTTTCAACTTTAGGTTGGCCTGATAATACAGAAGAATTAAAACATTTCTATCCAACAAATGTACTTGTAACAGCACAGGATATTATATTCTTTTGGGTAGTACGTATGGTATTTTCAGGAATAGAGCATATGGGAGAAATACCTTTTAAAGATGTATTAATAAATGGTATTGTGAGAGATTCACAAGGTCGAAAAATGAGTAAGTCATTAGGAAATGGAATTGACCCACTTGAAGCTATTGAACAATATGGAGCAGACCCTTTAAGACTTATGTTGGTAAGTGGTAGTTCAATTGGTAATGATATGAGATTTAATGTTGAAAAAATAGAAGCAAGTCGTAACTTTGGAAATAAGCTTTGGAATGCTTCCCGTTTTGTACTTATGAATTTTTCAGAAACTACAAATATAGAAGTTGATTTATCAGAATTAACTTCTGCTGATAAATGGATAATTTCAAAAGTTAATAGATTGGCAAAAGAAATAACTGAAAATATGGAAAATTATGATTTAGGTGTTGCAGCACAAAAAATCCAAGATTTTTGTTGGGATGAATATTGTGACTGGTATATTGAAATGGTTAAACCAAGATTATACAATCAAGAAGATAAAACTAGAAATGCAGCTTTATATACATTAAAAACAGTATTAATACAAGCGTTAAAGCTTTTACATCCTTTTATGCCTTTTATAACTGAAGAAATATTCATGCATATTCAAGATAAAGAAGAAACAATAATGTTATCTAGTTGGCCTACTTACAAAGAAGAATTAAATTTTGAGAGTGACGAAAAAGAAATCGAACTTATAAAACAAGCAGTAAAAAATATAAGAAATATTCGTGCAGAAATGAATGTTCCACCATCAAAAAAAGTAAGTGTATTCATAGTATCAACTAATGAAAATGTTATAGAAACATTTAATAAAAGTAAAACTTTCTTCCAAACATTAGCATATGCAAGTGATATTACTATACAACAAGACAAAACAAATATAGATAGTGATGCAATACCTGTAGTTATTCAAAATGCAACTATATATATGCCATTTACTGAACTTGTTGATTTAGAAAAAGAAATTCAAAGACTTAATAAAGAACGTGAAAAACTTATAAGTGAAGTAGAAAGAGTAAATAAAAAGTTAAGTAATAAAGGTTTTGTTGACAAAGCTCCTGAAAATGTAATTAAAGAAGAAAAAGCAAAACAAGATAAATATACTACTATGCTTAAACAAGTTGAAGAACAATTAAATCACTTGACTAAAAAGGAAACTATATAAATATGTTATCTTATAAGGAAGATTTAATAAGATTTATTAGTGAAACTTATAATATAAAAGTAAAAGATATTACTTCTGCTAAAAGAGGCTTTTTTGGTGAAACTTGGAGAGTTAAATCCTCTCCAAGGGATTTATTTATAAAAATTGATTATTGGAACTCTCATAAAGAAATTTATAAAAGAAGTTTTCCTATAATCGAATATATAAACCAAAATGGAATTGATTATATAATAAAAATTGTCAAAACTAAAGATAATGAACTTTATTCTAAATTTAATTCTGGTGTTGTTGGTATGTTTGAATATGTTGAGGGTGAAAATACTGAAGATTATCCACTAGGAAAATTATTTGAAAAATTAATTCCCATTTACAAATTAAAAATAGATAATTTAACTATTGAAAAAGAAAATTTTAATACAAACATAGATAACTATATTAGATTAGTTAACGAACTTACATGTATTAATACAAAATCATCTAAAGAAATTTTAAATTTACTTAATAGTAAAGAAAGTTTGATTGAACATTATAAAAAAAGGTTAAATATTTTCTCAGAAAGATGTAAAGCGGATTTAAGTAATTTTTATATTACACATGGTGATGCTGGAGGCAATTGTATTTTAAATGGTGATAATTTTACTATTATAGATTGGGATTATCCGAAACTTGCTTCAATTGAACGTGATGCATGGTTCTTTATGTGGAATACAAAACAAATTGATATAATAAATACACTTTTACAAAAAAATAATTTTAATACTTTAAATATAGATAGATTTTGTTTTTATTGTTATTACTCATTTTTTTATTATTTAACAGAATACTTTCAAATATATTTTGATTTGCAGTTAGAAGATAAAAGATTTGAATTTGTAAGTAGAATAAAAAATTATTTTAGTTCTTGGATTTTTTCACAATTAGAAGCAGCAGATAAATGTTTATAAATTAAAAATAGAAAGGTATGGTTTTATGGAATTAATAAAATATAAAACAGTTAAAGAGTTTTTAGATGAAAATAAAGATATACTTTTAGAAAAAGAAGCTATAAATCAGCTTATATTGCATAATGCTTTTGTTAACCAAAATGAAACAACAAATAAAGATTTATTATTTGGTAGAGTAATTAATAATAATGATATTTGTATTATATTCTGTAAAGTAGAACCATACAATTTACTTATATATTTACATAATAGTAATTATATAAATCAAGCAGTTTCTACATTAGCTAGTTATTTAGTTGAAAATAATATTAGTATTAATGGTATAAACGCAAGTAAATATGTTTGTGATGAATTTATAAATAATTATAGTAAACTTACTAATAAAAATTTTAAATGTCGTTTTTGTATGGATATAATGGAGCTTAAAGAGCTTAATACTATAAATGTAGTTGATGGATTTTTCCGTAAAGCTACTTTAGAAGATTTAGATATAATTGTTGATTTTAGAATAAAATTTTATAAAGAAGCAGTTAATGAAGATGTATCTTCTGATGTAGTTGAAAAATCCAAAAGTGATATTGAAGAAGGTTGTATGTATGTATTTGAAAATATTAATCATAAAATTGTTTCAATATCAAAGATGGGAAGACAATTAATAAATGGTGTATGTATTAGTTTAGTGTATACTGATGAAAATGAAAGAGGAAATGGCTATGGTATAGCTGTTATTTATTATATAAGTAAGATTTATTTAGAAAAAGATAATGAATTTTGTACTTTGTTTGTAGATGCAATGAATCCTATTTCAAATAATGTGTATAAGAAAGTAGGCTATAAAATATTAGAAGATAATATAGACTTTCGTATTGTATAAATATAGCATAATAAAATTATTTATAAATAGGAGCTGATTTATAATGATTATTAACAAAAATATTGATAATGGTAAAGCATTTGATTGGGGAAAAACTTCAAAAGATTATGCAAAATTTAGAGATATTTATCCAGAATTATTCTATCAAAAAATTATTGAACTTGGGTTATGTGTTAAGGGACAAAATGTTTTAGATTTAGGAACTGGAACAGGAGTTTTAGTACGTAATATGTATAAATATGGAGCAGATTTTATAGGAGTTGATATATCAGAAAATCAAATTGCTGAAGCAAAAAGATTATCTGATGAATCAGGCATGAAAATAGATTATATAGTTTCATCTGCTGAAGATATAAATTTTCCTGACAAATCTTTTGATGTAATTACAGCTTGCCAATGCTTTATGTATTTTGATAAATCTATTATTTTACCTAAAATTTATAATTTACTAAAAGATAATGGTCACTTTTGTATATTGTTTATGTCTTGGCTTCCTGATGAAAGTGAAATCGCTAAAGATAGTGAAAATTTAGTTCTAAAATACAATCCTAATTGGACTGGTGCTAAAATGAAAAGATATACACTTGAAACTCCAGAATGGTCAAAAGAATTATATAAAGTTAAGAATGCAATTACATATGATTTAAATGTTACATTTACTCGTGAAAGCTGGCATGGGCGTATAAAAGCTTGTCGTGGTATAGGAGCATCGTCATTATCTGATGAAGAAATAGCTAAATTTGAAATGGAACATCTCGCTTATCTAAATACAGTTCCAGAAATATTTGATATTATTCACTATGTAACAATATTAGATTTATGTAAGCATACAAAGTAAAATACTTTGTATAAAGTATAACTATAGGAGGTGTTTTATGAGTTTGCTATTTGAATTACAAAAAGATTTTGATTACATTTATACATATGATAAATATGGTAATATACTATCTAAATATTTAGAATTCTCTGCTACTTATGATAAAAATGATGCTAATCTATTATCTAGAAATTCTCAATTATTGCGTTTTTATGATATAAATTATGATAATGAAAATATTAAAGAAATTAAAAAAATGTCTAAATGGGTTGGAACTACTCTATACGAAAGAGAAGATAAAATTATTGAATACTATTCAGAAGAAGAACAATTTAGATATGATGTTTTTAATAACATAATTTATAGGTACTATAATCAAGGAAATTTAGGTTATGAGGATTATAAAATTTCTTATACTTATGATGAATATGAAAATCTTAATTGCATACAAATTACTACCACAAGTAACGGACAAGATGAGCAATACAATATTATAAAGATAGATAATTTTTATAACAATAATAACAAATTAGTAAAACGATTAGAGTATGGTAATATTGAATTCTATTTTATGGAAGGAAATTATCCTTTAATTAGAGAATATACTTATGAAAATGATAAATTAGTATATACTAATTTAACTGATTCTGATAGTAAATTTTTAAATTATTCTACATATGAATATGATGAAATGGGACGAATTAATATTGAAAAAGTATTTTGCGAATTTCAAACTTGTGATTATGAAATACATTATTATTATTATGAAGACGAACCTTATAGGATTAGAAAAGAAATACATGGTCCTTCTAGTAAATTTCAATATAAATTATTTAGGCAGGGTGTAAATTTTTTTTATTTTGAACCATATGAAGATGTAGTTACACCTGAAATGTTTGAAGAAATGATAAATTCTACTATAAAATGTTATGAAGGAGATGATAGATCTAGAAAGTATACAATTGGATATATTGTATGTGGTACTTCAGTGTCAAGGTATTGTTATGAAAAATATTCACACGAAATAAATTTATTATCAAAAAAATATTCTAATTATAATGGAGTAAAAGTTGAAATTGAACATGATCTATAAAAAATTAATTCCAAATATAATAAATTTTGCTATTAAGTATTTTTAAAAAAACTATAAGAGGTATTTTATGAGTTTGCTATTTGAATTACAAAAAGATTTTGATTACATTTATACTTATGATAAATATGGTAATATACTATCTAAATATTTAGAATTCTCTGCTACTTATGATAAAAATGATGCTAATCTATTATCTAGAAATTCTCAATTATTGCGTTTTTATGATATAAATTATGATAATGAAAATATTAAAGAAATTAAAAAAATGTCTAAATGGGTTGGAACTACTCTATACGAAAGAGAAGATAAAATTATTGAATACTATTCAGAAGAAGAACAATTTAGATATGATGTTTTTAATAACATAATTTATAGGTACTATAATCAAGGAAATTTAGGTTATGAGGATTATAAAATTTCTTATACTTATGATGAATATGAAAATCTTAATTGCATACAAATTACTACCACAAGTAACGGACAAGATGAGCAATACAATATTATAAAGATAGATAATTTTTATAACAATAATAACAAATTAGTAAAACGATTAGAGTATGGTAATATTGAATTCTATTTTATGGAAGGAAATTATCCTTTAATTAGAGAATATACTTATGAAAATGATAAATTAGTATATACTAATTTAACTGATTCTGATAGTAAATTTTTAAATTATTCTACATATGAATATGATGAAATGGGACGAATTAATATTGAAAAAGTATTTTGCGAATTTCAAACTTGTGATTATGAAATACATTATTATTATTATGAAGACGAACCATATAGAATTAGAAAAGAAATACATGGTCCTTCTAGTAAATTTCAATACAAAATACTTAGGCAAGATGAAAATTTCTTTTGTTTTGAACCATATGAAGATGTACTTACACTTGAAATGTTTGAAGAAATGATAAACTTTACTATAAAATGTTGTAGTGAAAATGATAAGCATAATGATTATATACATACATATATATATATTTTGTGTAGTCTTTCAAGTTCAAAATATTGTTATCAAAAATACTATAGTGAACTAAGATTATTATCAGAAAAATATTCTAATTATAATGGAGTAAAAGTTGAATTTTATTATGCTCCATAATATTTTATAATTAATTTATTAGAATATTAAGTAAAAGTTAGGGACACCATCTTGGTGTCCCTAAAAATTCTCAAACTATGATTTTCGAGCTAAACATAAAAATAATGAATAATCAATCATTTTATTATCAATATTTTTTTTATCAATAAATATAGTTTTATATGAAATATTAGCAAATCCATGTTGTTCTAATATACTTTTTAATTTGTTACGATTAAATCCATTATGTCCATCAAAATTAATTTCATTTTTATGAAAACTACCATCATCTTCATCTAAGTCTATAAGAGCAAGCATACCTTTAGCAAATAAAAGTGAATTGAATATATTAATAATTTTATCTATATTGGTAACATGATGAAGTGCCATAGAAGTATAAATCAAATCAAATTTTTGACCTAAATCTTCATTTAATAATAAGTCTATACAAGCAGTTGAAATATTTGTAAGATTCATAGATTTTATTTTTTTATTTAAAGTTTCTATCATTATTTCAGATGTATCTACACATAAAATTGTTTCAAATTTATTCGCAAGTTGACAAGCAAGCAAACCTGTACCGCAACCAAAGTCCAATACATGTTTATAATCTGAACAGCATATTTCAGTAACTATTGATTGGGTTAATATTTTAGCTCTGTTAATTCTATATTCTGTGTCCCATTCTAAAGCCATTTTATCAAAATCCATTAAATTATTCTCCCTTAGTAATTATTAAAATATGAAAACCTTTAGTTGTTTTTGTTTTTAATAACTATACAATCTTTTCCTAATAAGTTTTCAAGTTCTTCTATAAGGTCGTCTGAAATAGTTACAAAAAATTCTTTTGAAGCTTTAATTTTATTTTTATCCTTTTCAGTATACACAAAAACTTGAGTATTCCCTTTATACTTTGATAATATTTGTAATATAGATGTAAGGATATTATCAGGTTTATCTTGAGTAACTTTAAGCCATAATTGAGATTTAGCAAATTTAGAATTTTTAATTAAATCATCATATAACATAATTTCTTGTGCTATAATTTTAAAATCTGATTCATCTTGTATACTTATTCTTCCTTTTATATATAAAATACTTTCATTTTCTAATATGGAATTATATTTTTCATATTCTTTAGGAAATACAATAATTTCTATACTTCCATATAAATCTTCAATTTTTAAAAAAGCCATAGTTGAATTTGAACGTGTATACTTTATAGTTTTATCAATTAAAATTCCACCTATTTTAGCTATTTGACCATCTATTAAATTTATAGTTTTAATTTCATCTTCATTTATAAAAAAATCTTTACTTGTTATTGTTATATATTTAGAAAGTTCTTCTTGATATTCAGAAAGAGGATGCCCACTTAAATATACTCCAAGTACTTGTTTTTCCATATGTAATTTTTCTTTTAGTTCATATTCAGGTACATTAGGTAAATCATCTTTAAGAGAACCAAAATCTTCATCAGAAGTTGGGTTTAAATCAAATAAATTTATTTGTCCTTCTACATTTTTTCGTTTTGATTGTTCAGTTCCATCACTTATTTTTTTGTAACTTAATATATATTGATTACGATTTCCACCTAAAGAGTCAAATGCACCTGATTTTATTAAATGTTCTATTCCTTTTTTATTTAAATCTTTTGATGTAACACGTTTACAAAAGTCGGTCATACTTACAAAAGTTCCGTTTTTCTCACGTTCTTCTACCATAGTATCAATAGCTACTTTTCCTACTGCTTTTACAGCAGATAAAGCATATCTTATTTTACCATTTGAAACAGAAAAGTAAGCAAATCCTTCGTTTATATCTGGTGGCAATATTTCTATATTCATTTTTTTACATTCTTCTATATATTGAACTACTTTATCAGGAAAATCTATTACAGATGTCATTAAAGCACACATAAATTCTACTGGATAATAAGTTTTTAACCATGCTGTTTGATAAGAAATTACAGCATAAGCTGCTGCATGTGATTTATTAAAAGCATATTTTGCAAAGTCAGTCATTTCATCAAATATTTTTTCAGCTACATTTTGTGGTATTCCTCTTTTAATACAACCTTCAACTTCTTTACCATCACCATATATAAATATTTGTCGTTCTTTTGCCATAACGTCAACTTTTTTCTTTGACATTGCACGACGTACTAAATCACTTCTACCTAAACTATAACCACCTAAATTTCTAACTATCTGCATAACTTGTTCTTGATAAACAATACAACCATAGGTAGTATTAAGTATTGGTTCTAATAATTCATGTGTATAAATAATATTCTTAGAATTATTTTTACCTTTTACATACTTGGGTATAAAATCCATTGGTCCCGGTCTATATAAAGATATTCCAGCAATTATATCTTCTAAGTTGTTAGGTTGCAAATCTTTCATAAATTGTTTCATACCAGCACTTTCTAATTGAAAAACACCTTCGCTTCTACCTTGTGAAAGCATAGTATATACTGCTTCATCTGAAAAATTTATATTATCAATATCAATATCTATATTTTTAATTCGTTTAATCTCGTTTATAGTATTTCTTATTACAGTTAAAGTTCTAAGCCCTAAAAAGTCCATTTTAAGTAAGCCTAATTCTTCTAAAAGAGTCATTGTAAATTGTGTTGTTGGTAAGCCTTCACTGAAACTTAAAGGAACATATTCTACAACTGGTTCATTACAAATTAAAACTCCTGCTGCATGAGTTGATGCATGTCTTGGTAAGCCTTCTAATCTTAATGACATATCAATTAAATATTTAACATCTTTATCTTTAGTATATAAATCCATAAGCTCTTTATTCATATCTAATGCTTTTTCTATTGTCATACCTATTTCAGTTGGTATCATTTTAGCAACTTTATCTACATCAGCATATGGCATATCTAATGCACGCCCAACATCTCTTATAGCAGCTTTTGCACCCATTGTACCAAATGTTACAATCTGTGATACTTTATCAGCACCATATTTTTCAACAACATAATTTATTACTTCTTCACGTCTTTCAAAACAAAAATCTATATCAATATCAGGCATACTAACTCTTTCAGGGTTTAAAAACCTTTCAAAAAGCAAATCATATTTTATTGGGTCTATATTAGTTATATTTAAACAATAAGAAACTATACTACCAGCAGCAGAACCCCTACCCGGACCTACCATTATTTTATTATCTTTTGCAAATTTAATAAAATCCCATACAATTAAAAAATAATCTACATAGCCCATTGTTTCAATAACATTAAGTTCATATTCTAAACGTTGTTTTAATGCAACTTGCTCATAATTATTATATCTTTTTTGAAAACCTTCATAACAAAGCTTTCTTAAATATTCATTTGAGGTATATCCAAATGGCACATCATATTTAGGTAGTTTCAGTTCATGAAACTTAATATCTACATTACATCTTTCTGCAATTTTATTTGTATTTAATAATGCTTCTTTAGCATAAGGGAATAGCTGTTCCATCTCTTCTTGAGATTTGAAATAAAATTCTTCTCCAAAATATTTCATTCGATTTTCGTTATTTACTGTTTTACCTGTTTGTATACATAATAAAATATCATGGGCTTTACTATCACTTTTATAAGTATAATGCGAATCATTTGTAACAACTAAAGGTATATTAGTTTCATAACTCATACGTATTAAAGCTTCATTTACAGTTTTTTGTTCTTTTACACCATGGTCTTGTAGTTCTAAATAAAAATTCTCATGTCCAAAAATTTCTTCATACATTAAAGCCATCTCTTTTGCTTTTTCATATGAAACATGAGTAATATTTTTTGCAATTGGTCCACCTAAACAAGCACTAAGTGCAATTAATCCATCATGATATTTTTGAAGTAATTCAATATCTATTCTTGGTTTGTAATAAAACCCTTCTAAAAAACCAGCAGAAACAAGTTTTATAAGATTTTGATATCCATTATTATCTTTAGCAAGTAATACTAAATGATAATAAGGTATTGGAATATTTTCTTTACTAAATCTTGAACCATTAGCAACATATACTTCACAACCTAATATTGGTTTAATACCTTGTTCTTTTGCTTGTTTATAAAATTCTATAACTCCATACATAGCTCCATGATCAGTTATAGCTATACTATCCATATTGAATTCTTTAGCTCTTTTAACAAGCTCTTTAATTTTTGCAGAACCATCTAAAAGACTATATTCAGTATGTACATGGAGGTGAGTAAATTGTAAATTTTCCATTATAGAAACACCTTCTTTTAATATCATCTCTTAATTATTATATCACAAACTTAATTTAAAACAAAATTAATATTTTTCATTTTGCGATTAATGTTGTGTCGCACTTAAAATTAAGTGCGACACAACATTAATTTCAATTTATAATTATATAAATATAATAAAAATATTTTTAAAAAGGAGTTGATTAAATTGTTTATTGATGAATTAGAAGAACAAATAAATGAAATTATTTTTGAATACTTTTCTACCACATCAGAAATAACAGCAAATAGATATAGAATTCAATTATCACATTTCTATAGATTTATTGAATTTTATGGTTATCAAGAAATTAACAATAATGTTTTAGAGCATTATAAAAAAATGTTAAATAAAGTTTACAAAGATAATACTTACAATTTATTTGTAGTATCTATAAATAAGTTAATTAAAGAGTATTATCCTGATTTAAACAAATTTAAAACAAAAAAGTTAGAAATAGCTAAAAAAGTTGAAAATTTAATGTCAAAAGAAGAATTTGATTTGTTAGCTATAAATGCTAAAAGATTTGGATTTGAAACTTTATATTATATAATGATGACACTATATTATACAGGAATGAGAGTTTCAGAATTAAAATTTTTAAATATTAATAATTATAATTTAAAAAGCTTTGAAGTCACTTCTAAAAAAAGAACACGTAATGTATATATTTCTAATGAACTAAGTGCTTTATTATCTAAATATGTTCGTAAATATAAATCAAGAACTTATATATTTTATAGCTTTAAAGATTGGAAATTACCTATATCAACAAGAACTATTCAAAGACAAATGAAAGAAGTTGCATATTATTCAGGTATTTCCGAAAAATATGCTTGCCCTAGTTCAATAAGACATTTGTTTGCTAGAGAGTTTTTAAATGTTGAGGGAGCTAATATTATTGATTTAGCTGAAATAATGGGTAATAACCAATTAGAAATTATTAAACGTTATACTTCTTCTAATTGTGATTGTAATAATAAAGATAAATATAAATTAATTGATGAACTTTGAATATGTTTAACTTGTATTTTTTTTGGTTATGTATCAAAATCAATAGAAGAAAAAAATTAACCGATATTGTAGAGGATGGCGTCCTCGACGTCTCCTATAGTTCAATTTGAATTTTTACAGCTAAATTTTTAGATTGGTCTTAAATACTAAACATAAGGGAAAAAGTAGCATAAGGTTAGTAATGTAAATTTGTCAAAAAAACAAAGGTTATCTATATATTTACTTGAAAAAAATTTTGTTTATGCTATAATAATATTACAATTTAATTTGGGGAGCTGGTAATCCGGCTGAGAGGAAGTAATAGAGCTTCGACCCTTATAACCTGATTTGGGTAATGCCAACGTAGGGACTATAACTTCTGTATTTTCAGTGAGATATGTAACTATTGGCATATCTCTTTTCTAATTTATGGAAGTTTCTAAATGACAATTATTGATTATACTAATAATAATAAAGAACTTCTTAGAGGTAAAACTTAACTAGACATCATGTTTAAAAAATACTGCCATTAGACTTAAAGAAACATATAATGGATTTTTTAAACAAGAGTTAGGTTACCCAAAGTTTAAATCTTGGAAAAATAATTGGTTTTCTTTATTTTATGATGAACTAAATAAAGGATTTAAAGTATTAATAAGTTTAATAACAAATATTATGAAAAAGGTGATAAATAAAAATGTTTAAAGAAATCTTATCAAATGTGCAGTTAAAAACTCCTCTTGTTCATTCAATCACAAATTATGTTACAGTGAACGATTGTGCTAACATCATATTGGCAAGTGGAGGCTCACCTATTATGGCTGATGATATTAACGAAGTATGTGATATTACGACTATATGCTCATCACTTGTTATTAATATGGGAACCCTTAACGAACGCACAATTAAATCAATGCTTGCAGCTGGCAAAAAAGCCAATGAACTTAAACATCCTATATTATTTGACCCTGTGGGTGCTGGAGCCTCTGAGCTTAGAAACAAAACAGCGTTTTCATTAATTGATGAAGTGAAATTCTCTGTAATTAGAGGTAATATTTCTGAAATAAAATTTTTAGCTACTGGTAATGGAAACACACAAGGTGTAGATGTTTGTGATGCAGATAAAGTAACAGAAGAAAATATTGATTGTGTAATTTCCTTTGCAAAGTCCTTTGCTAAAAAAACAGAAGCAGTAATTGTTATCACAGGTGCTATTGATATTGTTGCTGATGAAAATAAAGCATATGTTATAAAAAATGGACATCAGATGATGGGTCGTGTCACAGGAACAGGCTGTATGTTATCTGCTGTAATTGGTAGCTATATAGGTGCAAATATGGATGATATTTTAGGTGCAACTGTTGGGGCAGTTTGTGCTATAGGTCTTTGCGGTGAGCTTGCATATAAAAAACTGTGTGAAATAGATGGAGGTACAAATACATATAGAATGTTGCTGATTGATTTTATGAGCAAATTGACTATTGATTTATTGGAAGCAGGTGCGAAAATTGAAAGTAAATAAAAAGGATATGTTGTTATATGTTGTTACTGACCGAAGTTGGCTTGGTAAAAACACCCTTGAAAATCAAGTAGAGGATATTATAAAAGCAGGAGCAACATTTATACAACTGCGAGAAAAAGAACTTGATTTTAATAGTTTTGTTACCCAGGGTAAAAAGATAAAAGAAATTACTGAAAAATACAAAATACCATTTGTCATAAACGATAATATCGAAGTTGCACTAGCGGTAAATGCTGATGGTGTTCATATTGGTCAAGGGGATATGAACGCATTTGACTGTCGCAAATTGCTAGGTGATGATAAAATTCTTGGAGTGTCGGCTCAAACTGTAGAGCAAGCACTTCTTGCAGAAAAAAATGGAGCTGATTATATTGGAGTTGGTGCAGTCTTTTCAACTTCCACCAAAAACGATGCTGAAGCAGTGAGTTTTGAAACATTACATAAAATCTGTAGTGCGGTAAGTGTTCCTGTTGTGGCAATTGGTGGTATAAATGAACAGAATATTTTACAGCTTAAAGGAAGCGGTATCGATGGTGTAGCGGTTATATCAGCTATTTTTGCCGCCCAAAATGTAAGTATGGCAACACAAAAACTACTTCAGCTTTTATAAGGAAGCTGTAAAGTAATGACAAAAGCATTTATTTTTGACCTTGACGGAACTTTACTTGATTCAATGAGTGTATGGGATAATGTGGGGTACGAATATTTAATATCAAAGGGCATTACACACATTCCCCTAAATTTGAATGAACAGATAAAGGTACTAAGCTTGTATGAAGCAGCAGAATACTTCGTTACCAAATTTCACATTAAGCAAACACCAATACAAATTTGTGATGAAATCAACGAAATGATTGAATACAAATACAAATTTGAAGTTGAACTTAAACAAGGTGTGTTTGAATTTTTACAAGCCAACAATGGTAATAAAATGTGTATTGCAACAGCAACAGACAAGCATTTGGTAGAGTATGCAATAAAACGGCTTGGTATTGCAAATTATTTTAAGTTTATTATTACATCTACCGAGGTAGGTAGCAATAAACAAAATCCTGATATTTTTATTAAAGCTAGCCAATATTTAGGTGAGCCTATAGAAAACTGCATTGTATTTGAAGATGCTATACACGCCCTAAAAGCAGCCAAATCAGCAGGATTTTATACAATAGGAATTTATGAACGTAGTTTTCAATGTGACCAAAATGATATAAAACGATTTGCAGACCAATATGTTTATGATTTAAGAGAGGTTATATTATGAAAAAAGTATTGACAATAGCCGGTTCTGACCCAAGTGGTGGTGCTGGCATTCAAGCAGATTTAAAAACAATAACAGCACATGGAGTTTACGGAATGAGTGTAATAACAGCACTTACTGTCCAAAATACAACGGGTGTTTTTGGTGTTTTAGATATTCAACCAGAATTTGTTGCAAAACAACTTGATGCGATTTTCACTGATATTTATCCAGATGCCATAAAAATAGGTATGGTTTCAAACAGTGACATTATTAAAATTATTGTAGAAAAGCTTAAAGAATATAATGCAAAAAATATTGTTGTTGACCCTGTTATGGTTTCAACAAGTGGAAATAGATTGTTGTCATCCGAAGCAGTGGAGGAAGTTACAAGAACACTCATACCCATAGCTGATATTATTACACCAAATATTCACGAAGCACAGGAATTGACGAAGATAAACATTTCAAATACAAGCCAAATGGAATTGGCTGCAAAATTAATTTCTAATATGTTAGATGGTGCGGTGCTTATTAAGGGTGGACATCTCCAAGATAGTGCGGATGATTTGCTTTATAATAATGGTAATATTAGTTGGATTAAAGGTGAACGAATTGATAATCCAAATACTCATGGTACTGGATGTACATTATCATCTGCTATCGCCTGTAATCTTGCACATGGGCATTCTATCCATCAAAGTGTGGTAAATGCTAAGTCTTATATAATAGGTGCATTAAATTCAAATTTAGATTTAGGTAAAGGTAGCGGACCGTTAAATCATATGTGGAAGTTATAAATATGAAATATATAAAACAATAATTTTATGCTTAATATAAAAAAAGTCAAATCATTAATTTAATGATTTGACTTTTAAGTTTTAAAAATTATTCAATGTCTATTGTGTCTTTTATTGTTTGAATTATAGTTGCACCTTTTGGAGTATCACATATTCCAGCTGTTGAAGCAAAAATTTTCTTTTCAGCTAATGTTTCCATTACTGCTTTTATTTCTTCTGCTGTTTTATCTCTATCAGGAAATTTAACATTAACACCCACTGTCTTTAAAGTATCTGTTACAAATTCCAATCTGTAATATTCTTTAGTTGTCATTGCCATTATTTCACCTCCTTTTATAAACTAATTAATCTTATAACTTAATTAATTCTGTTGTTACTACTTTTTTTATTTGAACTGCTGGTTCTGTTTGTAACGAATTAATTGCTAATAATCCATCGAACAAGTCTTCATCTGTTACATCTTGGTTTACATTAAAACTTTGAGATGCTTTTTTGTATTTTATTATGCCTTTCCTTTGTAGTTCTTTTTTTATTAATGCCATATTTTTACTCCTTTCTTATTTATTTTTGTAAGTATAATATTTTACACTCAATATATTATATTATTTTGATTTGTATTTGTGCCAAGTTATTATATTTTTTTGTATTATAAAATTATATATGATAGTATTAAGTTGAAAATTGACACCTTATATAGCAAGTGTT
>CAZWZB010000023.1:27174-48231 GCA_964638835.1 uncultured Eubacteriales bacterium | reverse complement strand
TTTATGTTATTTTTAATAAAAATATGTACAACTTCAACAAAATCTGTTATAATAAAATTAGAAATTTAATTTGTTTATAGAAGGAGAGATTAAATTGTTACTTAGTGAATTAAAAGAAGTATTACAAGCAGAAGTTTTAGTTGGTAATGATAAGCTATATAGAGAAGTTTTTGCTGCCTGTGGTAGTGACCTTATGAGTGATGTTTTGGCATATGTTACAGATAAAGTTGTATTACTTACAGGACTTATAAACCCTCAAGTTGTAAGAACTGCTGAAATGATGGATATTAAAACTATAGTATTTGTAAGAGGAAAAACCCCAACTGACGACGTTTTGAAATTAGCTGATGGTAAGAGTATGGTAGTTATGTCAACAAAGCATTCTTTATTTACTTCTTGTGGACTATTGTATTCTAAAGGACTAAAAGGTAAGGATGAAGACAGTGAAACTACACTATAATGTTGATGGAGAAGAATTTACTTTAGCGGGAGAAGCGTCAAGTCAGGTTAAAAAAGTATTAAAACAATTGGGGATAAAATCAGATGTTATCAGAAAAGTTTCTATAGCAATGTATGAAGCAGAAATTAATATGGTTATACACGCTAATGGTGGTTTTATAGATGTAGATATAGAACCAGATAAAGTTTATATTGTTTTAAAAGATACAGGACCGGGTATACCAGATATTGATTTAGCTATGCAAGAAGGATATTCAACAGCAACTGATAAAGTAAGAGAACTTGGATTTGGTGCAGGTATGGGACTGCCAAATATAAAGCGATATAGTGATAATATGAAGATTAGTTCTGAAGTAGGTAAGGGGACTACAGTGGAACTTACTATTTATATTTAATAAAGAAGGTGATGGTTTGGAGCAGTATTTTCACTCAGTTACACTTCAAGAAGAAAAGTGTATAGGTTGTACTGACTGTATAAAAAGATGTCCTACAGAAGCAATTAGAGTAAGAGAAGGTAAAGCTGTTATTATGGGAGAAAGATGTATAGATTGTGGAAATTGTATAGCTGTATGTAAACAAAAAGCTAAAAAAGCAATAACAGACTCTTTAGATATTATGTCGAAATATTCATATACAATAGCCCTGCCAGCACCAACACTATACACTCAATTTAAAGATATTAAAGATGCAAATATTATATTAACAGCATTAAAAAATTTAGGATTTAATGAAGTTTTTGAAGTAGCAAAAGGGGCAGAATTAGTTACTCAAATGACACAAAAATATTTAAATGAACATCCTAATATAGAAAAACCCGTTATATCATCTGCTTGCCCTGTTATAGTTAGACTAATACAAATGAAATTTCCATCACTAATAGATAATATATTACCAATATTATCACCAATGGAAATAGCTGCCAGATTATCAAAAGAGATTTCTATTAAAAAAGGTATTTCTATTGAAGATATTGGAGTATTTTTTATTAGTCCTTGTGCAGCTAAAGCTACCAATGTAAGAACTCCAATAGATGTTAAAAAATCTGCTGTTGATAGTGTAATATCAGTAAAGGATTTATATATGCCACTTAGAACACTTATAAAAAATATTACTGTTCCTGAATTATTGCAACAAAGCAGTAAACAAGGTATCAATTGGGCATGTATGGGAGGAGAAGGAAATGCTTTAGGAATAGATAATAGTATAGCTGTAGATGGAATAGAAAATGTTATAAAGGTACTTGAAGAAGTTGAAAATGGACGACTAGAAGATGTAGATTTTATAGAAGGATTAGCTTGCACAGGTGGATGTCTAGGAGGTCCTTTGACAGTTGAAAATGGTTTTGTAGCAAAAAACAAATTAGAAAAATTAATTAAAAATTCTCAATGTAACTCAAAACAAAATGTAAAAGAATTAGATATAGAAAATATAGATATAGATTTTAATTGGACAGAAAAATTATTGTCAAAACCGGTTTTATTACTTGATAGCAACATGGGTGAAGCGATAAGAATGTTACAAGAATTAGAAGAAATATATAGTATTTTGCCTAAAATAGATTGTGGTTCATGTGGTGCACCAAATTGTCATGCATTAGCAGAAGATATTGTTAGGAAAAATGCAAATTTAGAAGACTGTATATTTATGTTAAGAGAAAAAGTAAAACAAATGCAACAAAAAAACACCAATTTATAAATGATTAAGAGAATAGGAGTTGATTAAAATGACAGTTAGAAAACTTATGGAAGAGATGGAATTATTCATAGTAGCAGGAGCAAGTGGTATTGAAAATGAAGTAGAAAACGTATACATAGGTGATTTACTTAGTTGGGTAATGGGTAATGCTGAACAAAAATGTGTATGGGTTACAGTACAAAGCCATGTTAATATTATAGCAGTAGCAACTCTTATAGGTGCCTCTTGTATAATAGTGTGTGAAGGTGTTTATGTTGAAACAGATACTGTTGAAAAAGCAAATTCAGAAGGTATTACTATATTTGCAAGTTCATATAACAGTTATCAATTAGCTAAACAACTTATGAGTATAGGACTTTAACTATGAAATATTTTTATGATTTTCATATTCATACAGCACTATCTCCTTGTGGTGATGATGATATGACACCAAATAATATAGTAAATATGGCTTTTTTAAATGAACTAGACATTATTGCCATTACTGACCATAATAGTTGTGAAAATATTAAAGCTGTTATGGAAGTAGCAGAAAATACAGATTTAATAGTTATACCAGGAATTGAAGTTGAAACTTTAGAAGAAGTACATATGATATGTTTATTTCCATCAATTAATCAAGCTTTAAAAATGCAAGATATAGTTTATAATAATCTTCCCAATTTAAAAAATAGAGCTGATATATTTGGAAAACAACTTATATATAATAGTAATGATGAAGTTATTGGAGAAAATGAGAGAATGCTTTTAACAGCAACATCATTATCTATAGAAGATGTAGTAAAAATAGCTTATGAACTTTCAGGAACAGCTTATCCTGCTCATATAGATAGAGATTCTTATAGTATAATATCTAATTTAGGGGTTATACCTAGAAGTTTAAATATAAAAGCTATAGAATTTTCCAAACATGTCTTACCAAAAGATATGATTTTTGAAAATAAATATCTTGAAAAATACATACCTATCCAATCTTCTGATGCACATTATCTTGAAGATATTATGGAAAAAATAAACTTTATTGAATTAGAAAATAAAACAATAACAAATGTAATTAATAAATTAATATAAATAATATAGCTAAAACTTTTAAAATATAAAGGCTTTAAAGCCTAAATTTAGAAAGGAATTACTATGAATCGTAAAAGCATATTAAAATATTTATTATTATTTACATTTTCAATTACTTCTTTTATTTTTGGTGTGATGTTTGTTTCCACACTATTTAGTTCTTTTGGTAACCCAACTGTACGTTATATATTTGGACCTCTAATGTTTTTTATTGGCACTGGAATAGGGTCTACTCTATTTTATATAACATGTGTTGAATATTGGAAAAAGGCTAAAATAATTAACTCTATTCCAAAAAAACTTTTTTTGTATATAATTATAGTCGTTTTTTCAGTTGCAATTGGTCTTATTTTGGCAATATTATTAATTTATATTTACGAGATATTAAGGACAATAAAAGGAACCTATGATTTAAATGTAGATTGGCTTTATTATTTGTTGAATCCATTTGCATTTTTGTTTTATTGGCCAAATTTATTAATGAAGAGATTTACGGAAATTTCCTTTATTTTTATACCTATTATTTATTGCTGTATTTGGGTATGGATAAGATATAAAAGGAAAAATAGTTAAGTTGAAATTCAATAAGGGTATAGCAAAATACACTTTTGCTATACCCCTATATTTTATTTACTCACATTATTTAAAAATTTTTATTTTATTATATTTAACCAAAATGTTACACAAATAAAGTATTGCAATTGTAATATGTTTATGTTATAATTCTAAAAGTAAATTGATTATTACACTTAGAGTACGACATAGGGGTGAAAGATATGACAAAAGATAAATCTATAAAACTTATAGCTCAAAATAAAAAAGCTTATCATGAATATTTTATAAATGAAACTTTTCAAGCGGGAATATGTTTAGTTGGAACAGAAGTAAAATCTTTGCGTTCAGGTAAATGCAGTCTTAAAGAAAGTTTTATTAGAATAGATAAAGGAGAAGCTTTTATTTACAATATGCATATTAGCCCTTATGAACATGGAAATATTTTTAATAAAGACCCTTTACGTACTAAAAAATTATTACTTCATAAAAAAGAAATAAATAAATTATTTGGTGCTGTAACTAAAGAAGGGTATACAATAGTTCCTTTAAGGGTATATTTAAGTGGTAGTATGGTTAAGGTTGATATCGGATTAGCTAAAGGTAAGAAAAACTATGACAAACGTGATGATATAGCAAAAAAAGACCAACGTCGTGAAGCTGAAAAAGAATTTAAAGTAAAAAATCTTTATTCCTGATAAGGGGATGTAAAGGTTTCGACGGGGATTTTGGAAGTAAAAATAGCCATTCGCAGGTTCGGTTTGCTGCGTTAAAAAACCGAGTTTAAAAATTAAACGACAAAGAATATAATAATTTAGCATTAGCAGCGTAAGCTCTAATGCTCGTTAGCCTCTAATCACCTGCTGTTAGAGAATCTAGCGTCGACTTTGCAGGAAACTCTTTAACCAAAGCTTTGAGGTTAAAGAAAATTTATGAAGCTACCAATTTCTAAAACCTGTTAGCTGGTGTTAGAAAGAGGGAATTCTAAAAAACTAACTGTAATGGGAGAAGTTTTTATTGACAGATTTTCGGACACGGGTTCAATTCCCGTCATCTCCATAAAATAAATAATTAAAATAAAAGCCATCTAGTATTAATTACTAGATGGCTTTTATTTTAAACTATTTTTTTATTCATCCACTTATTATTAAACAATCTCCATATAAATAAACCTGCTCTAAATACCCAATCTGTAAACATAGCAAGCCAAACACCAACAACTCCCAAGTTAAATACAATAGCTAAAATGTATCCAAAAAAAACACGTAAAACCCACATAGTACTTATAGAAACTATCATTGTATATTTGACATCGGAACTACCTCTAAGTGCGTTAGGTAATATAAAAGCAGGTGCCCAGAATAAAGATTGAGCAAAACAATTATAAAAAACTAATTTTTTAGCAATTATTATAGAGCTTTCACTTAAAGAATATAAAACTAAAATTTGATTTATAAATAAGTAAGTAACTATATTTGTTATACTAAGTAATACAGCACCATAAATAATAATTTTTATTATATAATTCTTTGCCTCTTTATATTTAGATGCACCTACACATTGACCAACAATAGTAATTATAGCTAAATGCAAAGCATTACCCGGCATACAAGTTAAAGAAAATATACTACCAGCAACAGCATTTGCTGCCATATGTGCTGTTCCAAAACCTGTTATGTAGTTTTGAGTTATTACTTTTCCAACTTGAAATATTACAGACTCAGTACCAGCAGGTATGCCAATAGTAAGTATTTTTTTTAAAATATCCAATTTAAATTTTATTGGAAAAAATCCTCTAAGATTTATTATTCTTTTCTCTTGTAAAAGTAAAATAACCATTATGAGTGAACCTGTAATTCTTGATAAAAGTGTAGCAATACCAGCTCCAGCAATACCTAATTTAAACCCAAATATTAAAATAGCATTTCCAGTAACATTAATAATATTCATAACGAGAGATATATACATTGTTATACGTGAATTTCTTGTAGAACGAAAAATAGCTGAACAAGTACTATGTATTGCAAGAAATGGATATGAAATAAGAGATAATGTAAAATAAATAGATGAATTATCAAGTACTGCTTGTTCGCTCTTTCCATAAAGTAATATAAGTATGTTATTACCCATTATTAAACATATTATCATTATAATACTTGCTAATAAAATACTTGCAAGTAATGCTTGACATGCTACAAGTTTAGCTGTATTTTTATCATTAGAACCTATATATTGTGCAATAACAACTGATGCTCCAGTTGAAACAGCTGCAAATATGCTAATTAAAAGCATATTTAAAGAATCCACAAGAGCAACCGAAGAAACTACTGCTTCCCCAACACTTGATACCATTATAGTATCTGCAATTCCTATTGTTGTAGCTAACAATAATTCTATAAATATAGGAATTATTAAATTCATTAAATCTTTGGTATTAAACATAACATCTTTTTGATTATTCATTATTTTCATCTCTTTTCTTTAATTTATTATAATCTAAAGATTATAATAGAATACCACTTTTTTATAAAAAATGCTACACTTTAATATCTGAAAAATTTTATTGACTATACAATAAATTAAAAAAAAGTGGTATAATAAAAAAGGGAGTGATAAAATTGAATAAACCTTTAATTGTAATTGGTGGACCTACAGCATCTGGTAAAACCGATTTATCAGTAAAAATAGCACAAAAAATAAATGGAGAAATAATTTCAGCTGATTCTATGCAAGTATATAAATATATGAATATAGGCACAGCAAAACCAACAATAGAAGAAATGGGAGGAATAAAACATTATCTTATAGATGAATTTTATCCAGATGATGAGTTTAATATATCTATATTCAAAAATAAAGCTAAAGAATATATTGAACTAATATATAGTAAAAACAAAATACCTATTTTAGTAGGTGGGACAGGTTTTTATATTCAAGCGGTTGTAAATGACAATAACTTTTGCGAAACTGAAATTGATAATATATTTAGGGATAAATTATATATGGAAGCTAAAGAAATGGGAAATGAATATATTCATAATAAATTAAAACAAGTAGACCCTATTTCAGCACAAAATATACACTATAATAATGTTAAACGTGTTGTACGTGCATTAGAGTATTATGAACAGACTAAAATACCAATATCAACTCATAATCAACTTGAAAAACAAAGAATCTCTCCTTATTCAGTAAAATATATATTGTTAAATATGGAAAGAGAAGTTTTATATAATAAGATAAATTTAAGAGTTGATAAAATGATAAATGATGGATTAATTAAAGAAGTAGAAAATTTATTATCTATGGGTTATAACCAAAACTTAATTTCTATGCAAGGATTAGGTTATAAAGAAATTATTCCATACATCAAAGATGAAATATCTCTTGATGATGCAATTTATAAGTTAAAACAAGGCACAAGACATTTTGCAAAAAGACAATTTACATGGTTTAAAAGACAATGTGATGGTGAATGGTTTGATGTTGAGAAAATAAATTTAGAAAAAATTATCGATAATATTACAAAAAGTCTTGAACTAGTAGTAATATAGACTTATAATATAAAAAATGGTTACATACTATATTAATTTATAAGGAGATGTTTTATTTGAATAAAGCTGTTAACTTACAAGATATGTTTTTAAATGTTGTTAGAAAAGAAAGAATACAGGTAGTTATATATTTAACTAGTGGTTTTCAAATTAAAGGAACTATAAAAGGATTTGATAATTTTATAATTTTAGTTGATTCAGATAGTAAACAACAACTGATATATAAACATGCTGTTTCTACGATTATACCTAGTAAAAATGTTAATCTTCACTTTGAGCAATAGTATTAAATATGAAAACAGAATTACTAAACTATATGCAGAAGCATTTTAACATTCAAAAAGATGTATTGGATTTTTGTGAAAAGATTGAGAATTCCTTAAATGATAAATTTAAAGAAATTGACAATATAACAGAATATAATCAATTAAAAGTTTTAAGTGCTATGCAAAAAAATAAATTAAGTGATATACATTTTGCTGCTACTACAGGTTATGGGTATAATGATTTAGGAAGAGATGTTTTAGAACAAATATATGCTACTGTTTTTAATACAGAAGATGCATTAGTAAGACCGCAACTTATATCAGGAACACACGCTTTAAATATTGCTTTATCAGGTAATTTAAGATATGGTGATGAACTTTTATCACCTGTTGGTATACCATATGATACTTTACAAGGTGTAATAGGTATACGTAAAGAGAGGGGCTCATTAAAAGAATATGGTATTGTATATAAACAAGTTGATTTATTACCAGGGGATAAATTTGACTATGATGGAATTAAAAATTCTATAACAGAAAAAACAAAACTTGTAACTATACAACGCTCTAAAGGATATTCATTACGGAAATCTTTTTCTGTAAATGAAATTAAAGATTTAATAACTTTTATAAAATCAATTAAACCTGATGTAATATGTATGGTTGATAATTGTTATGGTGAATTTGTTGAAACTATAGAACCTAGTAATTTTGCAGATTTAGTTGTTGGTTCATTAATAAAAAATCCAGGTGGAGGTCTTTCACCTATTGGTGGATATATTGTAGGCAAAAAAGAATATGTTGAAAATGCAGCTTATCGCCTAACAGCTCCAGGACTTGGTAAAGAAGTTGGTGCTACATTAGGAATAACAGCTTCAATCATACAAGGATTATTCTTTGCACCACAAGTAGTATCAGGTAGTTTAAAAGGTGCAGTCTTTGCGTCAAAAATATTTGAAACTCTTGGTTTTGATGTAATGCCTAATTCCCATGAGAATCGTTCAGATATAGTTCAAGCTATACAAATGAAAAGTGCTGAAAATGTAATAGCTTTTTGTAAAGGAATTCAAAAAGCAGCCCCTGTTGATAGTTTTGTATCTCCTGAACCTTGGGATATGCCGGGATATGACTGCCCTGTTATTATGGCAGCAGGTGCATTTGTTCAAGGCTCATCTATAGAATTAAGTGCTGATGCACCAATAAAACCTCCATATACAGTTTTCCTACAAGGTGGTTTATCTTGGCATCATGCTAAAATAGGAAGTATAATTGCATTACAAACAATGTTAGATAAAAAATTAATTTCATTATAAATAAACCCACCTCTTTAAGAGGTGGGTTTATTTTAAGTTAATTATTATTTTTCCATCTTGATATTCTATAAATGGTTTAAAATTCTCTTTTTTTAATGGTTTTTCTTTTACTAACTTAGTATTGCGAAATACTGATAATATAAGTCCCATTAAACACATATTACTAATGATAGTCTTACCATAAGATATAAAAGGTAATGCAGTAGCTCCAAAAAAACCAATACCTAAATTAGCTGAAATATAAAATAGTCCTTGGATTAATATAATAAGTGTAATACTCAATGATATTATAAATCCAAGTGAATTAGTTTGTCTTAATGAAAGTATAAACATTCTTGTAATTAAAAATAAGAAAATTGTAATTATTATTATACCAAAAAGAAAACCAAACTTTGCAATTATATATGTAAGCATAAATTCTGTATGTGAATCTGGTAAATATCCATCTATAGGTAATGGTGTAGTTCCTATAAATTTTGCATTTGAAATAAATTTTCTAATTGTAAAAAGTATATAACCATTACTTGTTACATCAATTATAGGATTTAAAAATATTTTAATTCTATCTAATGTTAATCTATACCTATTACCATAACCATATATAAAAATTAAAATTGCTAATATAGTTGGTATATAAACTAATAATAAGCTTTGTATTTTTTTGAATTAAACCAACCTTTTATTATTGAAATTGTTAACATAATTAAGCAACATATTGTTACTTGTATAAGATATGTAACATTAGTACGTGCCATAATAAAAAATACCAATAAAAAGCATATACCACTTAAGATTATACCTTCATATTTTCGTCCACGTAAACTATATATTATACCTCCATATATAGGAACAAAAAGTACTCCTATATTAGATATACGAATAACTCCACTAGTAGTCCTTGTTGTATTTATAAGAAATATATTAAAAACTAAAAATGCAAAATATATATATTTAGGGTACTTTCCAAGTATAGTATAGTCCATAAAATAAATAATAATTGATAGAATTATTCCTATTATACAAAATATTATTTGACTAGAAGGTGTATAATTAGAATAATAAGGATTTATATTTAACATAATAATATGAACTATTAAACCTATTATTAATACAATTCCTGTTAAAATTATTATGGACCATTCTGGTTTTGGTCTGTGAGTACAGTCAAGCTCAAAACCAACTTTAACAGGGTCACCCATTTCTTCTATCGCTTTTAATGTTGCTGTTTGTTCATCCAACCCTTGTAAAATAAAATTATCTCTTTGGTCATTAATATGATTTTTAAGCTCTTCTTCTATATCCTTATGAACACGTTTACAACGTATTTGTTCACATACAGTGTTAATATAATTATCTATATGCAATAATTAACACCTCCTAAAATGTTATTAATAGCAGAACTATAACTTTTCCATTCATCTTTTTTAGTTTCTAACAATTTTTGTCCTTTTTTAGTAATACTATAATATTTTCTTTGTTTTCCATTCTCAGCAGTTTCGTCATAAACAGTAAGTATACCTTTTTGTTCTAAAGAATGTAATATTGGATATAAAGTACCAGCTTTCAAAGAAAAAATATTATTTGATTTCTTCTCTAATTCTTCAATTATTTTATATCCATACATATCTTTTTCTTCTAATAACTTTAATATAAGCATTGTAATACTACTATCAATAGCCATATTTATCTCCTTTCATATATAGATTATCTATATATGTACATTATATATATGTAATCTATATATGTCAATAAAAATTTCATTTCTTTAAATTATATTTAGCGAGGTAAAAAAAATAATTATTTTGATTCTTGAAAATTTAAATACTGAAACCTTAAAAAATTATATGGTAAAATATCACTATAAAACTTTAAAAAGTGGTTACTAAAAAATAGGTTTTTATAAATTAAAATTACATTCAAAATCTCTTTACACTTTTGCAAAAGTGTAAAGAGATTTTGCCTCTTAAAATTATTTTATTAATATTATTTTTATTGATTTTACAATAAATTCACAGCTTTAAAAAAATAATTTAAATTTATATTAAAAAAATAGTGTAAAACGAATGGATACTCTTAGAGCTTGAAAATTACAAGGGTAAGTGAAGATTGTAAATAAAATAAAATAATCTGATGAATTTTTAGAATATTTCAATAAACTCTTTCTTAATTATTAACACTACCACAATTTCAATATGTAAAATAGTATTATTGTTATAATCTTTTAAAAAAATACAGACAAAGCAAATAATTTTTGATATAATTATATAATACTAATAAAAAAGGATTTGAAAAGTTATGAATTTAAAAGCATTAAACACATTAGAGTATAACAAAATAAAGTCTATACTTATGAATTATGCTGTTTCTACTATAGCTAAAGAAAAAATAGAGGAGTTAACTCCAATAAATGATATTTTAGAAATAGAGAAATGGCAAAAAGAAACTACAGAAGCAACAAGTATGTTTTTAAGAAAAGGTAGAATACCAATTAGCAGTTTAAAAGATATAAGAGATTCAATAAAAAGAGCTTACATTGGTGGGTGTCTAAGTATAGAAGAACTTTTACATGTAGGAGGAGTATTACGAATATGTAGACAGGTTAAAAATTATTCTAAAAATGAAAACAAGGAGGAATTTTATGAACTATTGGAAACTTATTTTTCTTTAATACAAACTATAAATTCATTAGAAAATGAAATAAATAGATGTATAATATCTGAACAAGATATTTCAGATGACGCAAGTAGTTTACTCAAAGAAATAAGAAGAGACATAAAAATATCAAATGATAAAATAAAAGAACAATTAAATAGTATAATACATTCTTCAAATAATAAAACTATGTTACAAGATGCTGTTATAACTATGAGAGATAATAGATATTGTATACCTATTAAACAAGAATATAAATCAAATTTCCCAGGAATGGTACATGACCAGTCATCAACAGGAGCAACCTTATTTATAGAACCAATGGCAGTAGTTCAGCTTAATAACAAAATACGAGAATTAAAAATAAAAGAAAAGCAAGAAATAGAAAGAATACTTTATGAATTATCAAATTTAGTTTCAGAGCATAATGAAATTTTAAATTCAAATATTCAGTTATTAGGACATTTAGATTTTGTATTTGCTAAAGCACAATTATCTGTGTCAATGAATGGAACAAAACCAATATTCAATAATAAAGGTTATATAAATATAAAAAAAGCTCGACATCCATTATTAGATCCTAAAACTGTTGTTGCAACAGATATTTATTTAGGTAAAGATTTTAATATTTTACTTATAACTGGACCTAATACAGGAGGTAAAACCGTAACACTTAAAACAATAGGTTTATTTACATTAATGGGGCAATCAGGCTTGCATATACCAGCATTTGATAATTCAGATTTAGCTATATTTGACAATGTATTTGCTGATATAGGGGATGAACAAAGTATTGAGCAAAGTTTAAGTACATTTTCATCACATATGACTAACATTGTAAAAATACTTGAAGAAGTAACAGATAATTCCCTTGTATTATTTGATGAATTAGGTGCAGGTACAGACCCAACAGAAGGTGCAGCATTAGCTATGGCTATACTTCAAAGTTTGCATAATAGAAAAATTAGAACAGCAGTCACTACTCATTATAGTGAACTTAAAGTATATGCATTATCTACAGAAGGTGTTGAAAATGCTTGTTGCGAATTTGATGTCGAAACACTTCGACCAACCTATAAGTTGCTGATAGGAATACCAGGAAAAAGTAATGCTTTTGCTATTTCTAAACGACTTGGTTTACAAGATTATATTATCTCTTCTGCTAAAGAATTTATAACTCATGAAGATGAAAGGTTTGAAGATTTAATAACGGATATAGAGATAAGTAAAAAAACTGTATTACATGAACAAGATAGAGCAGAACAATATAGACGTGAAGCAGAAAATTTAAAAAGAGAAGTAGAAAAACAAAAGGCTACCATTCAAGCACAAAAAGATAAAATTATAATGGAAGCAAAAGAACACTCACGAAAATTATTACAAGAAGCAAAGGATGAAGCAGATGAAATAATTAGAAACTTACAGAAAACAGCTAGGGAAGTACAACTTGAAATAGACCAAAGAGGATTAGATGAACATAGGCAACGACTAAAAGAAAAATTAAATAAAGCAGAGGGGTCATTAACAAGTACAGTGTTATCAAATAAAAAGGGTGAACCTCCTAAAAATTTAAAACCAGGCGATAGAGTATATGTTGGTTTATTTAATCAATCAGGTATTGTATTATCTTCTCCTGATGCAAGTGGTGAAGTAATGGTTCAAACTGGCATTATGAAAATGAAAGTTAAACTATCAGATTTATCATTAGATACTTCAGAAGAACAAAAAACAGTACAAAAAACTGTTATAAAAGCTAAAGTTAAAGCATGTAAAGCACAACATATTAGACCTGAAATAGACTGTAGAGGTCAACTTGTTGATGAAGCATTAGAAAATATTGATAAATATTTAGATGATGTATATTTATCTAGTTTAGAACAAGTAACTATAATACATGGAAAAGGAACTGGAGCATTAAGAAAAGCCATACAAGAATATTTAAGAACTAATCCCCATATAAAATCGTATAGAGCTGGTGTATATGGTGAAGGTGAAACTGGAGTAACAGTTGTAGAAATAAAAAAATAAAATCATTGATAACTTAATTTTATATTATCAATAATATAGATAAAAAATGTATTATTTCATTTTTTTATTGTATAAAGAAAATCCCTTAGCTTAAGCTAAGGGATTTTCTTTAATTATTTTGTATCACTTGGATAACCCAATAGAAACCCAACGCCACCACATACAAAATCTCTAAGTTGAGAAATGGATGCTGTAGATTCAGAAGTAATAGAAGTATAATTTCTAGCAATTAAAATTACAATTAGAGATATGACAGAAAATAATGTAACAATAATTATTTGTAATGAATTTGATGAATAATTTGAGTTATTAATATCTATTTTACCAGATTTCATTTCATCACTACTAGTTGATAAAAAACCAATTTGTTTATTATTATAAATATTAGGTGAAGTATCCTTGGTTATTTTGCTTGTATCTGTTTTAAGTTCTTTGGTTTCAGATTTTAATTCTTCTTTTATATCGGATTCATTTTTTATAAAATTTACACTTATAAAATATCCAAAAATTGCAGCAGCAGTACTTCTAACAACAATATCTACAGGGTCAGTATTGTTTGAAAAAATTTCATTGCAGAATAAATTTATACATATTTGAATAAAAAGTATAAGCATAATTAATATAAGACATTTGTCAACTAATTTAATTTTTTTGAAAGAATATTTCAATTTTTTTATCATTCACTCCCCTCCTTCCAAAAATAAAAAGACGAATATATTCGTCTTTTTATCATAGTTAGTCCTTTATACCATATATCTTTTTTAGTATATTACCTATAAATTTAGGCATCTTTATTACTTTAAAACGCATAATATACAACTCCTTTATACATCAACCATTTAATGCAAATAGATAGTATAATTAATTATATGTAATGTATTAGGAAATGTGTACATTTTTTAATAAAATAAATATATAAGTTAGGTTTACAACCTATTACTTATACAAGGAGAAGTTATTGACTTATTTATTTGTTTTTTTAGTATTTTGAGTGTAATAAATATTAAAATAAAAACATTATTGCACATGTACAACCTACTATATAAGTAATTTAGGATATATTATCTTTTAATAAAATGCCATTAATTATTATATTAACTTTTTATAATAAATAACCATTCTTTTGCTAAAATTATATGTTTATTTTTCTTTTGAAGTAAAATGATACATCTTAGCACCTTTTTTTTGTGTATTTTTAGGTTTTTCCCCAATTTGAGAATCTGTAAAATTCATTTCAGCTCTTATTGCATTACTTAAACTACTAGAGCAAGATGGACATAATCTACCTGAACGAATATCAGCTCCACATTTTTCACATTTTATAAATATTGGAGAACCTTCTGGTATTTCAAGCCTTCCATTTTTTAAATAACGTTCAATTTGCTCTACTGGTACATTAGTAGCTTCTGATAACTCAATAGCAGTAGCTGTTTTATGTTCATACAAATATAATCTAACTTTATCAAAGTCATCATTATCTTTTAATACACAACTTTGACATAAATTTGTACAAAAACCATCTTCTTTAAATAACCTACCACATCTATTACACTTTTTAATAGATATTTTATCTAAATTTCCCATTTATATCCTATCCTTTCGTTTATTATTCTAATTATTTATAATTAAAGTATATTACTTTTTAGAAGAATATTGAATATATTTTAAATTAACTTTAATTAGTCAAATTGACAAATAAATCTTTTATGTTATAATATAGATACCATTTATTATATTTATATTATTGTATTGGAGGTTAATATAATTCGAAAATTAAAATCAATTTCCTTTAATTATCCCCTTAATTTTGATTGTGAATATAAATTTCCAACAAAGTATTATCTTAATGTAAAAACAGGACGTAGTATTATAAAAAGTGAGAAATTAAATATTATAGAAGCTGTTACTGTAGGTAAAAATGGTATAATTGAAAAACAAGAAGAAGATAATTAATAATTTGTAAAACTTGTAGTATTATGATGAGTATTTCTTTCTCCTTAAGTTATATCTTAAGGAGTATGTTTATTTTCATCTATTAATTTTTGGATTTCATTACGTACATATTTACCCAAAAATTTTTTATCCTCTAAGTCTAACTCTTTTATATATATAGGTTTACCAAAAGCTAAAGTACATTTCCCTGGTTTAACTCCAAGTTTATTGTTTTCAAATCTATTATCTGTACCTATAAAAGCTACTGGTACAATTGGGCAACCTGATTTTTCAGCTAACTTTAAACTTCCTTCTTTAAATTCTCTCATAACATTGCTATGACTACGAGTACCTTCTGGATATATAAGTAAAGACCCACCATTTTTAATATATTCTATTCCCTCAAGTATAGTTTTTAACCCTGCTCTTACATCTTTTCTATCTAAAAATAAACAACCTAAATTTTTCATCCATTCACGCATTATTGGTATTTTTAGCATTTCTATTTTTGCTACGAAACCAGCGTCTCTTGGTGATTTAGCATAGAATACAGGAATATCATATAAACTCCTATGGTTACCAACAAAAAGTACAGGTTCCATAGGTATATTTTCTTTACCTATAACTTTTACCATGATTCCTCCGAAAAATAAACATCCTTTAGCCCATGTTCTAGCACAAATAATAGATATTTTTTTCGATAATGTATTATTACATTTACCTACACAAAGACATATAAGTAATAATGGTAAAGTTAATATAAATATTACAATTAGATAAATAATTACAATAATAGTAAACATTTTTACACATCCTTCAAGTTAAGCTTAGTAGTATAAATTCATTGTAACATAAAATTATAAATTATTCAATAAAACTATTCTTAAACATAAAAAATCTTTCTTTGAAATGTATTAAATTTAGGTTGACGTATTTATTTTTTCTGTGTATAATGTTTAAGTATGTTAATAATTTTAAATAAAATGTTTAGAATATATTAATATATATAATAGAAGAACTCGCAACTGTGGAGGGAGGGAAATTCATGTCAGAGGTTAAAGTTAAAGAAAATGAATCCTTAGATAGTGCTCTTCGTCGTTTTAAAAGAAGCTGTGCAAAAGATGGTATTATGGGAGAAGTTCGTAAAAGAGAACATTACGATAAACCTAGTGTTAAACGTAAAAAGAAATCCGAAGCTGCAAGAAAACGTAAATTTAAATAAATTTGGTTTATGAAAAAAGGCATAAAATACCTTACTTTTGCAATATAGATGTAAGCCACCATTTTTATCTAAAATATTTTAAATTATACCCATACTATGGGATTTGTATACTATCGTAATGGTGCAAAAGCAGTAAGTTTAAGGTGAAAATAAATGTAATTAGAATATATTCTAGTGATTTAGATGATGGCACTACTATAGATATAAATTATCTATTAAATTGGATTTATTCCAAAAATCCCATGTCATTAGACATGGGAAGTGTCAGAAAGGAATGATATTTATGTCTTTAAAAGAAACTCTTCTTCAAAATATGAAAGAAGCTATGAAAGAGAAAGACACCATAAGGAAGAATACGATTCAACTTATTCGTTCTGGAGTGTTACAAATTGAAAAAGACAAAAAAATAGAATTAAACGACGAAGGAATTTTAGATGTTATCATAAAGGAAGTAAAAAAACGCCGAGATACTCTTCCAGACTTTGAGAAAAGTGGGCGTCAAGATTTAATTGAAAACCTTAATAAAGAAATTGAGATATTAATGACTTATCTTCCTGAGCAGTTGTCTGATTTAGATATTGAAACAATTATTAAAGAAACCATAAACGAAATTGGTGTTGTATCAATTAAGGATATGGGAAAAGTAATGTCAGCTGTTTCACCTAAACTTAAAGGTCGTGCTGATAATAAAAAAGTAAGTGAACTAGTAAAACAAAATTTAAAATAAGGAGCTTACAAGCTCCTTATTTTTTATACTGTTTTTGTTTAAATGAATTTTTTATTATAGCTCTTCCTTCTTCTAAATTTTTTATAATACCAATAGCTTTTAACTGCATAAGAATATTTCCTAGTACAGAAGCTTCTATTGGACCTGCTAATACTTCCTTTTTTGTATCATTAGCAGTTAATTTACATATCAATTCATCTTGTATTCCTCCACCTACCATATGTATATTCTTAATTTGCTTTCCTGTTATTTTTTCTAATCTTTCAATATTAGTTTTATATTCATCCACTAATCCGTTATAAGCTGCTAATGCTATTTCACCTATACCATTTGGCTTTCCTTGACCATGTTCTTCACAGTAGTTTATTATTGTATCTACCATATTTAAAGGTAATATTAAACTTGGGTCATTTGGTTCTATTTTAAAATTAGCACCATTTCTAATAGCTCTTTTTGTTTCTGTTATTATTCCTGGAAATCCTATATTAGTATTATTTTTTTCATTCCAGCTTTTTCTTAATTGCTGTATAATCCATAATCCATTTATATTTTTTAAAAAGCGGATTGTATTTACCCCTCCTTCATTAGTAAAATTATATTTTTGTGAAAGTTCGTTTATAATAGGTTCTTCTACTTCCATTCCAAGCAAACACCATGTTCCACATGATAGGAAAGCACTATTCTTACTTTCAAGAGGCGTTCCTACTACTGCTGATGCTGTATCATGACTAGCTACAGCCACTACATCTATTTCAGGTAATCCTGTTTCATGCATTATATCTTTTGTAAGTTTACCAATTATAGTCCCAGGTTTTACTAAATCACATAGTATTTTTTCATTAATTCCTAACTTATTAATTATTTCATAGTCCCAATCTCTTGTATTTGCATTAATCAATTGACTTGTTGAAGCAATAGTATATTCATTACATTTTTTATTTGTCAAATAGTAATTAAATAAATTTGGCATAAATAATAAACTTTCTGTATGTTTCAAAATATCATTTCGTATATATTCATCAGACATAAGTTGAAATATAGTATTAAAATTCATAAATTCTATGCCTGTTCTACTATATATGTAGGATAATCCTATTTTTTTATCTAATTTTTCTATATATCCATCTGTTCTATTATCTCTATAATGTAAAGGCATTCCTATAAGATTATTATTTTTATCAAGTAAACCATAATCAACACCCCATGTATCAATTCCTATACTAGATATATTTATATCTAATTTTGAAATCTTTTTTAAACCAACTTTTAATTCTTCAAATAATCTTAAAAAATCCCAATAAAACCTTTTACCAAGTTTTACTGGTTCATTAGAAAATCTATGTATTTCTTCTAATTCTATTTTATTATTATTTAATTTACTTAATATAATTTTACCATTTGAAGCTCCAAAATCAATAGCTATATTATAAACAAATTCCATAAATATCCTCCTTAAGTTTAATTACAGAGTAAAAATACTATATTGATACTTTTAAATTATAGTACAATAATAATATTACTACGTCAATTTATATCTAAAAATATATTATTTAATTTATAAAAAAAGTTCTTTTATAATGTTAATTATAATTTATTGAAGTAAAATATTTCTTGACAATAAACCTATAAGTTATTAATATAAAATTGTATTAATATAGTGTAGGTTTGTTTATTGGAGGTGTATATTATGAAAAAAATTCAACAAATATCAGATTGTGAATTAAAAATTATGAAAATTATTTGGGAAAATGGTAATTCAATTTTGTTTGCACAAATTATGCATATACTTAGCAAAAAAGATAACACATCAAAATCCAATACGATTTTAACATTTCTTGCTAGACTTATTGATAAGAAATGTATAACAACTGTGAAACATGGACGAATAAATGAATATATTGCTCTTATTTCCAAATAAGATTATCTTACTGAACAAACTAAAAATTTTGTACATAAAGTTTATGGCAGTAATGCAAAACATCTTTTATCTTCTTTATTAAAAGAAGACTATATAACATCAAGTGATATAGATGAGTTGAAAAAGTTTTGGAAAGAAGGTGCAAATTCAAATGAATGAAATATTTAAAATATTTTTTTCTATATCTATTTCTAGTGGAATTATAGTTTTACTTTTATTCATGCTAAAATCCTTTCTTAAAAATAAGCTTAGTAAAACATGGCAATATTATATTTGGTTAATTGTAATAATAAGAATGTTATTACCTTTTTCTTTTGAAATAAATATATTAGGTAAATTGTTTTATAGTTTTAATGAAATTATAGAAAATGAAATAGAAATTAATGAATTAACAAATAATACTTATACTGGTGATATTATTAGTCAACCATTATCACATAATCAAATTATAAGCAAACAAAATTTTATAGGTTATTTAAACGAAATCAAAAACAATTTATGGGTTTTATGGATTATAATAATTATAATGTTGATAATACGTAAAATCATAAATTACAATAGCTTTTTACATTATATTAAGGGTAGTATAACTGAAACAAAAAACGATAAGATATTATACATTTATAAAACTGCTTGTAATGATATAGGAATCAAAAAACCATTAAAGTTATATATAAATACGCTTATTATTTCTCCAATGCTTGTAGGAATTTTTAAACCATTTATTGTTTTACCTAATATAGAAATTGGAGAAAAAGAATTATATAATATTTTTATTCATGAGTTAATACATTACAAACGTTTAGATGCTGTTTACAAGTGGATTGCTCAAATTACATTTTGTATTCATTGGTTTAATCCATTAGTTTATTTTGTAAATTATGAAATAAATAAATATTGTGAATTATCTTGTGATGAAACAATTATTAAAAAATTAGATTATGAAGGTAGAAGAAATTATGGAGATACTCTTTTGTTTTCCTTAAAATCTGATGAAAACCATAATAATGTAATTACTCCTATTAATTTAAATAATGATGCAAAATTATTAAAAGAAAGATTGAATGCAATTATGACACATAATAAAAAATCAAAATCAACTATTATTATGTCATTAGTTTTGACTATATTAATTTTTTGTAGTATAGGAGTAGACGGTATGATAGGAACTATATTACAGTTTATAAGTAAAGAAGCTACTTTAAATACAAAACAAAATTATTTTAATATAAAAACATCTAATGAATATGATCGGATTTTTCAACAATACTTAAAAACTATAAATAATACTATAATTAATACTACGAATAACACTAAACGTAATATTATCAATAATACTACAAATAACACTACCAATAATACTACAAGTAATACTGCAAATAACACTATGAATAATACTACAAGTAATACTACAAATAACACTACCAATAATACTACAAGTAATACTGCAAATAACACTAGAAATAATACTACAAGTAATACTGCAAATAACACTATGAATAATACTACAAGTAATACTACAAATAAAACTACAAATAACACTACAAGTAATACTACAAAGAACACTACAAATAAAGCTACAAATAATACTACAAAGAACACTACAAATAAAGCTACAAAGAACACTACAAATAAAGCTACAAATAATACTACAAAGAACACTACAAA
>CAZWZB010000023.1:0-27074 GCA_964638835.1 uncultured Eubacteriales bacterium | reverse complement strand
CTACAAAGAACACTACAAATAAAGCTACAAATAATACTACAAAGAACACTACAAATAAAGCTACAAAGAACACTACAAATAAAGCTACAAAGAACACTACGAATAAAGCTACAAATAACACCACAAATAAAACTACAAATAAAACTAATAATACAAAAAAAATCTCAAAATAATTGAGATGTAATAATTTTGGATATTATGAAAATAACAGTGAATTTAAATTATATTCAACCACACATTCCATACATATCTGACAAAGGTATAGATGATATAGTTAATTTATATAATTCAAAATATCTAAATTTTAATAAACATAAAAAAGTATCTAATTATTACAACAATTAAATTAAAAAAGGCATAAAATTATTTCTTATTATGGAAACTTTTATGACCTTTTTATATAAATTTATTATTTTATTTATTGATTAAATATACTTCCTTGCTTTATTTTAAATATTTTTGCTTTATTCATATATTTTTTTATACTATCTTCTATACCAGTACAAGTTAATATTGTTTGTATATTACCTATGTTTTCTAAAAGATATCCTTGCCTATTTTCATCTAATTCAGATAATACATCATCAAGTAAAAGGACTGGATTATAAGATGTTTCTTCTTTTATCAATTGTATTTCTGCAAGTTTAATTGATAAAGCAGTAGTTCTTTGTTGACCTTGGGAGCCATATATACGAACATCTCCTGCATTTATATAGAATTGTAAATCGTCTTTATGAGGACCTATTGAAGTACTACCTTGAATTATATCTCTATCTAAATATTTATTAAGTTTTTTTTCAAATTCATCATTTGAAATGTTAGGGATATATTGTATATTCATTTGTTCACTATTCCCTGTTATGTTAGAATGAATTTTTGAAGATATAGAGTTCAATTTAAATATAAATTCTGCCCTTAAATCTATAATTTTTCTACCATATGTTACAAGTTGATTATCCCATACAAATATTGTATCTTTAAGGTTTGAATTTTTTTGTAAACTTCTTAATAAGTTATTTCTTTGTTTCAAAACTTTATAATATTGTTGAAGATTATAATAATAAATATTATTTAATTGACATATTTCCATATCTATAAATTTTCTTCTTTCAGAAGGTCCTTGTTTTATAAGTTGTAAATCTTCAGGAGAAAATATAACAATATATAAATTTCCAAATAATTCACTTAATTTTTTAGCAGGAATATTATTTACTGCGATTCCTTTTCTAGTATCTTTTTTTAAATGAATATCTATTTTAGTTTCTTTATTCTCTTTTATAACATAAGTTTGAATATGAGCTTCTTTTTCATTTATTTTAATTATATCTTTATCCTTTTGAAATTTTTGAGACCTTCCCATAGAACACATATATATAGCTTCTAAAATATTAGTTTTTCCTTGAGCATTATCTCCATAGAGAATATTTAGTTTTGAGTTAAAATCTATATACAATTCTTTATAATTTCTAAAGTTTTGTAAAGAAAGATTTTTTATATACATTTAAATCATTCCTTCAACTTTTAGCTTATATTCACCTATTCCTTGTACTTCTATTATATCACCATTTCTAAGTTTCTTTCTTATTTCAAAAGCAATTTCACCATTAACTTTAATTCTTTTATTTATTATTATAAATTTAGCATCTGAACCCATAGAAACTATACCTACATATTTTAAAAAAGAACTTAGTTTTATAAATTCTGTATCAATTACAACTTCTTTCATAAATATTTCTCCCTATTATTTTTTTTGGGAATTGTATGCTTCTTGTACTGCCTTTGAAAGTTGGTCAGGACATGAAGTTTTACGTCCACCACAAGTAACACCACTAAATTTAGAAATAACATTTTCTATAGTCATTCCTTCAACTATTTTAGATATACCACTAAGATTTCCATTACAACCACCAGTGAAGTTTACAGACTTTATTACATTACCATCCAATTCTACTTCTATTTTTTTAGAACAAGTTCCTTCTGTATTATATATATATGACATTTATAGTCCTCCTTTAACAAAATAATATTTATTTTAACTATGCATAATTATGTTTGCAAAGCTTATTAATCATTTTTGGTATAACCATTTCAAATGCTACACCCTCACGAGATGGTGTACCTAATTTAAAAGTGTACTCAATACATTCATATGTTAAATCAACTGCAAATTGTGTTGCTTCTATAAGATTTTTTTTATTTAATAATGCTGATAATAAGAAACTTGCAAATACATCCCCTGTCCCATGATAGCTACCTACTACTTTATTAGAAAATGCATAAGATATAGTTTTGGTTTGACTATCATAACAAGCAGCACCTATTTTACTTTCATCAAAAGTAACACCAGTAAGTACTATTTTTTTAGGCCCTAATTTTGCTATACTTTCTAAAAGATAAAGAATATATTTTTCATCATATGGCGGTTCTTTATATTCTTCTCCTAATAAAAATGCTGCTTCTGTTAGGTTTGGAACTAATATATCAGCTTTTTGAGATAATTTAGCCATTTCAGTACACATAGTTTTATCAAATATAGAATACATAACTCCATGGTCTGCCATACAAGGGTCTATCATTATTAAACAATCATTTGTTTTAAATTTATCTATAATATCAGAAACAATTTCAACTTGTTTAATTGAACCTAAAAACCCGCTGTATAAAGCAGAAAATTCTAAATTAAGTGATTTCCAATGATTTGTATAATCATTTAAATCATCAGTTAAATCTCTATATGTGTAACCTGTAAAACCTCCTGTATGAGTTGATAATATAGCAGTAGGTACTGGGCAAATTTCTAAACCCGCTGATGATAATATAGGAATTGCTACAGTTAAAGAACATTTTCCAAATCCTGAAATATCATTAATTGCTATGACTCTTTTTAGTTTCTCCATATTAAAACTCCTTCTTTTGAGATTATTTACTTATCATTAGATATAATTCCCTTGCTAATGTTTTTTATAGTTTAATATATTATATTTAATTGGTCAAGTATATTTTATAAACTATTGTTCTTATTTGTTAAGATATAATAAAAAATAATTTTAATAAAATTAAAATAAAAAACAATCTTTAAAATAATTATTTAAAAAAAATTAAATTAACAATCAATATTGTGTCGCACTTTATTTAAAGTGCGACACAACTTTAAATGAAAAAAATAAGAAAGAATATTTTATTTTTTCTTATTTTTAATTAATTATTATAGTATTTTAAAAATTATTATATAAACTCTTATTATAAAAATGGTTTATACATGGAAATTTGAATTTACTTTAACTATATGATATAATAAAGTTCATTTTGTATTGTTAACAAGGGGGAAATTTTTTTGAATAAAATTTCAAAATATATTATATTGCTTTTTTCAATTCAAGTGGTTTTAATAGCAACACTTATAGGCAACAGAATATTAATAGATTTTAATGTAATGCCTAATAATTCTTTTAATGATTCTATAATAATTTCAGTAATGACAATAATATTTATAAAATTTACTATATATGTTATTTATAAAGATTTGCGTTTAATAAAATTAATGAATAAACAATCAGCTATCCAAAAGCAAATATTAGAGGATATTGAAAAATTAAATTCTTCTCTTCGTTCTCAAAGACACGACTTTTTAAATCATATTCAAGTTGTATATAGTCTTGTTGAAATGGAAGAATATGAAGAAGTTATAAAATATTTAAATGAAGTATATGGTTCAATAGAACTTTTAAATACATTTTTAAAAACAGAAGATATTGCTATTAATGCACTTTTAAGAGCAAAATCTTTTGATGCACAAAGGAAAGGAGTGAGTTATAATCTTAATATATCTTCTAACCTTCATAATTTAAATATTCCATCTTTAGATATTTGTAGATGTATAGGTAATCTTATAGATAATGCTATATTTGCAACATCAGAATATAGCAAAGAGAAATGTGTAAATATTTGTATAAAAGAAAATATTTCTGCATTTGAATTTATAGTTACTAATACGGGCGAAAATATACCTAGAGAAAATTTGAATAAAATATTCACATATGGTTTTACTACTAAACGTGAGTTTGGTGAAGGAATTGGTTTATATACAATAAAACAAATATCTGAACAATATAAAGGAAGTATTAATGTTGTTTCTGAAAATTTTGAAACAACTTTTACTTTGTTATTTCCTAAGAATATAGCTAACAACGTTAAAAGTGATAATTGAAACAAAATAATGTATAACTCAATCAATATATATTGCAAAATTTTTTAATCATGATACAATTAAAATATAAATAAAACGTATTATCTAAGTACAAAAAATCAATACAAAATATGTTGAAAGGAGGAACTTTATATGGGATATCTTGCTGTTGCATTGTTTATTCTAGGTTTGTCATTGCTTATAACTGAAATGTTAGTACCAGGGTTTGGTATACCGGGAATAGTTGGTATTTTATCATTGTTAATGTCTATTATAATAACTATTCTTGTTTATCCAATCTATGGTATATTTATAGCAATCTGTATTATAAGTGTAGTAATTGTTGTATTCTTAATCTTACGTAAATGGTTATTAGACAAACAAATATATAATAAGATTATACTTGATGACGTTGTTGCATTTGAAAAACCAGAATATGAAGATTTAGATTACTTTCTTGGAAAAGAAGGAATAGTACTTACTCCATTAAGACCATATGGTACAGTAGATTTTAATGGTATTCGTATTGAAACATTTTCAGTAGGTCCTTATATACCAGCAAAAGCAACTGTAAAAGTTATAGAAGTTTCAAATCAAAAAATTATAGTTCAAGAAATTAAAAATACAAATTTGAACTAAAAAGAGGTGTATTAATTATGTTAGAATTTGATAATTTAATGGGTATGATACTTGTTGGTGTAATTCTTCTTTGTGTAGTTTTATTCTTAAGTATGATACCTATAAGACTTTGGATTTCAGCAAAAGCAGCAGGAGTTCATATAAGTATATTTACACTTATAGGGATGAGATTAAGGAGAGTAAAACCTGAAAGAATTATAATTCCATTAATAAAAGTATCCAAAGCAGGAATTAATGTAAATGTAAATCAACTTGAATCTCACTTTTTATCAGGTGGTAGAGTAGATAATGTAGTAGATGCGTTAATAGCTTCACATCGTGCAAATTTAGAAATATCATTTGAAAGAGCTGCTGCTATTGACTTAGCAGGACGTAACGTGTTTGAAGCTGTAAAAATGAGTGTTACCCCTAAAATAATAGAAACTCCTTGGATTGCCGCTGTTGCAATAGATGGTATAGAAGTTAAAGTAATTGCACGTGTAACAGTAAAAACTAATATTGCAAGACTTGTTGGAGGTGCTGGAGAAGATACAATAATAGCAAGAGTTGGAGAAGGTATTGTAACTACTGTTGGTTCTTCAAAAAGTCATAAAGAAGTGCTTGAAAATCCTGACCTTATATCAAGAACAGTTTTAGCTAAAGGATTAGATTCTGGTACTGCATTTGAAATATTATCAATAGATATAGCAGATATAGATGTAGGACGTAATATAGGTGCTCATTTACAAATAGAGCAAGCAGAAGCAGATAAACAAATAGCACAAGCAAAAGCAGAAGAACGTCGTGCATCAGCTATAGCATTAGAACAAGAAATGAAAGCAAAAGTTCAAGAGATGCGTGCAAAAGTTGTAGAAGCAGAAGCAAAAGTACCATTAGCGATAGCAGAAGCACTTAAAACAGGTAAAATGGGTGTTATGGATTATTATAATATGGAAAACCTTAATGCTGATACAAAAATGCGTCAAAATTTAAGTATAGAGTCAAACAATACAAATAATAATTAAATTTCTAAATAATAGTAAAGGTGATAACAATGAGTACTTTGGGTTCTATCATATCCGTAGTAGCACCGGAAATTCTTGAAATTGCAGATTCATTGAAACAATCCAAAAAATCAAATTCTAAAAAAGTTCAAAATTCTAATAATGATGATATTTCTAATGAAAATGAACCTAAATTAGAAAAAGATATTTGTGAAAAAGATTGTATTTGTGAAGATATAAAAATTAACAATTCTACAAATAATAAAATTAAAACTTCTACTTTAAATAAAAATGAAATAAGAAAATATATTGTTTATAGTGATATATTAGGTGTACCTGCTTGCAAAAGAAATAGAAAATATTAGTAGGGGCGAACTTTGTTCGCCTCTAATTATATTGTAAAGGGAGATTAAATTATGCCAGAGATTAGTCTGTGGAGTTATATTTGGATTTTAATATTAGTATTAATTAGTGCTTTTTTTAATATAAGTGAACTTTCAATTGTTTCACTTAATGATAATAAAATAAAAAAAATGGCTGAACAAGGAGATAGAACAGCTAAAATACTTTTAAATATTCTTAATGAGCCTTCAAAATTTCTATCAACGATAAAGTTTGGAATTACTATTTCTTTAATTTTGTCTTCTGCTATTATTATACCTAATTTTGCAGAATACATAATATTTTGTTTTAGAAATATTCCTGTTTCAGCTACATTTATTTCTATTATTTCTTATACAATTGTAGTGTTGATATTTTCATTTTTTATACTTATATTTGGTGAATTTATTCCTAAAAAAATAGTAATGCATAATTATGAAAAAATTGCTTTTTTTATTGCTAAAATATTTTTTATTATCTATACTATAGAAAAACCATTTATAATGCTATTATCATACATTACAGATTTAATACTTAAACTTCTAGGAATAGACCCAAATTATAAACCTGAAGAAGTTACAGAAGAAGAAATTCGTATGATGGTTGATGTAGGTAATGAAAATGGAGCAATTGAACAAAGTGAAAAAGAAATGATAAATAACATATTTGAATTTGATGACCGAACAGCTACTGAAATTATGACTCATAGAACAGAAATGACAGCTATTGATTTAAATACACCACTTGAAGAAATTATTTCAACTATAGCTAATAGTGGTTATTCAAGAATTCCAATATATGATGGTACATTAGATAATATAGTAGGAATACTTTATGTTAAAGATTTACTTCAATTAGTAAGCAAGAATACAAGTAAAAATTTTAATATCTCTGACTATATGAGGGTAGCTCTTTATGTACCAGAAACTAATCGTTGTAAAGAACTTTTTCAAGAATTTAATGAAAAGAAAATTCAAATGGCTATAGTAGTAGATGAATATGGTGGAACTTCGGGATTAGTTACAATGGAGGATTTAATAGAATCTATTTTAGGTAATATTCAAGATGAGTATGATAATGAAATTGATGAAATTTCAAAAATTTCAGATACAGAATATATAATAGAAGGTACTACTTCATTAAATGATGTGAAAAAGTTGTTTAATATTAAATCTTTAGATGATGAAGATTATGATACAATTTCAGGATATATTATAGATTGTCTTGGATATATACCATTAGAAAATGAACGTCCTGTTGTATATATAGAAAATATAGAATTTATAATTATAAGTATGGATGAACGACGAATTTCAAAATTACATGCAGAAATAAAAACTAAAATTTAATAAGTTTCAATTAAAAAAACCACCAACATTTGCTAGTGGTTTAATTTTTATGCCATTATATTATTATATCTATCTTGTGATAAAATTTTCATCATATATTTATAAGGGTCTAATTCATTAGAAATTACCATATTAAATATTTTAGGGCTTGCTCCTGATACTAAAGCTACACCTAAGTCATTAAACTTCACAGGAACTTGTTGTTGTCTGCTTTGAACATTCCAAAATACTATATTAGGAAGCTTATAACCATACTTATCATATTCATTTTTTGCATACTCAAATAAAGTTTGATTTGGATTTTCTGTACAAGAATCAAATTCCATATCTGATATTATGTATATAGTTGATGGTAATTCAGATTGTTGAATTTTATTTTTTAAAGCGGTATTTAAAATTAATTCAAACACCTTTTGTAAATTTGTATTTGACACTTCATTAAATCCCATACAATAATGAATCTTATCTACTATATTTTCACCTTTAATTTCAATTAATCTTGGTTTTGTTGAAAAGGTTATAAAATGATTATGGAATACTCCTTGATTTTTTTCAGCAAAATAAATCCCAAGAGAAATAGCAACTTCTATTGGTGCAGGATTTCCAAAACCATACATAGAACCAGAACCATCAACTACTGCTATAGCATTTTCACTATCACAATAGTTAGGAAAACTATTCCATGTAACATCAAGAACTTCTTTTTCTGTTCTGGATTTATTTCCTGTTCTACAATCTCTAACTATATCATAAGGATATAATGAACTTGTCTTTAATACAACTTCACCAGTTTTAGCTTTTTGTATAAATTGTAGATATCTTTCATTATCATTTCTTATAAATGCTCTACGATATTTAAATAAAGCTTTTGATGGTTGTTTTGTATAATCAAAGGTATAATCTTTTTCACGTAGTGGATTTTCTATAATATTTATGTACTTTCTAAGTGAAGACAAAGTTTTTCTATAGTTTTCATATGTCATATTTAACAATCTACATATTCTTTTTGCATTTGAAATTGTTGTTTTATTTGAAGCATTTAAAGAAGGTAACCATTTTGCAAGTAATGAAACTTCATGATTATATTCCATATCCTTAATATCTTCCCTAAGTTGTTTTGATATAAACTCAATTACATTTTTTTCACATTGAGTATTAAGTAATGATATTAAATCATCAAAACGTCCATACTCGGCTATATTTTTTATATTTTTAATTATTGAATCTGAATTAAATCTAGCTAGATAATTTATTAGTATTCTAAATATACGGCGTTCACCAAGTCCACTTCTAACATCTCTAGCATAAAACAAAATTTTCATAGCTGTGTCAGGGCTTTCATTATATGCTTTTATAAATCGAGATATAATATCCTCCTCATGTGCACTTCTAAGGGCTCCAATACTTCCAAATAAGTCAACACAATAATTATTGCTTGTTAAATAAGCCTTTGCTCCATTTTCTGTTGTAGTATGATTTGCTTCTCTTTTTAAAAAGTCAAGCATACAATAATCACCTCTTAATAATAATTTATAATAAAACAAGGCACTTTTACTTTTTCATTTTAACTTGGAATGTTAACGAAGTAATCGCTGTAAGTGCCTTTAATTAATTTTTAAAAAATAACACGATACATTTTTATGAACCTTTTTGCTCTACCATTTGAGCTATAAACCCAGATGGATTTATTTGGACTTGAACCAAAAACAGAAAATGTTAATTGCTGTGTGTATCGTTTGTATATTTAGTTATATTAATTACTTAATTTATAATAAAACAAGACACCTTTTTTCATTTTAACTTAGAAGGTTAACGAAGTAATTGCTGTAAGTGTCTTTATAAACATGATACATTTCTTAATGCTCTACCATTGAGCTGTAAATTAGATAATTTAATTTGGATTTGAACCAAAGACAGATAAGAAATCTATTGCTGTATGTATCATTTATTAGATTACATTTGTTACAAGGTATTTTTATTTCAATTTTTAAAATTAATTGCTTTTTTGCAGTAAATAATCTAGTATTTACGCTAAGTTCACAAAGCACAAAGTTTTCTTTATCCTATATAAAGTAGTTTTAATTGCTGAATGTGCTTTTAACATGGCACTGAATTTTAATTTGTTGGATTTGAACCAACTAGAACATTGAGAAAATGCTTCATCACCTTTTAATTGCTGTAAGTGCCATTATGCTTACACGATACTTCTCTATAAATCTATTAGACTTATTTGGATTCGAACCAAGAGTAACCGTTTAATTGCTGTATGTATCGTTACAAAGTATCATTTTAGTTAAAAGAGAATTAACCCAATATAACCCTTAATAATTAATTGCTGTTGATACTTTTAATTTTTATATTATATTTTAAAATTTTATTGAAAACAAAGTACGAAAATCAAAACCCCCCATGTGGGAGATGTAATTGTTTGATATAATTAATTTGCTGTATGTACTTTTAATATGATACAGAGGTTTAGTTTTGTTAAAACTAAATATTAAGACATCATAAACATGATATTGACACAAAAATAACCGTTTAATATATTTTTGTATTATACAATAGTTATTAATAAAATGCAATACTTATATAAAAAAATAAGGTTAAGTCCCATATTTTTTTGTATGAAAACTGTAACCTTATTTTTTATATGAAAGAAAGTAATTTTATAATATAAAATCACAAATATTTTTAATATTAAATTTGTTAAAGTAATTTTCTTCTAACGGAATCCATTTGTTTTCAAAATTAATATATCCATCAACACCATTTCTTAAAATAATCCTATTTTTTTGTTCTATTTTGTCAATATCACAAAAAATTTTATAATCATATACATTTTGAAACAAAGGATGTAAAGAATACACTCCTTCAATAATTATAATGGGTGATGATTGAATTAATTTAGTTCTATTATAATCCATAGTTGAGCAGTCAAATACTTTATATTCAAATGATTGACTGCTATTTAATTTTGAAATAACTTCTTCTAAAAAACGTTCATAATGAATATTACCACCTACTTCATTTTGTCTTTGTTTTGTTCTTAAAGAAGGAGGTAAAAAAAAGTCATCCATATGAATAATTGGTGCATTAAAAAATTCTGATAAATCTTGTGAAAGAGTGGTTTTACCTGAGCCACATCTTCCATCAATTGCAACTTTAATATTTTTTTGTTTTTGTAAATTATAAAGCTGTATTAAAATTGGTAATAGTCTTATATATTTTATTGGTACAATACGATAAGCAGGTTTATATGTGTTCCTATAAGTTTCTGAATGACTAAAAGTTGGATAACTTTCATTTTTCCATTTATCTATTAATAGTTGAAATTCAGAATAATTATAAGGTAAACAACCATCATCACAAAGTTTCATAACTATTTTAGTTTTTTCATAATAATTTTGAATTGTTCCATTTATTTTTAATGAACACATAACAAATAATTTATGTAATAAGTCAGGTTCAATCCCTTGTTGTTTAGCAACTTTTATATTCATTCTTGCAAAGCCATTACCTATAATATCAAATAAATCCTCATCTTGTGTAGATTCGCACTGTTCCCATTCACTAAGTAAATATTCAAAACTTCTTTTTTCATCTTTTATTAAATGACCTGAACCAAATTCATTTTGATATATAAGTTTAAGAATATCTTGTGGTTGAATATAAGGATATTTATTATAATGTTCCTTTATAATGTTATAAAGATTATTCATGTTCAATTACCCTAGCTTTATACAAAATAATAATAATAGCTGGAATAGCAACAATTTGAATTATAATGCCTGGAAGTGCTTTTACAAATGAAGCAGTTAACCATATTTGCATTGAATAATTTCCAGCATTAAAAATCAAAGAATTTAATACTCCAAAAACAATTCGACCACAAAGCATTGAACCAATTAATGCTATATATACATTTATAAGTTTGTTCTGTGTTTTAATAAAACGCATAAGTAATCCAGCAATAAGACCATATACAGCTAGTTCACATACCATACTTGGTAAAAACTGAATTGGTGGCATTCCTGTTATAAAATTTGAAGTTATAGGAGTAATTATACCACAAATTAAACCATATATAGGACCACAAATAAGCCCACACATTAAAACTGGAATATGCATTGGAAGGAAAATACTTCCTGCTTGGGGAATCATATGTAATGCTTGTGGCAATGCAACACCTAGTGCTATAAATAATGCTGTAAAAATAATTTTTTTAATATTCTTCATTTTATCTATCCTTTCACATAAAAAAGTAGGTATAATTATACTTATAAAAAGACAATTATACCTACAGGTATGATTAAAACATGTGTTTGTGAGTTAACTTATTTAATATTTAATTGACTTCAGTCAATTGTTAGGAGTATACTATCATAATCTTAATAAATTGTCAAGTATGATTTTATAACTTATTTATAAGAGCATTTTACATATTTATGCATTATATTTATCTTTCATAAATTCATATAATACTTTTGTTGCTTTTTCTACTGTATAAATATCTTTAGGTAAATTAAAACCTGCTTTATTAAGTTCATATATAACATAACTTATTTGTGGAGCAGCAAGCCCTATATTTTCAAGTTTATCAACTTGAGAGAAAATATCATTAGGTGTTCCTTCTAAAAAAACTTTTCCTTTATTCATAACTATAATTTTATCTACAAACTTAGCTATATCTTCCATACTATGAGATACTAATATTACAGTTATTTTTAATTTTTTATGCAAATCATTTATAGCTTCTAATATTTCATCTCTACCTTTTGGGTCTAATCCAGCAGTTGGTTCATCTAATATAAGAACTTTAGGTTTCATTGCTAACACAGATGCAATTGCAACACGTCTTTTTTGTCCTCCTGACAAATCAAAAGGAGATTTTTCATAAATACTTTCATTAATACCTACAATATTTAATGCAGATTTAACTCTTTCATCAATTTCTTCTTTACTTAATCCCATATTTGTAGGACCAAATGCAACATCTTTATAAACCGTCATTTCAAAAAGTTGATGTTCAGGATATTGAAATACTAATCCAATTTTTTGACGAATTGATTTTAATTTCTTTTTATCTGAATTTATATTTTCACCATCTAAAAGTATTTCTCCTGATGTAGGTGTTATAAGTGCATTTAAATGTTGAATTAAAGTTGATTTACCTGAACCAGTATGTCCAATAAGTCCTATAAACTCACCTGCTTGTATTTCTAAGTTTATATTATTTAAAGCTACTTTTTCAAAAGTAGTACCTTCACTATATTTATAAGTTAGGTTTTTAATTTGTATAATTGGTAAACTTGAATTTTGTTCAAAAGCACTTTTATTTTCATATATTTCGTTATAATTAGTAAAATCTTTTAAAGATTGTTGACTATATTCACATATTGTATTTACCATTTCTTCTATAGATAAAATATTTGTTGGTAAATTAATGCCTAATTTATTAAGATTATATATTGTTTCTGTTACTTGAGGTACATCAAGCCCTAAGTCTTTTATCTTTTCTACTTGGCTAAATATTTCTTTTGGAGTACCCTCCATCTCAACAGAACCTTTGTTCATAACTATAATTTTATTTGCATTTATAGTTTCCTCCATGTAATGAGTTATAAGTATTATAGTTATATTTTCTTCTTTATTAAGTTTATATATAGTATCTATTACTTCTTTCCTACCACTAGGGTCAAGCATAGCCGTTGGTTCATCTAATATAATACAATCTGGTTTCATTGCTAATATACCAGCTATAGCTATTCTTTGTTTTTGCCCTCCAGATAGTAAGCTAGGAGAATGCTTCATATATTCCATCATTCCAACAGTAGTCAATGAATTGTCAACCCTTTTTCTTATTTCAGAAGATTCAATTCCTAAATTTTCAGGACCAAACGCAACATCTTCTTCTACAATGGTTGCTATTATTTGATTATCTGGATTTTGAAAAACCATACCTGCATTCTGTCTAATATTCCAAATATTATTCTCATCATTTGTATCCATATTCTTAATCCACAATGTACCTTTTGTAGGTTTTAACAAAACATTCATGTGTTTAGCTAAAGTTGATTTTCCAGAACCATTATGCCCTAAAATTGCTACAAACTCCCTGCTTTTTATATTTATATCAACACCATTAAGTGCTTTAAATTTTTTTTGTTCTGTTTCATCATATTGAGTGTACTCATATATTAATTCTTGGGACTTTACCATATCACTCATAGAAATTCCTTCTTTCTTATATAAAAACAAATTTTAATTATTTCATTATATTTGTTGTTTTTAATTATGTCAAATATTTTAAATATTCTAAGAATTCGTCAAATAATTTTATTTTGTTTATACTCTTTCCTCAAACCTGTAATTTTGAAGCTTTAAAAGCATCCACTCCGTTTACACTATTTTTTAAGTATAAATTTTAATTATTTATTTAAGACCTGTGAATTCATTATAAAATCAACAAAAATAGTATCAAGAAAATAATTTTAAGAGGCAAAATCTCTTTACACTTGCGTTGCAAGTGTAAAGAGATTTTGAACGTAATTTTAAAAAACTTATCTGTATATAACCGTTCTCTTATTTTAATTTGGATTATACTAATTAAAAAAGAATTTAACTTAAAATTTAACATAAGCTAAAAGATTTATTAGTCTAACTCAAAAGATTTAACAAAAAAACTACTATTGAAAATTATATACAAACAAATTATAATTAAAATTATTCTTTAATTAATAAGTTTAGGAGGTTAATATGAGAAAGATATTTATATGTATTTCTTGGATAGCTTTAGTAATATCTATTGTTATTGTTAGTCGAAATCAATTATTTGCAATTTATATTGGAGGTTTTATAGGGCTTATAGGTATATTTAAACAAGAATATTTTTTCAATAAAATGATTGTATGGTTTGTAAGATTAATGGTTTTTATATTATGTGGTTTTATTTTTTATGGAATAAATGGTGGAATTTTTGGTGGAGGTTTATACTTAATTATAAATTTTATAATTTTCTTCGGTATAGTATTAGGTATAATTGCATGTATACTATATAAGTTTAAAGGACTTAATAAATTAACTAAAAGTCTATTTGAAATGTCGATAAATCAAAAACATAATTTACCACAAATTTTATTATTTTATGCCGTTGCACTTTTTAATGAAGAAAATGATATTAAACAAATTGATAAAGCTTTAGCTTTATTTGAAACATTAGGAGAATCATATGATGTTTTAGCAAAAAAATATAGTTTTACATATAGAGCTTTATGTTATTGGAGAAAAAATGAAATAGATAAAGCTATTTTAATACTTATAGAAGAAATTAAAGAATTTGAATATATTAGTGCTGATATATATGCATTATTAGGTTCTTTATATATTTTAAAAGAGGATTATAATAAAGCATTAAATTATACAAACAAGGCACTAGAAGAAGATAACAATCATAGTTTATCTTTTGATAATTTAGGACAAATATATTTAAGACTTAATGATATAGAAAAAGCAAAAATTTATTTTAAAAAAGCTATACAAACAAAAGAAACATTGGTTGATAGTCAATATAATTTAGGTGTTATATTAGAAGGTGAAAATAATATAGAAGAAGCTAAAAAGTGTTTTGAAAAAGCTTATTTTTGCAATATAACCCCCTATAACATTGTAACACATAAGCAAATTGAAGATAAATATAATAAATATTTTAAAGAAAATTTATAATAGAATATAAAAATTGTAGACTTCAGTTCATATAAAAAACCTGAAATAAAAAAAATAATATGTTGTATATAAATAACTTGAGAGTGGTTGCTAAAAAGATAGGTCTTTATAAAATTAAATGCAAAAATCCTTTACACTTGCAATCCAAATGTAAAGGATTTTTGCACTCAAATATTATTTTATAGTTAATATTACTTATCACTTTTTATACATTTTAAAACTAATTAAACCCCTAACATGATAGAATTATTCTTTAATTAACACTCTTTTTTATTAAAATAATTATTTCAACAAATTTTATGAATAAATTAATATAACAAAACTAATATTTCTAAAATATTTAAAAATATTTTCAAAATATACTTGTCAAGTAAGGAAAAAAGTAGTAAACTATATTCAAATACTATTTTATGGAAGAAAGGAGAAATTTTGTTGTATTCAATTTCAGAAATTTCAGAAAAACTAGGTATAAGCAAACAAACTGTATATAAAAGACTACAAAGTATAAGTGGTATTTCAGAACATGTTACTATGAATAAAAAATCTATATATGTTGATGATATTGGGTTAGAACTCATAGAAAAAACACTTAATACTAAAAGTTTAAATAAAAATAAAATGGAAGAAAATATAGAGGGGGATATAACCGAAGAAGACATAAAAAATAGGCAAGCTGAAGATTTAAAAATAATTAAAGAATTAAAAAAAGCAGAGAAAAAATTACAAGATGAATTAACACCAAATGAACACTTAGTTATCAAGCATACTAGATATATTGAAAATTTAGAGCAAGAAATAGAATATTTAAGAGAAGAAATGCAATTAAAAAATATTCTTATAGAAGAACAAACAAAACAACTAGGAAATAGTCAAATGTTGTTATTAGAAAGTAAAAGGAAATTAGCACTTTTAGAAAGTAGTATAGCCGTTACGAAAGAAGAAATACCTGAAGAAGAAGTTCAAGAAGAAAAACCAAAAAATGTATCTAAACCAATAAGTTTTTTGAAAAGGGTACTTAAATACTAATTACATAATATACAAATAGACCATTTGGTCTATTTTTTTGCACAAATCACCATTTATATAATTAAAATTTATGATATAATTATAAAAAAATAAGAGGTGAATATTAATATGGAAGATAATAAAAAATTACCAAAAAGTTTATATGATGTAGTTTCGCAACTTGTAACATTTATAGATGATGCTGATTATAAAAGGAAAGAAGAAAAGATTGAAGAAAGAAAAAAATATATAAACACTATTCAAAAAACTAAACAAATCCCTTAAATTTTATTGAGTAAAAAATTTTTAATAAAAATACTAAAGATTTTAAATTTGATACCGATAAATATAGTAACGGATTGAAAATAAAAATTTAATACAGGATGTGTGTTAAAAGGAGAAATTAAAATGCAAATTAATAATAATATCCCAGCTTTAAGAGCAAGAAATGCTCTTACTAGATCAAACACTGTAACAGACAAACACATGAGAAATTTATCTACTGGATTGCGTGTAAATACTGCTGCTGATGATGCTGCAGGTATGGCAATTTCAAACAAAATGAAAACTCAAGTAAGAGGACTTAAAAGAGCTTCTATGAACTCACAAGATGGTATTTCTTTAGTTCAAACAGCTGAAGGAGCATTAAATGAAGTTCAAAGTATGCTTCAAAGAATGCGTGAATTAGCAGTACAAGGAGCAAATGGAACTTTAACATCAGAAGATAGAAGAGCTATCCAAATGGAAGTAGACCAACTTAAACAAGAAATAACAAGTACAGCTAATCTAACTGAATTTAATAAATTAAAATTATTAGATGGTCAAATGGATAGACGCTCATTTACTGACAATAATAAAATAGCTGAAAGTGCTTATGTAAGTGATACTGTTTTACCAGGTCAATATGATTTTGAGGTAGTAGCTATAGGTACAAAAGCTTTGAAAACTATGGAAAACAGTGGGATGTCTATAAATGCAAACACTGGTATAACAGATACTCAAGTTGGTAGAATTAATATAAATGGTGAAGAAATTAAAATAACTAAAGGTATGTCATCTGACCAAGTTTTTGCTTCTATGAGAGATTTAGCTGAAACCGTAGGTTTAAATCTTACTAAAGATGATACAGGTCGATTAACATTAACTTCATTTGAAGCAGGTAGTAGCCAAAAAATAACTGTATTCTCTGATAATGCAGAATTACTTAAAGTAGTTGGTCTAGATCTTATAACAGAAGATAATGCTATAAAAGGTTCCGATGCTATAGTTAATTTAGACCCTGCAAGTTCGTTTGGCAATACAGCAACTGTAACAGCAAATGGAAATCGTGTAGAAATTACAGACTCTAACTATAAGAAAATATACATAGATTTAAGTGTTACTAAAAATTCTACAGGCTTAAAAACTTCAGGTAGTAGTATTATAACAGAAGCTAATATATTCTCAGGTACTAGTAGCGGTTTTGTTCCTGCTACTGTTAACAGTGGTACTATTTTGTCTGGTATGACAGGTAGTGGTGTATTAGCTGCTTATGGTAAAGCTCCTGACCCTATTAAAATAGGAGGAATGGAATTTATTAGTAGTAATGGAGCATCATTGAATGGTTATACTATAAGATTTGTAACTGATTCAGGTGCTACTGCAGCAGCAGCCACTGTTAATTCTGGTAGTAAAGTAATAACAATTACAGGCTCTGGTGGTGACCTTTCTGGATTAACTGCTGCTGCTACAGCAACACTTGTAAATACTCAACTTGCTGCTGCTAGTGGATTACAAAGGCCGGCTATGACACTTACACCTATTAGTGGAGGTAGTGGTGCAACTTTTGATAAAACTGATAATTTAAGTGCTAAATTTCAAAATGGTGCCAATATAGACCCTATTAAAGCAGGAACTCTTTTAGAAAAAGATAACAAAAATTCAACTCTTAGTGTATTAGATGCAGGACCAATGCAATTACAAGTTGGTGCTAACGAAGGTATGACAGTTCATATTCAAATACCTACTTTAACATCTACAGCACTTGGACTTGATTATATAAATATGAGAACTGTGGAAGGTGCAGGTCATGCTATTACTCTTTGTGATTATGCAATAGCTGAAATATCAGCAGTTCGTTCTAAACTTGGTGCATATCAAAATCGTTTAGAATATACTATAAATAATCTTGATGTTACATCTGAAAATACAACAGCTGCATTATCACGTATTGAAGATGCTGATATGGCTTATGAAATGGCTCAATATACACAAAAAAGTACTATAACTCAAGCAGGAGTAAGTATGCTTGCTAAAGCTAATCAAAGACCTCAACAAGTATTACAATTATTACAATCATAAAAAAAAGACCAATTTGGTCTTTTTTTTATGATTATTTGTTATTGTACAAGAAATAGGAGTGAGTTTATAACTTATTTTCAAAATTTAAATCATATTTCCTTACAAAATTATTCTTAAATTCTTCTTCTGTATATGTAAATACTTCTTTAAAATATAATTTTTTAAATTTGTCTAATCCAAATCTTATGTAATTTTCTTTTGCTGTTGTTTCAGCAAAATGTTTTCCTATACCAATTATTGAAGGAGGAGGGTCTTGTATTTGTTCATTATCAAAAGTATTTTTCTTTTCATTATACACTAAAATATAAGTTAAATTTTGACGAGTAAAACTAATCCCTTTACAAATTATATCAGTTAGAATAAGTAAACTATCAAAATTTTTTTGTCTGATATCAAAAATATCCTTACCTTCTACTTTTCCATTTTTAAACTCAATGAAATAATAATTATTGTTATTAATAAACAAAGCATCATTAGATTTAGGTGGTTCTTTCAAACACAAATCCTTACAATATTCATCTTTAACAGCATCAAAATTTATAACTTCTAAAGTTGATTGTGTCATAAATTCATTATTAGCAGGGTCTTTAGAGGCTTCTTTAAGTGTACATTTATATTCTTGTAATATATTATTTATCATATTAAAGAATACCTCTCATTTTCTAATGTTTGTAGAGGTTTTGCAAGCTTTTTATATATTTCTTCAATATTGTTTGAAACATCTACTATTTTAGCCATATTATTTTCATTTTCGGCTAAATAGTATTTACATTTATCTGTTATACCATGTTTTTTTGAATATAATTCTATGGCTTCTAAAAAATAAGGACTGTGTGTAGTTAATAAAATATGCATGTTGAATTCTTTTTGTAATAGTACAATTAATTCTGCAAAAACTAATTGCCATTCAGGATGTAAATGTATTTCTGGTTCATCTAAAATAATAGTTCCATTTTCCTCTAAACTACCATTCAATAATAAAGTTTTGATAATTATAAATGTTTTAAGCCCAGCAGAAACATTGGACATATTTAATGATATTTTTGAATTTTTTTCTTTATACTCCAATACTCTCATTCTATTTTCTATAACTTCTCCATCACAAATAGAATCTAATTTTTCAAATATTTTGTCTAATTTTTTAGTTGTAATGATTTCATTAGCAATAGAATAATCAGAATTAAATTTATTCTTTAATAACTTTGCTTTTAAATGGTCTTGATGAATTTTATAATCATTATATATATTATAATTAAAATTATTTAAAACAAAACAATTGTCAATATACATAACTTCTTTATTTAAACTAATTTTATTTTCTATCTTAACTGAATTATTTTCTTCAACGCAAATTTTTATATCTGTATTTTTTATTTTCAAAATAATTTCACTATATGTGTCGGGTGAATAACTATTATTTATCTGCATATTAAATTCTGCTTGGAACTGATTTCTGAATATTACTGTAACTATTTCATCATTTGGAATACTTAAAAAATCAATCATTGCATTTGCAACGTTTTCTATCGCTTTCGGAAAATCATCATCTGTATATTTTGAGGCATTTTTATTTAGAATTATATATAATTTTTTCAAACCTATTTTTAAATCTTCTTTATTCTGAATATAAATATTTCTTTTTTTTAAATCAATCTCATCATCAGAAAATATAGGATAATTAATTGTAATTGGACGATTGCTATTTACAAAAGAAGGTGAAGACATCAGGATGCGTTCAATACCATTTTTTAATTCATCTTCTATTTTCTCATCAATTTTATAAAGACTATTGAATATACAAAATAGTAACTTCCCAACGGTACTCTTCCCTGTATTGTTTTCACCTGCAAGTACAGTTATCCCTTTAATTTCTATATTGGCTTCTGATATTTTACCTGCATTTTTAATACTTAAATGCATTTTAACTCCTCCAAATTTTAATCATTATTTTTATTATTATATACTAACTTTATATTATTTATTTAATATTCAAATTATATTTATTATATTTCAAAATCTTAGTAAATTCAAGAAATTTATAAAAACCTCTTATATCAAAAGATATAAGAGGTTTAATTTAATTTTTTAAATATTTCATAGCAGCTTCTTCTTCAAATTGTTTACTATAGAGTGTAAAGTAATAACCTTTTTGCTTTAATAACTCCATATGTGTTCCTTGTTCTATAATTTTACCATCTTTAACAACTAAAATTAAATCTGCTTGCCTTATAGTTGAAAGTCTATGTGCTATTAAGAAAGAAGTTCTGTTTTTTAATAAGTGTGATGTTGCTTCTTGTATAAGTTGTTCTGTTTGTGTATCAATTGATGATGTTGCTTCATCAAGTACAAAAATCTTCGGGTCAGCGAGCACTGCTCTTGCAAATGAAATAAGTTGTTTTTCGCCTGTTGAGAGTTTATCCCCACCTTCTCCAACATCACTATCGTAACCTTTTTCTAACTTTTGTACTGCTATATTTGCAGAAACCCTTTTTGCTGCTTCTTCTATTTCTTCATCTGTTGCATCTAAACGCCCATAGCGTATATTTTCTCTAACTGTACCTGAAAATAAATGAGGGTTTTGTAATACATAACCTATATTACTATGTAACCATAATTGTGAACGTTCTTTATAATCTTTACCATCAATAAGTATCTGCCCACTTGTAGGTTCAAAGAAACGACAAGCAAGATTTACAAGTGTACTTTTTCCCGCACCTGTTTCACCAACTATAGCAACAGTTGTACCTCTTGGTATTTTAAGATTAAAGTTTTCTAAAATATATTCGTGACCATCAGGGTATTTAAAAGAAACATTTTTAAATTCAATATCACCTAATATAGGTTCCCAATTTTCTTTTTTTGCATCAAACGAATCACCATATTTTGCTATAACTTCTTCAGTATCTGTTATATCTGATTTTTTTTCTAATACATCAGTTATACGTTCAATATTAGCTTGAGATGATATTATATCTGCAAATATTCTTGCAACTTGTTGAATTGGTTCAAATATAAGCATTGCATAAGCTGTAAATACAGATAGTACACCTATCTCCATTACTTTTTCAGATACCATTAATCCACCTTTTACAAGTATTAAAGCTATAGCTACTGAACTAAAGAATAAAATTGATGGTATATAAACTGCATTAAGCATAGCAGTTTTTACAGAAGCATTATACATTTCTTTAGTTATATCGCAGAAGTCCTTATTATTCGCTTCTTCAATTACCATAGTTTTAGATGTTTTAGCACCTAAAATCCCTTCATTATATGCACCTGTAATACGTGAATTTATTTTTCTAATTTTACGATTCCAGTTTAATAATTTGTTTTGAAAATAAACTGTTATTATTGCAATTATAGGAACAACTGTTATAACTATAAGTGCCAATTTTACGTTAATCATAATCATCGATATAAAGACTCCACAAACAACAGTTAAAGCCCATAATAAATCTACAAGCCCCCATGCTATCATTCCTCCTATTCTTCCTGTATCACTCATAACACGAGCAATCATATATCCAACTGGTGTTACATTATAATAAGAAAAAGATAAAGTTTGTAAATGAACAAACAAAGATTTTCTTAAATCTTTAGCTAAACTTGTTTCTATATATATTGCCTGCCTTATAAATAAAATTACTGAAATTGCTTGTGTAATTATAACTACAATATAAAGTATAGCAAAATTTGTTAAATTATCTGTGCTATTTACACTTATAAAATTATCTATTGCATATTTTTGGAAAAGTGGAAGTACTATATCAATTACAGCAACCAAAAACATTACTACAACCAAACTTAATATAGACATTTTATAAGGTTTAAAGAATGGAAATAATTTTTTCCATATTTTTATATCAAAGGGCTTATTATAATCTTGCTCTTCAAATGCTGACATTATGCATCTCTCCCTTCAGTTATTAATCTGTCATCATTACTCATTTGTATATCATAAATACTTTTGTAAATCCCTTCTTTTGCTAATAATTCTTGATGCGTTCCCATTTCTTCGATTTTACCATCTTCAAGAACTAATATCATATCTGCTTGCATTAGAGTTGTAATTCTATGAGAAATAAGAATTACTGTTGATTTTCCTAAATGTTCTTTAAGTGCTGTTCTTATTTTTGAATCAGTTTCAGAATCTACTGCTGAAAGTGAATCATCAAATACCATAATAGGAGCTTCTTGCATTAACATACGTGCAATTGCAACTCTTTGCTTTTGTCCTCCTGAGAGTGTAACTCCCTTTTCACCAACTATTGTTTCATAACCATTTGTAAACTGTGTAATTGCTTCATCAACACAAGCAATACTTGCAACATGTTTAATATCATTTATTGATGCTTCAGGACGAAAAGCACTTATATTTTGTTGTATTGTACGAGAGAATAAGAAAGGCTCTTGTAACACCATACCTATATTTTTTCTTACAAAGCTACGTTTCATATCATTTATATTTATGCCACCTATTTCTATAGAGCCGCAATCTTCTGGTAAATCATAAAGTCTATTTAATAAATGCATAAGTGTAGATTTCCCTGAACCTGTTCCACCTAATATAGCAAAAGTAGAACCTGCTTTTATAGTGAAATTAATATCCGTTAAAATTGGTTTTAAACCTTCATAATTGAAATTGATATTTTTAAATACAATATCTTTATTCATATCTGATTCAATTGCATTTTCTTTATCTGATTCTTCTTCCGAATTTAATATGTAATTTATACGGTCAATAGATACATTTGCTTTACTCATCTCTGATAATATACGTCCTAAACCTCTTATAGGCCAAACAAGAGTAGCATTATAAGAAACAAAAGCAACAAATTCACCTAAAGTTATAGTTCCGTTTATAGCTTCTAAAGTTCCTACAACCATTATAACTACTATTTGTAATCCTGTAATTAAGTCACCAATACCCCAATAAGCACCTATTACATATCCCAATTTAATCCATCTATTTGAAAAGTCTTCATTTTTTTTGTTAAAACGTTCTATTTCAAATTTTTCACGTCCAAATGCACGAACAACACGTACTCCTGTTAAATTTTCTTGAACTGTAGCAGATAATGAACCTTCAGCTTCATCGGCTACAAGAAATCGTTTAGACATTTTGCCAAAGAATATACCAGAATAAGCTACAACCACAGGTATAAAACTTAAAGCTATTAAAGACATTTTTACATTCATTGAAAACATAATTGTTAAAGCAAAGATTATTAAAAATACAATTCTAAAGATTTCAAGCAATTGACTTGCTACGAAATTTTTAATAACTTCAACATCAGAAGTACAACGTTGGATAATATCACCTGTTTGATGTTTTACATGCCAGATATAAGGTAATTTTTGTATATGGTCAAACAATCTATCTCTCATTTTTTTTATAAACTGTTCTGAACCTTTAGAAGTATATACCCTACAAAGAAATGTAGAAATTCCTGAAAAAATTGATATTATAAGTATAACTATTGCTACTATAATTAAATTTGTTTTAATCTGTCCCGAGCTTTCAAATGAGTTTATAAAGTTCATTAAAAAATCTGGCAGTTCAAATGGTTTATCTCCTAATATAGAGTCAATAGTTATTCTTATTACTTGAGGGGTTAAAGAGTTAAAGACTGTATTTAGTATTGATGTAATAAGTGCAATTACAAAAAATAGCTTTGAACCATTTAAAAATTGTAATATGGTTTTGGAACGTTTGAAATTTTGTTTAGTATTATTCATCTAGCATCACTTCCTTTTTAGTTTGTAAGTATTATTGTAAACATATTAAGAATTTTGGACACAAAAAAACCCCTGATAAAAAATCAGAGGCATAAAAACACACACTACCACTTAATATATTTAAACTTAAATAAAAATACACAAGGGTAGAACAACTGATTTTTTAATATTATTTTTAATTACATTAAAATCAAAATAATTATCATCATCTTTAAAATTAAAGTTTCTCATTGTTTTACCCTCCTTTCGATTTTTATTTTAATAAAATTCTTAATTATGTAATACCTAATACTATTTTATTATATTACCATAAATTTTATGAAACAGTCAATATATAAAAACTACTGAAAATTTAGATTATAACTAAATAATTTTGTTATGTTTTAAAGTGATATTTAATTACATTTTTTTAGGTAGTTAATTATAATACAGATTTATTAAAAGAAAAAACTTAAAATTTCATTTACTCAAAATATTGATTAAGAAAATTTAATATAATTTGAGTAATTTCAATATCTCTTTCAGGATTATTAAAATATTCACTACTATAAATAAAATGTTCATCTCCATCTATTTTATATGTAATAACGGGTTCTTTTGTTTTTTGTTTCAATCTTTCAAAACTATTAAAAGGTACTTGAGAATCTTCTTTTGAATGCATAAGTAGAATTGGTCTACCATTTAAATTTTCAATTTGATTAATTGGTGATACTTTTAGTTTATCAAATCCAAATTTAAAACCAATATATAAATTTATAAATGGTTTTTCAATATTTGAAATAAATTTTGGTATCCCTATTGTAGTTAATATATCACAAAATGTATCTGCAAATGATGAGTAAGCTGAAAAACTTATAACTCCATCAATTTCAGGAATTTTACCTGCTGAATTAATTGCAGTTGCACCACCCATTGAAGTTCCCCACACAATAATCGGTAAATTTTTATATTCTTCTATACTTTTTATATAATCAACTCCAGCTTTTACGTCAATCCATTCTTCCATACCAAAGGAAATTTTATTTCCTTCACTTTCTCCGTGACTTCTCATTTCTATTAGCAAAGAAGAATATCCATTGTCTTTAAGCATTCTAGCATATCCAGAAAAAGCAGTAACTGATGGATTTTGAATACCTGATAATAAGATAATAATTCCTTTTGGATTTGTTGATTCAATCATCCATGAAGCGATATTTATTTCATCTTGTGTTTTTAATATTAATTTTTTTGAATTTTCAATTGGAATTGTTTTAAAGTCAGCACGACTATTAACAATAGGATTAATAATTAAAATTGGGATAGCTGTTAATATACAAATTATAATAAATAACAATACTGCAATACTTATAGTTACAACTTTTTTCATTGTTTTTTTCAATTAAATTAAACCTCCATAACATATACTTATTTAATTTTTAATTTCTATAATCTTTTAAAAATACGAAATAAAAATTAAATAGTTTGAAAATTATTTATTATATCTTAAAAGTAATATTTTTTTAATAAAAATTTTTATAAACTTTTAAAAAATATGAAATACATTTAGCAAACTTAATTTGTATTTGTTAATCAAACTTGTGTCGCACTTAATTTTAAGTGCGACACAAGTTTGATTTTTAAATTAATACTACAAAATAATTTTTTTATATTTTGAAATAATATTAGTATTAAAAATAAATAACATTATAAAAGAATAACTAAATTAGTTTTTGAATGTTTGAAATTTTATTTAGCATTATTTCACTTTTGGTTTATAAATTATAAATTAAATTATAGTTTAAAAGTTTAAACAAAAAAAACCTCTGATTTTTTATCAGAGGTTTTTTTATATAATATTAACTTGTTATAATTTATTCAATAAAAGAACTATATCTTTGAACATGTTTAGATAAATCATATATTGTATCTATTATAGTTCTAATATCTATATTATCTTGATTTAAAATTTCATTACCTTTATCAATAGCTTTATTGAGATCAGCTTTTACATCTATATATTCATAAATAAGATTATTTTCTTTAGCATATTGTTCAGCATAAGAATTTGGGTCACAATATATAGTTGCTGAAGTTTCATAAAATGCATACCAACCAATATAAGTAATGGTAGCTGGTATAGTTATTTCTTTTAAAATTCCACATCCTTCAAATGCACTATTTTTTATACCAACTACATCATAAGTAATTCCATTTTCTTTAACTTGTTCAAGTAAATATACTTTTGATGGTAAATCATCAGTATAACCAACAACTTCAACTTTTTTATTTTCACTAAGTAAACTATAAGTTTCATTTTCTATAAGTTCATAAACAACACCATCTCTTATAATTGATGGCTTAGATATATCTATAAAGTTAATATTATTCTCATCAGCATATTGTTTAGTATAACTTCTTTCATAACCATATATAGTTATTGTTCTATCAAAAGCATTCTTTTCAATCAATTGTTTTAATTGAGTATAAGGTTTTGAATTTAATATAGTTATATTCTCTAAATTTCTACAATTTCTAAAAGCATTTTCTCCTATCAACCTGTTTGGTTCTAATATAGTTATGTCTGTAAGATTAGTACAATTATAAAAAGCATTTCTTCCAATTGATTTAACACTAGGTGGTATATATACACTTTTAATACTATTACAATTAGAAAAAGTGCCATCATCTATTACTTTTATACTACTAGGTATAACTATATCTATTAAACCACTACATCTACTAAAAGCA
>CAZWZB010000022.1:0-48502 GCA_964638835.1 uncultured Eubacteriales bacterium | reverse complement strand
CCAATCATACTTATAACTTGAGTGTGTATTGATAAACCATTCCAAGATAATAAACATACTGTTACAATTAATCTTTGAACTAATGAAGCAGATGATGAAGATACAATATGTATTCCATTTGTAATTTCAATTATTCCTAACAATATACCTTGATATAAAGACTTATCTATATTAAATAAAGAAAATAAAGGAGATAATATGTATTCTAAAGCAGGTATTATAGGGCTTAAACTAAGCATTGAAGATATAACAGAAAAAAATATAACGAATCCTCCTACTTTAGCGATTGTTTCCATAGCATTCATTACACTTTCAGAAAGCATAGCTCCTAAACTTTTAACTTCACTTATTTGATTATTATTTCTTGTCTTAATAACAATTTCTTCATCTTTTCTACCATAAAATCTAAATATTAATCCTGTAGATAGTGCAGACATATATGTAACTAACATTATATAAAATCCTATAGCTGGATTTTTAAACATTCCTATTGAAACAGTACCCAACATAAATAATGGACCTGAATTATTACATAAGCTCATTATTCTATTTGCATCATATACCGTTATTTGTTTTGTTGCTCTAAGGTCTGATGTAATCTTAGCTCCTACAGGACAGCCTGAAATAAAACCAATTACACAAGGGAAAGCACCTTTTCCTGATATATTAAATATTGGTTTCATAAATGGTTCTAAAATTCTTCCTATAAAATTAATACCTCCAACATATATTAATATGTTAGCTCCTATAAGAAATGGAAATAATGCTGGAAATAATGTATTAAACCAAAGACTTATACCATTTTTAGCAGCTTCTATAGTTTCAGATGGGAAAATAAATATTGATATAATAAACATAATAGCTAAAAGTCCAATAGAAACCTTTTGTTTCCTCATAGCCTAACCCCCAAGTTAAACAAATTTCAAGTTTATAGTTAGAAATAACTATATTATAATATCTATTTGTACATATTATAAAATATGAATAAAGTATAAAATAATGTGGATACTATTTATATGATTAAAAGATTTGCAATATATGGACTAATAGGCTGGTTGCTTGAAGTAATGTGGACTGGTTTACATTCATTAATACAAATGGATGTTAAACTACAATGTTATACTTATATATGGATGTTTCCTATATATGGTACAGTAGTGTTCTTTGAACCTCTATGTAATAAAATAAAAAATTGGCATATACTTTATAGAGGAGGTGTATATACGATTTGTATATTTACAATAGAATATTTGACGGGGATGATTTTACAAAAAGTTTTAGGTATATGCCCATGGGATTATAGTGGAACTCCTTTTAGTATTAATGGTATTATAAGATTAGATTATGCACCTGTATGGTTTATAGCAGGATTATTTTTTGAAAGAATGCAACAGCTAATATTATTAAACAAAAAAAGTCTTCCAAGCTAAGAAGACTTTTTTTGTTTGAAAATATTAAAGTTTTATACTTCTCTAGTATATTCTTTTAACCATTTCTTTTCTTCATCTGTTAAATAAGGAGATATTTTTTGATATACTACTTTATGGTATTTATTTAAAGCTTCTATTTCTGCTTTATTCATATATTTAGTATCAACAGCATCTAAATCAATAGGTGCATAAGTTATAGTTTCAAATCCCATAAATTGACCATATTCATTTTTTTCTAATTCTACACATAATAATTCATTTTCTATTCTTATACCATGACTACCATCAATATAAATACCTGGCTCATTAGTTGTAATCATTCCAGCTTCTAAAATACAACTATCATTTCTTTCTTCTACTATCTTCCATCTAAAACCATTAGGAGCTTCATGTACATTTGATAAATAACCTATGCCATGTCCTGTACCACATCTATAATCTATACCTAAATTCCAAATTGGTGCTCTAGCTAGGATATCTAAATTTACACCTCTACAACCATATAAAAATTTAGCGTTTGATAAATTTAACATACCTTTTAAAACTGCTGTAAAGTGTAACTTTAATTCATCATCTAATTTACCCAGTGCTATAGTTCTTGTTATATCCGTAGTTCCATCAAAATAATGTCCACCTGAATCAATTAATAATAATCCTTCTGGTTTTAATGTAGCATTACTATTACTATTAGCTGAATAATGAAGCATAGCAGCGTTTTCTTTGTATGCTGCTATAGTATCAAAACTTAATTCAATAAAACCTTCTTGTTGTTTTCTAAGATTTTCTAAGTAATCACTAGCACTAATTTCAGTTATTTCTATTTTATTAATATTAGTTTTTAACCAATACATAAATTTTGTAAATGCAACACCATCTTTTATATGTGACTTTTTTATATTTTTAATTTCTATTTTATTTTTAACTGCTTTTAATAAAACAGTAGGGTTTGTTTTATTTATTATTTTTATATCTTTGTTGATATTGTTATATAGTAAGTAATTTACTTTTGATTTATCTAATAAAATAGTTTCTTCATTAGATAATGTTTTAACAAATTCATAAATATTATTATAATCATCTATAATTATATTATTATTAATTAATTCTTCTTTAATTTCTTTACTAAGTGTATTTTGATTAATAAATAAATATGCTTTATCTAAAGTTATAATTGCATATGAAAGTACAAAAGGATTATAAGGAATGTCATTACCCCTAATATTAAAAAGCCATGCAATATCATCTAAAGTTGTAATTATATTTACTGTTGCTTTATGAGATTTTATTTGCTTTCTTAATTCTTTTAATTTAGTACCAATTGATTTTCCAGAGTAATTTTCACTTAATAAAAAGACTGGTTCACTTGATAATTCAGGTCTATCAATCCAAATTTCATTTATCAAATCATATTCACATATTGGCTTAATACGTTTTGATTTTAATTTATTTAATATTTTTTCTATTAAACTTGTGTTAATAATTTTACCATCAAACCCTAAAGTACCACCTTGTTTAATATTTTTATATAAATAATCTTCTATAGAATCTGTATTTGGTTCACCTATTTTTTGTAGTATAATACTGGTATTAAGTAATTCTTTAGATGCTTGAAGAAAATATCTACCATCTGTCCACAAAGCTACTTGGTTATGTGTAACTATTAAGGTGCCAGCAGATCCTGTGAATCCCGACATATAGCTTCTAATTTTAAAATATTCGCCAACATACTCAGATGAGTGAAAATCTGAAGTTGGAATAATATAAGCATCTATATTTTTTTCTAACATTAAGTTTTTTAATTCATTTATTCTTTTTGTTATCATATATCCGTTAATTAAAACGGTTCACCTTCCTTTCTTAAATTACAATTAACTAATTTTAAAAAAGTTAGCTAATTATAATTACAATATCATGTTTTTGAATTTAACTCAATATCAAATTAAAATAAACTTAAACTACACATTAATTAAGTTAGTATTCAATCTACTACATATTTTTTATGAAAGGAAATCCATTCTTCTTTATTATTTAATACATTAAAATTATCGTTAATATATACATACTTTAATATTGCTGCTGCTCTTGCTTGACAATTTATTGACTTTTGAGGATTGAACTCAATATCTGTAAACCAATTATAAGTAATAAGCTCATCTAAATAGTTTAAATCAAATGTTTGCAAAACGGATTTTATGTATATATAATCGTAAAATGCTGTTTTAGGTAATAAGTCCCATGTTATATTATCATAATAAAAAGCAATTAAATCTCCTGAATTTTTATGTCTTTCATCACATTTAGCATCTTTTGGTTCAACTAACAATAAATCCTTATAAGGTCCTGCATTTATATATTTTTTTGAAGATTGAAAAATATTTTCTAAAAAATAACCATTAAGTTTCAGATTAAATGCACTTAATTTCATACCTAAATCAACAGTAGATTTAGTAGAAATTTCTAATACTTTATCATTTGAATTTTTAGAAATAGCTAAATGTAAATTTAAAATATTTTTTTGTTTTTGCGATATAGCAAACCCTCCATTCCATTCAAATTCAAAATCCTGTTTGATAATTAAATTATTGTTGATAGTCCAAGCTGGTCTTTTTGCCATGAATTCAATCCTCCATTATAAATTTTAAAGTTTTTATAGATTTTATAAATTATACTATAGACTAATGTAGTTATCAACAAATAATAAACAAATAAATATCATCAGTAAAAATTAATTCTATATTTTAATTATTCCAAATTCTTAATTCTGGTATACAAAAACTACATACAACATCCATTACATCTAAAATTGTATCTTCTATAAAACTATCTGAAAACATATTTCTAATTATTTCTAAAACTTCATAAGTTAATTTTTGCTCCAATCCTTTTTCTTTATAATTTTTAATAATATTAACTAAATCTAAACAATTTATATTTGTATCTTTATTTATAGCACATATAATATCTTCTTTTAAATTATCATAAATATTCAAATATAACATCTCCTTTAAAATCTATAATAAATTAAACATAGAAACTAATGATGAAATAATATTGCTTACTCCATGCAAACACCAACTTGGAATAATAGAACCATCAGAGAGTTTTTCATTAATATAACACATTAACCATCCAATAGTACCAGTAAATATAATGGCAATAATGGATTTTAAAATTCCAGTGTATGAAATAAGCATTACACCATGTAATAAACCAAAAATAGTAGATTGTATTATATTACCAATATTAAAACCAAATTTATTAATAAATCTTTTAGCTAAAAATCCTCTAAAAAGAATTTCTTCTGAAAGTGCAGTTTGTAAAAAAGAATAAATTAGAGCAGATATTAAAACTTTTATTCCTTTACCTTGAAATTGTGATGTTGCAAGGTCTGCTGATTGTGTAATAATAGGAATTATAATAAATCCTAAAATATTAAATAATATTATTGTTCTAATAAACATTACTTTGAAAAAAGTTTTTTCATTTATAATAGGCTTCTTTAAACCAATCCAATTAAAATAAGATAATTTCTTTCGCTGTGTAACAAACCACCAATTAAATGAAACTATTATTGCAATTGATATTTGTATTAATGCACCAATTAAAATCATTAAAGTTTCCATATAAAATTCTCCTTATTTAATCTTTCTTATATTCTAAAATATCTCCTGGTTGACAATTAAGCACCTCACAAATAGCATTAAGTGTTGAAAAGCGGATAGCACTGATTTTTCCTGTTTTTATATTTGAAAGATTTACATTTGATATACCAACTTTTTCAGCAAGCTCATTCAATGAGATTTTTCTATCTGCCATTACACGGTCAAGTCTTAAAATGATTGCCATAAATTCACTCCTTATAATGTGGTATCTTGTTCATGTTGTAATATAGTACCATATTCAAATACTTTGGATAAAAGTAAAATTATAATTCCTATTAATAAAGCAGTAATATTAATTTTAAAAATTGAAATATTGACGGATGAAATTATAGGAGATTCATTTAACAAGTCTTTCAAGTTTACTATATAAGATAAAGTATTTATTAAAATACCTGAAATAATTTTAGGAATGATAGCTATTCCAAAAACTATATACGACAATAATTTAATCTTTTTACTTATTCCATCTTCAAATGGAGTTCCTGCTTTTAAACTTTTTAATATAAGACGTAGTTGATATATACAAAGTATTGTAAATATTATATTTGTAATAACTATAATAAAAATAATACTAACAATTGTTTTAAATTCTGAAATAGATAAATATTCAATATTAAGCTTAAGTAATAATTCATTAAAGTTAATTGATATTGAAGTATTAAATACTAAAGTATTTGTTAATATAGATGTTGGTACAAATAAAATAAAAATTAACCCACAAATTGAAAAACCAAACGCAATAATTAATATGTAATAAAAAACTTTTAAAACACTATCAACTTTTCTTGTGAAACTAATGATATTCTGCATAATAAAATCTCCTTTATAAATTAATTTATATATTATATATATCATATCAATTTATGAATGTCAACTATTATTTAATGATAAACATTAAATTTTATATGATAATAATTATATAATTATTGAATAAAATTAATCCTTATTGATATAACTAAGAAATATTCTTTAGAAAGTCTACAATTATATTTCATTTTATAAATCAATATTTAATTTTATTTAAACATGATATTTTTTGTTCATTATAAAAAAGGTATATAATGTATTATTGTAAAACATATTTAGGGGGTGGCTTATGAATATACAAATTGATAAATATTTTAAGGATATTATTAATAATTCTATTGAAAAAATTAAGCTTGAACAAAATGTTTTTGCTATAATAATAAATTATTACAATGATATTTTTTTTATGAAAGATGGTGTTGATATAGCAGTTATAATTCCTAACCAAGCAATTGAAAATTATAATTATAGTATTGTTGAAAATAACAAAATATTAAATATAAAGCTAATACAAATAAATAGTTTTAAATCTTTTTTGCAAAAGAAAATAAATTCATTTTTAAATGAAGGTATAATGATATATTTTTCAGATGAAAGTATTTATGAACATTTTAAAAATTATAAACAAGTTATTAAAAATGATTTAGAAAAATCTATATTTTATATGCTTAGTGAAGTAATTAATTATATACATAAAACAAAAGAATGGTTAAGTATTACTGATAACTTAATATATGCTCAATTCTATATTTTAAAATCTTTAGAAATTATTGCACAAATAGAAACTTGTAATTACCTTGGAACTTCAAATAAAAAATCTATATCACATATAAAAAATTTTAATCCAAAACTTATATCTAAATTTTATAAAAATTCCAAATCAAAATTAAACAAAAAAGAACTTTATCAATTAATTGATGAAGTAGATATATATTTAGTTAATAACCTTAAATTTATTATTAGTATTATTAAAGAATGCTTAGGCGATGAAGAAAAGAGTATAATTCAAATATGTAAATACTATAAAATACATTCTAATGATATTGTTGAACTATTTAAATATTTATATAATAAAAATATTGTTGAAAAATCATATGATACAGCCCAAGAAGTAGTATTTATAATGTCAACTTATTTATGATAATATTTTTGTTTATTACTAAAATTTTATATAGTGTATTATAATAAAATATATTTAGGAGAATATATTTTATTGACAAAACTATAAAAAATCTTAGCATAATTAGCATTTTACTTATAATTTTTAGTTTCTTGCATTATTAAGAGATAATTATAATGTATATAATAAGAGAAAAAATATTGTATACTTAGATTAAATTTAAAAACTCAAGTTATAAAGAGGTATATTCACAATAACAGTAGTGAATATACCTTTTTATACTTATAGTTGTAGATTTACTATATAAAAATTTTGTTTATTTTTTGCAATTCTAAATAAACTCATCTTTAATAATATCATAATTTTTCATTTTAAGAATTATAATAAAAATATAATGTTGATATATTATGTTTTTTTATTTTCAATACCACTATTAGATTGACTATAAAATAATAATTTTAGTTTGCTGATATTTTTACTAGTTTTTCAAGTCTAATATATGAATATATGATGTTTCTTTGTTACATCTATTTCTTCTATCAATAGAATACCTGCTAATTCATTCACCAAAAATAACTTGTTATTATATTTTAGTTTTTCAGAAAAAGTTACTGTTTTAAATTCACTAATAAATTGCAATCATATGTTATATGCATCATTTATTGCCCAATTTTTATAATTCATATTTCATCTTATTAACTATTATTATGCAAAGGTCTCTATAAGTGCAAGTTCTACTATTCCAAGAATCATAAGCCCCCATATAGAACTAATGATTAGGGCAAATATGTTTACAATACTGCGACTATCTTTGTTTTTCACACAGATAACTGATAATATAAAGCTAATGATAACGGAAATTAGATTTGTGATTGCCCATAAACTTTGTACATATTGCAATAAATTCAATTTCAATAAAATATCTATAAAAGTTACAAATGGAAAAAGGTTAATGATTAAAGCACCAATACTTAAATTTTTATATTTTTTACTTTCCATTTTTTATCCTCTCTCATATTTTCCAAAGGAATGTATTGATAACACAATAAATATTACAAACACAAATATTGCTAATGGAACAAATGGTATTATTTCAAATGGCAATTGAGCAGCATTTATATTTGTGCTATTAATTGCCGAGCTTATTAGATGCCCACTATAACAATAAGGAAACAAATACCATATAGGTAAAGTAGAAAATAATATTCCAGGAATGGTAAGTAAAAAATTTAGTCCTATTGTCAAAAATATTTTATAAAATTTTAATGTTATCCACCACATCATAGATATAGAGGGTAACATTGTTAAAAAGATAAGTCCACTCCACTTTAACAAATAGGAAATTGGAACAACATCTAAAAGTTTGTTTGTAGTAGATGTGTATATACCAGCAATGATAAATACTGTAAGGAATATCAACATTTCTATCAAAAGATACACTACAAGTACTGTGAATTTTGCAAGTACCATTTTCGTTTTAGAAATTGGTAAGGCAAGCATTTTCAAGATGCCACCTGCTTGCTTTTCTCTGTTTTGGAGCATAATGCAAACAACTATCATACTAAATGGTAAGAGATAAAAACTAAATAGTAATGCACTTTGTATAAACATTGCCGCCCATGGATTTGGGTACTCAGGTGTTAGGTACATACTAAGTGCCGATATGCCTGACACAACAACTAATATAGGTGCAATTAACAAGATGGGTAAAATCTTAGCTTTTTTTGTTTTTAACAGCTCAATGCTGAGATAATCAATAAAACTTAATGTTTTATTATTCGTAAAATGATTTTTCTGCAAGGAAAACACCTCCTATTGTAAATAAAATACTTTGCACTAATGACACTAAGATAATCATTATAGATGGCATAGAACTTCCATTTATGGCAGGTTTTAATATTAAAACAAATGGATTTAAGAGAAAAATAACACTGTTTCCCATAACCATAGTCATACCACTCAAAAAACCAAGAACCCCTATGCCAATAACAATCCAAATGTTTTCACTCTTTGATGAAATCATCATCATAAAAGTGAGTGTTGGTAATGATGAAATAAACGAATATCCTGCAAATAATATAAAGTCCCAAATATTGAGTATTTCAGCCCCAAATACAAATTTGCCAATAAAATAAAGAGCAATATGTTCCATAAAGATACAAATAAGTAACATGGTTGTGCAAATGATAAGCTTATTTATATAGATGCTATAAATTTTTACAGGCAACATATACATTTTCTTTATGGCATTTCCTCTATATTCTATTCCATAAATGATACTTGCTATTAAGATGATGCCAAACAAGTTTAGTACCAATACCAAGCTATTTGCCTGTGTTAAAAGCATTTCGGACAGAGATAAACCAAAGCTTAAAAGAGTTTCCTTCTGTGTTAAAATAAAAGCAAAGGTATATATCGCTCCAAGAATACCAATAAAGGGCATAATCTGTGTGATACCTGTATTCTTTGTTTTCTTTAGTTCCGTAAATAAACTCCTCATAATATCGCCCTTGTCTTTCTTTGCTTATTGTCTGATTCTATCATTTCAAGAAACATTTCTTCTAAATTGTTTCCTATTAAACCTAAAGATTTCACGTGACTTTTAAGTCCATCCATACTTCCCTCATAGAGAAGTCGCCCATGATTTAATATGCCAACATCATCGCAAGTAAGTTCAATTTCAGATAATAAATGAGAAGAAATCAAAATTGTACAATTTAATTTTTGTGGTAATTCTTTGATAAGTTTTCTTATTTCATAAACACCAGAAGGATCAAGCCCGTTTGTAGGCTCATCTAATATTAAAATCGATGGGTTGCCCAAAAGAGCTGATGCAAGACCAAGACGTTGTTTCATTCCAAGTGAATATTTTTTGACAAGTCTATCTCCAAACTCTGTAAGTGCCACAAACTGAAGTGCCTCATCCACCGAACTTTTAGGAAGTTTAAGGATTTTTCTTACAATGTCTAAATTTTCTTTTCCTGTTAAATTGGAATAATAAGAGGGGGATTCAATTAACGATCCTACCTCTGATAAAATTTTCATTCTATCCATAGGCATTGTTTTTCCATCAACTGAAAATGTTCCTGATGTTGCTTTTGTCAGTCCTAAAAGTATTTTCATCGTTGTAGATTTTCCAGCTCCATTCGGACCTAAGAAACCATAAATGCTTCCTTTTCTAATATGAAGTGATAAGCTGTCTACCGCAGTGAAATCTTTGTATCGTTTTGTTAATTTTTCAGTTTGAATTATATTCATATAACTGCTCCTTTGTTTGTTTGATTTAAGTATACAACATCTACCTTACAGCAACATTCTCTCTACCTTACATCTACCTTAAATTTTTTTACATAATATAAAAAGATATATTTTTATGATATAATAAAAAAGAAATAAAAATAAAGTAGGTGCTTTATGGAACAAAGCTATTTATATAATAAACGAATTTTAATTGTTGATGATGAAAGAGAATTGCTTGATATGGTAGTAGCCATTCTGAAAGAAGCTAGGTTTACCAATATACAAGTTGCAAGTACAGTAACAGATGCTATTATAGTAGCAGAGACTTTTTTGCCTGAACTTGCAATCCTTGATATAATGCTACCAGATGGCACAGGGTATGACCTAATGCAAAAGCTAAAATCTAATGCTGATTATCCTTGCCTTTTTTTAACTGCTCTTGGTGAAAATGAAGATAAACTAAAAGGTCTTGGAATTGGTGCAGATGATTATGTGGTAAAGCCTTTTTTACCACAAGAGTTGATTTTTAGGATAACTGCTATTCTACGTAGAACTTATAAAAACGAAAATCCTATCCTTAAACTAATCGGAAGTTATATTGATTTTGACCTTGCAGAAGTAATAAAAAATGGTGAACATATAATGCTTACTGCAAAGGAATATGAGTTGTTAAAAGCATTATATCGAAACGCAGGACGCATTGTTACTATTGATACACTATGTGAGGCGGTTTGGGGCGAAAATCCTTTTGGATATGAAAACTCTTTAATTGTTCATATTCGACGTATTCGTGAAAAAATCGAAGAAAATCCTTCAAAACCTGTTTCATTAATTACAGTTAAAGGACTTGGATATAAACTTATTATAGGAGGAAACTAATTATGAATAAAGTTATGAAGCTTATCAATAGATTTGCTATTGTATTGCTGTTATCTTCTTTCATAATTGTAATTATAAATGCTGTATTATTTATAGTTTTGTTTTCAAAATATGCAGTTGATTCACCATGGGCTACTGCAAAAGAAATAGCTATAGCATTAAAAGAAACCGAAAGTGGATATAGTTTAGATACCCAAAGGGCTACAAAACTACAGGAAAATAATGTGTTTGCTTTTTTCATTGATAACAATACAATGAAAGTTGTATGGAATACGGACAATCTTCCTACTTCTATAGCACTTTTATATAATGCTTCAAGCATTTCAAGTTTAACAAGAGGATATTTAGAAGAATACTCCACCTTTGTTGCCGAAACTGAAAATGGTCTTATGGTACTTGGCTATCCAGAAAAAAGTTATTTCACATTGAAAAATCCAAGTTGGGATTATGATTTTATTGCAAATCTACCTGTTACAATACTACTATTTTTTGCTGTAAACATAGTAGTTATATTTTTAATTTACATGACTTTAAATGACCATGTAATAAAATCTTTTCAGCCTATTATTGAAGGCATTACATTGCTACCAACAGGAAATACAGTTTGCTTAAAAGAAAATGGTGTTTTATCCAATATTGCAAAAAGCATAAACGATACCTTTGAAGTAATACAAACACAAAATAGTCAGCTTAGAAAAAAAGAAACAGCAAGAGCGAATTGGATTGCAGGAATTTCTCACGATATACGAACTCCGTTATCTATGATTATGGGCTATGCTTCATGTATAAGTGAAAATGAAACCATAGATAACAGTGTCAGGGAGCAAGCGAAGATTATACAAAAACAAAGTGTGAAAATCAAGGAACTTATAGATGATATAAATTTAGCATCAAGGATTGAATATGATATGCAACCTCTTGATAAGAGAAAAATAAGGTTATCGAAACTACTTAGAAACTATGTAGCACATTTTCTAAATACATCTACTTATAATAATTACAATATCGATATCGAAATTTCACAAGATGCCGAACAAAAATTTTTAGAATGTGATGAGCGTTTAATCATAAGAGCAATTAACAATTTAGTTTTAAATAGCATAGAACATAATCCAAAAGGCTGTGACATTACGCTTATGCTTCATGCGAAAGAGCAAAATATAATACTTACTGTCTGTGATACAGGCATAGGATTTTCACAGAAAAAAATACAGGAGCTAAACGAAAATACACACTATATGGAAAGTACTGATGATAAACTAAACTTAAGACATGGTATGGGGTTTTTGATTGTAAAACAAATTGTTCATGCTCATAATGGAAAAATTGATATTTACAATAGTAATTGTGTTAGATTGATTTTTAATTTGTTTGTTTAAGGGTTTGATTTTACATATAATATTCTAATTATAACATGTAATAAAAAAGTGCAAAATAATTCGCTATAATGTAATTACAATCCAATAAATAAAAAAATAATGAAAATAAAGGAGGTAATTACTATGAAAGATGAAGCTTTAGAATTAGTAAATCAAATGAATGAAGTAGAACTTGAAGAAATTATTGGTGCACAAGGTGCTATTAATACTATTAGTCATGAGTGCCATATGAACTCATGGCAATTCCTATTCACTTGTTGTTCATAAGATACAATAAGAAACAAATACATATTATAAAAAAATAAATTATAAGTTGGGTTGTACTTAAACCGCCTACGATCCTTAGTAGGTGGTTTATTTTTAAACATTGCTAATGTTAAAATAAATTACATAAAAAGAATGTGAGAAGAAACATGAAAGATAAATTTTGCAATCCATATATAATGTATATATATAATAAACTTATAAATTTAGAGCAAGAAGAAACAGAATCAAATCAGAGAATAATTCAAGATGTAATAACAAAAGAGATTTTTAATAAAACTTTTAAATCTCTAGTATATTGTATGAATGCTGAAAGAATAGAGGGTAATTTAATTGGAAGTACATCAGCAGAAAGATATATATTTTTTTCTGCAACTGATTTCTGCATTATAGCTATGAATAAGCATTTTCCAAATATATATGAACAATTACATAAAGAATTAGATGGAAAAATTAAATATTTATTTGAAATTTTTCGTGATTTTAAAATTAATCAAAATAGAATTTATAATTATTTCAAATTGGACTTAGGTGCAAATTTAAAACACATTAATTGCAGTGGTGATTGGCATAATGACAAATGTGTTATTATTCTTACACTTGATGATAATAGTAACATAGTATACAAACCAACAAATGCCAATAACATTAAATTTATAAAAGAGTTGTTAATGTTTTTCTTTGATGAAAATTATGTGAGCTTATATAATTATTTATCACTAAATAATAATGGAACTTGGTTTGAGTATATTCAATCTAATAAGATAGACAAAAGTTTAGTTAGTGAATTTTATTATAATTATGGCAAGTTGATTTTTGTTACATATATTTTAGGAATGACAGATTTGCATTATGAAAATGTGATAGCTAATAATGTATATCCTGTGATAACAGATATTGAAACTATGTTTTCATCCTATTTATTTTTTGAAACCAAACAATATAAATATGATGCACAAAAAGAAGCTGTTAAACAATTATTATTTAGCACTGTATCTACAGGGCTTTTGCCAATAGTTTCAATGTCAGATTATTTTGGTGGTGATATAAGCTGCTTATCAAACAAAGGTTTGAGAGTTCCATTCGAGAAACTTGTAAATGAGTATCAAGATAACTTAAGCATATGTAGTGCTTTTAAACATATATTTCCTGAGAACCACTTACCAAATCTAGATATAAATCCACTGGATTATAACGATAGCATTTTAGAAGGTTTTTTTGAAGCTGAAAGAATATTTTTAGCTTCAAAAAAGGAAATTTTAAGTTTTTTAAAAAATATACACCAAGTTGAATCAAGAATTATTTTAACTATGACAAAGATATATTCAAAATTTGTGAGATTAAAGAGTGATCCTAAATACAGATTTGATAATAACCTTTTCGAAGAAATATTATTAAAAAAAGTTAGGATGAAACGTTCAAATACAGTAATTAGTAAATATAAAGAAATAGAACTAAGAAAAACCAATATTCCTAGTTTTTATTGGCAAGAATGTTTAGGTGGAGCTTATGCAAAAGAAGACGAGAACATTTTAATAGTTCAAAAAATAAATTTAACAAAATTTGAAATTCTTAAATTTATTGAATGGCAAACAGAGAAGAAACGAATAGACAAAGAACAAACACTGATAATTAACTCTATTAAAACTGTTTCTAAGTTAGAAAAGGAACAGATGAATAAATCGATGGATATGGTTTTGGGAAACAGTGAGTTTGTATTTAATCCTATAGCTGATGTAAATAACAATAAAGTAATAGGTAAAGATGGTACTGTTAATTGGATAGGTCTAAGAGTTAATGCCATAGAACAATTAGAATACTCTATACTAGATTGGTCTATTTATTCTGGAATAACAGGTATAGGTTATATGTATTTAGTAGAATATTTAAATAACAAAACTTCAGAATGTTTAAACACTTTACATGAAATAGTAAACACATTTATTGAATATTTTGTAAATAATGAATTTCAATCTATAGATGTATCTTACTACTCGGGACTTACAGGTTTTTACGCTTTTTTTTCTAATGTCTTAAGTGCTGGTATTTGTACAGAAGATATAGAAAGTATTTTACCAGAATTAGAAAATTTAATAATTAAAAATATAGGTTTGACAAATGTATATGATACATTAAACGGAATTCATTCAGCAGTAATATATTTCTATGGAAGATATATTATAAATAATGATAAATTTGCAAAATATGTTCTTATAAAAATAAAAGAGCATTGGAAAATAAATTTCAAATACGAAAATGTGATAAAGAAACACAACTATGCAAGCTTTGCTCATGGTTATTCTGGAATTATTACATCTCTATGCTGTATTAATGATGTGGATGTAGATATGCATATAGAAACAATAATTAAGAATCTTATTCAAAGTGAAAATGAGTTGAAGACAAGTGAACTGGAATGGTTGGATAAAAGATCTTCCGATAAATTAGTTTCCCCTTATTGGTGTCATGGCACATGCGGAATTATGATTTCGCGACTCATTTTAATTAAATACAATTTGGTAAATAAAACAGGACTAGACTTGAATGAAACAAAAAACATTTTATCAAGATATAGAACAAATGTATTAGATTTAAAGCAAATTGTTAACAATTATTCATTGTGTCATGGCAATTTTGCATTAATTGATTTTTTGCATTTGTATGATCAAGTGTTTGATATAGATAACCTAGTAGAAGTAGGCGAATTCACTAAAGAGATTGTTAAAAGAGCCAAGAAACAAGGCTATAGTTGTATTGGTACACCTGGAGCAATCAATGCAATAGGATTAATGGTTGGTGAAGCAGGAATACATTATGTATTAAATAGAGAAAGCTCTAATAATAAATCCATATTAACAATGGAAGTTTTATTAAGAAGGAGATAACTTGACATGAAGGTTTTATTACAAACTACTCAAGCTGATTGCTTATTAGCATGTGCAGCTATGATTATGAATGAATATAAATGTAATGTACCTGTATATAAACTTATTGAAAAAATACAGCTTTCGAGATCAGGTACTAATGTAAAGCAACTTCAACAAGTGTTGGGGAACTTTGGCTTTGATGTGGCTGGGTATAAAGCCAATTTGAAAGAATTTGCAATTAATTGTCCTGTTATAGCACATGTAAATAAAAATCATTTTATAGTAGTAGAAAAGGTTGCTTCAGATTATATTATGGGAATAGATCCTTCCATTGGAAAAATGAAATATAGTCATAGTGAATTTAATCAAGTATATAGTAATGTAGTTATAAAAATTCTTCCAAAAGAAAACTTTAAAAATACAAAAACAATGACTTTAAATAATTCTTTATATTCAGTAATTAAAAATAGGAGAGTTATTAATTTGTTTGTTGGTTTACTAGTAACATCATTGTTCACACAAGGAGTAGCTATAATATATAATTATATGTTTCAATCAGTTTCCATTAGTGGTAATACGTTAAATATATATCTACTTATTATTATAGCTATATTTTCATTGACTATTGGTAGTTTATTGCAAGGCCACTTACTAAAAAAATTCAATATATTATATGAGCAAATATATGGGAATAATATGATGTCAAAATTACTAAATAAAAATTACAGTTTTTTTGGTATTCGTAACAATGGAGATTTAATGTATCGAATTAATGCTAGAGGTATGATAAAAGATTCTGTTTTGCTTAAAATTGCACCATCAATTATTTCAATATGTATAATATTACTATCTCAAATGTTGGTCTTTTATCAAGATAGTTTTTTAGGTGTATTATTATTTTTAAGTGTTATTTTGTACTTGTTAATTTATATTTATATTAGCAGACTAACCTATTTAGAAAGTAATAAATATACCCAGAAGTTAATTGCCCTAAATACATTTACTGAAAACCTAGTCCGAACTATCTCAACAATAAAAGTTTTAAACGTTAAAAATGTATTTTTAGTAGATTGGGAAAAGCTGAATGAAGAACAAGCTCAAAATTATGGCAAAATAATTATGATAAACACCTTGCAAAATATACTAGCTACTATTTTTAATTATCTTATTCCAATTACTATATGTTTAGTTAGTGTGTTGACTTCTCATGAATCAAACGACTTGTTGAAACAAATATCACTATTGCCTATTATTTATTTGGTTATACAAAACACAACCATTTTAGGACAAGCATTTAATTCAGTTTATATGGTATTACCTAATTTAAACAAAATAGAAGAAGTATTAGACGAAAGTTTTATATGTGAGAAAAAAATCATTCAAGAAGAAATGGATGAGCTTGATTTAATTAAATTTGAGAACCTCAATTTTAGCTATACCAATTTTCTTTGCTTAGAAAATGTAACGTTAAATATAAAAAAAAATATAAAATATGCAGTTATAGGAAAGTCAGGAAGTGGTAAATCGACATTATTAAAATTAATTGCAAATTTACAAAATAATTATGATGGTCAATTGATTTTTAATAGCATGATGAAAAATAAACTTATTTATATGGATCAAGATACGTCTATTATAGATGGAACATTAATAGAAAATATAAAATTTAGACAGAGCTGCACAGAAGAAAGGTTTTCTAATATATGTAATTCTATAGATTTAACATCCATTGTAGAAGAACAACCATTAAAGTGGTTGACTAAAATTTCTAAAGGAAAAAATTTATCTCGAGGACAAGAACAACGAATATGTTTAGCAAGAGCATTAATACAAGATGCTGATATTTATTTACTAGATGAAGCAACCAGTAATATAGATACACCGGATGAAGATATTATAATCAAAAGATTACTCAGCGAAAATGGATTATTAGCAAATAAAACTGTTTTAATATCAACACATAAACTCAATATTATAGAGCATGTAGATTTAGTGATTTTTATTTCTAATAAAAAGGTTTTTATGAATACCCATGAGAATTTACTAAAAATCAACTCTGATTATTCTCAATTGTTTGTTACAAAATAATAAAACGAAAAAATTATATATTAAGTATTTTACTTTAAAAATATAATAATTAAAATATTTGATAGCAAACAAATAAGTTGATATGTTGTAAAAGTTTATATAGGATATAAATAAATTTCTAAGACCACTATGAAACAAAGTCTTTTTTAAAATTAATTAGATGTTACAACATTATATTATACAAATTCTTAGGTGAAATTATGAAAATTTCGCTTGAGAGATATCTGATAACTAACTCAAATAAAACAGCAGAGAATTTTGCAGAGCTTAAATCCTTGTCAGGTGAAATATATCATCAAAACGATTTTATACAATAATTGTAGTTGACGAATGTAACAGATTGTACAGCTAAACAGATTGTTTATCGTGATATTGAGATTATTGATAAAGTAAAGTCACAAAGTTCAATTGATGAATCTAGTAAAGTGAATTAAATGAATATACAGCTTAAATAGAAATAGCATAAATGAAATAAGGCCGTTGGCTTGCACTATTCACTGTTTATCCTATATGGAACTTGGTTCAGAATGTATCTCAGTGAATATTAAGAATGTATAAATAAATAAAAAAAGGATAACTTTTGATTGTACTTTTTTTATTTATTTATATTTAATATAATATATTAGTAATTGAATTTATTACAAATGACAAAATTCGTCCTTGTATTTTATAATGATGTCTATTTATTTTTTATAAAAATATTGTTTAACTAATACCTTCATATTTAAATTTAACTCCGGAGTTTTAAATTGTATTCCTTTTTCTTTAGTATAAATAACAAATAGTAGTGTTTATAGATGTTTTTGTCTATATAATAACTTATTCTTTAAGGGAAGCTTTAATACAAATAAATATTTATATTAAATACTTCTAATATAATTGTGGTGCATGCATTAAATTTCCACAAATCACTATTGTATTGATAATTTCAACATTATCTAGAATTTGTTGATTTTATCAATATACTTAATAAAATAGTTATTACTGATAACATTGTCTTAAGTAGAATAAATCAATTAAAACACTACAAGTAACTACAAATAGTATCCAAGAAAGTTTTAACTTAATGTTATAGCATACAGGGTAGGGTAGTTAGGGTTAAATTCGCACAAGAAATAATACATCTAAAAGAGCCTATTATTATGCTTTGAACGGAATTAACAACGACACTTGAGATACTTAATTTATAATATGCAATAGTAATAAAATATTGCATACGATATTCAAAAAATTCTATTGAGTTAAACATCTTTAATTTTTTTTATTTGTTTACTGGATTTAGAAGCAAGGTTTTAAAAAAGTATATTAACTTATAATTTTAAAGTAACATTTGTTATGACAAATTAAGATAAAGAATAATAAAACAACTTCTCTTTTTTTCTTTACAAAATATAATTTTACTAGTATAATAATTTTCAAACAAAATTATTTTATAATTTCATTAAAATTTAGAATACTAAGTATAACAAATACAAAGATGGAAAGAGTAAGTGCAATTTGAAATTACAGCGAGTTGAGGGTGGTGTAAGCTCAATATGAAGTATCTTGTACTGAAAATCATTCCGGAGTAGCGGACCGAATTAAGTAGGCTCTGACGGGTTTCTTACGTTATAAAGAAACATATATATTGTATATGATTAAGTGGGCATTTTGTCAAATCAGGTGGTACCACGGAAGAACCTCTTTCGTCCTGTAATAAATTTATTATAGGAGAATAGAGGTTTTTTATTTATTAATTTAAGGAGGATTTATATGTATGATAAAGTAGCTACAAGTTTAAACTTTGTAGAAAGAGAAAAAGAAATATTAAAATATTGGAATGACAATAATATTTTTAAAAAAAGCTTAAACCAAAGAAATGGAGAGGAAAGATATACTTTTTATGATGGACCTCCAACAGCAAATGGTAAACCTCATATAGGTCATGTTCTTACAAGAGTTATAAAAGATGTTGTATTAAGATATAGAACTATGAAAGGTTTTGATGTTCTAAAAAAAGCTGGTTGGGATACACATGGTTTACCTGTTGAACTTGAAGTAGAAAAATTTTTGGGTTTAGATGGTAAAGAACAAATAGAAAGTTATGGACTAGAAGATTTTATTTCTAAATGTAAAGAAAGCGTTTGGAAGTATAAAGGTATGTGGGAAGATTTCAGTGATATAGTAGGTTTTTGGTGTGATATGGAAAACCCTTATGTCACATATGACAACAACTATATAGAATCTATTTGGTGGGCATTAAAACAAATTTGGGAAAAAGGATTTTTATATAAAGGACATAAAGTAGTTCCTTATTGTTCACGTTGTGGAACTCCACTATCTAGTCATGAAGTAGCACAAGGTTATAAAGATGTTAAAGAACGTTCAGCAATTGCAAAATTTAAAATAAAAAATACAGATAATGAATACTTTTTAGCATGGACTACTACACCTTGGACATTACCTTCTAATGTTGCACTATGTGTTAATCCTGTAGAGAACTATGTTAAAGTTAAATTTGAAGATACAGTTTATATAATGGCTGAAGCTCTCGTAAACACTGTTTTAGGTGAAAATGTAGAAATAATTGAAACATATAAAGGAAAAGATTTAGAATATAAAGAATATGAACCACTTTTCAATTTTATTAAACCTGAAAATAAAGCTTATTATGTAACTTGTGATGAGTATGTAACTCTTACAGATGGTACTGGTATTGTTCATATAGCTCCTGCATTTGGTGAAGATGATGCTAATGTTGGTCGTAGATATGATTTACCATTTGTTCAATTAGTTGATACTAAAGGTGAAATGACTAAAGAAACAGCTTGGGCAGGCGTATTCTGCAAAAAAGCAGACCCTGAAATATTAAAAGATTTAGATAGTAGAGGACTTTTATTTTCATCACCTAAATTTGAGCATTCATATCCTCATTGTTGGAGATGTGATACACCACTTATATATTATGCAAGAGATACTTGGTTTATAAAAATGACTGCTGTAAAAGATGATTTAGTTAATAACAACAATAAAATAAATTGGTATCCTGAAAATGTTGGAAAAGGTCGCTTTGGTGATTGGATTGCTAATGTTCAAGATTGGGGAATAAGTCGTGATAGATATTGGGGTACTCCTCTTAATATATGGGAATGTGAATGTGGTCATAGACATTCTATAGGAAGTATTGATGAATTAAAACAAATGTCTGATAATTGTCCTGATAATATAGAATTGCATAGACCTCATATTGATAATGTTCTTATAAATTGTCCTAAATGTAATAAAAAAATGAAACGTGTATCGGTAGTTATAGATTGTTGGTTTGATTCTGGTGCAATGCCTTTTGCTCAATGGCATTATCCATTTGAAAACAAAGAAATATTTGAAAATAACTTCCCTGCTGACTTTATAACAGAAGCAATCGACCAAACAAGAGGTTGGTTTTATTCATTAATGGCAGAATCAACATTATTATTTAACGAACCTGCTTTTAAAAATGTTATAGTAATGGGGCATGTTCAAGATGAAAAAGGACAAAAAATGTCTAAGTCTAAAGGTAATTCAGTAGACCCATTTGATGTTTTAAATGAGTTTGGAGCAGATGCTATACGTTGGTATTTCTATTCTAATAGTGCACCTTGGCTACCAAACCGTTTTAGTAAAGATGCAATCATAGAACCACAACGTAAGTTCATGGGTACACTTTGGAATACTTATGCTTTCTTTGTTCTGTATGCTAATATAGATGAATTTAATCCTCAAAATTATAAATTAGAAGTTGATAAATTATCTATTATGGATAAATGGATATTATCTAAACTTAATACAATAATAAAATTTGTTGATGAAAATATGAATGCTTATAAAATTACAGAATGTGCTAGAGCTATGGAGCAGTTTGTGGATGAATTAAGTAACTGGTATGTAAGACGTTGCCGTGAACGTTATTGGTGTTCTGATATGCCACAAGATAAAGTTAATGCATATATGACACTTTATACTGTACTTGTAACTTTCTCTAAAGTATCTGCTGCATTTATACCATTTATGTCAGAACAAATATATAAAAATCTTGTATTAAATGTTGATAATTTGGCACCTTGTAGTATTCATTTATGTGATTATCCAAAAGTAGATGAAAATTTAATAGATAAAGAACTTGAAAATAATATGGATTTAGCTGTAAATATAGTAGTTCAAGGTAGGGCAGCTAGAAATACAGCTAATATTAAAAATCGCCAACCAATAGGAATTATGTATGTTAAATGTGATAATACACTTCCTGAATTATTCATTAATATAGTAGCAGATGAATTAAATATTAAAACTGTAATATTTACAGATGAAGTAAGTGAATTTACAACTTATAATTTTAAACCTCAACTAAGAACACTAGGGCCTAAGTATGGTAAGTTAGTTAGTAAAATCGGAGCTAAGTTAAAAGAATTTGATGGTAATGAACTTATGGCTAAATTTAATTTAGGTGAAGTTAAATTTGAAATAGATAATACAGAAATAATTTTAGCTAAAGAAGATGTTTTAATAGAAGCAACTCAAAAAGAAGGTTTTATAACAGAAAACGACAAAGGTATAACGGTTGTTATTGATACAAATTTATCTACTGAACTTATAGAAGAAGGTTTCGTAAGAGAGATAATAAGTAAATTACAAACTATGAGAAAAGAAGCAGACTTTGAAGTTCAAAATCATATAAAGGTTTATTATAGTGGAAATGATGTATTAGGTAATATAATTACTAAAAATGTAGAAGAAATAAAATCAGAAGTACTTGCAGATGAAATAATAGAAAGTAGTTCAGATGGTTATACAAAAGAGTGGAATATAAATAATGAGAAAATAATTTTTACTGTAGTAAGAATGTAAGTAAATTAATTATGTGCTAGTATTAATTTTACTAGCACAGCATTTTATTTATAAGGAAAACTTAGCTTTAAGTAAAATTTAACAACAATATTGGATGTTAATACATATAGAAATAACCCAAAACTCGTATATACAATATTTTTATCTAACACATAATAATAGAAATTAAAAAATATAAAAAAGACCTTTTAATTTTGATAAAATTATTCAAAAAGAAATTTAAACTTTATTATTTTCTCCAAAAATATAAATATTAATTTAAATCAAATCCAAATATATTTTTTAATTTAATTAGTAATTCATTTGAAGTAGCAATAGAACATAAACTCCACATAAGTTCATCAAACTTTTCTATATCAAGCGTTTGTAAATAAGATATTAACCGTTTCATTAATGTAAGTTCAGCTAATTTATAATCAGAAAAATCCTTTATATTATATACCCTTTTTAAAAGCTCATAATCCAAAATAAAATTAAAGTATTCCGGACATCTTCCATCTTTCATTAATTCAATTGCTATTTGTAATAATTCATATGCACTACTTTTATTTATATATTTGCTATTTAAATTCAATTCAATAACACCTTTTTCTTGTACATGACACATTAAATCCATTATACATTTGAACAATTCATCAAAAATTCCTTTTTCAAAAGTTATGTATTGTGAAGTTCTACATTCCACATTAAAATCCTCCCAAAATAAATATTATATTTTATATTAACATTTAATCTATAAATTATCAAGGATAAAAATTAATTTAATAACATAATTCGCCAAATAATATAAGGCTAGCAACTTTAAATTGGTTAGTTTTTTTAAAACCAATAAGAAGTAAAACCATCTTCTTCAAATTTCTTTATCATAAATGCAAGCTTTGTTGCACTCTTATAGTATAAAGATTTATTTTTTTTTAAATCTTTATATATCTGTTCATTTATATTATAATGTTCATATGAATTATTTGTACAAATTTTAAATAATTCAATAAGAATATTTTTAATAGATATACTACTTCCTTGTATTCTAGGAAGTATCTTTTGTGATATTTGTAAATCCATAGCATCATTAAATTCTAAAATATTATACCTTTCATTATATATCATATAAAAGCATATTTCATCACGTATACGGTAACCTACTTGCATATTAGCAGAATTAAGTATATTATTTATTTTTTTTAAACAATTTATAGTATCAGTTATTATCTTTTCATAAATATAACAATCTTTTAAAATTAAATATTCACTTTTTAAAAAAGAATTGTAAAGCTCATGTTTTAATATTTCTTGACTAGATGTATTTTTTAATTCTAAATCTATATATGAAAATTCAATTGTATTAACACGATCAAGTACTTTTTTACTAAAAGGAAATGTTGTTTCATCCATATTAACAGTTCCTATTATATATAAATTTTCAGGCAAATATAATTTTGAATAATTTTCTTTAGCATTTATATCTTTTCCAAAAGCTTCAATAGGTATTAAATAATTTGTTTTAATAATATTATTTTCAAGGTATCTTGTCTCTATTATTGAAAGAATATCACTCATATAATATTCAACTCTAGCTAAATTCATTTCATCTAAACAAAGAAAATAAGGTAAATTTTGATTTAAAATAGCTGATTTAATAAATTGAGTTAATACACCACAAACATATCTTCCATTTAAATCTAAATGTCCAAATAAATCTGATGCATCTGACCAATCAGGTCTAACAGATATAAGTTTATATCTACCATTATCTATTGTAGCTCCTATAGCTTCAGCAAATAATTTGACAAGTTTAGTTTTACCTGTTCCTGATATACCAGCAAGAATAACAAAAGGTTTTGATTTTAAACATAGATAGAGATTTTCTATTAAATTTGTTTCATATGAGAATCCTTTAGAATCTATATAATCTGAAACGTACTTTATTTCTTCAAATATATTATTATAGTTATATATAATATTATTTTCTTTTACTTCCTTTACTTCTTTTATTTCTGTTTTATTATTATTAAAGAACATATTTAATTTACTATCTAAGATTTTATTAATTGTAATAAAATCTTCATCTATAAATTCTGACATAAGTATTGAATTAAATTCAAAATATTCTTCTTCATATATATTGTTTATAATAAATCCTTTTTCATTAATTGCTTTAAAAGGATTTAGTTTAATTATTGACAATATTGCTTCAATAGAAAATCTATTAATATCATCAATAAATAAATTTGAATTATCTATTAATTTATATTTTATACAATATTCTTTAAATCTAATGGCAACATTATAAGCTTTTGCTTTGCCTAAATTGTCTATTTCGCACAAAAAACTTTTCAAAAATACTAATTTATATAATACAGAATAATTTTTTGAGTTGTCTAAAGGAGCTATATAATAAAAAAATTCTTTCTTCATACCTAATTACTTCCTATCTTGTAGCGAACTACTTATAAATAATTTTTAGTGTTAGTTTAGCATCATGTTAAATAAAATGCAAGTTAAATTTAATATGTATAAAACAAAAAGAAACTATCTAATATTAAAGATAGTCCTCTTTTAAAACTGATTAAAATTATTCTTTATTATAAACTTAATTATCAGTATTTAGTATAAATTCATACATAAGAAGAATATATGAACATAAAAATGTCCCAAATACTAATGGTTTTACTTTTTTAAAAAGATCATGTTTTGAAGTTCCAAGTAATACACCAAAAGAAATTAAACAAATTTTAAAAACACCTACACCAAATAAATCTAACTTTTTGAATTTTTCCATCATAACATTAATTAATTTTGTCATTATTAACACTTTCCCTTCCATAATTATAATTTAATACTAACAATATTATTATAACATATAATTAATTATTATTCCAAGATATATTTTGTTACTTCATTAATATTATCAATAATTTTAGCAGAAGTAGTTTTCAAAATATCTTTACTTTGATGTCCATTAGAAATTAATATGCAATTACATCCTATTTCTTTTGACACTTCATAATCATGAACAGTATCACCAATAAGTATAATTTCAGATAAATTAACATTATGTTCATTAACCCATCTTTTAGCTAGATTAACTTTACTAACAGCATAATTATTATCTATACCTAAAATATCTGAAAAATAATTAAGTATATTAAATTGTTTAATTTGTTCTAATAAAATATTTTGTTCAGAAGCAGAAATTATTATTTGATTAATTTCATAATAATTTAATTCCTTTAGTACTTCCAAAACCCCTTGAAACAAATATGCATTTTTATATTCTATTAAATAATTTTCAACATATAAATTAGCTAAATTTTCAAAGCTATCTATTGAAAAATCTAAATTAAGACGTTGATAATAATCTTTAACAGGGAAACAAAATTTATTTCTATATTCATCAATACTAGATATAATATTAAGTCCTTTACTTTCAAGAATTTTATTCATTGCAATTATACATATTAACATGTCTTCAAAAAGAGTTCCGTTCCAATCCCAAATAACATAATTATATTTCATATGTTTACCTCAATTAAAATTATTTAAAAATATATAATAGTATAATATATCATGGTTTATTTAACCTTTATTTATACTACATTTTATTATACTATAAAAAATATTAAAAACCAATATAACTGACAAATTATTTTCAAATTTATTGAATATAAAAGAAATATATTAACAATTACAATTAATAAAATAATATATTTTTTTGTGTATATGCTGAATAATTTAAAAATATGTTGACAAAATAAAAATAAAGTGATAGTATAACTATCAGAAAAAATATAGATAAGCACCTTTAGCTCAGTTGGTAGAGCACCTGACTCTTAATCAGGGTGTCTAGGGTTCGAGCCCCTAAAGGTGCATCCAAAGTCTTAGGTTTGCAGCACAAAAAGTCTGTGGGTTTGGGACTTTTATTTTTTTTATAAAATAAGAATTTGGTACATAACCTCATATTTAAAACATAATAAACATAAATTATATAACATAAAATAATTTTAATAAAAATTTATTTTTATATTGTTATTATTGTTTTTAAAAATAGTACAAATTAAATTTACTATTACATAATTTGATATATTATGTGAATATAAAATATGGAGGGGTGAACATGGAAGATTTAAATTCACAAGTAGTTAGAGCATTCGGTCGAAAGTTAAGAAACTATAGTAAAATTAAAGGCTCATATTTATGTGTTACAGATAAAGGACCTAAAGTCATAAAGAAAGTTGATAATACTAAGGAAAATTTGATGTTTCAGCATATGCTTAAAGAACATCTATATGATAAAAACTTTCCAAACATAGATAGATTTTGTATTTCATTAGATGGATTACCCTATTATACATTTAATAATACTACATATATAATGTTAAATCATATAGATGGTGTTGAATGTGATTTAATCAAAAATTCAGAAATAGCAGTTAAACAATTAGCTATAATGCATAATTTATTATATGGACTAGATAATACAATAAATTCTGTTCCTTGTGAACTTGTAAGCTTTTATAAAAAAAGAACAAGTGAAATGGCAAGGTTAAAAAAAAGAATTAGCGATGTAAGTAATTTAACAGAGCTTGATATAAATATATTAAAAAATTATGATGAGTATTATAATTTATGTGAAAAATCTATACATATATTAGAAAATTCTAATTATCAACAATTAATTAATCGAGCTATAACAAATAGCATCTTTTGTCATAATAATTACCGTGAAGAAAATATTATAATAAATGTTAACAATATATACATAACTAATTTTGAAAATGCTTGTTGTGATATTCATATGATAGATTTGGCAAATATTATAAGAAGATATATGAAAAATTTAGAGTGTAGTGAATTACAAGCATTTAAGCTTTTAGAAATTTATAATAATATTAAACCAATAACTAAAGAAGAATTAAAAGTGCTTTTAGCTATACTTATATTTCCTTATAAATTTCTAAAAATTTGTAATAAATACTATAATCGTAGAAGAAGTTGGGTTCAAAATGGAATGGTTTATAATCTTAAATTGTATTTAAACAATAAAGAGAAAAACAATAATCTTTTAAGTTTAATAGAAAAGGTTTGTTGAGTATAAAGGCGGGAGTTTTTTCCGTCTTTAAATTTTTGCTTGCACTTTTTACAATAAACATTTAAAATATAGATAGTTAATTAAAAGGAGTGAAACCATGGAAGATAAAAATGGAAAGAAAACTAATAGAAATAAACAATCACAATCTGTAAAAATAATGTTCTTAACTGTAGTAGGTGGTGTGATGCTTTGTTTAACTGTCTTTTTTGTAGTATTTGCTTCTATGAATAAAAAAAATACAGTAAGTAAAATACCTACTGAAACAACATCAAATATTAGTCAAACAACAAATAACCTTATAGACCAAACAACAATAAATAAAAAAGAAGCAGAGATATTAGCGGTAATAACTAGTTTATCTCCAACTAACAAAAAAATTAATCTTTATGATTTTGAAAAAGATAAAGAATTATCCCTTATAATGAAAGCAGGGGCAGAAATGAAAGACCAATATGGCAATGTTATGACTTTATCTGAATTTGTAGCAGGTGATATAGTAGAAATAGTATATGATGAAAATTCTATGCAATATGAAAAACTAAAATTATCATCAAGAGCTTGGAAACAAAATTCGATTTCTGGTTTAAAAATTAATATACAATCTTCAACTATAGCATTAGGAAACAAAACTTATAAGTATAATAATAAGCTTACAACTAGATATAAAGAAAGTTCCTTTGATATATCAACACTTGATGCTATAGATATTGTTACTGTAAAAGGTTATGACAATACAATCTGGTCTATTGAATTGGAAAAAGGGCATGGATATTTAGTATTAACAAGTAAAGATAAAATACAAGATGGTTCAATAGAAATTGATACAAATATATTTAGACCATTAGATAGTGATAATAAAATAAAAATACTAGAAGGAGAACATAAATTAGTTGTAAAAGGGTCTAATATGGAACCATATACAAAACAATTTTCTATTAAATATGATGAACAAGTTAGTATAGATTTATCAGATGTAAAAATTAAATCAGGAATTGTAAATATAAAATCTAATGTTGATGATTATATAGTTTATGTTGATGATAAACAACAAGATGAAAATAACCGTTTAGTGCTTAAGTATGGAAAATATGATATAAAATTAACTAAAGAAGGTTATCATGACATTGTAAAAGAAGTTATAGTAAATAAAGATAATACTACTGTAACTTTTAATATGGAGGCAATTATACCAGAAACAACAGAACCAGAAACTGAAAGTAAAACTGAAGTTGAAACTACACAAAAAGTACAAATGGGAGTGCTTTCTGTTAAAACAACTCCTGAAGATGGTGCAAATATATTTGTAGATAACGCTTTAGTTGGAATTAGCCCATTAACAATAAAATTAGAACATGGAGAACATAAAGTTACAGTTAGAAAAGATGGTTTTACAGATATAAGCATAACAGTTAATATAAGTTCAGTACAATCAGATGTTAATATAACATTACATCCAACAAGTACTGCAAAAACTATAGAATCTACTACTGAAAATGTATCTACATCTAATAAAGAAAATGAATCAACAAGTGCTGAAATAAATGTAGTACCTATATACTAAACTCCTTAATCAATTAAGGAGTTTCTTTTTTATTTAAATATATATTAATTGCTTCAAGATAATTAAGTATAGCTCCCGATTTACTTTTTATCATATATTCTTTATCAAATGCAGAATAAGGAATAGATTTTCTTCCTCCGTTTTGAGCCTCTTCCCAAAATTTTTTTAAAACTTCAAATGGGAGATAATAATATTCATTATATTGTACAAAATGTACTAATAAAAAAGAAATACCTTTCTGGAATTGGAATTCTTCCATAAAAGCTATTTGATGAGAATGGATATTTTGAATGGGTAAACTTTTTTTACTAGTTTCTTTTGCATCGAAACATATTGGTATTCCTTGTACTGCTCCCATATAATCCACAGTACTAGTTTGTTCAAAATATGCTAATTTTATTATATGTTTAGTTTTGTCTATTTCGATAGGTTTGATAGGTGTAGGTATTTTTTGTATGATTGCTAATTTTTTTTGTCTGTATATATCATTAGTAAGATTAATTAAATCTTCTAATGTACTACCTCTTAAACCTCTTGTACTCCAATAAGCCATAAAATTCACCTTTATTTTTTTAAGTTTTGACTATTTTTTAATGCTATATTTGCATTTCTTTGAATAATTTTTTTTCCTCTCCACCCACAAGCAGTTTTTTTATAAGTAAGTTTAAAATCATTATTTGACATATTTAAAATTTTATTAAGTTCAGGCTTAACTATATTAATATCTACAATAGTTTCTTTAGCTATAGCATTTTTATTATGAATACATACTTGTTGACAAATATCACAACCATACAATTCTGTACTCATTTTATCTATTAAACTATCAGGTATTTCATTTGATTGTGTTAAATAAGAAATACACTTTTTAGCATCAAAGTCATAATTATTCTTTAATGCTCCTGTAGGACATGAAATTATACATTTATTACATGAATTACAGTTAATATTTATTTCTTTATCTGGTTCTAAGAAAATATTTATAAGTATATATCCAATAAATACCCAACTACCAAATTCAGGTGTTATTATTAAATTATTTTTACCAAAGAAACCAATACCTGCTCTTTTAGCTATTTCCTTATCAATTAATGAACCCGTATCCACACAAATTTTATATTCTACATTTTCAACTATTGAGGTTATATATTTAGCTAAGATTTCTAATTTATTTTTAACTATTTTATGATAATCTTCACCAATTGTAACTAATGAAAAATTACCTCTTAATTTATTATCTTCTTCAAAATCAAATTTTTTATAATAATTTTCTGCTATTACAATAATACTTTGTGAGTTTTCTAATGTTAATTTAGGATTTATTCTTTTTTCTATATCTTTTTCTTCAAAACCACTTAAAAACCCTTTATTTAAACGTTCTAATAAAACATTTTTTATATTATAAAAAGGCTCTGCATTGCAGAAGCCTATTTTATCAATATTATTATTTTTAGCAAATGAAATTATATTTTGTTTTAAATTCATAGTAATCTCCTATATATAATCAGTTGATTATAATTATGTTGACTATACTAAAGGTTTAATTCATAAAACATATTATTTTTAGCAGATTCTTTCGCATATAAACACATTAATGCACTTTCAATTCCTGCACTTAATGGAGCTATTGAATTGCTAGTTCCTTTCATAAGTTCTATAAAATTTTCACACATAGCTTTATCACCACCAAAATGTGCTTCATTAGATTTAATTTTGTGGGTTTCTATTTTAGGCATTGTGTGAGAGTATATTTTCATTTCTCCTGTAATAAAATCAAACTCTAAAGTTCCTTTATAACCAATTAATATTGCTCCACGTCTACCAGCATCTTTTCTAGCATAAAAGTTTTGTGTATATGCAATATGCATTCCTGTTTCATATTTTACTAAAACACTTCCACTATCATGATTACCAGTATCTTTTGCTAATGCACAATATTCACCATGACTATACTCATTAAAATATTTGTTTTTTAATGTATGTGGACTTTCTATACATGTTTTATATTCGTCACAATTAATACAAAGTAACCCCTCTTCTTTATCACCTTTAAATATTTGTTTTGATTCCATAGCACAAATACTTATTGGTTTAATACCAAGTAAATAATTTATATAGTCTAAATCATGAGTTGTTTTTTGTAAAAATAATCCGCCTGTTACTTTATCATTGCGATACCAGTCATGATAATATACTCTACCATATGTAACATTATTTATAGCTTGAATATGTTCAACTGTTCCTAGCTTACCACTATCAACAACTTCTTTTACTAATTGACAAAGTATACTATAACGTAACGGAAATGATACTATAGCTTGTGATTTAAAACTTTCATTTGCAATTTTAAGTTTTTTTAGTTGTTCAAAAGTTGTAGAAACTGGCTTTTCCAAAAGAATAGGAATATTATATTTCATAACTTCTATTGCAAAATCTGTATGAGTATCACAATTTGTAGAAATCATAATACCATCTAAGTTACTATTTTCAATCATTTCATTAACTGTATTATAAAATTTAACACTTTCTAAATCGAAACCAGCAGATTTTATTCTATTTTTAGCAAGTTCAATATTTTTATCTAAAACAGCTGTAATTTTTACATCCATATCAAAAATATTAAAATTTCTTAATAAACCTTCTGCTCTTGCTCCAAAACCTATAACACCAATATTCAAAATAACTCCCCCTTATATTTCTTCTCTTAACATTAAAACTTTATTATAATATATATGTCCAAAAAATTCAAGTATATATAAAGTAAATTTGTTAATATTCGATTTTGAAAATATCTCTTCAAAATAAGATGAGTTTTTAAGCTTATTAATTAAATGATTAATTTTTTTACAAAGTTTAGTATGTTAATTATATTATAATCTATTAAAAGCTATAATTTGCTTAACTCTTTCTTAAACTATTAATAATTTTAAATTGCTTATCCTTTCTCCAAAATTTTTATATTCTTTTGCTAAAAATAATACTGCTCCATCAACTTTATTAATATTAATACCCTTACTACTTAATTTAGTTGATATAATTTCTACTAATTTAATTATTTCGTGAAGCTTATAATAATTATATACAGTTAAATTTGATTTAAAATCTTGTTTTTTTTATCATCAATAATTGCACTAAGATTAATTTTTACAAATTCATATTTAGTATAAAAATTTAAGAGTGATTACATATGGATAGGTTTTTATAAAATTAAATTCAAAATCTCTTAATATTATTTTCTTGATACCATTTTTATTGATTTTGCAAGGAATTCACAGGTCTTAAATAAATAATTAAAATTTATACTTAAAAAATAGTGTAAATGGAGTGGATGCTTTTAAAGCTTGAAAATTACAGGTTTGATCAAAGAGTATAAACAAAATAAAATTATTTGACCAATTTTTAAGAATATTTTAAAATATTTCTTTATTTATCTTTAATTAACCACTCTCAAAATTATATTATTTACACTCAGCCAACTTAATGTTGAAATTATAAATAAAACAGTGATTACTAAAACTATAAATTTTTTCATAAAATTAATAATAATATATTATACTTATGGGCAACTTTCAGTTGTATTTGCATGTGTAAGCCTTAACAAGTTATTAATAAATACATAAATTAAAGAGACAATTTTGAGTTGTCCCTTTTCATATATTAAGAAATTTTTATACAATTATTTGCAAATAGAAACTCTCTAAGTGAATAATTTCTATTTCAATTTAAACCTATTTATAAGTAATTTAAGCATTGTCGCTTGGCTTGATAATTCTTCACTTGTAGCTGAGCTTTGTTGTGCAGTAGCAGCAATATTTTGCGTTACAGATGCGATTTGTTCTGCTCCATTTGTTATTTCTGACATAACTTTTACTTGTCCCTCACAAGAAAAATAAATTTCATCTACAAGCATAGTTGATTTGGTTGTTTCCACCATTATACTGTCAAGTATTTCTGCAGTTTCATGTGCTAAATTAGTTCCATTTTTAACAGCTTCTAAAGCATTTAAAATAAGTTGCGTTATATCTTTTACTGCTTCTGTAGTCTTATTTGCAAGACTTCTAACTTCATTTGCAACTACAACAAATCCTTTACCTGCTTCACCTGCTCTTGCGGCTTCTATAGATGCATTAAGTGCCAGTAAATTTGTTTGATTGGCAATATTTTCAATTGTTTTTATTATATTTTCTATTTTTTTAGAAGATGCACTTATATCATTAATAGCTACTAACATATTTGACATTTTTTCATTTCCAAATTTTAATTTATTATTTGCTTGTAAAATAGTAAGTCGTGAATTTGAAGCATTTTTTAAATCCATTTCAATTTGAGAATATATCCCTAAAATAGATTTTGTAAGTTTTTCAGTAGTTAAAGCTTGTTCTGATGCACTTTCTGCTAATACTTGTGCTGAATCTGATACTTGACTTGCTCCATTAGCAACCTGATCTGCAATCTGATTTATTTCGTATAAGGATTGATTAAGAACATTTATGATACCATTTATAGAATTTTTTATAGGTTGTAAATCACCTAAAAATTCATTTTCGATAAATTTGGATAAATCATAATTATATATACAATTAGTAATATTTACAATCTCATTAATGTAATTACTAAAGTCAGTTATTGTTAAACTGAGATTTAATGCTAAATCTTCTACTTCATCTTTTGTAGAAACACTTGGCATAGGTGTAGTTAAATCTCCATCGGAAAGTAATTTAATTCTTTTACTTATTAATTTGATTGGATTACTTATTGTTGATGCCAACTTTAAAGTAATAAGTATACCTATAATAATTGCTAGAATGATAATTACAATTAATATGATAATTATTATTTGAGTGGTTTTTAGAATTTCTTTGTTTGTCATATCAGTTATAAAAATCCAATTATCTGTGTTTTCAATAGGATTTGCAGTAACAGTCCAAGAAAGTCCATCATATAAATAAGTTGAAGTTTCATAGTTACCAGAAATAAATTTTTCTAATGTTTCTTTTACATATTTATCACCTTTTGAATTTCCTTCTTTAATAAAATTAAAAAAATTTTTAACATAGTCTACATTACGATCGGCAACTGTAGTTCCTTCTTTATCTATAATATAACTCCCACCGGTTTCACCAATTTTAAAGTTAACAAAATTTGAAAAATATGTATAATCTAAAGCTGCTATCACAATTCCTATTATTTGTGAATCTTTATAAACCGGATATGCAACCATAAAATTAATTATATTGTCTGTTCCCAAAAAAGGACTACTTATATAAAATTCTCCTTTTATTGCTCTATTAAAATATTCTCTGTTTAATGTTTTAACATTAATTCCTTCCGTACTAGTATTACCATCTTTATCAATTCCACTAAGAGTAATAAAATTATAATTATCTTTTATCTCATTAAGAAGTTTACTTGTTTCTTCACTATTAATAGCTGTAGGTAAATCCGTTATATATTTACTAATTAATTTCATTTGTTCTTCCAATATTTTTATATCTTTTTCCACTACTTTAGAATATGCTGTAGAAATTTGCTTCAATGATTTTGTTATAGTTTCTGTTGAACTTTTAAAAATAACAATTCCTATTAAAATTCCTGTAAGAAAAAAAAGTATAGCTATTAAACTTATCATAAATATTACAGTTCTTTTAAAAACTGTAGTCTTTTTATTTGATTTAGTTTTTATAAACATCCTATTTGTAACCCCTTCCAAGTCAAAAAATATATTTATAGATTTATTCTAATATCTATTATAGTAAATGTCAATTAACTAAATATTAATTTATTTTTTAGTTTGTTATTAAAAATAATAATTCGTCAAATTATTTAACTCTCTTTGCTCATTCATGTAATTTTGAAGCTTTAAAGTCATTTCTAATTCAAAATTTATTTTACACTATTTTTTAAGTATATAATGTTTTAACTTTTAATTATTTGTTTATCACCTGCGAATTCATTGTAGAATCAATAAAAATACTATTAATAAAATAAAATTAAAAGTCAAAAATCCTTTACACTTGCGTTGCAAGTGTAAAGGATTTTTGAACTTAATTTTATGAAAGCCTATCTTTGATAGTAACCGTTCTAAATATTTTAATTAGTTTTTATATTTATTTAAATTTTAAAAGTTTATTTTTTATTAAAAGCTAGTGATTAAAATATTTGACATAATTTAAAACAGCTAATATAATATAGCTCATATATAAGGAATTTTTTATTTTGCGTTACAAAGAAATAATAAATTTATAGGAGGTAAGCATAATGCTTAGAGATATTACAATAGGTCAGTTTTATCCTGTTGATTCATATATTCATAGATTAGACCCACGTGTAAAAATATTATGTAGTCTTATATATGTTTTTGCATTATTTTTAGTTAATAAATATGTAGGTTATATTGTAGTATTAGCTTTTTTAGGTACTGTAATTTATGTATCAAAAGTTCCTTTAAAATTTATGTTAAAAGGACTTAGAAGTATTTTTTTAATTATATTATTTACTGTGTTTATAAATGTGTTTTTATCTTCAAATGGAACTATAATTTTTGAATATGGATTTATAAGAATAACTATAGAAGGTTTATATTTAGCTGGCATTATGGCTTCACGTCTTATACTTCTTATTGTAGGTTCATCAATTTTAACACTTACTACTTCACCTATACAACTTACAGATGGTATTGAAATGTTATTAAAACCACTAAAAAAAATTGGCGTTCCGTCCCACGAAATAGCTATGATGATGACTATTGCACTTAGATTTATACCAACACTTTTAGAAGAAACGGATAAAATTATGAAAGCACAAAAAGCAAGAGGGGCAGATTTTGAAACAGGAGGACTTATAAAAAGAGCTAAAAATATGGTACCAATATTAGTGCCTTTATTTATATCTGCTTTTAGACGAGCTGATGATTTAGCTATGGCTATGGAAGCACGTTGTTATCGAGGAGATATAGGAAGAACACGTATGAAACAATTGAGTTTAAGTTCAAATGATTATTTTGCATTTTTTATTATGTTTTTATTTGTTATAATATTAATAATAATGAGGACACTAATATGAAAAAAATATTACTTACAATAGCTTACGATGGAACAAATTACTTTGGATGGCAAAAACAATTAAATGTAGTTACAATTGAAGGAGAACTTTATAAAGCTTGTAATAAAGTTTTCGTTAATGGATTTGAACTTATCGGAAGTAGTAGAACAGATAAGGGAGTACATGCAATAGGTCAACGTGCAACTATACAAAGTGAAACTTCAATTCCAATAGAAAAAGTATATAAAGCTCTTAATTCAAATTTACCTAAAGATATAGTAATTACAGACGCTAAAGATGTTGATTTAAGTTTTCATCCAAGATATGATGCTATAGAAAAAACCTATGAATATAAAATAGTTAATGATAACTTCTTATTACCTCAACTTAGAAATTTTGTAGAGTTTGAATATAGACCAATTGATATAGAAAAAATCAAGCTTGCATCAAAATATTTTATTGGAGAACATGACTTTAAAGGTTTTTGTGCTAGTGAGTGTTCTGTAAAATCAACTGTAAGAATTATTAATAATATAGAAATACAAAAAACAAACAGTATCATAACTATGAAGTTTACAGGTAATGGTTTTTTATATAATATGGTAAGAATTTTATCTGGGACGTTATTATATGTTGGGTTAGGAAAAATAGATGTAGATAGTATTCCCAATATAATAAAATCAAAAGATAGAACAAAAGCAGGTAAAACATTATCCCCCTCTGGTTTAACATTAATTGAAATTAAATATTAATTGTAAAAATCAATATCATTGTTTGAAAATAAAATTCTAACAATGTTTATTGATTTTTTTAATATGAATTGTTTTTAATTATATTACATATAACAACAATTTTTGACATTATAGATATGTTAAAATTAAAATATCGACAAAATATGAAAGGATGTTGTTATATGAAAAGATTTATAGTTAAACACTTTGAATCTGAAAGAGGAAATATTTTAGTAATTGTAGTTTTTATATTATTATGTTGTACAATTATTGTAAATAGCACGATGTATATTACTTTTAATCGATTTAAATACAGTCAAATGTATAAAAATTCATCTAATATTTATTATTTAACACTTTCTGCTACGGAAAAAGCTGTAAATCATATAAACAATATTATTTATTGTGATATATCCAAAATTGCAAATGAAATATCAAAAGAATTATCTAATGATACTTCAAATATCACATTAAAAAACCTTTTAGAAGAAAAGATTACTAATAAAATAAATACATTAAATGTTCTTTATTATAAAACTATTATAGGAAATAAAGAATATACAACTACAGTACGAATAAATTTAGAACAAAGAGGAATTTATAATATAAATTCAAAAACAAAACTTACAAATGGAAATGAACATGAAATTTCAGCTAAAATAAATTTAGTTAGTGATATCAAATTGGAAAAAATTAGTGTTTTAGAGCTACCAGAAAATATTGACAAAACAAATATTACATTTTATAATTTAACTAGTAAAAATGATTATGTTACAATATTAAAATTAAAAAATGTAAAATTTAAATTAAGTAATTTAAAAACTCTAACTAAATAGGTGATTATATGTTAAAAAAATTTTTTCCTCATGTATATTATAATTCAATTTATGATATACCACTAAATAAATTACACAGTAAAAATATTAAAGGTATTATTTTTGATATAGATAATACACTAGCACCATTTGATATAAAACATCCTGATAAAAAATTAAAAGACTTTTTTAATAATCTCAAAGCAGAAGGTTTTAAGGTTAGTTTAGTATCAAATAATAAAAAAAATAGAGTAGAAATTTTCAATAAACAACTTAAATTACCTGCTGTATCAAAGGCAGGTAAACCACGTTTAGGGGGTTTAATTAAAGTTATGAAACTTATGGGAACTGACAAAAGAAATACTGCTCTTGTAGGTGACCAAATATTTACAGATATGTGGGCAGGGAATAGAATGGGTATATATACAATATTGGTTAAACCAATATGTGAAAGGGACGAATGGACTGTAAAACTTAAAAGAGGAGTTGAAAATCAATTTTTAAAAATATACTTTAAAAGGAGAAATTTAAAATGAGAATTAAAAAAAATATGTCTAAAAAGCATTCTTGTATTTTTATTTTAGCTATGATGTTAGCAATAACATCATGCAATAAAAATAGTGAATTATCTGAAATAGCAACTTCAAATATAGAACCTAATACATCTATAGAAACATCAACTAGTTTTATTTCAACAACAAATTCAGCAAATTCTTTTATAGAAACAAGTCTAACTAATATTCCAACATCAAATATAGAGAAACAAGCTATATCTAAAAATGGAAAATCAAATAATTATATAGTAATAGATGACATAGTTTATTATACTGACCGTGAAACTGGTATTTATAGCATTTCAACTCAAGGTTATAATTTAAAAAAAATTTCAAATGAAGTACCTTGGAAGATTTTTGTGAAAGATGATGAAATAATATTTGCTACAGATAATTTATATGCTATAAAAACAAATGGTAGTAATATAAGAAAAATTGCAAACTTGCCAACAGAAATTTATGACTTTCAAGTTTATAATGATAATATTTATTATACTATTGATAATACATCAAATTATTTTGAAAGATTAGATTTATATAAAGTTTCTTTAGATGGTAAAAATCAAAAATTAATACTTAAAGGTATTGAAAACTATTGTTTTGATGAAAATAATAACTTGTTTTATATGGAAGTAGTAGATAAAAATAGAGAAATTCCCGAAGACCCATATGGCAACTCTTATAATTTTAATATCTTTAATATTACAACCGAAACTCAAAAAACCATTACTAGTCTTTTAGAAGAAGACGAACTTGCATCTGGTATTTCTGATATGTTTTACTCAAATGGTTTGATATTTTTTATTACATCTGGACACACTGACTCTAATTCATTTTATTGTGTAAAAGAAGATGGAGGTAATTTAAAATTAATAAATTATTGTGTTTATAAATTTATAATTTATAATAATGATTATTATGTTGAAACGTACGATTTAGGTATTGGTAGACATCAGCTTTATAAATATGAAAAAAAGGATTTTTTAAATAGTGAAAATTTAAAAGAAAATATTGAAAAGTATGAAATAGAATATAATATTATAGATTTCCAAATTTTTAATAATAAACTTTATACATCTAAAAATAATTATTGGTTTATTTCGGATTTAGATGGAGCAAATAAGCGTATTTTAGCAGACTTTAACTCTCTTAATGTACCAGTTGATAATGATATGTTTAGCTATACATTTACATATTTCAATAATTACCCTATTTTATATGTTGATGATGAATATACTTACTTTTTAGGTGGTTACATAAAAAATGATAGTACAAAATTTTGTACTATAAATTTAGAAACAGGCGAGAAAGAAATATATTATTCAAATAAAGTAGTAACAGAAGATTGGCAAAGTGCTTATGATAAGTTTTTAAATAGTTTAATAGCTAGATATGATGTAGATTTTTATCCTAGAGAAGTTAGTTTAATGGATTTAAATAATGATAATATACCTGAACTTATTTTATTATCTTCATTAGATAATTCATATTATTCTGAAATAACAAAACTTAATATATATACATTTGATAAAACTAAAAAACAGATTTTAGAAGTTGAAGAAGTTATGAATTTTGATGCTAAAAATTCAATATTTTATATTGATTCGAAAAACAAAAATCTATACTTATCTTCAAATAATAATATATCACATTTGCAATTAAAAAATAATAAGCTTGTCAAAACAGAATTTTTAACAGAACAAAAACAAGTTAATCAAAGTGATGATGGTATTAAATATTTTTCTTATGAATATAAAAAAGATGGAAAAGATATAGATTATGATACTTTTATTAAAACCATACAAATATTTGATAAATTAAAACTTAAAGATGTATGGGATTGTATGTATGAAAACAAATGGATTTATGACAAAAATGAAAATTATATAAATACAACTGAAAAACCTTTTTATATAGATGGAAGTATTGGTATTGTTCGTCAAGATGATGAATTTATATACTATACAGATAAATATGGAGGAGCTTTATATTCTAAACATAAAACTAACAATACTACACATAAAATTTTACAACTAGATGGTGAATATGAATATATATCCAATTTTGAAATAATAAATAAAGGAATTATTTTTAATAAATCAAAAGGTAAGACGTATTTTATAGATAAACAAGGAACAAAATTAGAAATAGTCTTAGAGCAAGAGTGCTATATTGGTAATATAAAATTAGAGGGAGATTTAATATATTACTATTTAAGTGATAAAAACTTTGAATACAAAGGACTTTATAGAACTAACTTATTAACCAAAGAAACAACTCAAATACTTAATCAACCCGTTAGAGATTTTGTTTTTTATAATGACCAAATTTATTTTTTTGAAGAAAGAAAAGAGGAAGGTTTTTATATTGATTCACCATCTAAACCAGTTACTATAAGTAAAGCTAATAAAGATGGGTCTAATTATGAAAGAATAAAAGATATTATAACCTCTGGTACGATTTATGTAGATGAAAAAGGTATTTATTATAATGATTATGATGCTTCTAAAATGGGTTTTCCTTATTTATACTTAATAAGTCATGATGGCAAAAATATTAAAACATTAGTTAAAGATAATTGTAGTTTAGTTTATTTTAGAGATAATGTTATATATTATAGTGATTATTCTAATACATTATATAAAATTAATAAAGATGGTACAAATAAAATATTACTTGTGAATAACGCATCTATTATTGATATATCAGTATATAATGATTATATTTATTTTTTGGAATTTTATAATACATTAGGGAATCAATATTCATATTCTTATTATCGTATGAAAAAAGAAGGAAGTGATAAAACACTTATTGCTAAGTACTAATCTATATTTTAACAGGAGGAATTTATATGAAGAAAATTTTTATATTAGTTTGGATTATATTAATATGTATACCATGTCAATTAATCAAAGCTAATGAAGTAAATCAAGCTATAGAAATAAAAACGAATATTTCATCCCAAAATCGAAATGGAAAATCAAATAAACACATTGTTATAGATGATATGGTTTACTATATTAAATCAGATAATATTTATAGTATGACAATAAAAGGTGATAATTTTAAAAAAATTTCGCCAGAAGAAAATGTAAACGATATTTATATATATAGTATTTTTGTAAAAGGTGATGAATTAATATTTGCTAGTGATAATTTATATGCTATAAAAACAGATGGTAAAAGTATAAGAAAAATTGTTAATTTACCTACAGAAGTTGATGATTTTTATGTTTATGATGATTTTATTTATTATGGTATTTACAATTATATTAATGAAAGTTATGATATTTATAGAGTTTCTTTAAATGGCGAAAATCAAAAATTGCTAATAAAAGATGTTAAAACATATTGTTTTGATGGAAACAATAATTTAGTTTATATAAAACTAGTAGATACAAAAGACAAAGAAAGTTATTTTGATGTTAATATTTTTAATACTACAACAGAAAAAGAAAAAATATCTACTAAATTTTATGTACCTGAATATCTATATATGTATGATATGTATGTTTATAATAATATATTATTTTTAAATGCTAATTCTTGTTTTTATGGTTTAAAACTTAATGAAGATAATCTACAATCATTAAAAGAAATTATGAACTCTGGTTATGTTGAAAATTTTGCCGTTTATAATGATGATTATTATTTTATGCCATATATTGGTCATGATGGGCCTTGTAATCTTTTTAAATATACACAAAAAGACATTTTAAATATATTAAATAATAATTATGTGGATTCTTATTTATGTTTATTAGAAAATTATATTGATAGTTTTCAAATTTTTAATAACCAACTTTATATACAAAAAGCAGACCTTTGGTTTGTTAGTAATATAAATAATTCAAATAAATCTATAATAAGTGATTTTAATTCTAATTTTATGCCTCTTAATTTATATCCTATTTTATATGCTGATAATAATTATACTTATTTTTTAGGTGGAAATCTAAAAAATAATGGTAAAGAAATAACTTATATAGATTTGGAAAGTGGTAAGAAACAAACACATTCTTCAAATTCAATTAAAATTGAACCTTGGCAAAATGCTTATAATGAATTTTTAAATAATCTTTATGTATATGACAATTTTATTTTAAAAGATTTAAATAATGATAATATACCAGAACTTATTGTATTATCTTCAGATTATACTTTTTCTTCTGATATATTAACAATGGACATATATACTTATGATGGTGAAGTTAAGCACTTAACAAAATTTAGCTATACAGATAAACCTAGAATATTTTATGTTGACTCTAACAAAATATATATTTCTACTTTGGTTAATGAGGGGATAACTAATAGGAAAATTTCTCGTTTAGAGTTTAAAGATAACAAATTTGTTGAAACTGAATTTCTAGTAGAACAAATAAAAACTAATACAACTCAAGAAGGAATTAATTTTTATACTTATGAATATAAAAAAGAAGGAATTAATATTACTTATGAAGAATTTCTTACATATATACAAAGACTTGACTTATTAGAATTTAAAAATATATGGGATTATTACTACAATCCTAAATGGATTTATAGTAAAAATGAAAGTTATATTAATAGTGATAAAAGTAGTAAAGATTTACTATTTACAGAAAACGCTTTTTCAGGTACAGTTTTAGAAGAGGGAGATTTTATATACTATATTTCTGATAATTATAAAACTTTATATTCAAAACATAAAGATGATAATATAAGTCTTAAAGTTGTAGATAAAGGAAATATAAAAGGCTCTAGCTTAAATGATTTTAGCGTTTCAAATGAAGGTATTATTTTTAGATTATATGATATGGGATTTTATTATATAGATTCAAATAGAACTAAAATAGAAAAGGTTTTAGATTTTGACGATTATTATAAACTAAATATAAAAGATGGATGGTTATATTATTGTTCAAACAATAACTCAAATTCAACAAGTAATGGGCTTTTTAAAAAGAATTTAAAAACTAAAGAAGTCATTAAACTTATTAATAAACCTATTGAGGATTATGTTTTTTATGAAGATGAAATTTATATAGTTGAACAATATAATCATAAATTAAATGATACTTATGAATTAGAAAGTTTTTATAGCAATTTACCTAATCCAAATAAGCTAGTAACTTTAAGTAAAATAAATAAAAATGGTTCCAGTTATAAGAGTATAGGAAATACTTTAATATATAGGGACCATTATAGTCGCTATGACAATTTGATTTATGTAGATGAAACAGGTATTTATTTCACGAATGCTCCTACATATTATTCAGATGGTTACTTAAATGCATATAAAATGAACCATGATGGAAAAAATATTACACTTTTAGTTTCAGATGATTGTCATATAATTTATTTTAAAAAAGATGGCATATATTATATAAATGATTCTAAAGAAGTATTATATAAAACTAATAAAGATGGGTCTAATAAAACTATAGTATTAAATAGGAAAGATGACACATTTGCAGATGAATTATGGATAGTTAATGATTATATCTTTTTTGCATTAGAAGGTTACAATAGAGGTCTTTATCGTATCAAAAAAGATGGTAGTCAAATGATGTATCTTGATTCATATGCTTTTGGTTAATTTAAAAACTTTGGTTATATTTCTATATAACCAAAATTTTATTATATATTAAGGAGATAATACATGAATTGCATAGATAATATTAATGGAAAAACAAATATATATGGAATTATAGGTTATCCTGTAGGTCATAGCTTTTCACCTGTAATTCATAATACTTTATCAAAAATTTTAAATCATAATATTGTATATACACCTTTTGAAGTTAAACCAGAAAATTTAAAACATGCTATAAAAGGAGCTTATAATTTAGGAATAAAGGGGCTTAATATAACAGTACCACATAAACAAGAGGTTATTAACTATTTATGTGAAATTGATACTCTTGCAGAACAAATTGGAGCAGTTAACACTTTAAAATATGAAAGTAATGGTTATAAAGGTTATAATACAGATTTATATGGACTTAAGAGTTGTTTAGATAGTAGAGGTATTAATTTAAAAGATAAAAATGTAGTTATAATAGGTGCTGGAGGAGCAAGCAAATCAATAGCCATTATGTGTGCTTTAGAAAATATTAAAAGGCTTTTTATTATAAATCGCACAATAAATAATGCTCATTCTCTTGCACAAAATATATTAAAATATTATAATGTTGACATAGAAATTTTAAATTATGATGAAGTTAGTAAATTAAATAATATAGATGTATGTATACAAACTACTTCTATTGGAATGACTCCGAATACAAATACCCCTATACATAATAAAGACTTTTTTTATAATATCAAAATTGCTGTAGATATTATATTTAATCCATGGAAAACTGAATTTTTAAAACAAGCAGAACAAGCAGGTTGTCAGATTATAAATGGATTTGATATGTTATATTTTCAAGCAGTTAAATCATATGAAATTTGGTGGGATATTAATATATCTGAAGATATAAAAGCAAAAACTAAAAATATGTTTGAAGTTTATTATAATAATCTTTAAGGATGTGGTTATTATATGTTGTTATCAAATGAAAAAGGATTTACACTTGTTGAACTTATAATAGTATTATCAATTATTACAATAATATCATTTATAACTTTACCAAAAGTAAATATAGTAGAAAGATATAAACTTAAGTCTACAGCTTATGCAGTTGCTGAAGATTTAAAATACACTCAAAAGTTAGCTATTAATGAGAATATAACACATCATTTTAAAACTACAAATGATTTATATTTCATACGAAAAGATGGAGTTTCAATAGGAAGCACAAAAAAAGTTTATATACCAAATGATATTAAATTTGAAAATACTTCAAAAGATATATCATATACATCTAAAGGTACTCCTGTGTTAGGAGGGGCTATTACATTATCAAGTAGAAATTATAAAATTCAAATCACAGTAATACCAGCTACAGGAAGAATTACAGTATATGAAATACTTAAAAAATAGAAATTAAGGGGGATATATTTAATGAGTAATGATTTACCAAAAGTAAAAAATTATATGGAAACATTAGTATATGATGCATTAGATGGAATTTTAGATAAAATGGATATGTGTAAATGTGAGAAATGTAAGTTAGATGTAATAGCTATTGCATTAAATGCTTTACCTCCTAAATATGTTGCAACAGAAAATGGAATGTTTTATACTAAACTTCAATTACTTCAAGAACAATTTAATGTAAATGTATTTACAGCTATTGCAAATGCAGCGGTTATTGTAAAAGGAATTCCAAGACATGAAAACTAATATTGTACTTATAGGATTTATGGGTTCAGGCAAAACAACTATTGGTATCAGATTGGCTTACAAATTAAAATATTTATTTATAGATACTGATAAAAAAATAGAAGAAGAAATGGGTATTAGTATAAATGAAATTTTTAGAATATATGGTGAACAATATTTTAGAAATTTAGAAAAAACTTTTATAAAAAAATTAAGCAATTCTAATAAACAAGTAATTGCTACAGGTGGTGGTATAATAAAAAATAAACAAAATATAGAAGAATTAAAATCAAAAGGAATTATAATATACCTTAATGCATCACCTGAACATATTTATAACAATATAAAAGATGATGATAGTCGTCCTCTTTTACAAGTAGAAAATAAAATGGAAACAATACAATCTATTTTAAATGAAAGAAAATTTTTATATGAGGAATTTGCTGATATAATTATTGATATATCTTATAATCAAGTAGATGAAATCACTCAAATTATAATTGATAAACTCGGAGGTAAAATATTTTGAAAAAAATATGTATTATACATGGACCAAATCTCAACTTTACAGGAATTAGAGAAAAAAATATATATGGTGGTAATACTCTTTTAGAAATAAATAATATACTTATTAATGAAAGTACTAAGTATGATTTTGAATTAGATATATTTCAATCTAATTATGAAGGAGATATTATCAATAAATTACAAGAATGTTGGTACAATGGAATTGATGGGATTATAATAAATCCTGGTGCATTTACCCATTATAGCTATGCTATCAGAGATGCTATATCTTCTATAAATATAAAAACTATTGAAGTTCATTTATCTAATATTCATAGTAGGGAAGAATTTAGACATAAATCTGTAACAGCTGGTGTATGTATAGGACAAATTTGTGGATTTGGGATTAATAGCTATTTTTTAGCATTACAAGAATTATTTTATATTTTAAATGAATAAAATAATAAATATTTATAAATGAAGTTTTTTTGTATATAGCTTTATTGTAATCTTTTTTTGTGCATTATAAATAAAAATATGCTAAAATTTTTTTAATATTCTAAAAGGTATTGAAAATGATTAAGTTTATTGGTATAATATAATACAATACTTTTATGTTTTTGAATTTCATTATAATCTAAAAAACTAATTGTATACTTATTAAAATTAAACAAGATTAGAACGATCTTGTTATCTTGATTAATTTATTAATTAAGATATTTGACAATTTAATGTCAAATAGTTCATATATTTTATTTTAAGATAGGTGAGGTACATTGGAAATAAATATATTAGATATATTAGACGCAGTATTTAAAGATATTACAAAAAAAGTTACAAAAATTGATATGTACAATGTGGAATTAGCTACACTTGATGAAAAATCAAATTCACTCATAATAAGTACATTTGGGGATTATAAAATGACATTTGTATTTTGTGCTAGTACTTCTGTTGTTAAAGCTATTACAGAAAGTATGAAAAGAGGAAAGGTACTTGATACTATAGAAATGGAACTGTATGCCAAAGAGTACTTTAATATATTATGTGGAAGAATAGTAACTATTATAAATAATAGCACTCGAAAATCAGCAAAATTTACTGTACCTAACATTATAGATGGCATTTATTTACATAATATAACACCTAAAAATCTTAATACTAAAGAATTATTCTATAATAGTAATTATGGTGTAGTTAAAATGCAAGCAATATATTCTTAATTAACTATTTAAAATTCTAAGGGAGGGCAACTAAATATGAGTAAGAAAGTCTTTGTAGTAGATGATTCGATATTTATATTTGAACAAATAAAACATACATTATCAGATACAGATTTTGAAATTTCTGGATATGCAAAAGATGGTGAAACAGCAATTGAAATGTATGAACAAATTAATCCAGATGTTGTTACATTAGATATTATAATGCCTGGAATGGATGGTATTGATACTGCTAGAATATTATTAAGTAAATGGCCCAATGCTAAAATAGTATTAATGAGTTCTCTTGGTGATGATGAAATAATAGAACAAGCTAAAAAAATGGGCATAAATAATTTTATATGTAAGCCATTTGAAGCGAATCATTTAATCGAAGTATTAAATTCAATATTTTAATATAATAAAAATAAGTAATAAATCAAATAAATTTAAGTAACAAAAACTCTTTATATACATATTATATTGATATAAGCTATAATATAGTTTATATTAGAAACATTTAAATTGATATAAGTATTAAGGAGGAATAGTTATGGGAACATTTGAAATGGATTGCGAAAATATGGCTACTATGGACACTAGAACATCTGCAAATTCTTCTATAGATAATAGATATAAAAGAGAAGAATGTATAGTAGCTTTAAAAGTATACGATCAATGTAGACAACAAAGCTGTTTAACTGATGAAATTATAGGACCTTCAAGAGCTGCAGTATCAACTAGCATTTTAGGTCATAAAATAAATGAAGGTGAAATTATTAATCCACCTTGTGAAGCAACAAATGTTACAGTGGAAGACCTTAAATTAAAGAAAATTATTATAGTAAGTAAAAAACCTAATCCATTTAGAAGAGGTTTTTGGGATATAGAATTAAAATATGTATTTTTATATAAATTAGTATTCCGTGAAGCAAATGGAGATGTTATTTGTTGTGTATGTGCTAATAGTATATATACTCAAAAGATAACTTTATTTGGTTCTATAGGAACAGATATTGTAATTGCTTCTGATTTACTTTGTTCTATGTCAGAAACTTTAGAATCAGATCCAATATTAGTTGCAGAAGGGAAAGCCACACTTGCCAAACGTCTACTAAATTTAAAGTAGAACTTATCATATATGA
>CAZWZB010000021.1:0-50512 GCA_964638835.1 uncultured Eubacteriales bacterium | reverse complement strand
TAAAATCAAAGTCGTGTCGCACTCCTTAAGGAGTGCGACACGACTTTGATTTTAAATATTTATCTCCAATCATAAAATCATAATATTTTTAAATGTAATAATAAACTTCTTTTATATTGTTACTTTTTTATAATTTCAGTTATATATTGAAATGTTTTTCTAATATTATTTCTAATATTATTAATGTGCTTTCAACTGTACTTTTATCACTGCGAACAATATTAAACAGTTTATAGTTATTAACATCTTCAAATATTTCTTTTACACCTATTCTAAACAATTCATTTTGTGTTTCTAATTTTTTCTCTGGTTCTTTTAACGACATGATACATTCAATAAATTCTTTATGATCATCTCGTCCATAATAATCACGAATTACTAATTCAGTAGGAGCTAACAAACAGGCAATTCTGTTGTATTCAGATATTTTTGATAATAATTTTATTGGTATAGAAATATCAGCTATAACTTTATTATTTTGTGATAATTTAATTAATTCAATAATTGCAAATTCTAAATATTCATCATCAGAACCCTTTGTAGCTAAAAATTCTTCAACTGATCTACTAAAATATGCTTCCCAATTAGTTATATTTTGTCTTTTAGCTGCATTCTTTTGGTATTTTTCATCAATAATTGATTGCCATATTTTAAAATTATCTTCATGTCAATTATCATTAAAATATATAAATCCATATTTTTTTGATAATTCATTTGCCATAGTTGTTTTACCACCACAATCTGTTCCTGCTAGAAAATAAACATTTTTTAAACTATTTTTTAATATATTTTCTGCTATATTCATTGTAATTAACTCCTTTTTTATCCTTTATATTTCAAGATTACACACAACCTCATAAATCAAACGTGCTGTTATGCCCCAAATAACTCCTTTATATGACTCATATACATAAACAGGATATTCAAAGCCTCCCCAAGGTTCTGTATATACTTCTGGCAATCCTAAATCTTTGGATGGAAAAAGAACTATTTCTTTTTTAGTTTTTTTATCAAATTTTCTAGGTTGGATTTCTATTCTTACAGAATATCTATTTGGCTCTTTAAAATTTGAAACTGGTAAAATAATTACTTCTTCTACTTCATCTTTATTAGCTTTTATTTCATTAAAAGATATTCCATCTATATATCCTAAAAACGCATCTATAGTAGTTCCCATGGGGGTAACTATGGTATTTAATTGACCTATAATATTTATCTTAGATTTAGAAATACCTAACTCTTCTTCTGTTTCACGAAGAGCTGTTTCTATTACATTTAAATCTTTTTTATCAATCTTTCCACCTGGAAAACATATTTCTCCGCCTTGCCGAATATTAATATTTCTTTTTTGAAGAACAAAATAATCTTTATTATCTAAAGTTGTAATCAAAACAAGAACAGATGCATTAAAATATTCATCTTTGCCTTGAATACCAGGTATTTTAGGTAATATTTTTTTATAATTTTCAAATTGCATAACAAACCTCACAATTCTATATTTTATTATTATGTTTAAAATAAAAAATATCTCTTAACAGAATCTTATTCTACTAAGAGATATTTTTTTATACTAACTCAATTAATACTTCAACTGCTCCGTCACCTTTACGTTGACCAATTTTGATTATACGTGTATAACCACCCTTACGGTCTATATATTTAGGTGCAATCTCATCAAATAATTTGTTAGGCATATTAATTTCTTTAGATAATGCTCTTTTCTTTCTACCATCAGCAGGTACTTCTGTTATTGGATAGAGATATGAAAGTATTTTTCTTCTTGCCGCAAGACGAGAAGGATTATCTTTTTTAATAGTTTTTTGAATTTCTTCATAAACTGTAACTTTTTTACCATTAACTACTTCTTTAACACGATTTCCTTTAGCATCTTTTTTAGGAACTTTTGCTGTAACTATAACTTCTGTAAAATTAGCTCTTTCCTTTACAGCAAGTGTAATCATTTTTTCAGCTATTTTTCTAACTTCTTTTGCTTTGGATTCGGTTGTTACCATTTTTCCATGATATAATAAACTAGTTACTTGGTTTCTCAACAAAGCTTTACGTTGGTCAGCTGGACGACCAAGTTTTCTATACCCTAGCATAATACATCTCCTTTCATATATTATTAATCTTCATTAGGTCTAAGTGCAAGCCCTAATTCAGCCATCTTATTTAAAACTTCTTCTAATGACTTGCGTCCAAGATTACGAACTTTCATCATTTCTTCTTCTGTTTTATTTGCAAGGTCTTCTACAGTATTTATTCCTGCACGTTTAAGACAATTATAAGAACGAACTGAAAGGTCAAGTTCTTCAATACTCATTTCAAGAACTTTTTCTTTTTTACTTTCTTCTTTTTCTAACATTATTTCAGTGTTTTTAGCGTTGTCTGATAAGTCTATAAATAATGCTAAATGGTCGTTCAATATTTTAGCACCCAAACTTACAGCATCATCAGGAGAAATTGTTCCATTTGTCCACACTTCTAAAGTAAGTTTATCATAGTCAGTAATTTGACCAACACGAGTATTCTCAACTAAGAAGTTTACTCTTCTAACAGGCGTATAAATAGAATCTACTGGAATCATACCAATTGGTTGGTCTTTACTTTTATTTTTATCTGCTCCAACATACCCACGACCTTTAGTGATTGTTATTTCTATAAATAATTTACTATCAGAACCACCACTTAATGTTGCTATGTGCAAGTCAGGATTTAAAATTTCAATATCCGAATCAACTTTGATATCAGCAGCTGTAACTTCTCCTTCTCCTTCAAATTCAATATATGCAACTTTTGGGTCTAAACTATCACTGGAATTAGAAATTGCTAAGTTTTTAAGATTTAAAATTATTTCAGTTACATCTTCTTTTACACCAGGTATAGTGCTAAGTTCATGCAATACTCCATCAACTTTAATATTACTTACAGCAGTACCAGGTAGTGAGGATAATAATATTCTTCTTAATGAATTACCAAGCGTTGTTCCATATCCTCTTTCTAATGGTTCAATTATAAAACGTCCATAAGTTTCATCTTTAGACATCTCAGCAATTTCAATGTGAGGCTTTTCAAATTCAAACACGCATTAGAACCCCCTTGTTTAGTATATTATTTAGAATATAACTCAACTATAAGCATTTCGTCTACAGGAACATCTATCATATCTCTAGTTGGTAATTCTGCTACTGTACCTGTTAAATTTTCATGGTCTACATGAAGCCATGCTGGAGATATTTTTTTGTCTGTTGCTTCTAAAATTTCTTTGTATCTTTGCATGTTTTTATATTTTTCTTTAATTTGTATAGTATCTCCAACTTTTACTTGGTATGATGCTATACTAACAGGTTTACCATTAACTAAAATATGTTTATGACCAATAATTTGTCTAGCTTCTTTTCTTGTTCTACCATAACCTAATCTATATAAAACATTATCAAGTCTAAGCTCTAATAATATCATTAAATTTTCGCCTGTAGTAGCATCTGTCATTTTTTTAGCTCTAACAAAATAATTTCTAAAAGGTTTTTCTAAAACGCCATAAATAAATTTAGCTTTTTGTTTTTCTCTTAATTGTAAACCATATTCACTTAATTTTTTATTAGCTTTTTTGTTTTCTTTTTTTGATTTTTTATCTATTCCTAAATAAATAGGGTCAAGTCCTAAAGCTCTACATCTCTTTAAAACTGGCACTGTATCTCTTGCCATCTATTTTACACCTCCATTAAACTCTTCTACGTTTTGGTGGTCTACAACCATTATGAGGTACTGGTGTAACATCTTTAATCATTGTTACATCAAGACCAGCAGCTTGAAGTGCACGAATTGCAGCTTCTCTACCTGAACCAGGTCCTTTTACAAATACCTCTATTGATTTTAAACCATATTCATCAACAGCTTTAGCAGCTGTATCTGCTGCCATTTGTGCAGCGTATGGTGTTGATTTTTTTGAACCTCTAAAACCTAACTGTCCTGCACTTGCCCATGATAGAGCATTGCCTGCAGCATCTGTGATAGTAACTATTGTATTATTAAATGTTGATTGAATATGTGCTTGCCCATTATCAATACGTCTTCTATCACGACGCTTGCGAGTAGTAGCTTTTTTAACTGCTTTTTTAGCCATTTATTAGATTCCTCCTATTTCTTCTTATTAGCAACTGTTCTTCTAGGACCTTTTCTTGTTCTAGCATTTGTTTTAGTTCTTTGACCTCTTACAGGAAGACCTTTTCTATGACGAATTCCTCTATAGCAGCCAATTTCTATAAGACGTTTAATATTTAAAGCTATTTCTCTACGAAGGTCACCTTCTACTTTTTGTGATTTATCTATTACTTCACGAATTCTTGATACTTCATCATCTGTTAAATCTCTAACTCTTGTGTCAGGATTAACATTAGCTTCTTTTAATATTCTATTAGAACTTGAACGTCCTATACCAAAAAGGTATGTAAGTCCAATTTCTACACGCTTTTCTCTTGGTAAGTCTACACCAGCAATACGTGCCATGTATTTTTGCACCTCTTTCTTTTTTTAACCTTTAACATTACATTACTATAATTTTAAATTGTATATTTAAAGATATTTTATATGAATACTCATACAGCCGCTCAAAATATCTTTACATATAATTGACTGTTCATAATTATATACTAAAAAAATCTTTTATGCAATATTTTTTGAATAAATAATTAACCTTGTTTTTGTTTGTGTTTTGGATTTTCACAAATAACCATAATACGGCCTTTTCTTTTTATGATTTTACATTTTTCACAAATTGGTTTAACTGATGGTCTTACTTTCATAAAAGTCTTCTCCTTTCCTAAACATACACTAGGTATATTTTAACAAGCTAAAAATTACTTAGCTCTCCATACAATTCTACCTTTAGTTAAATCATATGGTGACATTTCAACAAGTACTTTATCACCAGGTAATATTCGTATAAAGTTCATACGTAATTTGCCTGATATATGTGCTAATACTTGATGACCATTTTCAAGTTGAACTTGAAACATTGCATTAGGTAACTTCTCTACAACAGTTCCTTCTATTTCTATTACATCATCTTTTGACAAGGAATTTAAACCTCCTTATTTGAGCATACAAACCTATTTTTATATGGTTTTAATACTTTTACTAAATCAGAGTTAGTTAATTTATTTTGTTCTAATTTAAGTTTTATTTCTTCAAGTATATAATTAGTTAATTGAACATGTTTTAGTTTTTTCTTTTTAAGCTTTTCTATCGTACGAATTTCACCATCTGATAAATATAAATATTCACCCATAATGGATATTATGATATAAGCTTTATTTTTATCATGACCACATTTTGAAAATACTATTTGACCAATAGATATCATATATTATCCTCCAGAGTAAATAATTCTGGCTCCCCATCAGTAATTAAAATTGTATTTTCATAATGTGATGAGAGTTTTTTATCAGCTGTTATAACTGTCCAATCATCATCTAACAATTTAATTTTATGTGTTCCTTCATTTATCATAGGTTCTATTGCAAGCACCATACCTTTACACAATTTAGGTCCTCTACTTGGTGGTTTATAATTTGGTATTTGTGGTTCTTCATGTAATGCTTTTCCTATGCCATGTCCTACATATTCTCTTACTACTCCATAACCAAATCTTTCTGCATAAGTTTGAATAGCTTTTGATATATCATGTAAGTTATAACCTACTTTAGCATATTTAATACCTTCAAAAAAACTTTGCTTTGTTACATCAATAAGTTTTTGTGCATTTTCTGAAATTGTAGCAACGGCAACTGTTCTTGCTGCATCAGAATGAAATCCATTTTTATAAACTCCAACATCTATACTTACAATATCGCCCTCTTTTAATTTCCTTATATTTGGTATGCCATGTATAATTTCTTCATTGATTGAAATACAAATTGAAGCTGGAAATCCATTATAACCTTTAAATGAGGGTACTCCACCATTACTTCTTATAAATTCTTCTGCTATTTTATCTAATTCTTTTGTCATAATTCCGGGTTTTATTGCATCTTTTAAAAGTAAATGCAACTTTGCTACAATATATCCTGCTTCTCTCATATAAACTATTTGTTCTTGAGATTTTATTGGTATTGCCATTAGGCGTCATCTCCTAATGCATTTATAATTTTTTGTTTTAATATTTCTAATGGTTCTGTTCCATCAAAAGAAATTAGTAAATTCTTTTGTTTATAATACTCTATTAATGGTTTAGTTTGTTGCATATATATTTCTAATCGCGACAATACAGTTTTAGGTTTGTCATCTTCACGCTGAATTAATTCTAATTCACAAACATCACATTTGTTATTAACTGTAGGTTTATTATAAACTAAATGATAAATTTTTTTGCATTTAGGGCAGACTCTTCTGCCCGACATACGTTCTACAATAATTTCATTATCTACATGAATTTCTAGAACTGCATTTAAATCTTCAACCAATTCACTAAGTTTATCTGCTTGATAAACTGTTCTTGGAAAACCATCTAAAAGAAAACCGAATTTACAATCATCTTCTTTTATTCTATCTTCAACAAGCTTTATTGCTATTTCATCTGGAACTAGCGAACCTTTATTCATACATTCACTAACTTGAATTCCTATAGTAGTTTGCCTTTGCATATGTTCACGTAGAATTTCTCCTGTTGAAATATGAGGAATATTATAATGTTGCGTTAAAAAATATGCTTGTGTTCCTTTTCCAGCACCAGGTGCTCCTAAAACAACTAATTTCACTATAAAATACTCCTGTCGTTTTATTAAATAGAAGTTTACTTATATAAAACCCACCTTTGTAAGTTCTATATAAGTTTCTACTTAATACTTTTTACTTAACTATTCAAAAATCCTTTGTAATGTCTCATTAATAATTGAGATTCTATTTGCTTAGTAGTTTCTAAACATACACCAACTACAATCATTAATGTTGTTCCACCAAAACCAACATTTTGAATTTTAAATATCCATTGAAATAATACTGGTACCATAGCAATAAATGAATAACAAATTGCTCCTGCAAGTGTAATTCTATTACTTACTTTACTTATATAAGTTGCGGTTGGCTGTCCCGGTCTAATACCTGGTATAAAGCCTCCATTTTTCTTCATGTTATCTGCCACTTCAACAGGATTAAATACTATTGATGTATAGAAGAATGAGAAGAATATTATGAGTATTACATATAAAGCTGCTCCAACAGGATGTGATATTTCTAAATAGTTTATTAAACTTAAAAACCATGGTGCTTTATTAGGAATAAACTGTCCAACTGTTTTTGGAAATTGTAATAAAGATATTGCAAAGATTATTGAAATAACTCCTGCTGTATTAACTTTAATTGGTATAAATGTACTTTGACCACCATACATTTTACGACCAACCATCTTTTTTGAATATTGAACAGGAAGTCTTCTTTCTCCACCTTGAACAATAACAACTACTACAATAACCCCTAAAAATACTACAAGAAGTAATACAAGTTTTATCCAACCAGCTATACCACTACCAGTAGCCGTTAATATTAAGCTTGATATTGCTGTAGGAAGATTTGAAATAATATTTACAAATATTATTAAAGAACTCCCATTACCAACACCTTTAGCTGTAATTTGTTCACCTATCCACATAATAAATGTAGAACCTGCAACCATTGAAACAACAGCTATAATATATAACCATATATTAGGAGTAACAAAAACACCTCTTAAATTATATACCATACCAGATGCTTGAATAAGTGCAAGTACTATTGTAAGATTACGACTATACTTAGATATTTTCTTTCTTCCTTCTTCTCCTTCTTTAGATAATTGTTCTAATTTAGGAATGGCTACTGTTAAAAGTTGCATGATAATTGAAGAAGTAATATATGGTCCAATACCTAATGAGAATATTGCCATATTCGACAATCCACCACCAGCAATCAAGTTATACATTGACATACCTATATCATTACCTAATGATGCTTTAAGTGCTATATTATCAATACCTGGAACTGGAATATGAACACCTAAACGAATAATAACAAGCATAAACAATGTATATATAAGTTTAGTACGTAAATCTTTAATCTTCCACGCATTTTTAAATACATCAAACACGCTACTTCACCTCTGCTTTTCCGCCAGCAGCCTCTATTTTTTCTATTGCAGATTTACTAAAGTAATCAACTTTAACTGTTAGTTTTTTTGTAAGCTCTCCTAATCCAAGAATTTTTACACCATCTTTAGGATTATTTATAAGTCCTACTTCTTTTAATGACATTATATCAACTATTGAATTGTCTTCAAATACATTAAGTCTATCAACGTTGATAGTGATAATTTCTTTTGTATTTCTACATTTGAAACCTCTTTTTGGAAGTCTTCTGTACAGCGGATTTTGACCACCTTCAAAACCACGTCTTACACCACCGCCAGAACGTGCTTTTTGTCCTTTATGACCTTTACCAGCTGTTTTACCATTACCTGAACCATGTCCTCTTCCTCTACGGAATTTATTTGTTTTAGATCCAACAGCAGGTTTTAAATCGCTTAAGTTCATTTCGACACCTCCTTTAAATTATATTTAAATTTCTTCAACTTTAACCAAATGTCTAATTTGATTAATCATACCTCTTATTGCAGTATTATCTTTTTGAGTAACACTGCTATTTAATTTTTTAAGCCCTAAAGCTTCAACTGTTTTTTTATGTTTAGGTATAGCACCTATTGTGGACTTTACCAAAGTAATTTTTAATTCCATTGTTTTCCCTCCTTAGTGCCCTAAAATTTCCTCTACAGTTTTACCACGTAATCTAGCAACTTCACTAGGAGTTTTCATTTTATTTAAACCTTCTATAGTTGCACTAACTACATTATGTTTATTATTAGAACCTAAAGATTTTGTTCTAATGTTACGAATACCAGCAAGTTCTAAAACTGCACGGGCCGGTCCTCCAGCTATAACTCCTGTACCAACATTAGCTGGTTTTAATAAAACACTTGCACTTCCGAATTTACCTAATTGTTCATGGTAAACACTTTCATTTTGATTTATTTCAACATATATTAGATTTTTCTTAGCATCTTCAATACCTTTACGAATAGCTTCAGGAATTTCAGTCGCTTTTCCAATACCACAACCTACATGACCTTTTCTATCTCCCACTACTACCAATGCTGCAAAACGGAAGTTACGTCCACCTTTAACAACTTTAGTAACACGGTTAATTGTTACAACTTTTTCCTCAAGTTCAAGTGTACTTGGGTCAATTTTATCCATTTTCTTCCCTCCTTGATTAGAATTGTAATCCAGCATTTCTAGCACCATCTGCTAATGCTTTTACTTTTCCATGGTATATATATCCTCCACGATCAAATACTACTTCTTTAATTCCCTTTTCTATAGCTCTTTTTCCAACTAATTCACCTACAAATGTTGCTGCATCTACATTTGATGTTTTTTCAAGTTTTTCTTTAGCCTCGGCTTCAACAGTTGAGGCAGAAACTAATGTATGACCTGCTACATCATCAATAATTTGTGCATACATATGTTTTTCGCTTCTGTATACAGCTAATCTTGGTTTTTGTACAGTTCCAGAGATTTTATTACGTAATCTGTAATGTCTTTTTTCTCTTTTTTCTGTGCGTGATGATTTTCTTATCATATTGTTTTCACCCCTTTATTATTTCTTACCTGTTTTACCTTCTTTACGTCTGATAACTTCATCAGAGTATTTAATACCTTTACCATTATAAGGTTCTGGTGGTCTCTTAGTTCTTATTTCTGCTGCAAATTGTCCTACTTTTTCTTTATCAATACCTTTTACAGTAATTTTGTTTTGTCCTTCAAGAACTGTTTCAATTCCTTCAGGGTCAAACATTTCTACTAAATGAGAATATCCTAAAGTAAGAGTAAGTTTTTTACCTGATTTTGTTGCTCTGTAACCAACACCATTTATTTCTAAAACTTTTTCATACCCTTTTGTAACACCTTCTACCATATTAAATATAAGTGTTCTTGTAAGTCCATGAAGTGATTTATGTCTTTTTAAATCACTAGGTCTAGTTACTATTATTTCTTTATTTTCAATAGCGATATTCATGTCATCAACTAATTTTCTTTGCAATGTTCCTTTAGGTCCAGTTACAGTTATTAAATTGCCATCTTCCAACTTTATTATAACACCATCTGGTATTGAAATAGGCATTCTTCCTATACGTGACATGTTCTGCCCTCCATTCTTTCAATTATTATTATAGTATTACCAAATAAATGCTAATACTTCCCCACCTACACCGGATTTTCTAGCATCTTTATCTGTCATAATTCCTTTATTTGTTGAGATTATAGCTGTTCCTAATCCCCCTAATACTTTAGGAAGTTCGTCTTTACCAGCAAAAACTCTAAGTCCTGGTTTAGAAATTCTCTTTATACCAGAAATAACTTTTTCGTTTTTATCTTTACCATATTTTAATGTAACACGAATGGTTTTAATTTTACCATCTTCAATCATTTCATAACCTTTTACATATCCCTCATTTGTAAGAATATCAACAATTGCTTGTTTTACTCTTGATGCTGGAATATCTACTGTGTCATGTTTTGCAGTATTTCCATTTCTTATTCTTGTAAGCATATCTGCAATAGGATCGCTCATAGACATTTAAAATTCCTCCTTTCTTTTACCAGCTGGCTTTTTTAACGCCTGGGATTTGACCTTTATATGCTAATTCACGGAAGCAAATACGACATATACCGTATTTTCTAAGAACTGCATGTGGTCTTCCACAAATTCTACAACGAGTATATTCTTGAGTGGAAAATTTCGCTTTTCTTTGTTGCTTCACAATCATTGACTTCTTAGCCATTGTCTTACCTCCCTTATTATTTTCTAAATGGCATACCGAATAATGTTAATAATTCACGTGCTTCTTCATCAGTTTTAGCAGTAGTAACTATTATTACATCCATACCTCTAATTTTATCTATTTTGTCATACTCTATTTCTGGAAATATTAATTGTTCTTTAAGTCCAAGTGCATAATTTCCTCTACCGTCAAATGCGTTAGGATTTACTCCATGGAAGTCACGTACACGAGGAAGAGCAAGATTTATTAATCTATCTGCAAATTCATACATTCTTTCGCCTCTAAGTGTAACTTTACAACCAATATTCATTCCTTCACGAAGTTTAAAGTTAGCTACAGATTTTTTTGCTTTTGTAACTACAGGTTTTTGTCCTGCAATTATTTGTAAATCTTTTATAGCTCCCTCAAGTATTTTAGTATTGTCTTTAGCTTCTCCAACACCCATGTTTATAACTATTTTTTCAATTTTAGGCACAGACATTTTATTTTTGTATTGGAATTTTTTAGTCATAGCTGGAACAATTTCATTTTCATAAATTTCTTTTATTCTATTCAAATTAAACTACCTCCTTTCAGCAATTAATAATTAATCTATTAGTTCGCCTGTAGATTTTGCAACTCTATGTTTAACTGCTTTTTGTTTTCCATCTTTTTCTTCCATAGAAATTTTTACACCTAATCTTGTAGGTTTTCCATTGTGTAAATACATTACATTAGATGCATGGATTGAACCTTCTTGGTGAACTATACCACCTTGTTGTTGACCTCTGTTTGGTTTAATATGTTTTGTAAGCATATTAATACCTTCAACAATAACTCTATTATTTTTTCTATCTATGCTAAGGATTTTTCCTTTTTTATCTTTATCTTTACCTGCAATTACTACAACTGTATCGCCTTTTTTAAGTTTGATTTTATTTTCCACTCTGTACACCTCCCTTTATAGCACTTCTGGTGCTAGAGATAAAATTTTCATGTATTGTTTTTCTCTTAATTCTCTAGCAACTGGTCCAAATATACGTGTACCTCTTGGATTTTTATCTTCTTTTATAATAACAGCAGCATTATCATCAAATCTAATATAAGAACCATCAACACGTCTTATACTTTTAACTGAACGTACAACAACTGCTTTAACAACATCACCTTTTTTAACAACACCACCTGGTGTTGCATCTTTAACAGAAGCAACTATTACATCTCCTACACTAGCATATCTTCTAGTTGAACCTCCTAATACACGAATACAAAGTAATTCTTTTGCACCAGTATTGTCAGCAACATTAAGTCTAGTTTCTTGCTGTATCATGTTTAAACCTCCTTTCAAATAAAAACTATTATTTAGCTTTTTCTAATATAGATACAAGTCTCCATCTTTTATCTTTTGATAATGGTCTTGTTTCCATAACTTTAACACGGTCACCTATTTGACATTCATTATTCTCGTCATGAGCTTTTAGTTTATATGTTCTTTTCATAATTTTACCATATAAAGGATGTTTTACATTATTTTCAACAGCTACTACAATAGTTTTATTCATCTTGTCGCTAACTACTTTTCCTATTCTTGTTTTGCGAAGATTTCTTTCAGTCATGCTCTTACCTCCTTCTACAATTATTTAGCAACTTTTGATTTCTGCGTTATAATTGTTTGAATTCTTGCGATATTTTTTCTTACAGCATTTATTCTCGCAGTATTATCTAACTGATTAGTAGCATTTTGAAATCTCAAGTTAAAAAGTTCTTTTTTGGCAGAAACAAGTTCAACATTTAATTCATCTGTTGTCTTATCTCTTAAATTATCTAAATATTTATTAACTTTCACTGCTATCACCATCCAATTCTTGTTGTGCACGAGAAACAATTTTACATTTTACTGGTAATTTGTGCATTGCAAGGCGAAGAGCTTCACGAGCTGTTTCTTCTGGTATTCCACCTATTTCAAACATAACTCTACCTGGTTTAACAACGGCAACCCAATATTCTACAGAACCTTTTCCAGAACCCATACGAGTTTCTGCTGGTTTTTCAGTAATAGGTTTATCAGGGAATATTTTTATCCAAACTTGACCACCACGTTTAATATATCTTGTCATAGCAACACGGGCAGCTTCTATTTGTTTTGAAGAAATCCATGAAGGCTCTGCAGATACTAATCCAAAATCACCATAAGTAATTTTATTGCCTCTATGTGCCGTACCACTCATACGGCCTCTCATTTGCTTACGTCTTTTAACTCTTTTAGGCATTAACATTACTCGTCACTCCCTTCCTTTTTAGCTTTAACAGGAAGTACTTCACCTTTGTAAATCCAAACTTTAATACCAAGCTTTCCATATGTTGTATTAGCTTCGGCAAAACCATAATCAATATCTGCACGAAGTGTTTGTAAAGGGATAGTACCTTCATTATAATGTTCATCACGAGCCATTTCTGCTCCACCTAGACGACCACTTACTGCTGTTTTGATACCTAATGCACCTAATTTCATTGTTCTACTCATAGCTTGTTTCATAGCTCTACGGAATGAAACACGATTTTCAAGTTGCATAGCTATATTTTCAGCTACAAGTTGAGCACATAATTCAGGTTTTTTAACTTCTTCTATATTAATAAATACTTTACTTTTTGAGAATTTTTGAACTTCAGCACGAAGTTCTTCTATCGCTTGACCATTTTTACCTATAACTGTACCTGGTTTAGCAGTATGAACTGTAATTTTTACACGTTCAACAGTTCTTTCAATAGTAATTTTAGAAATACCAGAATTATAAAGTTTCTTTTTAATATATTTTCTTAATTTATCATCTTCAACTAAATAGTTTGCAAATTCTTTTTCAGCATACCATTTTGTATCCCAATCTTTTATTATTCCAACTCTTAAACCATGTGGGTTAACTTTTTGTCCCATGTTCAACCTCCTTATCTTTCATTTAGTATAACTGATATATGACTTAATTTTTTTTCTATTCTAAATGCTCTACCTTGTGCACGAGGACGAATTCTTTTCATAATTGGTCCATCTCCTGCAAATGCTTCTTGTACATAAAGTTTTTCTACATCCATACCTAAGTTATTTTCCGCATTAGCTATAGCAGAATTTAATACTTTAAGTGCTAAACTTGCAGCATATCTTGGTGAATATGTTAAAATACCTCTTGCTTCTAATGCGCTTTTATTTTTTATTAAATCTAAAACTATTTTTGCTTTAGTAGGGGATACTCTTACATATTTAGCAATTGCTTTGGGTCTTTTATCTTTTTGTTCTTCATTTCTAGTTCTTTTAATCTTACTTCTATGCCCTTTTGCCATTTTTTTACCTCCTTTCAAAACATAAAAATTATCTTACTTTTGATTTTTTTTCTGCATCTTTTCCATGACCTCTGTAAGTTCTGGTTTGTGCAAATTCTCCTAATTTATGACCTACCATATCCTCAGTTACATAAACAGGAACATGTTTTCTTCCGTCATGTACAGCTAATGTATGACCAATCATAGAAGGAAAAATTGTAGAGCGACGTGACCAAGTTTTTATAACTTTTTTTTCATTGTTCTTGTTCATTTCGTCTATCTTTTTTAAAAGATGTAAATCTGCAAATGGTCCTTTTTTTAATGACCTACCCATGCTAAATCCTCCTTGTTTGTAGGTATAGTATGGTGGGTAAAACCCACCCAACCTAATTATTTATCTCTCTTACGAACAATATATTTGTTTGAAGCTTTATGTTTCTTTCTTGTTTTATATCCAAGTGCTGGTTTACCCCATGGGGTACTTGGTGCTGGGCGTCCAATTGGTGATCTACCTTCACCACCACCATGTGGATGGTCATTAGGGTTCATAACAGAACCACGAACTGTAGGTCTTATACCCATATGACGTTTTCTACCTGCTTTACCTATATGAATTAATTCATGGTCTAAATTTCCTACTTGACCTATTGTAGCTTTACATGTAATTGGTAAAAGTCTCATTTCTCCGGAAGGAAGTCTAACTGTTGCGTATTTTCCTTCTTTCGCCATAAGTTGTGCTTCCATTCCTGCTGCACGAACTAATTGTCCACCTTTACCTGGTTTCATTTCTATATTGTGGATAATAGCACCTATTGGCATATTTTGCATAGGTAATGAATTTCCAACACGAACTTCTGCTGTTTCTCCACTCATTACTTTATCTCCAACTTTTAATCCTAATGGTGCTAAAATGTATCTCTTTTCACCATCTATATAATTTAATAATGCTATATTAGCTGTTCTATTTGGATCATATTCTATAGAAACAACTCTAGCTTCTATACCATCTTTATTACGTTTAAAATCTATAACTCTATATTTCTTTTTATGCCCACCACCAATATGACGAACAGTGATTTTACCTTGACCATTTCTTCCCGCTGTTTTTTTTATGTGTACAACTAAAGATTTCTCAGGTTCTTTTTTTGTAATTTCGGAAAAATCAGAAGAAGTCATATGTCTTCGGGATGGTGTATATGGACGATATCTTTTAATGCCCATTTTATTCACTCCTTTCAAACATTCAATTTAACTTACATACCTTCAAATAATTCAATATCTTTACTTGTTTCTGTTAATTTAACAATAGCTTTTTTATATTTAGCTGTTTTTCCAAATGTTTGACCTCTTCTTTTTGTTTTTCCGTCATAGTTCATTGTATTTACTTTTGAAACTTTTACTCCATCAAACATTCTTTCTACTGCTTCTTTAACCTGACTTTTTGTTGCATTTGGGTGTACAATAAATGTATATTTCTTTTCAGACATAGCATTCATACTTTTTTCAGTAATGATAGGTTTTTTTATTACATCATAATATTTTATTTCTGCCATTATGCGTACACCTCCTCAATCTTTCCTATTGCTTCTTTTGTAATAACACATGACTCATACTTTAATAAATCATGTGGATTAATTGTATTCACAGAAGCTGTTTTAATACCCTCAATATTTCTTGATGATAAAATTATATTTTTATCATCTATTCCAGTAACAACTAAAGCTTTCTTTATTTTTAATGCATCTAATACTTTTTTCATTTCTTTTGTTTTTATTTCATTAAGTTTTAATTCATCTAATACAATAAATCTATTATCATTAACTTTAGTAGTAAGAGCTGATTTTAAAGCTAATCTTTTAACTTTTTTATTTAATTTAAATGAGTAATCACGTGGTTTTTTTGCGAAAACAACTCCACCACCAACCCATTGTGGTGAACGAATTGAACCTTGTCTTGCACGACCTGTTCCTTTTTGTTTCCATGGTTTTCTTCCGCCACCTCTTACTTCAGCACGTGTTTTTGCACTATGTGTTCCTTGTCTTTTATTAGCAAGAAATTGTACAACTGCCATATGCATTACATGTTCGTTAACTTCTACAGAAAAAATTGAATCATTTAATTCCATAGTGCCAACTTCTTGTCCGTTCATATTATATACAGCAACATTTGCCATTTGTATTTCCTCCTTTCAACAAAATTTTATTAAGCTTTAACGCTATCTCTTATAACTAAAAGAGAACCTTTTGGTCCTGGTACCGCACCTTTAATTAATAGTAAATTTTTTTCTGCATCTACACGTATTATTTCAAGATTTTGTACTGTTATTTTAACTGTACCCATATGACTTGGCATGTTTTTGCCTTTCATAACACGGCTTGGTGTTGCAGAACTACCCATAGAACCTACAACTCTTTGAGATTTAGAACCATGTGACATAGGTCCTCTATGTTGATTATATTTTTTAATAACGCCAGCATATCCTTTACCTTTTGAAATACCACTAACGTCAACTTTTTCACCAGGAGCAAATATATCTGCTTTAATTTCATCTTTAATTTGATAGTTTGAAGTATCTTCTAATCTAAATTCTTTAAGATGTTTTTTAGGTGAAACTCCTGCTTTTTCAAAATGACCTTTTTTAGGTTTATTCACTTTCTTTTCTTTAATTTCTGAAAAACCAACTTGTATTGAATTATAACCATCATTTTCAACAGTCTTTTTTTGTGTTACTACACAAGGTCCTGCTTCTAATACTGTAACAGGAATTAATTTTCCGTCTTCGCTAAAAATCTGGGTCATACCGATTTTAGTCGCCATAATTGCTTTCTTCATTATTACACCTCCTATAAACTCTACAGCGGATTATCAAAATTTTGATAATCATACTAGGTAAATATAAGTTAAATTTGTTGCTTATATAAACCTATATGGAATAAATTACATAATTTTTAATGTTATATCAACACCAGCAGGTAAATCTAAACGTTGTAATGCATCAACTGTTTTTGGTGTTGGCACAAGTATATCAATCAATCTTTTATGTGTTCTCATTTCAAATTGTTCTCTTGAATCTTTATACTTATGAACTGCTCTCAATATTGTTACAATTTCTTTCTTAGTAGGCATTGGAATTGGTCCACTTACTTTTGCCCCTGTTTTTTTAGCAGTCTCTATTATTTGAGAAGCTGATTGGTCAATTAATTTGTGGTCGTATGCCTTAAGACTTATTCTGATTTTTTGATTTGCCATAAAAAAAGCCGCCTCCTTTTCGCACTTTAATTTCAGTACGACAAGCGGTGACTGTACACGCTACCGTGTGTATCATAACACAAAGTCTATCTATTAGATAAATTTATCTTTAGATAAAGTACAGTGACTTGTCGCCCGGTTTCTTGAACTGGACATTGCTCGATAGAAAAACCTGTATTATTACAGCAACCTTCTATTTCAACGCTCCTAATGTCACAACGCCATTTAGTATACAACATATTCTAATATTTTGCAAGTATTTTTTTTCATATTTTAAAAATTTTCTTTGCATAATATTTAATTGTTTTAATTATTAACACTAGAATATAATTTATACATTAATATTTATTGAATTTTAAAAGTTAAACAAAAAAAACAAACATAATGGTTTGTTTTTTAATATATTGAATTATTATAAAACTATTAAGTTATTAAAATATTTTTAATTTCCAGACCATCTATTTTTTGTTTATCTTGCATATCCTCTGTTAAGATATATTTGCATTGACTTAAAAGAGCAGAAGCCAATATCAAACTATCATAATATGAAAAACCATATCTTTTGTTTATATTTATTGCTTTCTTTATCGTAGTAGTTTCAACAAGTAGTATACTGCAAAAACTTTCAATTTCTTGGATAGCTTTCAATATTTCTTCACTACTCAATTTCCATTTACGAAGAAACACATTACTTAACTCATTTAATACTTGTGTACTTGTTATACATTTATAATTTTTTATAGTTTCGATACAAATATTTCTTTTGTAAATTTCATCTACTGAATAAATATAAACAAAAATATTGGTATCGATAAAAACTTTATTTTTCATTGGCATACTCCCTATTAAATTTAAAGTCTTTTGTATTGAGAGACAGGGCATTAAACTCAGGGAATTCTTTATCTAAATTTAGTTCATCAGATAAAATGATTACTTTAACATTTTTATTTATTTTATCAAATATATCTCTATATTCTTGAGGGATTTTTATAAAATTTCCATCATCAATCATTGAATAAAATTCTACTGCATACATAAGATTACTCCTTTCAAAATATTTTAGGTTATTATTTTATACCTTCCACTTTATTTAGATATCACTTAAACATCACTCATAAATACTATAACAGGTTTGAGTACATTTGATACGGTGCTTTGACTTATGCCTAAAAAATCAGCAATATCATCCTGAATATAACCTTTATTTCGCAATTGAAATATCAATTTATCTCTCTCTTCTTTTGTATTAAAATTAGGAATTTTTATATATTTATTTTTTACTTCACCATTTATACCTATGGTTTTAATATATATTTGTTTATCTATGGTAATAACCTTTAAAAACTTTTCTCCGGTTTTTTTACGAATACCATATGTAGCAGTAACTATATAAGATTGTGATAAATGTGGGGGTTTATTAACAAAATTCTCAACTATCACAGGGAACATTTCAAATAACATAAAATACCTCCTTATCTACTTAATATTAACATAATATTATACTAATATAATGTTGTCAAGTATAAAATCTATATTTTTAGAACATTATTTATAGATACAACTTTACATATAATTAAAGTATTAAAAACAATTCACTAAAAGTAAAACCTAATTCTTATATTTTAGAATTCTATTTGATATATTCATATTAATGTGAATTTTTTATAATAAAAATTAATTTTAATATTTTACTTAAACACAAATTTCACAATAATATATGTAGTTATTAAAAAACACAACCTTACTAAATAAGTAAAACAGTAATGTTTATCTAAAACATCGCATTCAAAGGAAACAATACTAATCACAAAGAAAAACTGTCTTTAAAAAACAAAATACACCTATATTTTTATAAAAAATTTGAGCTATTATAAATGTAGAACTAAGTTTTTTTAGTAAGCTATTGCATTTTTATAGAGTATATAGTACTATCTTAAATAAATAAAAAAAGTTATTATCTTATGGTTTTGAATGATATAAAGATAATGTAGATTATTTATAATTTGTAGGAGGAAAATATAATTGAATATTACTATAAGACATGAACAACCCAAAGATTACTATATAGTTGAGCAAATCACTCGTGAAGCTTTTTGGAATTTATACTGCCCTGGATGCAATGAGCATTTTATTATTCATTGTTTAAGAAAGCACCATGATTTCATTCCCAAGCTTTCATTTGTGATAGAACTAGATGGGGAAGTAGTAGGTAGCATATTCTACTCTCGTTCAAAGGTAGTTGATGGTGATGGAAATGAGCATAAAACGATTACTTTCGGTCCTGTTAGCATTTTACCTCATTTGCAACGTAAAGGGTTAGGACGTACCCTTATAACTCATTCAATTAATGAAGCACGAAAACAAGGGCATTCTGCAATTATTATTGGTGGTTATCCTTATCATTACAAGCCATATGGATTTGAGGGAGCAAAAAAATACGATATTTTCCTGCCGGACGGAAACTACTATACAGGAATAATGGCATTACCTCTTTTTGACGGAGCACTTGATGAAGTACATGGATGCGTTTATTTTAGTGAAGCAATGGAAGTAAACGGTGAAATTGAAGAATTTGACAAAAAGTTTCCTCAAAAAGAAAAGGCAGTTACCAAAAGTCAAGCTGAATTTGAAAAAGCGGTTAGTGAAATAGATTATAGAGATTTCAACTAAGTTAACGAATATAATATTTATCTTGCCACAGTTTTCCTTTATAAGAAAATTAATATAATACCGAAATTATTGAAAAGCCATCACTTAATTTTGATGGCTTTTTGTTGAAATATGTTTTAGTCTTATTCTGGAGTGCTGTCAAGTTAGGGCTAAGTAACAAGTTTAAATTTCAAAATTGTTGTATTTTCATTCAATTTATGTTATTTTTGATGAAGAAAATAATTATTACCTTGTAATTATGAGAATTATTGAGAATAAAGAAAATTTATATGGAGGACTACATTGAGTGTTTATAAACCAGAAGAGTTAAATAACATCATAAATAGAATTAAAATAAAAATTGAAAATAACCATGATTTCAAAGCCAATACCACTATAAGCAAAGAAGATATATGCAAATTTGAAGTTAAAAATGGAATCAGATTACCTATTGCTTATCGTAGATTTATTAGTGAAGTAGCAAATGGTGGAATTTTAAGCAATAATTTTAACGTGCCTTCTCTTTATGAGATTATAATCGATAAGCAAAAGGTGTCAAGTCCATTTCCTTTAGAAAATTTCTGGTTTTGGGGTGATAATGATATTGAGAAAACTGATGTCGAATTATATAATTCACTTGAAAATGGAAATATTACAATCTTAGATTCTGGCTGTGGAATGAGTTGGAATCTTATTGTTTGTGGTAATTGCGAAGGTGAAATGTGGAACTTTTCGGAAGTTGGTGTGCAATCTTCATACCCAAGACGAGATTTTTTAAGTTGGTTTGAATACTTACTAGAGTATGGTGATGATTTTTATGCTGATTTTGATTACAAAGAATCAAATAAAATCTATGATCAAGTAAATAAGACATAATTGACCTTCTAAAGATTATGAGCATAAAGTTATAGAAAAGCCATCACTTAATTTTGACGGCTTTTTGTTGAAATATGTTTTAGTCTTCTCTTCTTCTGGAGTGCTGTCAAGTTAGAATTAAATAAAAAGTGTGAATTTTTTAAAAGCTATTGTCTTCTAATTAAATTTATGCTATTTTTGATGAAGAAAATAATTATTTTCTTGTAATTGTGATTTAATTGTTGAGAATAATAGAATATTTATATAATGGGAGGCGGGTGATAAATTATGATTGAAGTAAAAATTATTGAAAGCAATAAGAAAGACTTTTTGAATTTGCTATTATTAGCAGATGAGCAAGAGAATATGATTGACAAATATTTGGACAGAGGTGTACTGTTTGCACTATATGATAATGATTTGAAAAGTATCTGTGTTGTAACAGATGAAGGAAATGGCACTTTCGAGATACAAAACTTAGCTACATATCCACAGTTTCAAAGAAAGGGTTACGGCAGATATCTAATAAATTATGTGTGCAATTATTATAAAGGAAATGGTACCATTATGATTCTTGGAACAGGTGACACCCCTGTTATCGTGCCTTTTTATGAAAATAGTGGTTTTGTGATTTCACACCGCATAGAAAACTATTTCATCAATCACTACAATGAACCTATTTATGAACACGGAATACAATTAAAGGATAAAGTTTATTTAAAAAGAAACTTACAGGGAGTATGAGCATAATACTTACCATTGAACCACTTTTTGTTTCATAAGAAAATAAATATAACAATCAAAAACAGTCAATATATTTTTATTAAGAATGTTTTAGTTTGTCCTTGTGGTGCTATCAAGTTAAAATTAAGTAAAAAGTGTGAATTTTTTAAAAACTATTGTCTTCTAATTGAATTTATGCTATTTTTGATGAAGAAAATAATTATTTTCTTGTAATTGTGACTGAATTGTTGAAAGCAAAGATTATTTATATTTGGAGAGGTGTTGTTATGAGTTTATTTCTATATGATAAAGTTGTTTGTCCTAATTGCAATAAGTTTTTCCAAATACAATGGTATCATAAAATAATGCATATTATACGTATAGGAAACAAAAAGTTATTAAAATGTCCACATTGTAAAAAAATTGGTATGTGTAAAGGACAATAGGGTTGATATAAAAAATTTGGTTGTGATACTTAAAAATGTACTGTAATATAACTACGTCAAATAAGCATAATAGTTACATTTAAACAGTAAATTTTCAAATAGGAAAAGTAAAGTAATCTCCAAGTACAGTAGCCACCTTGTTATAACTTGGAGGCTTGTTTTTTTATCGAAAAATGTTTTAATTTGTCCCTGGGGTGCTGTCAAGTTAGGACTAAGTTTTTTCAACAAAGAGTTGGAAAAGTCATTGTGTATTTGATTGAGTTGCAGTATACTTGTATACAATGAAGAAAATAATGATTATCCTGTAACTTTGAACAAGCGAACAAAAATAGAGATTTTTTATATAATAGGGGGTAAAGATTAGGTGGATATTCGCTACAATAATTCAATAACAGTAGAGGACTATAATGCTTTAGTTGAATCAGTAGGTTGGGCGAAACGCAATGATGATAATGTTTTAAAAGCATTAAACCGCAGTGATTTTATAGTTTCTGCTTTACTTGATGATAAAACAATCGGTATGGCTCGTGTTATTGAAGATGGTTTACAAGCCCTTATTATGGACGTTATTGTTTTACCAGAATATCAAAACAAAGGCATAGGTAATGAGTTGATGAAAAAAGTAATGGCATACATTGACACGCTTGCAAAAAATGGTGGTATTTTTGTGTGTTTGATGTCTGCTAAAGGCAGAGAAAAATTTTATGAAAAGTATGGATTCATACAACGACCTAATGAAAAATTCGGGTGCGGAATGACGCAATATATCAGCAAGTAGGTTACCACGCATTATGAGCATAATATTTGCTTTTATAAAGAATTTCTTTGCATAAGAAAATCATTATAATCCTGAAGTTATAAAAAAGCCGTCGCTTAATTTTGACGGCTTTTTTTGTCGAAAAATGTTTTAGTCTGTCACTGGGCTGCTGTCAAATTAAGACTAAGTTTTAATATTTAAAACCAATTGATATTAAATAATATCTATTGTATACTTGATGAAGAAAATAACAATTATTCTGTAATAAAAATTTAGTTGTAAAAATCAAGATAATTTATATTAGAAGAAGGTGATATAGTGCCTAAAAAATCGAATGTATATTGGTTTGAGTCTATTTTTTACTTATTTTTTGGATTGTTTCATATGCACAGAATTTGGGGGCTGATTGACAGAAAATCCTATTCAGATTATTGGCTTGGGGTTTTTACAGAAAAAAACATTATATATTATGTTTTGATGGTAACCCTATTAATACTTTGTATAAGCGGGATAGCTGTTTTTGTTAAAAATATAGGTAAAAATTATTGGTGGTGCTTTATTTATATTTTTGGCGGCTACGTCTTATTTGATGTAATCGCTGTTCTGCTTGGAATAGCATGGTGGAATGACTTGCTACTATTTATGTTTGATATAAACAATCCACTTTGGAATATCATTTGGGGTGGGTTTGTTTTAATAGGGATATTATCGTTTTCTCTTGGCGTTTATTTAATATATCTGCGTAAGCAAAGAGTATGAGCGTAATAGTTACAATTAAACAGTAAATTCTCAATTAAGAAAAGTAAAGTAATATGAAGTATAGTAGCCACCTTGTTATAACTTGGTGGCTACTATTTATCGAAAAATGTTTTAGTCTGTCACTGAGGTGCTGTCAAGTTAGGACTAAGTTTTTTGACTAAATTATTGTACTTTTATAAAATATGTAGCACTATCTTAATAAAAAAAATCATGATTATCAGCACTATCTTAATAAAAAAAATCATGATTATCTTGTGGTTTTGAATGATTTAAAAGATAATGAGGATTATTTATATTTGGTGATATTAAGGGGCTGTCGTTTGACCGCCCTTTCGCCGTTCAAAAAATTTTTTCAAAAAGGTCTTGACTGTGACGTGTACGTCATAGTTTATAATAATAGTCAAGGAGGTCGGTCAATATGGAAAATTACCGTGCGATACCGAAGGAATACATGAAAGTTGGCGAACTGGCAAAGAAAGCGGGAGTTACTGTTCGCACATTGCAATACTACGACAAAGAAGGCTTGTTATCACCGTCAGCGGAAAGCGAAGGCGGGTATCGGCTTTATACCGACAAGGATTTGGTGAAGCTGTTGCAGATTTTGATGATGAAGCGACTGGGGTTTACGATTAGTGAGATAAAAAAGAGAATTATCGCTATGGACACTACTGCTGAGGTTATAGATGTCCTTACGGAACACGCAACGAATATTCGTAAATTCTGTGAATTACAAGAAATTTGCAGATATACTCACTCTTTTGCAAATGAAAAATGAGAGCTATTGGCTTGTAAAATATCTCGATGATGATGTACTTGACGAATTAAAGAATCGTGCATTAGGTGAAGAAAACATCACAATGATGGCTGATGCCACAAATGATTTTATTGTAGAGGCAGCTAAGTTGCAAGATGATGGCATATCTCCCGAAAGCAAGCAAGGGCAAGATTTAGCAAAAAGATTTTGGGACTGGCTGATGGAAGTTACAGATGGTGATGTAAGTTTATTGCAAAAAGTCAATGAGCAGATGATAAAAAGTACATCAGACGAAAAACATGATGAGAACATGGAAAATTTCCGTTTGTTTATGTCATCATCATTGGAAATCTATTTCAACAGACTTGCAAAGGAGAATGAAAACAATGAGTAATCTATTTTCAAATGAGTTTTTTTACTAAAATAATAATAGCACACATTGTAACATACATTGTTGTTGGAGCAATTTCTTCCGAGCTGCTTAATTACGAAGCTAATCTACTTGAAATCTTTGGTTTAAGAAATCCTGATGAAATCGGACTTTTAACAATAGTGTTTGCCCAAATTGTCAGAGGAATTTTGCTCGGTATCGTAATTTGGTGGATTAAAGACATCATTATGGGAAAAAAATTGGCATGGCTAAAACTTTCGGCTATCCTCGTAATACTTGGTATCTTTAACACTTATGCACCCGCTTCCGGCTCTATCTAAGGATTCGTTTATCTTGATTTTACTCGTTTTGGCGATTTACCCCCTTATATGAGTTTGAGTGCCTTGGAAGTTTTGGTGCAACCGTTGTTATTCAGCATAATCGTAACCTATCAGAGAAAGAAAAAATAAAAAGAGAGCGGGTAGTATAAATGTCGCACATAACTCCGTTCCCCAGTTTATTTGCGAGTGTGGCAATTACTACCAACTCAGAGCAACGGTAGAATCTTTAGCTGTGGATAGTTATGGGGTTTTGTGCTACACAGCAAATTTAAATTAATTAGGAGGTTTGACATGAATTTTAATACACCAGCTTTTTTATTCGCAATAGGGTGTTGCCTTATATCAATCATCATTGCAGGGATAGCTGCAAACAAAAAGGATAGAGAGTGGCTTGCGAGCTTAAACCACCCCGAGAACTCATTCTTGCCAAAGGTGATGCCTATTCTTGGAGTCGCTTTTTATAGTTCATTTGGTTATGTTTTGTATCATCTGTTTGTCAGCAGTGATATTGTACCTCTTATATTAATCGCTGCTGTTATACAAATAAATGGGATAGCAGCATTTTTGCTTTATAAAATCAAACGTCTTAAATTGTTTCTCGTTACTTCTCTTTCAATCCCTATTCTTTTAATAGCAGTAATTTTCTTATTAGTGCAATCAAACTTGGTGTTGGCAATAATTCCAATAATATATCTTGTATGGCTAATATATGATTTTTCCTATTTTTACCGTCTTTTGAAGTTAAACAAGTAAGTTTTAGAGTGAGCAGTATGAGCATAATATTTGCGAAAAGGCAGAATTTTTCTGCATAATAAAATCAATATAATCCCGAAGTTATAGAACAGCCGTCACTTAATTTTGACGGCTACTTTTTTTGTCGAAAAATGTTTAAGTTTGTGCCTGACATAAGCTGATGAATAACTTCATTATAATATGCTTTAAATATAGAAATAAAACTAATTTTTAAAGTTATTTGATTATTTTTTCAAAATGATATTTAAGTGTTTTAATAAAATGATTAAACTTAATAATAAAAAAATCAAAGTTAGTTAGCATTTATTAAGGAGTGCGAATCAACTTTGATTAAAAAAACATTAAAGATAATATTGTAGCTTTTTACTATTTTTAATTAGTAATCCTATATTTAATATGTAATATTTCTTATGATTTAATTATATTTCCGTATATCCATACTTGCTTCATTTCAATTTTAAGATTTGTTATCTTTTATATACTATTTATCAATTAAGTATCAAATAAACCTTAACATTATTGTTTTTTAGCAACTATAGTAAAGTTTCCAGAACCACCCTGTCTACTATCCATAACTTTAAATACATCATTAGGTCTTGAAGGATTATAAGCCCCTGAATATGTATTACTTGTATTAGCCTGCATATTTGAGAACCATGTAACACAAGAGCCAGTTGTAACATTAATTAAAGATACATTAAGACCAACATTAGATGGACCTGAAGAATATTTTAAATAAAAATCTCTCTCGAAACTTGAAAATGAAAAATTTGAACCAACTTGTACACCTTCATTTCCAGTGATATTCTTATTTAGATATTTAGTACCATTAAAAACACTAGTAATTCTTAACTTAGATATTTTTTCTGGTTCATTATTTAAATCTTCTGGGTAAACTACTTCGAAATCTGGTGATAATGTGTATCCTTCAGGTGTTAATCCATTTTCCATGTCTATCAAAAGAACACCGTACTTATCATAAATATCACCATCAATTATCTGATAGCCTTTGTCCAAAGTATTAACTTGCTCTTCTGAACTTGCATAATTATCTATAGGCAAATTATTTTCACTATTAATAGATGCAGATACAAAAGTACCAAGTGATAAGGTCATCACACCAGCAAGTAAAAAAGCAGATGCTTTATTTAATTTCATAATAAAAACCTCCTAAATATTTTATATAGAGTGGAGTGTTATTATTAACCACTCTATATAATAAACGATAAAAACATTCTAATCGTAACATATTTTTTATTTTATTTTTAAATTTTGGTATTTATAAAAATTAGCTTATTATAATTTATCATGGAGATAATATTACTAATATTCTAAATTAAAACATTATTAATATTTATTTTCATTTTAGAATATAAAGTTTTTTATTATATATAACAAAGTTTAATACTTTATAAAGTTATTATCCAAAAGCTATAAATTCATATATAGTATAATTAATTTACTGAAAAGTTATGAATACCAGTTTAGTTTATAGTTTTCTTTATAATAAAATTTCTAAATATCTCTACATTAAAAAGAATAATTGTTGTTAAAACAAAACCAATAATTAAACTTGCAACTATTTTGCTAAAAGTTTTAACTAATTTTTTAGCTTTTTCTTTAAGGTTGTAGTAAAAAATCTTATTATTAATTTTTTTATTAATTTTAAATGATGGTTTATATTGCTTGTTTAATTCTTCGCAAGAAGGAATTGAATTTATTTCTTGAATAAAAGCCTCCTCACTTGCAACTTTTAAAAATAAATCAAAAATTTTTTCATCTTTATTATTATCTTTCATTATAAAAAGTCTTCCTCAATATTAAATTTTTTACGTATTTCTTTTTTAGCTCTACTCAAACGCATTTTAACTGCATTTCGACTTATATTTAATAAACTTGCGATTTCATCATATGAATGTTCTAAAACTACAGATAAATACAATACATCTAATAAGGATTTGGGAAGAGATTGAATAATCCTAATAATATTATTATAAGCATCAGCTACTAAAAGATTATCTAACACAGAAATTTCTCCATTAGGAATATCAATATCATCTATTGAAACATCACTAATATTTTTTCTTTGACGCAATAAATCTATTGCAGTATTTCTTACTATTATAATAATATATGCTCTTGTTTTGTCAATAGAAAGTTCTTTTATTTTATTAAAATTATTAATAATCTTAATAAACGCTTCTGAAACACCATCTTCAGCCAATGCATAATCATCTAAAATACTTTTAGCTGTATAAATCATAGTGCTATAGTATTGTTTGTATATTGCAACTAGTTTATCTTGATTTTTAGTAACTTTTAAAGCATAGTAATTAAGCATACAATTCCTCCAATTTTTATTCATGTATTTTAATATTTTTTCATATGTATGTTGTTTAGTTTACAAACACAAGTTACAATTGTAAATAGTTTACTCAAAGTAAAAAAATATAAGTTATAATTTTTACAAAATATTATAAAATTCTAAGTTATATAATATCTATTTTAATTTCTATCTACATATTAATACTATATTTTTCATATTAACATAATAATAATTTTTAATCAATATATTGTAATAATTCTAAGAAATTTTAATTAAATTGTTTTATGGATTTAGGTATTTTTTCTAAAAATACCTAAATCCATAAAAACTTAAGAGTGTTAATAAAATAATTAAACCTAATAATAAAAAAATAGTAAAAACAATATCTTATTGTTTTTACTATTTTTAATTAACACTCTTAAAATTATAATTTAATTATCTGATAAATTTAGCATAACATATCCTTGTTCCATTTTACATAAAGGGCAAACTTGCCATGCTTCATTTAATGTTTCTTCGTATCCACATTCACTACATTTCCATTTTATCGGTTTTTCTCTTTTATATAATTTCCCATTTCTTAATTGAGTATGAATTTCTGTTAGTATCATTTTATGGCAGTTTTCTACTCCTGCTACTTTAGTAAATAAATCTGCAATATCTGAAAACCCTTCATCTTGTGCAGTTTTAGCAAAAGATGGATAGATAGTTTCTTTTTCATCTGTTTCATTAGCTACAGCAAATTCAAAGTTTTTAACAAAATCCCATTTTTCTTTGAATGGATAACCACTATTTACTTCTAAATTCTCAATAATACCAGTATCTGCTGACTGAATAGCAGTATAGAACATTCTTGCATGATTAAATTCATTGCGAGCAATTGTATTTATTGCTTTGGATAACTCAAATAATTTTTGTTGTTTAGCAGCATGTTCTAAAAACTGATATCGTACATGTGCTTGGCTTTCTCCTGCAAATGATGTTACTAAGTTTTTAAGAGTTTGACTATCTTTTAAATTCATTCAACATTCCTCCTATAAAATCATTATTTCCTAAAAGAAATATATAATACAAACAATTTTTCACTAAAATATATTTAATATAACAGCATCTGCTCATACTAATTTATAGATTAATTAGTATTTATCTTTAATATTACAATCACAACAAGTATAGCGTTTAATAATTTCTAAATGATTATTACCTATTATTTCAGCTAAATCAATAACACTAGCTTCTTTAACATTTAAAAACTCTGTAGCAAACAAATGTCTTATTGCACTAGGGCAAGCATGTGTTTCAGGAATGCCTGAATAATATGCAACTTCTTTCATTTGTCTTTGAATAGTTCTTGTTGATACTGGTAATTTCCAATCTTTAAAGCTATAAAACAAATAAGTTCTTGATTTATATTTACGAATATATTTAGATAATAAAATATTTAATTCATCACAAATATATATATTACGTGTTCTTCTTTTAGAAGTAATTTTAAAACTTTTTAAATTTTAATTATCAACAGTTAAAAATTTTAATTCACAAACTCTCATTCCTGTGTAATACAATTTCATCATTATATAATATAAAGTTTCAAATCCAAATCTCTTAGCATTTATCGCCAACAAATCAAATTCTTCTTTTGAAATTAAATTTTCAATTTCAGTAGCCAATGACAATTTTTTTGATTCAAATTTATTTAGATTGGGGTAATAGTTTTCTATAAACTTATTTATAGATATTACAAATAAATTATAAGTGCTGTCTTTATAATTTTTATTCAGTATTTTTTTATAATGCTCTAAAATAGTGTTGTTAATTTCTTGATAATTATAAAATTCAATGAATCTGTAGAAATGTGATAATTGAATTCTATATCTATTTGCTGTTATTTCTGATGTGTTAGAGAAATAATCAAAGATAATTTCATTTATTTGTTTTTCTAATTCATCAATAAACAATTTAATCAACTCTCTTTTAAAAAATATTTTTATTATATTTATATACTTATAAATTGAAATTAATGTTGTGTCGCACTTTAAATAAAGTGCGACACAACATTAATTATTAAAATAAAAAATTAATAAAAAATAAAATCAATGAAGTTTACAATAACTCCATTGATTTTATTTCAATTGTTCTATGAGGATAAGGCATTTTAATATTTTCTTTATCAAATCTTATCTTTATATATTTTCTTATTTCATTTTCAATTCTAAAATTTTCTTTTATATCACATTTGGCAAGTATTTTTATAACTACAGCAGATTCATTAAAAGCACTTACTCCAAGTATTTGAGGGACTTCATGTAAACCAGTTACATTTTGAAATATATTATTCATCTCATCTTCAAGTATAGTTATTATATATTCGATTTTATCTTCATATGTAATTCCTACTTCAACAATAGCTCTTTTAAATTCTCTAGTCATATTTGTAACAATAGTTATTTGTCCGTTAGGTATTATATGTAAATCACCATTTATACTACGTAATTTAGTAGTACGTATTCCTATTTCTTCTACTGTTCCAGCTATACCACTTATTTGAACTATATCACCTACAGAAATTTGGTCTTCAAGTAATATAAAAAAACCAGTAATAATATCTTTAACTAAACTTTGAGCACCAAAACCTACAGCAACGCCTCCAATACCTGCTACAGTAACAATTGATTTTACAGATTCTGTACCTCCAAAAAATGAAATTATACTAGTTCCTACAAAAAAGTAAAGAATATATTTTATAATACTTAAACTTACTATATTCAAAGTAACTAGACGTCTATCATCAATTTTAAATTTTTCTGATTTATTTCTAGTTTGAATAAAAAAATTATTTACAAGTTTTTTAGAAATTTTATATATAAAGATATATATTATTATTGCTATAGATACAAGTAAAGATTTTTTTAAAATTAAAAATCCAGCATCACCTAAAATTAATATTAAAGATTCTGTAATATTATTTGTCATATGCACCACCATCTATATTATTTTTATAGCTAATTATTACCAATATTAATTCAAATAATAACATAATCATTAATTATATAAGGAACTTTATATAATTTCAATAGTTTTATTTTAAAATATTACAATATACACTTGACAAGTTTGGTCTACATATTGTAAACTAAAGTGGCCTAATATATGTAGACCGAAAGGAGTGATAGAATGTCAGAATATAAACTTTCAGATATGGAAATAAAATTTGCCGATATTATTTGGGAAAACGAGCCGATAGAATCAGGTAATTTAGTTAAGATATGTGGAACAAAATTTAATTGGAAAAAGTCAACAACCTATACTATGCTAAAGCGTCTTGAAACTAAAGGAATTTTTCAGAATAAAAATGGTTTTGTAAGTTCTCTATTAAGTAGAGATGAATTTTTTTCTAAACAAAGCTTACAATTTGTTGAAAACAATTTCAAAGGTTCTTTACCATTATTTTTAGCTGCTTTTACAAAATTTAAGAAGCTAAGTGATAAAGAAATTAAAGAGATTAATCAACTTATTCAAGAACATAAAGAAGGTGAATAATTTATGGAGAATTTATTTTTATCTGTATTAAATATGAGTATAATGGGTTGTTATATAATACTATTTGTTATTATTATAAGATTTTTATTAAAAAAAGCTCCCAAAATTTTTTCTTATATATTATGGTCGGTTGTATTTGTTAGACTGATTTGTCCATTAACAATTGAGAGTGTTTATAGCCTTATACCATTTAAACAACCCATTCCACAAAACATTACATATTTACAAATACCACAAATGAATAATAATACTCAAATGACTAGTCAAACAATAAATTTTGCATTACGACCAATTGATACAAACAGTATAAATATATCAAAGGCATGGGTTAATATAGATAATATCTGGATTATTATTTGGTTAGCTGGTATTATGATTTTAATATCTTATACTATAATATCTATTATAAAACTTAATAAACAATTAAAAAACTCAAAACATATTTATAAAAATATTTATGAAACAAATTTTCCCAATGCTCCATTTGTTTTTGGTATATTAAAGCCTAAAATTTATATCCCTGCTTGGATTAAAGAAGAAGAAAGAATATATGTAATTAAACATGAAGAAATTCATATTAAAAGATTTGATTATTTAATTAAAATAGTTGCATTTTTTATAGTTTCAATACATTGGTTTAATCCTCTTGTTTGGTTAGCTTTCTTTTTAATGAGTAATGATATGGAGTTTTCCTGTGATGAAAGAGTAATTAAAGAAATAGGTAATCAAATAAAAAAAGAATATTCATCATCATTATTATCTTTAACAACAAAAAGCAGAATAATAGGAGGTTTTTTTATTGCTTTTGGTGAATCAAATATAAAATATAGAATTAAAAATGTATTAAACTATAAAAAGCCATCATTTTGGTTATTATCATTTACTATTATTGCTGTTTGTATTGTTTCTTTTGGTTTGTTATTAAATCAAAAAGATATTTCATCATTAACAGTTGAAGATTTTGCAAATCAGTATATAGATGAGCTTACAAAGTCAGATAGAATTATTGATAAAAAGATTACATTACTTGAAAAAATAGCAACAATAAAAGATATGTTACCATATGATATTGAAATGTGGGAATTAGAATATTCATTAAGACCAAATGATATTAGTGAATATATAACTAAAAGTGAAGATAAAATTTGGACAACAGAAGATAATATATGGATAACACATGATGAAAGTATGGGTAAATTTATTTTAGTTTTTTCGCTTCATAACAATAAACCTCAATATTTAGGAGGAATAACACAATATTTAGGTAATTTTTCAACATTTGCTTCAAAAGAGACTGTATTAAGAGAATTTCTTGAAAAAATAGGCTTATTACCTGAAGAAACATTTAAAGGAAAACATATAATAGTGAAGTTTCCATTATCAACAGGTGAAACATGTCAATTATTATTATCCCAACCAGTTAAACAAGGAGCTAATGGAATTTGGTGTGTTGAACGTTGGATAACTAATATGGGTATTGAATATCATGCTATTCCTAACACAATATTATCTACAAATGATTATTATAAAGATTTACAAACTCAGTGTGATAATGGTAATAATATAGAACTTTTAGACCCAATGCAAGTAGCACTTAACTATATTAATAATGAAATTATGCAACCTCAAGTTACAATGAATGAGTTAGTAGAAATAAATCCTGCAACAATAGATATGTTTAGAATAGTACCGGAGAGTGAATACATAGGATATATTGAAAGTTTGTCTATTAGTTCTTTTAGATTTAATAGAGTAGAATGGCTTACACTTGATGAAAAAGATGCACAACGTTTAAATCAATTAGGTGTTGACCCTAATGATATGCCAAATGGTTTTTATATTCATAAATCAAATGATTATTATAATATATTTCAATTAAATGATAAAACACAATTTTTTATAGTTGATTTAAATTATGAAATTGGAAATTTTCAACGTGAAGTTAGTAAACAAGAATTTATTGAATATTATAATAGCAGAAATAATGAACTCGGTTTTCTATGTAGAGTTACTACACAAAATAATAATGTTTCTATAATAACAGAACAATACCTTCCATAATTTAATGTAAAATCAAAGTTTTAATAATTATAATTTATATAAAATAAATAAGGCGAAAAAGAAAACACTTTCTTATTCGCCTTAAATTTTATTCTGGATATACTAAATTTTTATCTGTTAAGTTTAGTAATACTTCTTTATAATATTTTTGTGCTTCATATTTTCCCATAGCTAAATTTAAATTAAGATAGTTTCCACAATCACGAGCTGTTCCACCCGGAATTTCTCCTTCATATTCAGATATAAATTTAAACATTTCAGTTATTATATCTACTACATCATTAGAACATAAATCCCCTTTGAATATAACATAAAAACCAGTAGCACAACCCATAGGACCAAAATAAATTGTTTTATCTGCCCATGTAGCATGGTTTCTTAAAAATGTAGCTCCAAGATGTTCTATTGTGTGAAGTTCAGGAGAATTAATAACAGGTTCTTTGTTAGGTTCTTTCATTCTTAAATCAAAAGTAGTTAGCACTTCATTACCTATAGTATCTTTTCTTGAAACATATATACCTCTTAAAAGTGTAAGATGATTTACAGTAAAACTTGGTATTTTTTTCATAATGATTACTCCTTTATATTTAATAAGTTTATTAATTATTTAAGTTTACTAAGTATAATTTCTGCCATGTATAAATCTTCTTTTGTAGTAATTTTGATATTATCATAACTACCATCTTCAATTTTTATTTTATAACCTAATCTTTCTACTAAATTTGAATCATCAGTTGCTATAAAATTATCTTTAATAGCTTGTTCATATGCTTTAACTAACACATCATATTTAAATCCTTGTGGTGTTTGGGTTATAAAAAGAGTTTCTCTTTTAGGTGTTTGTTCTATAAATCCATTTTGGTTTACTACTTTTATAGTATCTTTAACAGGAACTGCTAAAACTGCTCCTATATTTTCATATGCTGAATAAATAATTTTTTTAATATGTTCTTCTGTTACAAAAGGTCTAACACCATCATGTACTAGTACAATATCTGTTGAAGAATTTACTTGTTTTAATCCATTATAAACTGAATCTTGACGCTCCTTACCACCATGTGTAAATTTAATATCTTTATTTAAATCAGATTTAATTAATTCTTTTTTACAAAATTCTATACTTTCTTCATTTACTACAATTACTATTTCATTTATATATGAACAATTATAAAAACATTCTATTGTGTATTGTAAAATAGGTTTATTGTTTATAGTAATAAACTGCTTATGTATATCACTTCCCATACGTCTACCACAACCACTAGCTACAATTATAGCAGAACAAAATATATTCATACTTATCACCTTCATACTTCCTAATTAAAGTTTAGCAATTTGAATTAATTCACTTACATTTGAAACACCATATATTTTTACATCATTCATTTTTTTTAGTGATTTAAAATTAACTTGTGGTATTATACAAGTTTTAAAACCCATTTTTACAGCTTCTATTACTCTTTTTTCAGCCATATTAACAGCTCTGATTTCTCCTGCAAGTCCAACTTCTCCAAACACTACTGTATATGGGTCAATTATTTTATTTTTAAAACTAGATGCAATTGCTGTTATTATAGCTAAATCAAGAGAAGGTTCTGCTATTTTAATACCTCCTGCTAAATTTACATAACTATCATAAGAAGATAATTGCATTCCTAAACGTTTTTCTAATACTGCTATTAACATTGTAACTCTATTATAATCAATTCCGGTTGCGGTTCGACGAGGCATACCAAAATTAGTATAGCTTATTAATGATTGTACTTCTGTTAAAAGAGGTCGACTACCTTCGATACTACAACTTACAACCGAACCAGTTGCGTCTAATGGTCTACCAGATAACATATATTCAGAAGGATTAAGTACTTCTACCAAACCTTTATCTTGCATTTCAAACATACCAATTTCATTTGTAGAACCAAATCTATTTTTAACTGCTCTTAATATTCTATAACTTACATGTCGTTCACCTTCAAAATACAAAACTGTATCTACCATATGTTCAAGTACTCTAGGACCTGCAATAGCTCCTTCTTTTGTAACATGACCTACTATTACTATAGAAATATTATTTCCTTTAGCTAATTTCATAAGTAAGCCTGTACATTCTCTAACCTGACTTACACTTCCCAGTGCTGAACTTAATTCTTCTTTATATATTGTTTGTATTGAATCTATTATAACTAAAGCTGGTTTTTCTTCTAAAATAGTATTTTGAATAAGATTCATATTTGTTTCAGAAACAAGCAAAAGATTTTCTGTAGAAATTTTTAATCTGTCTGCTCTCATTTTTATTTGTTGTACAGATTCTTCACCTGATACATATAGTACTTTTATATTTTGTTCTCCAATTGTTTGGCATATTTGAATAAGTAATGTTGATTTACCTATTCCGGGGTCTCCCCCTACTAATATTAAAGAACCTTGTACAATACCTCCGCCTAACACTCTATCAAGCTCATTTAAATTAGTTTTTGTTCTAAATTCATTTATCATTTGAATGTTATTTAATGTTGTTGGTTTGGATGTCTTCAAACTATCAGGTATAGTTGCAGATGTTTTTTTCTTTTCTGTAATTTCTTCTACAAATGTATTCCATGCATTACATTCAGGACATTTACCTAACCATTTTGATGATTCATATCCACACTCTTGACAAATATAAATTATTTTTGATTTAACCATTGTTCACCTCTAGTAGTGATTATTTTTTACATTATATCATGTACTAAAAATTCAAGCAATAATATTTATTGAAGACTAAATTTTTCCGTTCCTAATTAAAAATTAATACACAAATATTTATAAATAATATGGTTTTGATACATGACCAATAATATTGTAAGGGACGCCTTAGACTATATCTGAATTTTTAATAATTAAAAAGCCCCAATCTTTTATAATTAGGGCTTTTTTTATGTTTGTTATTTATCAGTATTTATTACTTCACGTTTGTTATAAGTTCCACAAGCTTTACATACTCTATGTGACATCATTAGTTCATTACATTTTGGGCAAGAAACTAATTTTGGACTAGATATTTTCCAATTTTGTGCTCTTCTTTGATTTCTTCTTCCTGGAGAAGTTCTGCTTTTTGGTACAGCCATTTTTACACCTCCTCATTATTATCAAAAACTAATTCTTTTAGTTTTTCAAATCTTGGGTCTATTTCTGTCATATCACAATTGCAATTTGACATATTTAAATCATGTCCGCATTTAGGACATAATCCTTTACAATTTTCTTTGCATAAAATTTTCATTGGGATATCAAGAGCTATATTACTTATAACAACTGGATTAAGTTCTATAATATTACCACTTAAAACCCAAACATCTTCTTCAGTATTATTACTTGTAACAAATATTTCTGAAATAGATAAATCTATATTTCTATCAATAAGTGTATTACAACAACTACAATGTAATTGTATAGTAGTTTTAATATTGGCATTTAATATAAATTTATTATCTATATTTGCAATGCTTCCTTTTAGTAATACAGGTTCTTTAAATTCTAGTTCACCTAAATGCACATTAAAAAATTCAAGATTATCAGAAAGCTCGAATTTGATTTCACCTTTTTTTGAATTTTTAATTTTTGTAATGTCTATTTGCATAATCTCACCATTTTTGGCCTAAAGGGCAAATTTAAATCCATATAAAATTTATATAAAAAAGATTAAAATCGCTAACCCTTAGGATAGCGAACATAAACTTTTAAATATATTTAGATTATTAGTATATCTTCAAGATTTACTTTAAACATTATACATATATATATACTATTTGTCAACCATAATTTAATTTATTAGAATGTTAAATAAAAATGATAATTGAAAGTTGTAATATAAAAATAAATGAATATTTATTTAAATTATAATTTTTTGTTATGTGTATATTTAAATAATAAAAATTTTATAATTTTATGCTGTGTGATTTAATTCCATTTAATATTTAGAAGTTATAAATAAACAATCAAAGTTGTGTCGCACTTAAAATTAAGTGCGACACAACTTTGATTTTGAAATTAATTTTTTATCATTGTTTATTTTAAGTATTTTATTAAAATTATTAAAAATAAAGCTAATATTAAAAACTAAGTATATTATAATTATAAGCACAACCAATTAAATTTTGTTGAAATCGGTAATATTATATGCTATACTTTATTAAGTATTAGTAGTAATATAATGCTACATATATGTAATTTATAGAAAGTGGGTAGTATAATGGCAGAAATAGATGATATAATAAAAAAATTAGAAGATAATCTTGACTACCACACAGGTGGAGGACTTCATGTTAAACAAGATACTTCAAAACTTATAGATGCACCTGTCTTATTAATAGGTTTAGGAGGAACAGGTGCTAAATCTTTAATACGTATTAAAAAAATGATAAGTGACAGAATAGGAGGAAATAAACCTTCTAATCTTGAGTATCTTTCTATAGATACTGATGAAAGAATAAATAAAATTTTATATAATGGTGTTACATTTTCATCTGCTAATTCAGAAGTTTGTATAATAAAAGATACTGAACTTTTAACTTCATACCTTAATAGAAATATATCTTTTGGTTCTCATATAAATGAATGGTTATCAAATGATATAGATGTGCAACATATAACAGATGGTGCTGGCTGTGTAAGACAGATAGGACGATTACTTTTATTTAGAGAAATAAATAAAATAGAATCAGTTATAAGAAACAAAATAGCTAAGATAACAAAAGGCAATATGAATAGTAGTAAATATGTTTATGTATTTATAGTTACTGGCATTTCAGGAGGTACAGGAAGTGGTACTTTTATAGATATGCCTTTTATTGTAAGATATATTATTGAAGATATGCTATATCATTGTAAAATGTTTGGATTTTTATTCTTACCTGATGTAAACTTACAACATACTTCAGACCCTGCTACTGTTACAAATTTAAAAAGAAATGGGTTTGCAGCTCTAAAAGAATTAGATTATGTTATGAATTTAGGTAAGGGTGGTAATGAAGAAAGTTTTATTCAAGATTATGGTAGTTTTAAAATAAATGAAACTCGAAAACCATATGATATGTGCTATTTAATTTCTTCAATAAATGCTGTAAATCAAAGAAATTATACTTCTGAAAATTGTATGGGTGTTGTTTGTGAAACTATAATAAATTTTATAGCAGATGAACCAGATGTTACGGGACAAGATTATTCTATAGAATCTTACTTAACTAATTCAGCATCACTTAAAAGTTCATCTATAAAAGAATTAGGAGAACACAAAGACCCTATAAATTATTCTTACAATACAATTGGTTGTTCTTCAGCAATTTTACCTTTAGATGATGTTATAAATTATTTAACCTATAAAATGTTTAAAGCAATGAATAATATGTATGAACGTTTACCAAACGAAGCAGAAGTAAGAGAACTAATAACTGCATTTGACATTGAACCTAATAAATTATCTCTTTACATAAATAAAAATGTTAATTTGGGAGGACTTGAAAACTTTACATTTGAAGACATTAAAGATAATCCTAATATTTGCATTAAAGCTTTAAACAATAATATAAATAAATTAGAATCTATAATGAATGCTAATAAAGATGATTTTATAAAAAACTTTCACCAAAAATCAAAATTAGAATTTGATAAATTATTTGTAGATTTACAAAAAGGTCCTTTCTATGTATCACGTTTAATCTACACTGTTGAGGGAAATTCTTCTTTGTGTCTTTTAAACTATTTACGTGATATAGATAAATATTTAATAGGACAAAAACCATCAGAAGAAAAATTACAACTTCTTAAAAATAGAGTTGATACTACACAAGCAAAATTAATAAACTATTCACCTTTAGCTATAGACCCATTACAAAAAGCAAAAAGAAAAACTTTATTAAAAGATTATAGAGATGCTTGTGATGAATATTATACACTTTTACTAATAGAAATTTCAAATAAAGTAATGAGAGAAACATATACAAGAATATATAACATAATAAATCATTATAATGATGATGTATTTTCAGTTTATAAAGCTATGTTATCTAAATTAAGAGAGCTTTTTAATGATTATGGAAATATTGATACAAGTATTTTAGTTTCTAATAAAGAAAATGATACTATATTGTCATGGGATATAATAGAACCAAAAACACTTATACAAAAAATAGAGTTACTTGCTGAAACTAAAGAAATAGAATTAAATTTTGATGAGTCTATTAAAAAATTTCTTGAAGAACTTATTAAAAACGCTAACAATTGGTTAACAGATACAGAAGGATTAATTGCTGAAAAATTTAATAGTTTTATGATAAATGTATTTGGAAGTGTTACTAAAAAGTCTATAGATTTTTATATTGAAAAACTATATGGAGTTGAAGAACATGGTTTTATACGTAAAACAATAGATGATTTAAAATTAAAATCAAATGTAATGTTTCCTGCAAATAGTGTTATGCTAGGTAGAATGGGTAAATTACCAGTTTATGAATATGTTGTAGTACCAAATAATACACTTAAATTTAGTAATGGTAGTTTTAATATAGGAGATACAAATGGTAACTTAAAACAAAGTATTATAAGTAATCGTATATTTATGTTAAATACAAATATAGCAGTACCATTATTATATTATAGTGAGTTATGCAAATATGAACAAACATATGAAAAGTTTATAGGTCAAAAAGAAGGCATAGGTATGCATTTGTACGAAAGTAAAAAAATTAAAGATTGGACTAAATTACCATCCCCTGCTTACGATAAACTTTATGCTTCTGATTATGAAAATCCTCGTCAAACACGTGAAAATGATTTAATAAGAAATATATTTACCAAAGCTTTAGAGTATGGTTATATTTATTGGGATGAAACAGTTCATGTATGCAACTATGGTAAACTATTTGATATAAATTCTATTTTAAAAAATTGTAATATAAATGATATTGAAAGTTCTGCAATATCAATACCAGATGCAATAAAAGCAAAAACACTTGTTGAAAAACAATTTAATGAGCGAAATAAATCACTTGAATATAGCCAAAAATTATATAATAGTAAATTTGATAAAAACGGAAACCCTGATATAGAATATTCAATGGGTATTTTTATAAATATGCCTTTACTCAATCAAAGAATAAATGAAATGGTAATAGAGCATGAAAATATTATTTCTATAATCGAAAAATTAAAAGAAATAGGAGAAGGTGCAAAACATTTTGAAAATTTTGCATTGGTATTAAGTGCTAATAAAATATTTAAAAAACGTGGTAAATATTATTATACAGATTTAAGCGGAATGGATAGACAATTGTGTGAAACCTCAATTTCAGAATATGAACCATACTTTGTTTTTAATGCATTTAGAAATCTTTCTAAAGAAGAAAATAAATCTTTATGTGCTAAATCAAAAGCTTATCAAGATAGTCTTAATGATGATGAATTTGATGCTTATTTAGAACATATGAAATTGTTAGAAAAAATTTATCATGAAATAAATGAAGATTTATCTTCAAATTATGAAAGTGTAGATAATGGAGAACAGAAAGCAATGTTTTATAAAGTTATGGAAGAAACATTTAAAAATATGTATTTAAAATATAAATAAAATTAATATGGTGAATATATAAATCTAATGGAGTGGATAAATGCGTTCCCTACCAAAATATTATTAGAAAAGGTAACACATTGTAGGGAACGCATTTATGCGTTCTGAAAATTTATATTATATAAAAAATCATACGATAACAATCTTATAAAGGCGGTGTCATTTTGATTGATATTGATAAAATATTTAATATAGAAAAAGATACTACTAAAAAAAATATCAATAAAAATATATCTCTTACAAATCCAATTTTATATATTTTTATTGGAGAACATGAAAGTGATATTTTAAACAACATTTATAACTTTAATGAAGAAAAAGAATTAAATACAACTGGAGCTATAGAATATATAAATATTAGTACAAAAACTCATGATTTATTTAACAATATAATATTAAACAAAAATGAAAGTGAAGATTTTTTAGAAAAACGAAAAAGTATATCTGAAAACTTTGATAAAGATGACGATATAATAAAAGTAATATCAAATATTGAATTAAAATTTTTAGAACGTTCTTATATTATACCAATTAGAAGAAGGATTCATTTTGTGGTAGAGTCTTACAATGAATACTCTTGTTTATTAGATAAAATAATAAGTATTATCCAAAAATTTTTTTTGAATAGAAATTTAATTGCAATTATAGATATTTTTGTTATTATAGATGATAAACCTGATAATACTGAAATTCAAAGAGCATATACATATATTTTATTAGAAGAATTAAAATCAATAGAAAAAGATATAAATATGATTTATATTATGTCTAACTTAAATAGCTCAAGAAAAATTTCAAAACTAGAAGAAATTTATACTTCTATTGCAAGAACCGCTATTATAAAAGAATTTGATTATAAAAAACAACCTTATGATTTTTCTTATAATGAGGGTAAAATTATTGATAATGTAAAAAACATATCTGAAGGAAAAGGAAATTTTTATTCTTTAGGTTTAAAAGTAATTGAAAGACCTAAATCAGCAGTGCAGTTTATTGCATTAAAAACAATGATACATAATGAGAATTTTATTAAGACTAATATTATAGATGAAAATGTAACTAATATAGTTAAAAAGTTATCACAAACAATAAGTAATGTATATAAAAACGCTTTAAGTGATACAAATTTTATGGAACTTGAAAATATATCAGGAATTATGATTAATATAAAAGCATCTTATTATAATTGTGATACAAATATAGAACTTATCAAAGATTTTTTTTGTGAAAATATTGATAAATATTTTGAATATAATTCGGAGTATTATTTACATTCATATGAACAAGAAGCAAGTAATTATATAAAGGAATGTTTTAAAAATCATATTTCAAATAGTTCTATTGGTTATTTTACAGCAGTTGAGATTTTAAAAAAATTAAAAATCGAAATAAAAGAGATAAAGCAAACTTTATTAAACTCAATATATGAACAGCAAATAAATTTAGATAATTGGAAGGATAAACAATTTATTTATACTAAAAAATTATTTGAAGATAAATATAAATTTGCTTTTGATATAGCAAATCAATATATTATGTGTTTATATAAAATATTTATACCAAAAACTGCATTAAAAGTATATACAAGCTTTGAAAATACACTTGAAAAGTTAATTAATGATAGCGAATTACTTAATAAAGAATTTATTAATTCTAAGCAAAAACTTATAGAGATGACCGAATTAATACTTTCAAATATAGAAGGAGAATTAATTACTACTAATTTTATAGATTACTATTCAAATAAAATAAAAAAATATATTGAAGAAAATTATAAAGATTATTTTGAAAATGTGTATTCTAAAATTTTTGATTTAAGTAGAGAAGATATAAATATTTTTTATTCAGAATGTGTTAAATATATTAATAATTTTATTTTAAATTCAGAAAAATTTAACTTAAATGTATATGAGGAAATATTACAACGTCTATTAAATTATAATAGTGAATACAATGAACAGTTAGTAAATGACTTATTTAATAGAGAAATAACCGATAATAAATTTTATTTTGTTAAACTTATAAATGAAAGAAACTTTTATTCAAATATATGTGTTTTAACAGATAATAATAGTATTATTAAAAAGATTTCTAATTCAGATATAAATTATATTGTTTATAGTGGAGATTCAAAACTTGAGATTATATATTTTATTGGGGCATTTAAAGAAGATAATCTTATATTTTATAATCTATATAAAGAAGCATATTTAAAAAGTACAACTTAAAACTTTATAGAATTATTTAATATATAATAACCAATAGGGGGCATTTGTTTGTTGGCAAAAAATTTATCTAAAAAATTATCATTTAAAATAGCAATTCCTTTTATTACTTTGATTTTCTTAATGTTATTATCAGTGGTAACAATAATAAATATAAATACAAAAAAAACAAACAAAGAGTTAATACAAATACATATAGAAGATGTTAGTTCAAAAGTAGAAACTATTATTTCTAATCAATTAGATATTCCTCACTTTATACTTGAAATGATTTATGCTGATTATATTTCAGGTAATTTAGATTTAAATAATTTTGATAATTTAAAAAGATTTTTATGGAATATGGTTAAACTTGATAAGTCATCTCCTTATATTTTTTATGGAAATGAAAGCGGTGAATTTTTAGGAATTGATTCTTCTAATAATGATGGTAATATATATTTAAAAATAAAAAATGAGTTTACAGATAATTTTCGCAAAGTGTATAAAATTAATACACCAGATGAATTTATTGATTATCAAAGTGTTGAAGGTACAAATTTTGATACATTAAAAAGAGCTTGGTATGTTAAAGCTATTACTGAAAAAACAGCTTGTTGGACTGATATTTATTCATCAGCTTCTAATAATGATTTAACTACAACAGCAGCATTTCCTGTTTTTAATAATAATGATATAGTGGGTGTTTTAGGTATTGATGTTACATTATCTAATTTTGTAAATTTTTTAAAAGATATTAATATTACTAATAATGGTAAAGTATTTATAATTGAAAAGACAGGTAATATTATAGGTAGTTCAACTAATGAGATGCCTTTTACCATCATAGATGGTAAAGAAGAAAGACTAAATGTAGTAAAATCCCAAGAAGTTTTTATAAGAGAAATATCAAATCACTTGCTTGAAACTTATAATTCTTTTGATAATGTTCCTCTTAATAAAATTTTAAGTGCAAAAGTAAATGGTGAGACAATTTACTTTAAAACCAATACTTTAAAAAATAATGGATTGGATTGGTTAATGTTTGTTTTAGTTCCTGAATCAGGTTTTATGAAAAACATAGATAAAAATACTATACTTACAGTTATTGTTTTTATAATAGCTTTAATATTAACATTATTTATAGGAAATCTTATTATAAAAAAATTTATAATTAAACCAATTGAAGAAATTGAAATAGCAGCTACTAAAATGTCAGAAGGTATCCTTGAAATAGATATTAATTATAAATCTGAAGATGAACTTGGACGTCTTTCTGATAGTATGAGAAAAACTACTCTATATATAAAAAATATAGTTGATGAAATAGATACTAATATGAAAGAACTCGCAAAAGGTAATTTTAATATATCAACATCATTTAAATTTAATGGCAATTATATTCCACTTCGTGATAGTATAGAAAATATATCAACTAACCTTAGCAAAACAATGTTAAATATTGATAATAGTTCTCAAAAAATAAATTTAAGTTCAGAATATGTTTCAAATGTAGCTAAGAATTTATCAAAAGGTTCAATAGAACAAACAAGTTCAATAGAAGAATTATCAACTCTTATACATAATATAACAAGTAAATTAAATAAGAATCTTTTAACTATTGAAAATGCAAACGAAAATGCTAATACAGTAAAACTTGAAATGAAAAATAGTAATGAACAAATGGAACAAATGATTTTATCAATGAACAATATAAATAATAAATCATCACAAATTATTAATATTGTAAAAACAATAGAAGACATATCATTTCAAACAGATTTATTAGCACTTAATGCATCAATAGAAGCTGCAAGAGTTGGAGAAGCAGGAGCTGGATTTTCTATTGTTGCAGAAGAAATTAGAGAACTTGCCAATAAATCAAGGGAAGCAGTTGAAAATATTAATTTATTAATACAAGATACTATAAATTCTATAAATGATGGTATGGACATAACAAATATAACAGCAAAATCATTAAGTAATGTAGTATCTATATCAAATGATTTTATATTATCAATAAGTGATATAGCAAATGCATCTAAAGAACAATTTATATCTATAGAACAAATTAATAAAGAAATTGAAGAAATAGAAATTGTAGTTAAAACAAACACTACAACTGCAAAAGAAAGTGAAGATGTAAGTCAAGAATTATTTTCAGAATCAAACGAACTTAAAAAAGCTATATCTAAATTTAATTTAAAATATTAATTGATTTTATAATAATCAAATTTATATTATAAAACATAAATAATAGTTTTAAATTTAAAAATGGGGTGTATTTATCTATGAAAAAAATATCAAGAAAATTATCATTTAAAATAGCAATTCCTTTTATTATTCTGATTTTTTTTATATTATCATCAATCGTAATAATAATAAATTTTAATACTAAAAAAACAAATGAAAATTTAATACAAATACATATAGAAGATGTTAGTTCAAAAGTAGAAGCTATTATTTCTAATCAATTAGAAATTCCTCATTTTATACTTAAAATGATTTATGATAATTATAAATCGGAAAATTTAGATTTAAATAATTTTGATAAATTAAAAACTTTGTTATGGAATGTAGTTCAAGATAATAAGGTATTTATTTATTATGGAAATAAAAATAATGAAATTTTAGGAGTTGATGGTTTAGGAGAAAATACTTATCTATATATAAAAAATCAATATACAAATAATCTTCTTAAAAATTGGGTAATAACCAAACCTGATGAGATTATAGACTTTCAAAAAGAAGAAGGGATGATGTATGATACAGTAAGTAGAGGTTGGTATCTTAAAGCTTCTTCTGAAAAAACTGTTTGCTGGACTGATATTTATTCATCAGCTGCTAACAATGATTTAACTACAACTATAGCTTTACCTGTTTTTAATAGCCAAAATGAAATAGAAGGTGTTTTAGGTATTGATATTGTATTATCTTATTTTGTAGGATTTTTAAAAACAATTGAAGTTAGTGAAAATGGAAGTATTTTTATAATTGAAAAAGATGGTAATATTGTAGGAAGTTCAACAGATGAAATGCCTTTTACAATAATAGATGGTAAAGAAGAAAGATTAAATGTAGTAAACTCTCAAGAAACTCTTATACAACAAATATCAAACCAGTTACTTAAAACCTACAATTCTTTTGATAATATTCCTATTAACAAAACTTTAAATACTAAAATAAATAAAGAAACTATTTATTTTAAAGTTGATAATTTAAAAAATAATGGATTGGATTGGTTAATATTTATTCTAGTACCTGAATCAGATTTTATAGGTAATATAAATAAAAACACTATATTTACAGTTATTATTTTTATAATTGCTTTAATGTTAACATTATTTTGTGGAAATTTTATTATAAAAAAATTTATAATTAAACCAATCGAAGAAATTGAAATAGCTGCTACTAAAATGTCAGAGGGTATTCTTGATATAGATATTAATTATAAATCTGAAGATGAACTTGGACGTCTTTCTGATAGTATGAGAAAAACTACTGAATATATAAAAAACATAATTAATGAAATAGATACTAATATGAAAGAACTTGCAAAAGGTAATTTTAACATATCAACTTCATTTAAATTTAATGGTGATTATATTCCACTCTATAATAGTATAGAAAATATATCAACTAATCTTAGTAAAACAATGTTAAATATTGATAATAGTTCTCAGAAAATAAACTTAAGTTCAGAATATGTTTCAAATGTAGCTAAGAATTTATCAAATGGTACAATAGAACAAACAAGTTCAATAGAAGAATTATCAACTCTTATACATAACATAACAGATAAATTAAATTATAATCTTTTAACTATTCAAAGTGCAGACCAAAATGCCAATACAATAAAAACAAAAATGAACGATAGTAATATACAAATGCAACAAATGATTTTATCAATGAACAATATAAATAACAAATCATCACAAATTATTAATATTGTTAAAACAATAGAAGATATATCATTTCAAACAAATATATTAGCACTTAATGCATCAATAGAAGCTGCAAGAGTTGGAGAAGCAGGTAAAGGATTTTCAGTTGTTGCAGAAGAAGTTAGAGAACTTGCTAATAAGTCAAGAGAAGCAGTTGATGATATTAATTTATTAATACAAGATACTATAAATTCTATAAATAATGGTATGGATATAACAAACTTAACAGCAAAGTCACTAAAAGATATTATATCTATATCAAATGATTTTATATTATCAATAAGTGATATAGCAAATGCATCTAAAGAACAATTTATATCCATTGAACAAATTAACAAAGAAATTGAAGAAATAGAAACTGTAGTTAAAGCAAATAATGCAACTGCAAAAGAAAGTGAAGATGTAAGCCAAGAATTGCTTTTAGAATCAACACAGCTTAAAGGGGCAATATCTAAATTTAATTTAAAATCTTGAGGGTAATTATTATTCAAAAAAAGGAACGGATTTATCCGTTCCCTACATATTTAAAATGCCTAACCTTCAAAATGATGATTAATTTTTGCAATAATTTTTTAAATTGAGAGTGTTTATTATAAAATAACTAAAAAATAAACAATTTTAAAAGTAGGAATAGACTTGATTGTCCATTTCTACATTATTATTGTTTAATAATAGTATTTTTTATTTTATCAATATTTTTATTAAATATTTTATATATAAATGCTTATAAGTAAAGAAAATTTTTAGTTGTATGCTTTTATTATGTATTATAAAACTTAGAATTTTAAATTTAACTCCGGAGATTTCAAATTGTAATTTTTGTTCCTTTTTCTTTAGTATAAAGATTATTAATAATAACTTATTCTCTAAGTAAAGAATTCTTGTAAATAAATACTTATACAAAATATCTTTAATATAATAATTGTGGTGCATGCATTAAATCTCCACGATTATTATTTTACTGATAACTTCAACATTATCTAGAATTTGTTGACTTTATCAATGCCTTAGTAGAAGCAATCATTACTAATAACTTGAAACAAAAAATTTAAAACATAACTTTGATAGTATATCAAGATATTTGTAATTTGATGTTATTGCATACAGGGTAGGGTAGTTAGGGTTAATTCGCACGAGAAATAATACATCTAAAAGAGCCTATTAACTATGCTGTGAACGAAATTAACAATCAAACTTGAGATACTAATATATATTATGCAATAAGTGTAAAAATTGGAACATTAAATTTATATTTTATTATTAGATTAATAAAAATTATTATAAGCTGCAATAAACAGTGTTCACTACTTTTGGCATTCTTTATTTAACACTTTCTTTAAATTTCAGTTTATAAATTTTAAAGGGGAGATTTATTCAATCATGGAAAAAATATCGAAAAAATTATCATTTAAAATAGCAATTCCTTTTGTAATTTTAATTTTTTTCATATTACTATCAGTAGTAGTAATAATAAATTTTAATACAAAGAAGACAAATACAGAATTAGTAGAAACACATATAGATGATATTAGTTTAAGAATAGAAACTATTATTTCTAATAAATTAGAAATTCCTTACTTTATACTTGAAATGATAAATTTTAGTTATGAATCAAAAAATTTAGATTTAAATAATGAGAATAATATTAAAAATTTATTATGGCATTTAACTTCTAAGTATAAGTTTGATATTTTTTATGGGAATAAATATGGTGATTTTTTAGGCTATGGTATTTACAATGGAAATTATAATTTAAATTTAAGAAATCAATCTACAGATAATCTTTTTAAAAGCTTTATAGTAAATAAATTAGATGATATTGTAGATTTTAAAAGTGAAAATGGTGTACCTTTTGATACAGTAAATAGAACTTGGTATCTTAAAGCTGTTAATGAAAAAAAATTTTGTTGGACTGATATTTATTTATCACCTCCGGATAATTACTTAACAGCAACAGCAACTATGCCAATTTTTAATGATAGAAATGAAGTAGAAGGTGTTTTTGGTATTGATATTGTAGTATCTGATTTTATAAATTTTATAAAAGATATTGAAGTTAGCCAAAATGGTAAAGTTTTTATAATTGAAAAAAATGGAGATATTATAGGTAGTTCAGCTGATGAACCATCTTTTATAAGAGTAAATAATAAAGAAGAAAGATTAAATGTATTAAGTTATAATGATATTTTTGTAAGCGAAATATCAAATCAATTGCTTAAAACCTATAATTCTTTTGATAATATTCCAGTTAATAAAATTTTAAGTGCAAAAGTAAATAAAGAAACTGTATTTTTTAAAGCCAGTACATTAAAAAGTAATGGATTAGATTGGTTAATGTTTGTTTTAATTCCTGAATCAGATTTTATGGGGAATATAAATAAAAATAATATATTTACAGCTATTGTTTTTATAATTGCTTTAATATTAACTTTATTTTTAGGGAACCTCATTATAAAAAGATTTATAATAAAACCAGTTAAAGAAATTGAAATAGCAGCTACTAAAATGTCAGAAGGTATTCTTGATATAGATATTAATTATAAATCTCAAGATGAGCTTGGGCGACTTTCTGATAGTATGAGAAAAACTACTGTATATATAAAAAATTTAGTTAGTGAAATAAATACTAATATGAAAGAACTCGCAAAAGGTAATTTTAATATATCCACTTCCTTTAACTTTAATGGAAATTATATACCACTTCGTGATAGTATAGAAAACATATCAACTAACCTTAGTAAAACAATGTTAAATATCGACAATAGTTCTCAGAAAATAAATCTAAGTTCCGAATATGTTTCAGATTTTGCAAAAAACCTATCACAAGGAACAATAGAGCAAACAAATTCAATAGAAGAATTATCAAATCTTATTCATGAAATAACAACTAAATTAAATTATAATCTTTCAGTTATTGAAAATGCAAATGAACATGCTAACACAGTAAAAACAGAAATGGAAAACAGTAATTCACAAATGAAACAAATGATTTTATCAATGAACAATATAAATAA
>CAZWZB010000020.1:0-62453 GCA_964638835.1 uncultured Eubacteriales bacterium | reverse complement strand
TAAATTTAAAATCAATCTTGTGTCGCACTCATTTATGTGTGCGACACGACTTTAAATTAAAAAAAATAGTAATAAGGAAATTACTATTCTTCTTAAAACTACTTAAAATTTTATTTTTACTTCTTTATTATATTGAAAATTGCTTTATTATAAGAAATGTATTATAATTAATTAAAATTAATAGGAGGCTTAAAAATGTTAAAAGTATTAAATGTAAAAGTACCATTAAATACAGAATATGAACAATTAATAAATATTGTAGTTAAAAAAACTGGTATAAAGAAAGATGCTATAAAAAGTTTTAAAATAGCTAAAAAATCTATAGATGCAAGGAACAAAGAAGATGTTCACTTTGTTTATTCATTTGATATAGAATTAAGTACAAATGAACATGAATTTATTAAACATTGTAAATATAAAACAATTGATATTGTAGAAAAACCTAAAATAGAAGTTTATAAAAAAAGAACTTTTACTAATATAAAACGACCTATAATAATTGGAAGTGGACCTGCTGGTTTATTTGCTGCATTAGTATTAGCTGAAATCGGTATGAATCCTATTGTAATAGAAAGAGGAAAAGAAGTTTCAGAAAGAAAAAAAGATGTAGATTTATTTTGGAAAACAGGAAAATTAAATGTCAATTCAAATGTACAATTTGGTGAAGGAGGAGCTGGCACTTTTTCAGATGGAAAATTAACTACTGGTACAAAAGATAAATTACAACAAAAAGTTTTAAATGAATTTATAAATTCTGGTGCAAATGAAAAAATAGCATATGAAACCAAACCCCACATAGGAACAGATAAACTTTTAACTGTTGTAAAGAATTTAAGAGAAAAAATTATTTCATTCGGTGGAGAATTCAAATTTGAAACTAGATTAGAAGATTTTTATATAGAAAATAATAAACTTACAGGAATAAAAGTATCAGATAATAACCATATTTATGATATAGAAACAGATAAAGTTATATTGGCAATTGGACATAGTGCAAGAGATACCTTTGAAATGATTTATAATATGGGAATTAAAATAATTCAAAAGCCATTTTCTATAGGTGCAAGAATTGAACATAGCCAAGAGATGATAAATAAAATTCAATACGGTAAATTTGCAAATAATAATGAATTAGGTGCTGCTGATTATAAATTAGCTGAACATTTATCATTAGGTAGGTCTGTATATACTTTTTGTATGTGTCCGGGGGGATTAGTTGTTTCTGCTAGTTCAGAAGAAAATAGATTAGTTGTAAATGGCATGAGTGAATACGCTAGGGATAAACAAAATGCCAATAGTGCATTACTTGTTGGTATAAATCCAAAAGATTTTGGTTCAGAACACCCATTACAAGGAATGTATTTACAAAGAAATATAGAAGAATTAGCATTTAAAGCAGGAGGTTCTAATTATAATGCTCCAATACAATTAGTTGGTGATTTTTTAAATAAAAAGCCATCAACAAGTTTAGGAAATATAATTCCTTCTTATACTCCAAATATTAAATTAACAACTTTAGATGAATGTTTACCAGAATATATTACAGATGCTATGAGAGAAGCAATATCTATTATGGACAAAAAATTAAAAGGATTTGCTACTTATGATGCAGTTCTTACAGGAGTAGAAACAAGAAGTTCATCACCAATAAGAATATTAAGAAATGAAAACTTCTTAACGAATATATGGGGCATTTACTCATGTGGTGAAGGTTCTGGTTACTCTGGCGGAATTATGTCATCAGCAGTAGATGGTATTAAATGTGCCAATAGTATAATAAATTTAATTGAAAAATAAATCAAGATAAATATAAACTATTAGGAAATGAAGGGCGACAATCTAAAATCGCCCCTGTGAAATTACGAATATGAATTGTTTTTGGTAAATATTTTTTATATATGAGTTTATTTTATTTATTATGTTTACTACTACGAAGATTTCCCCAATAATCAATATTAGCCAATCTTTTAGCATACATAATTTCAGAATTTGGTGCTTGTATTTCACTTAAAAAATTTATTTGAGCTTCAAGACATTTACTATCTGCATCTTCACTAGCCCAAATTTCTGATGGAACATTTCCATGTTTATTAAAATAATCATTATATAACTTTGAATGAAATGATTCATGAACAATACTGCTAGCATACCATGTAGGAGAGGCTTGATATGTTGTAAGGCTAACTAAAAGAATTGGAGGTTTATTATAAACATTCATTCCTGTTATTGTTGAATGCTGCAATATACCAATATAATTCATGACAATTTCATATGAAGTTAAAGATTTTTTTACTAAATTTAATGCTTTTTCAGTTCTTTCAATAAAATCTAAATTACCCTCAATTACTAAATTATCCATTGTTATTTTATCCATAATATATTCTCCCAAAAATTTTATTCTGATTTTATAATATCACAAAATTTAACATAATACAAGAATTCTTTTATAAAACAAAAACATTAATCTTCAAATTTATTGAAGACTAATGTTTTTTATTTTGGTGTAGTCGTTAAAATTTTTAATATTTCTTCATAACTACTATTAGTAGGTATTCTAAAAAAACCAACTTGAATTGCATTTAATTTTTTATTATCTTTTATAAATGTATGAAAATTATTTGCATCATCAATTAATCCGACTTCATACAAAATTTGTGATACTTCCGTTGCTGATGTACCAGGAGTTATCCGAATGCTTATTTCTTCATTTATGATTGTTGATAAAGTTTCAGATTCAATTTCTATCTCAATTGTTTCAATAGTTGAAATTTCTGTTGTTTCTTCTATTTTAAAAACCATTCCAAGTTCTTCTGCTTTAGATATAATTTCTTCATTGGATAATGTTTTAATTTCTATAGAAGGAACTTCACTTTTTAATATCATTCCTAATTCATAAGCTTTGCTTATTATTTCACTATTATCTATTGTATCTTTCATATTTCTTTTATAAGAAACAAAATTGATATAAAGTATAGTTGATGAAATAATAATACCTATTCCTAAACCCAAAAATAAATTTTTTTTAAACATAAAGTTATTCACCTCGATTTTTGAGTTCAAGTATTAAACTAACTTCACCCTTACCAATATTTAATGTTTTAGCTATTTCACTGATAGTTTTACCTTGATTATATAAATTTATAATTTCTAAATGTTTTTCATTATGAGTTAAAGCTTTTTTAGGCTTTTTATTTTGTGTATTATTACTATAAAATGCATTTGAATTTATATTATTTCTAGTATTTGTATCTTTAAGTAAAATAATTTTATCATATAGTTCGGATAATTCTTGTTTTTTTTCATCAATAAATTTATATAAATAAAGCAATTCTTCATATTTATCTTCTTGCTCTTTAAATATATGTTTGGAAATACCATTTAATTGTTCTATTGCATCATCTACATCATCTATAGATTTTATCAAATCATTTTGTTTATCTATAAAATTGCTAATCTTCTTAAAATCTACATCTTTAAATTTTTTTCTATCTACAAATATGGAACTAACTATCAATATCAAACCTATAAAAACTAAAATAAAAAATATTGTGGTAATATCCATTTTTTAACTCCTATATTTTAACATCAAATATACTTGTACTTGACATATTCTTTTTAGTGGTATCTTTTTTTTCATTTTCATCTTTGTCTTTTTTATCTTTTTTTTCATTTTCGTTTTTTTTCTTTTTGTTTTCGTCTTTTCTTATTATACCTTTTTCAGATTTATTCGTTTCTACAACTTGCTTTTGATTATGTAATATCTGTTTATTTAACTGTTCTGAAAATTGTTGTTGGTCTGCACCAGCCTTTTGCATCTCAGTATGTTGCATTTTACTTATTTCTGATGTTTTAGGCACCATAACTTGCATATCTATTGGACGTATTGACATACTTCACACTCCTTAAGAATAAGATCCAAATTTTATTTCTGCATGTTCAGAATACATAGAACAGAATTTTCTTTCTTCTCTTATATAAGTAAAAGTTGTTCCTATTGTAACTTTTACACCTGGGTATACTACATTAGCAACCTTAATACGTCCATCAGCTCTATCTTGAATTTTAGGTTCTATTTGATTTAGTTCATTTTGTACATTTTGCATCTTATTTTGTAAAAATATTTTTGATTTCATTGATTTTAAAAGCATTTGTTCTTTTTCCGGTGATATTTTACCACTCTTTTTAACTTGAGTTAGATTATCAACTATTTTACCCATATTTTCAATTTCTACTTTGACTTTTTCAACACTATCTTTTAATTCTTTATAACGTTCAATAATTTCAGGATCAATACCAACCTCAATTTCTGTAACTGTTGCCATAGGTGAACCTAAAGTTTTCACTACAATTTCCTTAGCAGCTCTTACAATTCCTCCAACAAGCAATCCTTTTTTCCCTTCAAGCATTATTGATCCACCACTTTTTACTTCACTATGCATTATAGCACTTGCTTGAATATTTCCTTTTGCTATTACAACACTATTTTCTATATATTTAGCAGTTACATCGCCTTTACAACGTAAAGTACCTCTATTCATACCCTGCATACCTCTATATAAAATAATATTTCCTCCTGCTTCTAAATCAGCACCTTCAACAACACCATGTACTTCAATATTTCCTCCTGCTTTAACACTAAATCCAGTTAACACATTTCCTTTAATTACAACATTACCAATAAAATCAATATTACCTGTAGAGTTATCAACATTAGCAGGAACTTGATAACTAGAATATATATTTACCTTACCTTCTAAAAATGTTATTTGACCATCTATATCTGCCAATAAAATACTTCCATCTTCAGAAACCCTAACATTTTTACCTTTTGGTAATACAGCATTTTTACCTTTTATATTTAAAATTTCAGTACCAAAAATATTTTTTCCTACAGTTCCTTCTTCAGGAGGAATTAAAGTGACTAGTTTATCGCCTTGTTTAACCATTTCTATTAAATCTAAATTCTTAAAATCAATACTGCCATCTTCCGAAATTTTAGGTTTTATATTTTTCTTTTCTACATCAAAATGAAATTCTAATCTACCATTAACACCATTTACAGCTGCTAAACCTCTTGCAATTAAATATTTAAATTCATATTTTTTATCCACAAGTATTTTATCTATAGTTTCATAATCTATTCCATAAACTATTCCTTCAGCATTTAATGCTTTTATAATTTCATCTTTTGATAAAATTTTACCTTCATTTTGAGGTTCTTTAAAAGATACTACAGCAAACATTTTATTCTTTGATATTTCTATTACAATCTTTTCATCTACAGCTGGAAGTTGTGTAGCATTTGATATTTTTCTTACTTCTTTTTCGTTTTTAGAAAGTACTGCATAACTTAATGCTTCTAAATCATAGTCTTCTAAACATTTTGATTTTAAAAATTCTTTTCCTTCTTCTAATGTTATAGCTTTTCCTTCTTCTGATGGTGCATGAACTACTATATATATTCCATCTGATTTAATTTCTAATTCTAAAAAACCATCATATTGAAAATCTGATATCATAAATATGCCCCCTATATACTACATAATAAATCTTTATATCGCCCTAGCCTTGTTTTTAATCTTGATATTGCTTTTGTGTGAAGTTGTGATACTCTTGATTCTGATATATTCATAATAGAACTTATTTCTTTTAATGTCAAGTCCTCAAAATAATATAATGATATAACCATTTTTTCTTTTTCAGAAAGTTTTTCTATAGCCGAAGTAAGACTTTCTTTTAATTCTTGTTGCTCATATACATATTCAGGTTCATCTTTAGTATTCTGTCTTATAGAATTAAAATTTGATTCATGATTCTGTTCTACATATTCATCTAATGATATAAGTGATGCTAAATTATTTTTCCTAGCGTTTTCTTGAACTTCTAAAACTGAAATACCTAATTTATTAGCTATTTCTTCATCTGATGGAACATGACCAAGTTCATTTTCTAAATCTATATAAATCTGCTCCATTTGTTTTTGTTTTTGTCGTAATGTCCTTGGAACCCAATCTAATTTTCTTATACTATCTAAAATAGAACCTCTTATTCTTAAAGAAGCATATGTTTCAAATTTAACTCCCTTTTCAATATCAAATTTATCAATAGCATCTATCAAACCAAAAATACCATAACTAACTAAATCTTCAAATTCAACATGTTGACCTAAATATATGTTTAATCTGCCTGCAATGTATTTAACAAGAGGTGCGTATTCTATAATTAAATCTTCTTTTAACTTACTATCTTTAGTTTTTGAATATTTATTCCATAGTTTATCTAAATTCGCCATAATGCTGCTCCTTTCAAAACATCAAAATCAAAAATTAATTTTGCTGTTCTTGTTCTTCATTTGATGTCTCTTCTTGTTCTATATTAGCATTATAAATCTCTAATCCTTCATATAAGTTTTCTTGTAATAGGTTATTTAACTTATTTCTAACTATAATACCCAAAAAATAAAATAAAATGATAGTAAAAATTAGTCTTATACATACTAAAGATATATCAATTTTTTGAATTATACTTATTATTGTTACTATAATAGCAGCACCTAATGAAATAATTATATGTATTTTCTCATTCATAAATACTCACCTCTAAATTTCTTTAATACCATGCCCAATAGTTTTTATACGAAGTCTGCCATCTTCTGTATACAATTCTATAGTTCTTCCATAATTTTTTCCTGTGTCTTGAGCAACAATCATTATACCTAGTTTTCTTAATATTTCTTGTGCAGCCTGAGCATTCCTAGCACCAATTCTCATCATATCACTTGTCTGGTCACTAAAAGTAAACATCTGTGCTCCTCCAGCCAGTTTTGCTTTTATATACCTTCTATTTGCTCCTATTTTAATCATTTGTGCAAGTAATTGCACAGTTGCTGTATCAGCAAATTTAGCAATATTTGAGTTATTTTTTATTTGAGTGCTATCTGGTAACATAATATGTGCTAAGCCTGCAATTTTAGTAGTAGAATCATATAATGCAATTCCAATACATGAACCCAATCCAAGTGTAGTCAATACACTTGGATTGGTTGCTACATTTAAATCTGCCATTCCTACCTTTATCATATTATCATAATTCATATTACATTACCCCTAATGCTTTTAGTATAATTTTAAACGAATTAATATCTGCAACTAATATAAAATAGCCTCCTATTTTTTCAATTCCATCTTCAATACTAGATTCGATAAATAAAACTCTATCATCTAGTTTACCAAATTCTATTGCTGGAACACTAAGTATAGCTCCTGCCATATCAAAAGCTAATTGTGGAGTTAAAGGTTTTATTTTAAGTTGAGTTAATGTAGATAATGATGATAAGTATGAACTTGTTAATATGTTCCCTAATTCCTCCAATGCTGAAAAATCCATTTCTGTAAATTCATCTACACTTTTTATATCTCTACCCATTAATATATTAACTAATGTATGTGCTGTTTTTTGTTCTAATAAATATAAAATCATACCATCTATATCACCAGTAACATTAAACAAGAGTCCTGCTACTAAATTTTCCGCTCCACCCAAAATATCTCCAATATTTTTAAATTCTAAGATTCTAACTTTAGGTAATCCCATACCAACTCTTTTATTAATCATTTTGGCTAAAGCTCCTATTGCATTACCTGTACCAATACTACCTATTTCTTGAAGCACATCCAAAAATTGCTCATTTAATTGTTCAATATTTTTATTATCCATTACTTATCAGCCCCAAATTTAAAATTATATTATAGAGTTTCTATAGTAAAGTCAATCAATTTTTCTAAATCTAACAAAGTTACAATTCTCTCATTAACTTTTCCTACACCTAAAACATATTCACTTCCAGGACCCGAAGTAATATTTTGCACACTTTCAATGTTTTCATTTGAAAAAGGTAAAACTTCCTTTACACTGTCTACTATTATTCCAATAAAGTCTTCTTCTAATTTAACAATTATTATTCTAGTATCATCTGTATATTCAATTTCTGGTAAGCCAAATTTTATTCTTAAACTCATAATAGGTTTAATTTCTCCACGTTGATTTATTACACCTTTTATAAAAATAGGAGCCTTTGGAACACGTGTAATTGCAGAAATTTTTTCTATTATTTGAACTTTTTGAATATCTATTCCATATTCCTCTTTACCAATATTTAGAACTACATATTGTTTAGACTGTTCTATTACTTGATTATTTTCCATATTTAAACCCCCTATACAAGTGTATTAGTATCTAATATTAATGCTACTTCTCCATTACCTAATATGGTTGCACCAGTAATATTTTTAATTCCACTTAAATATTTTCCAAGTGAACGAATTACTATTTCTTGCTGTGCAATTAATGAATCTACAACAAGGCCAGCCAAAGTATCACCTTTTTTAACAATAACAATAGTAAAGGAATCAGAATCATTTTGACTATCAGGTACTTCTAAAATTTCTGCAAGATTAATAATAGGTATAACATTGTCTCTAAGTAAAATTACATCTTTATTTTGTACATATTGTATATCTGTCTTTTTAATATCTTCTATAGTTTGTATTGTGTTTAATGGAATAGCATATTTTTCAGAACCTATTTTTACCATCAATGCTTGTATAATAGTTAAAGTCATAGGTAATCTTACAGTAAATTTACTTCCTTTACCTAACTCTGTTTTGGTTTCTATAACTCCACCAAGTGCATTTATTTTACTTTTAACTACATCTAATCCTACACCACGTCCTGAAACATCTGTAATTTTTTCAGCTGTACTAAAACTTGGTTTAAATAAAAGTTCTACAACATCTTTTTCTGTTAACTTTGCTGCTTCTTCTTGTGTAAAAAGACCTCTTTCAATTGCTTTTCTTCTTACTTTTTCTACATCAATACCACCACCATCGTCTTCAACTTCAATAACAACAGTATTACCATCTTGATATGCTCTAAGGTAAATATTACCTTTTTTAGGTTTTCCAACAGCTACACGCTTGGCCGTTGGTTCAAGACCATGATCCCCAGCATTTCTAAGTAAGTGAAGTAATGGGTCACCTATTTCATCTATAACTATTCTATCTAATTCAGTATCTTCTCCTGATATATGTAGTTCTATTTCTTTATTAAGTGACCTTGATAAATCTCTTATGGTTCTTGGGAATCTATTAAATACTTGTTCTACAGGAACCATTCTTACTTTCATAACAGCATCATGTAAGCTAGTTGTAATTCTTTCTAAATATTCAACACCATCATGATATTGTTGTCCAAGATTTGTATCATCACCTGTAGCTTCTAATCTTGTTTTAGCTATAATTAACTCACTAACTAAATTCATTAAAGTATCCAATCTATCTATATCAACTCTTACTGTTTTACCTGTACGAGCTTTATTTTTATTTGAATCACAATTTGAAGAAGACTGTATAGAAGTTGATTTATCTTTATTAGAAACCTCTATTTCAACTTGCTCTGGTAAAGATACAATTTCTGGTTCTATAATTTGTGGTTCTATATGAGTATCTGGTATATTATTTCCGTCGTCATCTGTAATTACAATATTTTCATTGCCAATTTTATCTATAACTACTTCTTCAACTTCAGCTATTGAGCCTAGTTCTGATGAAAGAATTTCTTTGCTTGATGTTGTTATTATCATAACTGTAAAACTAAAATCAAATTTTTCGTCTTCTATATCTTCAACAGAAGGATTTGCCTTTATTATTTCACAATTACAAGTTTCTAGAGTTCTAAATATTATAAATGCACGTGCAGATTTTAATACACAATTCTTATTAAGTGATATTGTAATTGAGAAAATATTAAACCCATTATTTATTGCCTGTACTACAACATCATTTTCAAAATAAGTTAAATTTGTTTGTTTTTTTGAGTTATCTTTTTTTGTATTTAGTGATTTATTTTTATTTAAATTTATATCATTTTGTTGTACTTCTTTTTTATTTGGTATTGGGGTATTATTTATTATAGCGTTTAAGCTAAGTATAATGTCTTCATTTTTTTCATCCCCATCTGTTTCAGTATTAATAATTTCGTCAGTATATTTTTCTAAAGCATCTAAACATTTAAACAATACATCAACTATATCAGCATTAATATGAATTTTTCCAGTACGTATCTCTGATAAAACATTTTCCATATCATGTGTTAATTTTTGCATATTGTTAAATCCCATAGTTCCAGCCATACCCTTTAATGTATGTGCTACTCTAAATATTTCATTTAAAATTTCCATATTGTCTGGAGATTTTTCAAGAGAAAGCAAATTTTCATTTAAACTTTGTAAATGCTCCTTTGTTTCTTCTATGAATACTCCTAGATATTGACTCATATCCATACTTAACACCCCTCTATTATTTTTACAATTAAAAAATATTTTGTTAGTATACTCTTCTAAAGTATTTAAATATTTAAACATTACATTAACCATATTAGCATTAATATAATTTTTTCTAGTAAATATTTCTTGGATATATTTTTGCATATCATTTTCTAACTTTTGTATATTGATAAATATATAATCTAATTCAGGCACTAACTGAAATACTAGATTAATCATATTTTTTAATAGATAAGACATACTATATATTTTATTTAAAATTACTATATCATCAAACTTTGTAAAAAATAAATTTCCATTTAAACTTTGTAAAAGTTCTTTTATTTTTTTTATTAATTCTATAAAATTTAATAAATGATTAATAATAAGTATTTTTTTTAAAAATTGTTTATTGGAGGACTGCCCCAATCTATTAATATATTTAAACAATAAGTTAATTAAATTAGTATTAATAATTAAATAAACTTTGTTATTATATATTTTATATATAATATCTTTCATATTAGTTATTAATTTAGCCATGTAGCTTATAATCCATGATTCAATGTCTAAAAAATATACTGATGTTGTATCTAAATTAGTTGTTGATAATTTTTTATAATTTTTTATAAATTTTTCTAAATATTTACTTCTGTTAAAAATTTTATTTACTATTTCATCAATTAATTTTATATTATCAGAAGATTTTTTAAAAGAAGGCAAATTTTCATTTAAACTTTGCAAAATCCTCTTTGTTTCTTCTAATATTTTTATAAAATTTAAGAAATCATATGTAATAATAATTTGATATAAAAATTTTTCATTAGTGTATATTTTTAAATTTTCTAAATATTTCAATAATATATTAATTATATTATCATCAACTTTAATTTTTTCATTATAGATTTTAAATATAATATCTCTAAAATCATTTATTAATTCTAATCTATCATCAGATTCTATAAGACAAATAATACCCCTTAATTTATGTGCTTCTCCAACTACTTCTCTTAAAATTGATGTTTTGTCTGGAGATTTCTTAAGAAAAATAAAAGTTTTGTTTAAAACTTCTAAACTTGTTGTTACTTCTTCTACAATTTCTTTTATAGATATAAATTCAATAATATTCATAATATAACCTAAAATAATTACAATTAATTAACAACTATCCACAATACGTATAATCTCTTTAGCAATTTCATTTAAAGGTACAATCTTATCAGATAATCCGGCATCAATTACTACTTTTGGCATTCCATAAACAACACATGATGGCTCATTTTGTGCTATTACAATAGCATTATTATTTTGTTTTAAATTTGAAATTCCATTGCAACCATCACTACCCATACCAGTCATAATAACAGCTATTATATTTTTAGTATTAGTTTTAGATAAGGAATTCATCATAACATTCACAGATGGCCTATGTCCTCCAATTGGTGGTTCAGATGATAATTTGATGCAAAAATTTTGTATAACTTTTTCAATTGTAGTATGAAAATTTCCAGGTGCTATATATGCCCAGCCAGGCTTAATTATATCTCCATTTTCAGCTTCTTTAACATTTATATCACTCATGGAATTAAGTCTTTCTGCTAAAGATTTTGTAAATCCTGCAGGCATATGTTGCACTATTACAACACCTGCATCTATATTAGCTGGTAAAAATGGTATAACCTCTTGTAAAGCTTTAGGACCACCTGTAGATACACCTATAGCTATAATTTTTTTTAATACACCTGAATTAGAAGAATTAGATTTAATTGTAAGGTCTTTTAAAATATTAGAATTTAAAATTTGAATTTTATTTGTAGAAATTGTTGGGGTAGTATTTATACTTTTAATAGGTCTAGTTATCTCAGAAGCTATAATCACCTTATTAATTATGTCATTTTTAATTTCATTTTTATTGATTGTAAATATATTTTGAGGTTTACAAATAAAATCTACAGCACCTAAATCTAATGCTTTCAATGTAACATCAGCTCCTTCACTTGCTAAAGAGCTTAAAAGAATTACTGGTTTAAATTTGTTTTTCATTAATATTTCAAGCATCATTAAACCATTCATTATTGGCATTTCAATGTCTAATGTTATAACATCTGGATCTAGTTCTTCTATTTTTTCAAGACCTTCTTTACCATTATTAGCAACCCCTACAACTATACATCTATCATCACCATTAATTATATCAGATAATATTCTCCTCATAAATGCAGAATCATCTATGATTAAAATTTTTTTTCTGTTTATCATATTTATCACTACCATTTCCTTTAATAAAATAATTAGCTACTAATATTACCAACTAAACGCTTTATAAATGATGTTATTCCTGTTGAGGCAGATGATTTATTATGCATATTCAATAATTTATTACCTATGCTTTCAAATGCTCTAGTAGAACTGCTTTTAGGATATAAAATCATTACAGGCTTTTGTTTTTTAACAGCTTTAACTAGATTAGTATCATAAGGAACATAACCCAAACTAATTAATTCCATACTTAAAAATTTTTTAGCTACCATATTCAATTTGTTGAAAACATCTTCACCTTCTTTAATGTCATCTACTTTGTTTATAACAAAATTTATGGTAGGTATTTTACAACCATTGGATTTTAATATCTTTATTAGAGAATAAGCATCTTTTATAGATGTTGGTTCTGGTGTCACTATTACTATTATTTCGTTTACTGCTTTAATAAAATTCATTACAGAATTTGAAACACCTGCTCCTGTGTCAATTAATATTATATCGGCTAATTTATCTAATATTGATAGTTTTTGAATAAAATAATTTAGTTGAGTATTACTAACTGAAGTTAGTTCTTGTATACCTGAACCTCCTGATATAAATTGTATATCTAAAGGTCCAGGTGTTAAAATTTCTTCTATAGTTTTTTTTTCATTTAAAACATCAGCTAATGTATATTTAGGTGCTGTTCCTATAAGTAATTCAATATTTGCAAGTCCAAAGTCAGCATCTAAAATAATTACCTTTTTACCCAACTTAGATAATTGTATTGCTAAATTTATAGTAGTATTTGTTTTTCCAACACCACCTTTTCCGCTAGTTATGGTAATAACTCTTGAAGAAAATAAATTTAAATTTGAATTATTTATCTTACTTTGAAACATAGATCTTAATTTTTCTGCTTGGTCCATTATCAATCAACTCTCCCTAATAAGGCTCTTGCAATTTTTTCTGGCTTTACTAATTCTATATCTTCTGGAACATTTTGTCCATTTGAAATATATGAAAGTGATTTACCAGTTAAATAACATATATTTAATATATTACCTTTAGTTGATGTTTCGTCAGCTTTTGTAAATATAATGCTATATTCTGATGCCATAGAGTAGGTATTAATTATATTCATTAAATCCTTATATTTAGTAGTCATACTTAATACAAGGTATCTTTCACAATCATTTATTTGTTCTAATAGTAAATTAAGTTCATTAATCTGCTCATTGTTTTTATGGGAACGTCCTGCTGTATCTATAAAAATAATATCTTTATCTGAGAATTCATTTAGTGTATGTTCTACTTCATTTTCTGAATAAAGTACTTTTGTTTCTACTCCTATTATTTCAGCATAAACTTTTAATTGTTCAACAGCTGCTATTCTATAAGTATCAGCTGTTATAAAACCAACAGTGCTTTCTTGTTCAATCATAAACTTAGAAGCTAATTTAGCTATAGTAGTAGTTTTTCCAACTCCTGTTGGTCCCATAAAGATTATTATAATGGGTTTTTTATTAATTACAATAGGTTGAGGTGTGCCAATTATATCTATAATCCTATTATAAACTATTTTTATAGCTAAATTAATATTTTCTTCATTTTCATCATCTTCAATAAAATCATCCAAATCATGTAATAGCTTAGTTGCTAATTCAGGTATAACTTCACTTTCTGTCAAATTATAATGCATCATTTCAATAATTTTACTTTTATATCGTTTAGTTTGATTTTGTCCAATTAAATTCTCATAATTTAATAATTTATTGGACATATTATTTAATAATGATTCTAAATTATCAATTTTCTTCTCCAAATTATTAACTTCTATATCCTTTTTTAGTTCTGATTGTAATTTAGATTGAAATGTAGAATTTAAAGTTTCTTTTTTTTCTTCAATACTTGCTGTTACTTCAACATATGGCTTACGAAAAAATTTATAAATACCATTAGGTTTTATTCTTTTTATACTTAAAATAAGAGCATCGACACCTAAATCTTCTTTTACTTTTAATAATGCTTCTTGTTCTGTTTTAGCTTCATATTTTTTTGTTATCACGCTAAACTCACCATCCCAACAGATTGAACTTCTGCTGCTGGGTCTAATTCGTTATATGATAAAACTATTAAATCAGAAGCGATTTGTTCTACTAGTTTCTTAAAGTAAATTCTTACAATAGGTGAAGTTAATATTATTGGTTGTTGTCCCCTTGATGTTAATTTATTAATTTCTATTAGCAATTTATCAGCAATTTTTTGTGTAATTTGTGGGTCTAATGCCAAATATGAACCTTGTTCAGTTTGTTGAACAGAATCCATAATTTGTTGTTCTAATTCTGGGTCAAGTGTTATGACAGTATTTATATCATTTATAAAAAATGTTTTTGATATAGCTCTTCTTAGAGATTGTCGTACATACTCTGTTAACATATCAGTATCCCTTGTAGTAGGAGCATAATCTGCTAATGTTTCTAATATTGTAATTAAATCTCTTATAGAAATGCTTTCTCTTAAAAGATTTGCTAAAACTTTTTGTATTTCTCCCAATCCTAAAATCTTATTTACTTCATCGACAAGAACTGGATGAGTTTCTTTAACATTATTTAATAATGTTTGAACATCTTGTCTAGTTAATAATTCATCTAAATGCTTTTTAACTACTTCTGTAATTTGCGTAGCTATAATAGATGGAGGGTCAACTACTATATAACCAAGTGTTTCAGCATATTCTCTTTGAGCTTCTGAAATCCATAAAGCTGGTGAACCAAATGAAGGCTCTATTGTTTCTATACCATCTATTTCTTCTTCTACATATCCCGGATTCATAGCCATATAATGGTCAAATAATATTTCACCACTAGCTACTTCTATACCTTTAATTTTTATTACATATTGATTAGGGCTTAATTTAATATTATCACGTATACGGATAACAGGAACAACAACACCTAATTCAAGTGCAATTTGTCTACGTATCATAACTACTCTATCAAGTAAATCTCCACCTTGATTTACATCAGCCAATGGTATAAGACCATAACCAAAATCTAATTCTATAGGGTCTATTTGTAATAATCCAATTACATTTTCTGGTTTTCTTATTTCTTCTACTTCTGTATCTTCAGTTGAAACTTCTTCTTGAATACTTTCAATTTCTTGTTTTTTACTTAATTTATATCCTAAATACATAAGTCCAAGTCCAGAAGGTATAAATATAAGTTTTGGGAAAGTTGCACCTATAGCTAAGAATATTATAGCTCCACCAGTTATATATAAAACATTTGGTATACTTATAAGTTGTTTTTTAAGAGTATCACTTAAATTAGTATCTACATTTGCTTTAGTAACCAATATACCCATTGCTAAAGCAATAAGTAGTGATGGAATTTGTCCAACTAAACCATCACCCATAGTTAATAAAGTATATTTTGCAAGAGCTTCTTGGGTTGATAAGCCATCCATTGTTACACCCATTACAATACCACCAACAATATTAATAAATGTTATAAGTATACCTGCAATAGCATCTCCTTTTACGAATTTACTAGCACCATCCATAGCACCATAAAAATTTGATTCATCTTGTATTTTTTTTCTTCTAGCTTTAGCTTCTTGGTCATCAATTACACCTGTATTTAAATCTGCATCTATAGCCATTTGTTTACCCGGCATAGCATCTAATGTAAAACGAGCTGTAACTTCTGAAACTCTTTCTGCACCTTTGGTTATAACCATAAAGTTTACAATTACTATTACAATAAATATTATAACCCCTACTACTATGTTTCCACCTGCAACGAAATTACCAAAAGTTATAACAACATCACCAGCAAACCCTTCCCCTATAATTAATTTTGTAGATGCGACATTTAATGATAATCTATACATTGTCATAAATAAAAGAATTGTAGGAAACATTGATAAGTCTAATGCTTCTTTTGAATATATTGTATTTAATAATATGATAAGTGCTAATGCTATATTTACCATTAATAAGAAATCAAGTAATTTTGTTGGTAATGGTAATAACATAAATATTACTACTGCTAGTATAAAAATTGCTAAATAAACTTCACCAAGCTTTTTCATAGTCTCACTTTCTCCTCAACATAAAAATAATTATTTACTCTTTTTTAAATTATACACGAAACCTAACACTTCTGCAACTGCTTGATACAATTCGGGAGGAATTTCCGATCCGATATCAACTATGCTATATAAAGTTCTAGCTAGATGTTTATTTTCAACAATTTCTACGTTATTTTCTTTTGCAATTTCTTTTATTCTTTGAGCTAAAAAATTTTCTCCTTTTGCAACAACAATTGGAGCTGAACCTTTAAATTTATCATATTTTATTGCTACCGCATAATGAGTAGGATTTGTTATAATAACATCAGCTTTAGGAATATCTTGCATCATTCTTCGCATAGATGCTTCTCTCATTTTTTGTTTAATTTTTCCTTTTATTTCTGGATTACCTTCACTATTTTTATATTCTTCTTTTACTTCTTGTTTAGTCATCTTCAAGTTTTTATTTAAATCATATTTTTGGTAAATAAAATCAGCTAAAGCCAAAAATACAAAATATAAACCTACTGTTAAACCTATAGTTATAATTAAATTTCCTATATACATAATAGCTTGTAACAGTTCCATATCTAAAAGCATTTGTATGCTGTCAATTTCCTTTTTTATTAAACTATATATAACAACACCTATTACAGTTAATTTAAAAAGTGATTTTAATAATTCAACTATCGATTTCATAGATATAATTTTTTTAAAGCCTTGTATTGGATTTAATCTTGAAAACTTAGGTTTAAGGGGTTTAGTTGTAGGACTCCAACCTACTTGTATTAAGTTAGAAACAACACCAACTATTACTGTAACAATTAATATAGGTGCTAAAATAAGTAATATTTGTCCAAAAATATAACTAACTAATTCACTAATAAAATCTACTTCTAATATACCTTCTTTTGTAATTGGGTAGAACGATATAGAATGATTCATAATTGCTAATAGTTTACTATACATATAATTAGTAAAAATTCTTATTGTAGAAAACATTCCCAAAAATAAAAAAGCAGTAGTTACTTCAATACTTTTTGCAACTTGCCCTTCTTTTCTAGCATCATCTTTCTTTTTACCTGTTGGTTCTTCAGTTTTTTCTCCACCTTCATCATTGGCGAAGTACTGAAGATTTATTTTAATGTATTTAGATTTTATATAAAAAAAATATAATAATTTTCTAAACTGCTTAGTTATACTAAGCAGAAGAAAATTACATAAATTTTTATTTAACATATTTAATTTGACATCTAATTTTTTAGGTTTTATCATGGCATCAATCCCTCTATAATATTAATAAGGTTTTTATATACATCATTAAATATATAATCTGATATTGGTATTAATGTATCTGTTGTAGTAAATAAAATTGTTAAACCAACTAATAATTTTAAACCCATACCAACAGAAAAAATATTTACTTGTGGAGCAGTTCTTGTCATTAATCCCAAAGCAGTATCTAATATTAGTATAGAACCTATAATTGGTAAAGCTATTTTGAATGCTATAACAAAGTATGATGATATTATAATAAGCACTGTTTCAAAAACTTTATTTGATAATAAAGTGCTACCTCCTATAGGAACAACTTTATAACTATAAAATAATGCTCTAAAAATAGTATAATGTGAATTTGTTAAAACTAGAAGAGCGGATACTAAGAAATAATATAAATTACCTGTAACTGGCACTTGCATTTGACTTACAGGGTCAAATACATTTACCATAGAAAAACCTATTTGAAAATCTACTAATTGACCTGCTAAATAAAGTGTAGAAAAAACCATGTAAACTGTAAAACCTAATATTAATCCTACAAAAATTTCTTTCATTACTAATAAAATATATGCAATTATATTATCATTATATACAATTGGTCCTACAGTTTGAGTTGATAAAATTATCCCTGCAACTATAACAGAAAACCCTATTTTAGTTATAGTAGGAATATTAGCCCCTCCAAATATTGGCATAACTACAAAAAAGCCTAATAAGCGAACAACTATAAGTAAGTATATATCTGTTTGCTCAAATAAGCCACTTAAATAAATTTCCATAATTGTATCGCTCCTTTAGTAAATTTTAATATAAATAGTAACTAAAATTTGTATATATCTCATTAAACAATCCAATTATTTGTTGAATAATCCAAGGACCAAATATAATTAGAGATATAAATACAGCTAAAATTTTTGGCACAAATGCTAAAGTTTGCTCTTGGATTGAAGTAACTGTTTGAAATATACTTACTATTAAGCCTACAATTAAACCCATTAATAACATGGGTGCAGATGATAATATAACGGCATATAATGCACTTTGTATTAAATCAAGTATTTTCTGCTCCATAATATTTTTCCTTTCAATTTATCTAAAAGTTTCTATAACATTTCTTATAAAGAAATCCCAACCATTTGCCAATAAAAAAAACATTACCTTAAAAGGGAGTGAAATCATGGAGGGAGGTAACATCATCATACCCATAGCCATAAGAGTTGAAGATACAACCATATCTATAACTATAAATGGTATATAAGTTAAAAATCCAATTAAAAATCCCATTTTCAATTCACCTAAAATAAATGCAGGTATCAATACACTATTTGGCATTTGTTCTTGTGCTTCTTCTTCTGTTGCATAAGGCTCTAATCCAGATAACCCCATAAATAAACCTAAATCATTATCTGTTACCTGTCTAAACATAAAAGCTCTAAAAGGTATCATTGCATTTTTTATAGCAACTTCTTGAGTTATAGTTCCTTCAGATAAAGGTTTTAAAGCAGTATCATTTACTTGTTGTAAAGTAGGACCCATTAAAAAAAAAGTAATAAATAGTGCCAACCCTATTAATACTTGGTTGGGTGGCATTTGTTGAGTACCTAGCCCTGATCTTAAAAAATGTAATGAAATTATTAATCTTGTAAAACAAGTCATCATTAATAAAATTGATGGTGCTAATGTGATTATTGTTATGATAAACAATAATTGTAATGTAGTAACAGTTGTTTCTCCCCCTATTGAAATATTTATACCTGGTATAGAAGTAGTATTTTGGGCAAAAACTGTTAATGAACTGAAAAAATTAATTGTTAGAAATACACCAATTACTAATATAAAATATTGAACTTTTCTTTTTTTATCCATAATATTTCTCCTCAATTATTTTTCTGTTGCATCATCTTTTTTGTTTATAAAGTGATTAAGATATTTTTGAAATGAATCAGGTAATTCTATTTTATTAATATCCATATTAATGGAATCTTTATCTACATCACATATATATTGAACTTTTTCTTTTGTAACTCCTATTAAAATTGTTTTATCTACAACTTGTATTATTTGAAGTGAACTTTGATAACCAACAGAAATAGTTTCTATTATTTTTAGATTTGAATTTTTATTAGCTGTATATTTTACAGAATTCATAAAACGAGACAAATAATATACTAATAATAATACTATTAGAAGTATTATTATTAAGAAAAAAAACTGGCCTAACATAGTTAGTATTGACCAGCTATTTCCTTGATTAACTAATTCCCCTTCTTGTGCTAAAAGTAAAAGAAAAGTGTTATAAAAAAAATTCATAGGTTAACCTATAACCTTCTTAACAGCTTCTAAAACACGGTCCACTTGGAAAGGCTTAACAATAAAATCTTTAGCTCCTGCTTGAATTGATTCTATAACCATAGCTTGTTGTCCCATAGCTGAGCACATAATTATTAATGCACTACTATCAATACTTTTTATAGCTTTAACAGCAGATATACCATCCATTTCAGGCATAGTAATATCCATAATTACAAGCCCTGGATTAAGTTCTTTATATTTTTCTACAGCTTTGGCACCATTTTCTGCTTCTCCTGCAATAGTGTAACCATTTTTTACTAATATGTCTTTTATCATCATTCGCATGAATGCGGCATCATCTACTAAAAGTATAGTTTTGTCAGCCATTTTACTCTCTCCTTTTATTATTTAATTAAATTCTATTTTCCACACCAATAATATCCGATACACGGATAGCAAAGTTCTCATCTATTACTACTACTTCTCCTTTAGCTACAAATTTACCATTTACTAAGATATCAATAGGCTCACCAGCTAATGTATCTAAATCTATAATGGTTCCCTGTTTAAATTCTAAAATTTCTTTTATAGATTTATGTGTTCTACCTAATTCAACTGTAACTTCTAAAGGAACGTCCATTATTATTTCTATATTTTCTTTTTGTTGCATTAAAGGTAAAGGGTCAAAGTTTTGAAATTGAACAGGTTGAGCATTAATATTAGGTGTTTGCGTTTGATGTATAGGTTGTTGTTGATATATTGGTTGCTGTCCTTGATATATAGGTTGTTGTTGATACATAGATTGCTGTCCTTGATGCATAGGTTGTTGTTGATATATTGGTTGCTGTCCTTGATATATAGGTTGTTGCTCTTGGTACATAGGCTGTTGTTGATACATAGATTGTTGAGATTGATTTGGAGGTTGTTGTACTTCTGTTGAAGTTGGTGTATTATTTGTAGGTAAATTATTGCCTCCATCACCTAATAAACCATTTACCAATGTTTTGGCGAAGTTTACTGAAAATATTTGCATTATTTCACTATCTATTAAAGTACCTATTTCCATTCTAAATGAAATACAAACCATACTATCAAGACCTAAACCAATTTGTTTAAAAAAATCATCATCATCAAAGTTTAGTTGAAAAGCTTGTGGTGGTTTAATATCTATTTTAGAATTAAGCATTGTTGATAGTGATGTAGAAGAAGAACCAACCATTTGATTCATAGCTTCAGCTATAGCACTTAAATGTATATCTGTTAATTCACCTTGAATATTTGTTCCGTCTCCACCCATCATTAAATCAGCAATTATCTTTACATCTTGCTCTTGTAATACTAATACATTTGCACCAAATAAACCTTCGCTATATTCTACTTTTATACCAACACATGGTTTAACATATTCTCTTGATAAATCTCGCCATGAAATTGCTCTTACTTTTGGTGTTGTTATAGTAACCTTTTGATTAAGTAAAGTAAATAGCGTAGTAGCAGCGGTTCCCATACTAATATTACCTATTTCACCTAAAGCATCTTTTTGATCATCAGAAAGAGAATCTTCAGCACTTAATAAATTTTCATCAAATTCCGTGCTTTCCATATTATCAACATCTTCTTCTGTAGAAGAACCTCCTAACAAAGCATCTATTTCCTCCTGTGAAAGCATATCCATTAGTTATCATCCTCCTTTTTAACTATAGAAGTAATTTGTATAGCATTTTTACCTTTCATTATGCCAGGTTTAGCATGAAATTTTAATAAATTACCAACTTGAACATTTAAATCTGAATTTACAAAAGAATCTATTTTTATTACATCACCTTGTTGTAAAGAAATAAATTCCGAAACAGTTATATATGTGTGCCCTAATATAGCTTTTATTGGAACTTGTACATGATCCAAACGACGTTCAATATTTTCTCTATATTCATTAGAATCATTTTGTTCTCTACTTCCAAACCAATATTTTGTATTTAATTTCTCCATAATAGGCTCTATAACCAAATAAGGAATACATATATTTATAAAACCTTCAACTTCACCTATTTTAATATTTAATGTAACAAGAGCTATCATTTCAGTAGGAGGGATTATTTGTGCAAATTGAGAATTAGTTTCTATTTTATCAAGCTTAGGAGATAAATTAATAACATTTTCCCAAGGTTCTTTTAAAAAGCCTAATAATTGATAAATAATTCTTTCTAACAATATTTTTTCAATTTCAGAGAAATCTCTTAATTTTTGTAAAGTTCCTCCTTTTCCACCTAAAATTCTATCTATTATACAATAACCTATGCTTGCAGTTAACTGCATTAATATTGAACCTTTTAATGGTTCAAAATCAACTATAGCTAAAATAACGGGATTTGTCAATGAGTTTGTAAATTCACTATATTTAAATTGTTCTGCACCAACAATTTCAACTTGTGTATGTGTACGAAGATATCCTGATAAATATGATGAAATCAATCGAGCATACGTATCAAATATTATTTCTAAAGTTCTCAATTGCTCTTTTCCAAATTTAGATGGATTAGCAAAATCGTATTTTTTAATATGTTTATTATTTGTTTCTGTAACATTAATCGTAGCTACATCTTCTTGATTGGTCATTGATTTTAAAAGAGCATCAATCTCTTCTTGTGTTAAAACACCATCCACATTAATCACCCACTTTTATAATATTAATAAACATTAAAAGTATCAAAATATACTATAATAATTATATTTGTATTAAATAATTCTTGCAAACAAGATGTTATTTCCTGAATTAACATAATATTTGAATCAGGAGCTATTAACTCATCAAATGTTTTATTTCTTAAAATGTTTAGAATTTCATTCCTAATTATAGTTTGTTTATTCCTATCTTCTACCATAGGTTTAATTTTTTCATATTCTTTTTTTATATCTTTGTCTGTTTTTCCTCCCATATTTAAACCTATACTTAATTTTAAATCTACCATATGATTTTTATTATCTTTACCAACTGCTAAATTAGATTTAATAGGATCTGTTAAAGGGATTACATCTATTTCTTCCAATTTATAAATACTTGTTCCAGAAGATTGAATTGGTCCTGGTCCAGGTGGTGTTGCTTTTAACGTTTTTAGTAAAAGGAAAAAACCTACACCAAAAGATATAAACATTATAAGAAGAATAACTATAATAATCATCATTCCCATTTTATTTTTTTCCATTTTATTTTCACCTCTTAATTTTTATTTATTAACTTTTTTATTTTTCAGAAGAAGTTCTTTGTCTAATTTTAAATTCAACTCTTCTATTTAAAGCTTTTCCTTCTACTGTATCATTAGATGCTATTGGTCGATATTCACCATATCCGATTGCTACTACTCTTTCAGGTGGAAATTTTTTTTGTTCAATATAATATGTTGCAACAGCTACAGCTCTATCAGATGAAAGATAGAAATTATTTGGGAATTCAGGTGTATTAATTTTATCACTATCTGTATGACCTTCTATTTCAATATCTGTATCAGGATATTTTAAAAGCTGTTCTGAAAGCATATCAAGAATTTGTATAGCTTCTGGTTTTAATGTTGCTTTACTTTTATCAAATAAAACATTATCTTTAAAATTTATTTTAAGGTAATCTTCTTCTTGACTTACTTCTAGTTTATCAGATAAATTATTTTCTTGAAAATATGTTTTAAAATCGGATACCATTTCTTTAGTTTTTTCCATGGATTCTAAAATTTCTTCACTAATTTCCTGCACTTCAGATAATGCCATTTGATATTCTGGCATTATACTTACACCATTTCCAACTAATTGTCCTTCATTAATTGTTTGACCACTATTAACAAAAACTATAGTTGGATTAAAATAACTTGAAATAGCTTGAAGAGTTTCTGGATTTGTAGTTGAAGAAGCTAATAGCATAACGAAAAATGTTAAAAGTAAGGTAACCATGTCAGCATATGTATTTAACCATTCACCAGTATTTATTTCTTCCTGTTTCTTTTTTTTCTTTGCCATTATTTTTCACCACCTGCATCTTTTTCACCTTCAGGTTCTTTGCTTGCTCTAAGTGTAGGAGCTAAGAATGCTTTAAGTTTTTCTTCAATTATTCTAGGATTTTCACCTGCTTGAATTGATAACATTCCTTCAATTAGAACTTCTTTTAATAGAACTTCATCGCTACTTCTTGCTTTTAGTTTCCATGCTATTGGATTACAAACAAAGTTAGATAATATTGAACCATATAATGTTGTTATAAGTGCTATAGACATATTAGCTCCAAGGGAAGCTGTATCAGTCATATTTTTAAGTAAACATATAAGTCCAATAAGAGTACCTATCATTCCCCATGCTGGACCTTGTGCTGATAATGTAGACCATACCCCTTGAGATTCTCCATGTCGTCCTTCTATAAATGCTAATTCGGTTTCTAATATACTACGAACAAGTTCAGCATCTGTACCATCAACTATAAGTAGAATACCTTTTTGTAAAAATTTATCATCCATACCTTGTGCTGCTTCTTCTAATGCTAATAGTCCTTCTTTACGTGCTATATTAGCTAATCTAATGATTTCACTTATAGCACCGGCTGTATCTAAGTTGTCCGATTTGAAAACGAATTTTACAGCTTTCAAACCAGTTAGAAATTTATCCAAAGGCGTAGCAATTAAAACTGCTGCAAAAGCTCCTCCAAATGTAATCATAGCAGATGGTGGATCGAAGAAACCCATTACATAACCAATATCCCTACCTATTAGTATTGAAAAAAACATAAACAAAAGTCCAGCTACAAAACCTATTATTGAAGTAATATCCAACTTAAATTCCTCCTTCCTAAATAAAATTTATTCTTTAGAATAATTATAAAATATTTTTCTTTTATATTCAACAATTTTATTAATAATTTCTTCTCTTGTTTCTTTTGCAATAAATCTTCTACCTGTAGTCATTGTAATTGTTGTATCAGGACTTTCTTCTATTGTTTCAATTAATTCTGAATTTATAACAATTTCTTTATCATTTAACCTTGTTATTGTTATCATAATGTACTCCTTTATTATATAATAAAATTCTTAAAAAAAGAATGGTTTTTCATTGTCAATTATCAATGTAAATAATCTCATTTTTGGGCAGACATATATGCCTGCCCTTAAAGTGTATTATTTACTTATTTATCTTTTTAAATTAACTAATTCTTGAAGCATTTCATCCGATGTTGTAATAATCTTTGAATTAGCTTGGAAACCTCTTTGAGTAGTAATCATTTCTGTGAATTCAGAGGATAAATCAACATTTGACATTTCAAGTACACCAGAATTTAATTTACCCCCACCTGCTGTTGGATCTTGACCAACACCATCAAATTCACCAGAGTTTGGTGTAGGGACAAATAAATTATCTCCCATTTTCAAAAGACCTGCAGGATTTTTAAAATTTGCTACTGCTATTTGCCCAAATATTTTTTCAGTTCCATTGCTATAACTTCCTGTAATTATACCATCAGGTCCTATATTATATCTTGTAAGGTCACCAGGTCCCATACCATCTTTATCATTTGATTGAGCTGTCGTTTTTTCTTTAAATTGAGTAACATCTTTAAAATCAATCATCATAGGATCTTCTAAAACAGCTCCTACTGGTAATCCTGTTGAATCAATTTTAATAGGAATAGAAGATGGACTTGTAGCAGGAGCTCCATCAGCAAGAACCATTTTTCCCTGAGCATTAAATGTTAAGGTTGTAAGTAGTGGACCTCCTAATGGGCCTGCTGTAGTAGAACCTGTATTTAATGCAATAGGTGTTTCACCATTCATATACATAACAGGCTTTCCAGCTAGTGGACCATCTTTAGCATTTTGTATTTCTACTGTCCACTTATTTTTTGTGTTTGGATCAGTAGAAGCAGTATCTGGAGTATATCTAAATAATAAATTCATAGTATATCTATTTCCTAAACTATCAAAAAAAGACATAGGTCTTGTTATATATTCATTAGGAGTTTTACCATCTTGTGCAAACCCATCTGCATCACCTGTAAAGATATTACCATCAAATGTTATGTTTTTTGTTGCTTTAGGTTCAGCATACATATTTGAAGGTGACATAATTTCTAAGGGAACTACTTGACCTTTATCTATACCACCATTAGCATTTAATCCCCATCCATATACTTTCATACCACTAGATGTTGCTAATGTTCCATCTCTATCTAATTTAAAAGCTCCTGCCCTTGTAAAATATTTACCACTACTATCACCAACTATAAAGAAACCATCACCTTCAATTTTTAAATCTTCTGTTCTATCTGTTCTTTGTGCTGCACCTTCTGTCATTATTGTGTCTATAGAAGAAACACTAACACCAAGTCCAATTTGCATAGCATTTGTACCTGCTCTACCCGTATCGGCATTTGGAGCAGAAGCACCAGCTAATGTTTGATTAAATATTTCATTAAATGTTACTCTTCCTGCTTTAAATCCTGTAGTATTAACATTTGCTATATTATTACCTATAACGTCCATTTTTGTCTGGTGAACTCTAAGTCCGGAAACACCAGAAAATAATGATCTCATCATAATAAATTCCTCCTAAGATATTGCAACTGTAAAGTATCTTTTCTATATTTCCAAGATAAAGCTTCCTTAATGGTCCAGCTTATACTATTACAGCTCCATCGATATTTGTGTATACATTTTCTTGCTCCTGCTTCATAGCAGTAATAACTACATTCTTTCTTGTGTTCACTACAAGTGCTATGTTATCCACAAGCACAAGTGAATCCTTTATACCTTTTGCTTTTGCTTTTAATATTCCATTTTCTATACGTTTCATCTGTTCATTTGATATTTGTATATCCCTTGATTTCAATCTCATAGAGGCATGTTTTGAAAATTGAAGTTCTGAATGAGATATATTATTTAGTAAACTTTCAAAACTCTCTTGATGAAATTGTAAATTTTCTATATTTTGTTTTTCGTTGCTTGGGATTTTTGGAGTTACTTGAATTAAAGAAGAATTAAGTCGTATATTTTGCAAGTTACTGTCACCGCCTTTAGAAGTAACATTTATAAAATGTCTTTTAAAGGAACTTCTTCTTTATCAACACTAACATATACTTTACCATTTTTAATTATTACAGAATCAACTAGTCCTTTTATACTTCCAGTATCAACAAATTTACCAATATTAGTCAACCCAGTTGATATATCAGGTAAACTTTCAACATAATATTCTTTACCATCTACTATAAGGTATGCTTTATCATCAGATATTTTTACATTATTAATTTTTCCTTCTAATAATTGACTATTATCATCATATATTTTTATATCTTTTCCAAGCAATATTGTATTATTTGATACACTAGAAACCTCTTGAATAAATACTTCTTTATTTCCAACTACAAGAACGGCATTACCTTTAATCATTTTAACTGAATCAACTGTTCCTTCAACATATTCATATGTATTTTCTTTTGCACCTGGAATAATTGCTTGAATAGTTTTACCTATAAGGGTTAATGCTTGAGATGCTGAAATATTATTATTTACACTATTAATTCCAGATAAACTATTTTCTCTAACTGTTTCAACTTTTTCAATAGGAACGTTAGTTTCTCCAACCCTCAAATGTATGTTTCCGTTTATTACAAGAGTTCCTTCAACTTTTCCATTAACATATTGATATTCTTTCAACCCTTCATTATATACAGTAGCTGTTATGTCACTACCTATCATAGACATTGCTTGCGTATATGCTGAACTCTTATATATATTATTCATTTGTTCCAATGATGAAAATTGTGCAAGTTGAGCAACAAATTCTGTATTCTCCATAGGATTTAATGGATCTTGATACTGCATTTGAGCCATTAATAATTGTAAAAATGCATCTTTACCTAACTCGTTATTTCCACGAACACTTTTAGTGTTTTTACTATTCTCCATTTGTTGCTTCATTTCTTCAACTGTAGTATATGGAGAACTATTAACTTCGCCCCACATAAAATCACTCCTTTATGCTATATAATCAACTTCATTATCTGATATTTCATATGGATTAACATAATCTTTATCAAATATAATATCTGTACCTTCAAGATTATTAATATTATCTAGTATTTGTTGTATTCTTCTTTTTGATTTTTCTTGATTTTGTTCAAAATGTTGTTTTGCTTCAGAATTTTGCTGACCTACAGATACTGATAATTCATCAACTATTAAACCTAATTGTTGCAATGTATCTTTTAAATGATTAAAATTAGCTTGTAATATTTCTTTTACTTGTTGACTTTCAGCTATAAATTGTGCAGTTATAATGTTATTTTCAGTGGTAATTTTAAGTGATAATTCACCTAGACTCTCAGGCTTTAAAATTAACTTAATTTCAGAAACATCAGGTTTTAAATCTACTTTAATTTTTTCTACTATTTGATTTACAATTTGATTAACATTTTTTGTAGCAGTTATATCTGTAGTATTTACAATAGATTCGTTCATAATTTGAGGTTGCAAATTAAAATTTTGAGAACTATATGAATTTATATTTGTGTAATCATAGTTTTGAACAATTGGGTTATTAAGGGGTGCCTTGTCTTCTTTTTGTTCATTGTTTGTAAATTCATTTTTTGAGTTATCATTTTTAGTTTTTATTTCTATTGTAGGCATACTTTCATTTTCATCTAATGATTGAGTATCTTCCAAAGACTCATTATTCAAAGATGTATTGATATTAAGAGTATCTATTTTTTCATCTAAATTTTGTGTAGATTTAACTTCAAATTCATGAGCAACAATTTCTTCGCTAACTTCACCATCAGTAGCTTTTAAAGTATCTAATAACAATTCATTGTCAATAACATTAGTAATACTATCTATATCTGATTTATAGGTATGAATTATTTGCATTAAATCTTTATAAAGTTGTTTAGCATCAGATGATATAATTAAATCTACAGGATTTTCTATATTTAAAGATGTTTGAACAAAATTATTTAAATTATTAGTATCTATTAAACCAAAAACATCTATATTTAGCTTTTCAAGTATTAAACTAACTTCTTCAACTGAAATATCCAACTTTGAAGCAAGTTCTTCAATGAATCTATTAGAAACATCTTCTTTACTTTTTAAAGCTTTACTATTACTAGTTTTATCTTCTTTGGATTGTTCTTTAATTTTTTTACTATTTAAAACTTTAGGTTTATTTGTTTTCACTTCAGTTTTTTCATCTATAGTATTTTTGTTATCAACATTTTTATTTTCATATTGATTTTTATAATTTTCATATTGATTACTAAATGATAAAGAGTTACTAGAATTGTTAGTTTGAATGTTATTTTTTAAGTTATTAAATGAAAATTTCATATTGTTTAAAAACATAGAATTTATATCCACTTTTCTCACCTCCTTTCAATGGTAACTTGTTAATTTATTGTTTGTGGTGCAAGATATTTTACTACCTTAGCAGCATTTTCTGTACCCATACCAGCTATTAATTTAGCTCTTTGTTCAGTAGTTACATTTTTCAATATAAGAACAACTAAATCTATATCTGCTATAATCATTTCTTCTAAAACTTTAGCACCTGTATCCGCATCTATTTCTTCAAAAGTTTCTGTATATTTTTTCAACTCTCTTTTTTGTTCAGCTGATATTTTTGCTGTAACATAAAGATTTTCTGCATTTTCAGGGGCTATTTTTTCATAAAAAGTAGAATATGCTGTAGGATCATTTAAAGCTATAAGATTATCAAATTCTTCTTTTTGCTTTTTAAAATCTGCCTGCATAGACTCAATTTCTTTAAGTCTTTTATTTTCTAAATTTAAATCATCATTATCTTTTGATAAAGTGTTAATAGTATTATTTTGTAATTCTACTTGTTTTTCTAATTCTAAAATTTTATTTTTTAAATCGTTAACATTTTCAGCTACTGGAACTGAAGTTTCACTTCCTTCTTCTACAGGAGATAAAAGCATTCTAACTATAGGAATTTTTTCCATTGTACTTCTTAAGTACTTTTCACGTATATTAAAAGCATTAAATCCTAATATAGCAACTAAAGAACCTGTTATTATAAGAAAAAATAATAATCCTATTATAAGTGTTACAACTCCTGATTTGCTTTTCTTTGTTTTAGGAATAATGTCTTCTTGTTGATTTTGCTGCTCATTTGTTGACACTTCATTTTCTATAGATTTCTCATTTTCTACAGTCTTTGGCATTATACAAAACCTCCCAACTCAGGTGGTTAATAAATTTTATTATTTATTATATTTAAAACTTACTATTTCGTCTATTATTTTTTGTTCTGATTTTTTCTCTTCTTTTACATATTCAATATATTCTTTTTCTTTTAAAACTTCAAGCATTTTTCTTTCTTTCATTGATGTCACTAATTCTTCTCTTTTTTTATCAACTGTTTTTTGAGCATTACTAATTAATATTTCTTGTTGTTTAATTTTATTCAAAAGATATGATAAGAAATTTTTATATTGTTGCAATTCATTAAAATTTGTTCCATCATTTATTTTTAATTTCAATTCCATTAAAACATTAGAATGTTGATTTATTAAAATTTCTTTTTTTTTGTTTTCTTCTTCCAATGTTTTTACAGCTTTTCCATATTCATTTTTTTTCTGCTCTTCTATTTTTTCTTTTACACCGAGAAAACCCTGAAGTCTAAACTTAAATTTAGCCAAATTTGTTCTCTCCTTTAACTTATTATATTTTGCATTATTTTCATTACTTCTGTAAATTCTACTTTTTTATCTACTTCTTGTAATAAAAATTCTTTTATCATCTTATTTTTCTCTATTGCCATGTCTATGTCAGGATTACTTCCTCTTATGTATGCTCCTATATTTATAAGGTCTTCTGCTTCTGAATATATTGCCATATTTTTTTTTATTTCAGATGCTATTTTTTTATGTTCTTTAGTTACAATATCACTCATTACACGAGACACACTAGCTAAAACATCTATTGCTGGATAATGATTTGAGTTTGCTATTTTTCTTGATAATACAATATGTCCATCTAATATACCTCTTGCTGTATCTGTTATTGGTTCTGTAAGGTCATCTCCATCAACTAATACTGTATATAATCCTGTGATAGATCCTTTTTCAGATGTTCCAGCTCTTTCTAATAATTTTGGCATTGCTGAAAAAACAGAAGGTGTATATCCTTTTGAAACAGGAGGTTCTCCAATAGCAAGCCCAACTTCTCTTTGTGCCATTGAATATCTCGTTAGTGAGTCCATAAGCAAAAGAACATCTTTACCTTGATCTCTAAAGTATTCTGCTATAGCAGTAGATACTTGTGCTGCTTTTAATCTAATAAGGGATTCTTTATCTGATGTTGCTACAACAATTACAGAACGTCTAAGTCCTTCTTCTCCTAAGTCCTTTTCTAAGAAATCTTTAAGTTCCCTACCACGTTCACCAATCAAACCTATAACATTTATATCAGCCTTAGTATTTCTTGCTATCATACCCATTAATGTACTTTTACCAACTCCACTACCTGCAAATATACCAACTCTTTGACCTTTTCCAATAGTTAGTAATCCATCAATTGCTTTAACACCTAATGGCATTACATCTTTAATTCTAATTCTTTTCATAGGATCTGGTGCTTGTTTTTCTGTAGGATAAAATAAATCTGATTCAATTTCACCCAGTCCATCTATAGGATGCCCTAATCCATCTAAAACCCTACCTAATAATTGCTCACCTACTCTAACTCCTAATGGCAAACCTGTAGCTTCAACAACACTTCCAGGACCAACCCCATCCATATTTCCTAAAGGCATAAGCAATATTTTATTATCTTTAAATCCAACTACTTCTGAGAGAGTAGGTTCACTATGTTTATTCATTCTTATAGTACACACATCTCCAACATTACAAATCGGTCCTAATGATTCTGTAGTTAAGCCTACAACTTGAGTAACTCTTCCTAAATGCTTAATATGTTCAGTTTTAAATACTGTATCATATTTTGAAAAATCTATGACTTTCAAGTTATCACCTATTTTCTAAAATATATATTAATTCATTTTTTATACTTTCAAATTGTTGTTCAAAACTACAGTCTACATTTCCAAATTGAGTTTCAATAATACAATCTCCTTTATCTAAGTCTAAATCTCTTAATATTTCTAATTCTACTCGGCTACCAATAAAATCTTCAAGCTCTGTTATATTTTGTTGAGCTATAGCATAATCATCTTTAGATACATGTATGAATATTTTACCAGAGGTATTAACTTGAGACAATCCTTTTTTTATTAATAATATAATTATCTGAGGATTTATCTTCAACATTTCACCAAAAATATTTTTAGAAATTTTTAAAGTTAAATTTATTATTTCTGGTTCTATAGAATTTAATGTTTCTTCCTTTTCAAGAATTGCTAATTCTAATTCTTTTTGAACCTGCATTTTTAACATATTAACTTCTTCAATTGCTGAATTATATCCAAAATTGTATCCTTCATTTTGTGCGTTTTCTAATATTTGTTGAGCTTTAAATTCAGCATCATTTTTAGCTTGTTGTATTATGAACTGTGCTTCTTCTTCAGCTTGTTGTATTATGAACTGTGCCTCTTCTTTGGCTTGTTGTATTATTTCTTTAGATTTATTTACATTTAACTCAATTTTGTTAACTTCATTAATATTATCTTTTTGTTTAACGCTTTCTGTAGTATTATCAATATTTTTAGGCATAACAGGGATTTCAATATTATACTTGTCAACTTGAGAAACATTAATTCTAGTTGATTTGATTATATTAGACAATAATCTCATCCCCTCCACCACGTGAAATAATAATATCACCAGATTCTTCTAATTTTCTAATAATATTAACTATTTTTTGTTGTGCTTCTTCTACATCTCTAACCCTTACAGGTCCCATAAAGTCCATTTCTTCTCTTATCATTGTTGCTGAACGTTTTGACATATTATTTAATATAACATTTTTAACTTCTTCGTTAGCATTTTTAAGAGCTATTGTTAAATCATTAGTATCAACATCTCTAAGAACACGTTGAATTGATCTGCTATCAAGTGTAAGGATGTCTTCAAATACAAACATACGTTTTCTAATTTCTTCTGCTAATTCTGTATCTTCTATATCAAGAGTTTCCATGATGTGTTTTTCAGTTCCTCTATCAACAGCATTAAGAATTTCAACTATAGAATCAATACCACCAACTGCAGTATAATCTTCTGTAACAAGTGCTGATAATTTCTTTTCTAAAACTCTTTCTACTTCTTTAATTATATCTGGTGATGTTCTGTCCATTAATGCTATTCTCCTTGCAACATCAGCTTGTTTTTCAGGTGATAGAGCAGATATTACCATTGAAGATTGATTAGGTTTTAAATATGATAATATTAATGCTATAGTTTGTGGATGTTCATTTTGTATAAAGTTAATTAATTGAGTAGCATCTGTTTTTCTCATAAAATCAAATGGTCTAACTTGTAATGAAACAGTTAATCTATTTATTACTTCCATAGCCCTTTCAGCACCTAATGCTTTTTCAAGTATATCTTTAGCATAAGAAATACCACCTTCAACAATATATTCTTGTGCAAGACATATTTCATAAAATTCTTTTAAAATCATTTCTTTTGTTTCAGGAGAAACAGAACGAATATTGGCTATTTCTAATGTTAATTGTTCTATTTCTTCTTCTTTTAAATGTTTAAAAATTTTAGCTGATTTTTCTGGTCCAAGTGCAATTAAAAGCATAGCAGCTTTTTCTTTTCCTGTAAGGTCGGTTTTAACAGCCATTTTTTATCACTCCCAATCTGAACTTAACCAATTTCTAAGTAATTGTGCAACTGCTTCTGGACGTTGGTCAACAAATTGTTCTATTTGTTTCTTAATTTCTGATTCAGAATCATAGTCAATAGGTGGTACATATTCATTTATTTTATCACCTACACGGTCTAATACTCCTGTTATAGAAACTTCAGGTGTAATTTCTGTAATTTCTGCTGGAGCAGTTTTTCTAATTAATGCAAATGCTAATAATCCTAAAAGTGCAACTAATATTGTAAGTGCTACATATTGGTCGATTGGTTTTTTAACTATTGGTTTATGAATAAATTTAGGTAATGCATATCCTATTACTGATATATTTTCTGGTGGAAAACCAGTTGCTTTTGCAATATTATTTATAATTGCATCATCAATAGTTAGTGGTACTAATTGACTTTTGATTTGTTGTTGATATTGTGTCCATGTAATATTATCTAATTCTCCTGCTTTTTCTAATTCTGCTTGGTCATAAATTACATAATTAGATACTACTATAGCAGCAGAAGAATCTTGAGCAATTAATTCTCCACTTTGCTTTTCAGTGGTTATAATTTGCTTATCTAAGGCATAGTCAACTTTTTTTTCATCTGTTTTAGCTTCTGAACCATTAGGATTACCATTAGGATATTGAGTTATATCTCCACCATTAGTACCCGTTCCTGGCTCTTCACCATTTACACCACCTTTATAGCTTGAACTACTTGTATCCTCCTTTATGGGTATACCTTTACTAGATTCAGGATCAGGAGTTTGATATTTTTCTTGGATACTAGTTTCTGTTGCCCAATTAAATTTGGGATTAACGGTTACTTTAACATCTTCAAATTGTAATCCAAATAATTGCTTAATATCTTTTTCAAGTTCACTTTTTCTTTTTAACTCTATTTTAAGTTGACTAGATGCTATACTACCAGAATTTTCTTCACCTGAATAAAGTATATTTGATTTATCATCCAAAATCGTTATATTTTCTTTATCAAGTCCTTTTACTGATGTCTTAACAAATTGAACAACACCATTTATTTGCTCATCTGATAATTCACGAGTTAATTTAAGTATTACAGAAGCAGAAGCTTTTTGTTTAGATTCAATATAAAAGTTAGTATCTGATGGAATAGATAACTTAACTTCTGCTTTCTCTATTCCTTGGAGAGTTGCAAGATGTCTTTCCATTCGATTTTCTGCTTCAAAAACTTGAATATGTTTTCTTTGTTCAGAAGTTGTACCCATACTTGTTGCATCTAAGGAATCAGCAAATGTAAAAGAATCATCTGTAATGTCAGATTGTATTAGTATCGATTTGGCTGCTTCATAATCTTTTTCTGAAACAGAAAGTGCAGTTTCTCCTCGTTCTATCTTACTTTTTATATTAGATTTTGATAACTCATCTTTTAATAGATATATTGTTTTGGGATTTGAATCATCAACCAACATTTTTGTATTAGGTTTTGTAGTTAATGCTATTGTAAGCCCAAGAGCAATCAACAAAACTATAACTATTGATATTATCTGTACTTTTTGTCTTAAAGAGAATGCATTCCATCTAGTGTTTAATGCATCTAAACCTCTTTTAATACTTTCTTGCATTTATTCACCTCATTTCTGCACATAAAAGTTTTTAATCTTTTTAAGAATACTAAATTTGAATTCTTAAAATTTCTCGATAACTTTCTATAACTTTATTTGTTATTTGTGCAGTAAATTGAAGTGCTATTTCAGCTTTTTGTTGTGCTATCATTAATCCGTTAATATCATCTGATTTTCCTGCTGCTATATCTAATTGAAATTTATCAGCTTCAATTTGTAAATTATTTGTTTGTTTGTATAAATTAATTGCAGAATTATAAAAATCTTCAAATATTGTAGTTTTATCAACTTCATTATTAACTACTTTTGTATTATTATTTATTAGTTGTCCATTTAATGAAATACTATTAATATCAATACTCATTATTTTCCCTCAATTCATATTTTTTTAACTACTAGCAAAAATTTATATTAATTATAAATTTTTAGTATTCTTATTTTAATTTGTTTTATGTTATATTTTACAAAGTAAAATTATATTAGCATATTTTATAAGTACAAATGTCTATATTGATAGATATATCTTATTTTCCAATTGATAATGCCTTATTAGCCATTTCAATAGTGGTATTTAAAGCAGTAATATTAGCTTCATATGATCTATTGGCAGAAATCATATTGACCATTTCAGTAACAGAGTTTACATTTGGCATAGTAACATATCCATCTTCATCTGCATCAGGGTGAGTTGGATCATAAACTTTAGGCCCCTCTGTTTCATCTTCTATAATCTTAGTAGCTTTAACGCCATTACCGACTTTAGTTGAATTTGTATTAATAGCATTAGCATTCATACTAGTTGCTAAATAAGATGCGAATGATTTAGGATCTTGTTTTTCTTGTATTAAAATAGATTTTCTTTTATAAGCTGTTCCTGCTTCTGTTTTAGTAGTATCTACATTGGCTAAATTTTGTGATATTATATCCATTCTTAATCGTTGAACTGTTAAACCGGTAGCACTTATATCCATTGCTCCAAAAAATGACATCAAAAACCCCCCTATTTCATAGTATTCAATACAGTACTTATTCTTTTAAAATTACTTGTTATGCTTTCCGTTAGTGCTGAATTTTTAATATTATTTTTTGATCTTTCTACCATCTCAACATCTATGTCAACATTATTATCATCCATTCGTATGGAATATTGTGCATTTTCTAATACAACATTACTATTTAAGGCATTTAAATTTATTAACTTTGTATCACCATTTTTTGAATCTAATTCTTTACGTAAATATTCTTCAAACTTAACAGTTTGCTTTTTATATCCAGGGGTATCAGCATTAGCAATATTATTAGTAATAATCTGATGTCTTAATGAGGTAGCATTTAACGCTTTTTCTAGAACATTAACCTGCGAAAACATGTTACTATAAATCATATAGTTCCTCCTTTCCTAATTTATCATATATTAATTATTTTTAATAACATTATAGATATATTTTTGCATAAAGTAAATAGAAAATTAATATTCTTTTTATTAAATGAACTTTATAATATAATAATATCATAAAAATAGAATTTTCTTAATGATAAATTAGACCTATTTTTTTATAAATTTACGCATTTATTCCCGCTGTATATCCTGTAGAAAATGCAATTTGTAAATTATACCCACCTGTGTATGCATCTACATCTAAAATTTCTCCTGCAAAATATAAATTCTCTATAAGTTTTGAATTCATTGTTGATGGTTCAACCTCTTTTACATCAATTCCACCCATAGTAATAACGGCTTCATTATAACCTCTAATTCCATTTATACTAAGAGATAAGTTTTTTATAATAAAACATAAATTTTTTCGTTCTTCTTTTGTTATTTCATTTACTTTTTTTTCAGGATATATATTTGATAGAAGTATTATAATTGGTATAAGTTTTTGTGGTAATAAATCATCTAAACAATTTTTGAATGATTTATTTTTATTTTTTTCAAAATCTCTAAGTATTCGATTATCTAAAGTTTTTTCATCTAATGCTGGTTTTAAATCTATGACTAATTTTAAATCTTTTATGTTTGTTATAACACTTCTACTTGCACTTAATATAACAGGACCTGATACTCCATAATGTGTAAATAATAGTTCACCAAAATCTTTATATATTATTTTATCTTTATTATCCTTAATACAAATAGATATATTTTTTAAACTTAAACCTTGCAATTCACTACACCATTGTTCTTTAATAGTTAATGGAACTAATGAAGGATATAATTTTGTTATATTATGACCTACAGATTTTGCTAGTTTATAACCATCTCCTGTAGAACCTGTATTGGGATATGACAAACCTCCTGTTGCAATAATTACACTATCAACAGAAAAATTTTTTCGTTTGTTTGTATCTATACACATAATTTTTTTGTCTTTAATGAATAATTTTTCTACTTTTTCATCATAATATATTTTGACTTTATTTTTTTTTAAAAAATTTTTTAAAGCTTCTATAATATCTTCTGATTTATCGGAATTAGGGAATACTCTACCTCCTCTTTCAACTTTTATAGGTACACCTAAATCTTCAAAAAATTTAATAGTATCTAAGTTACTAAAATTATAAAAAGAACTATATAAAAAGTATGGATTAGTTGGTATGTTATCCATAAAATTTGGGATATCACCTGAATTTGTTAAGTTACATCTTCCCTTACCTGTAATATATAATTTTTTACCTAACTTATTATTCTTTTCTATTAAATAAACATCTAATCCTCTGCTTCCAGCAATTCCTGCTGCTATCATCCCAGAAGCTCCACCACCAATTACAACTACCTTTTTTTTCATAATAACACCTATATTAATATATAATTCTTCCTTTAAGTATTTTAATCATAAAATTCATTTTCATTATTGTAAACTTGATATTCATTCCATATATTTTCCAATTGCTCAAAATTATGAGATATTTGCTCTTTCTTTCTCATACTAATTGCTACAAGTAATGCATTTATAACACTCATTGGTGCTACAAGTGAGTCAACAAATGATACCATATTACTTTTAGCTAATAAACATAAATGTGAATATTTAATAAGAGGTGATTTTTTGCTATCTGTTATAGCAATAACAGTAGCCCCTTTAGAATTAGCATATTCCATTGCTTTAACAGTTTTTTTTGAGTACCTTGGAAAACTTATTCCTATTGCTACATCATTCTTTTCTATTCTTAACATTTGTTCAAAAACTTCGCTAGCACTATTTGTATATACTAAAGTTATATTGTCAAAAATTAAATTTAGATAAAAACCTAAAAAACTTGCTAATGCTCCAGAACTTCTTATTCCAAGTATATAAATTTTTTTACTATTTAATATAACATCTACTGATTTTTCAAAATCTATTTCATCTATTTCTTCTAAAGTACTTCTTATATTTTCTAATTCCTCTTGTAACACAATTTTTAAAATAGATTTTTGTTTATTAAAAATTTTATCTGATGTAAGACTAATTCTTTGTACAGTTGTTAATTTATTTTTAACTAATTCTTCTAATGCTTTCTGTAATTTAGGGTAACCATCATAATTAAATTCATTAGCAAACCTAACGACTGTGGACTCACTAACCCCTACTATTTCACCAAGTTTAGCAGCTGTTAAAAATGCTGCTTTATCATAATGTGACAATATATAGTTAGCTATAAGCTTTTGTCCTTTACTTAAAGTTGACATCTTATTGCTTATATTTATCAATAAATCATCTTTCGTTTCCATTTTATTACCTCATAATAAAAATTTTGGGGTGTTAAAAAACCACCCCATAAAGTATTTAATAATTTCTAATATTTTGAATATTATTATAAAAATTTCAATATTACTTTGTTACATATATTTTAATTCATTCTCTTATATTTTTCAAGTAATCTTTAGTAGTAATTTTTGTAAAATCAAATATTATATTGGATATATCTTATTGTTAATATCTGCAATTAAGGGATCTATCTTATATTTTTGTGCTTGCCTAAATTTAAAAAATTCTTCTGCTACTTGAGGAAATAAAGCATATGATAAAACATCTTCGTCTTGCTCTTTATATTGTTTCATTTCTTCTTCTGCTTTTTTAAGTCCTGGTTCTAAATTGTCAGCAGGTCTACAAGTAATTACTTCTTCATTACCTATTATTTTATTTTTTATTTCATCAGAAATAATTACAGGAGTTTTTCCATATTCTCCTCTAACTAATGCTTTTGTTTCTTTTGGAACTACTTTATATCTTTCACCTGAAAGTACATTCATAACTGCTTGAGTACCAACAATTTGACTTGTTGGAGTAACAAGTGGAGGATATCCTAAATCAGCACGAACTTTTGGTATTTCTTTTAAAACTTCTTCATATTTGTTTTCTGCTTTTTGAAGTTTAAGTTGTGATACAAGGTTTGAAAGCATACCCCCTGGAACTTGGTAAATTAATGTTTCTATATCTGTTCCCAAAACTTTAGTACTTAATAAACCTTCCTCAATAGCTTTTTCGCGTAGTGGTTTTAAATAATCTGATATTTCTTTTAATATAGAAGAATTAATTCCTGTATCAAATTCTGTATCCTCAAAAGTTTTTACCATTACATCTGTTGCGGGTTGAGAAGTTCCAAGTGCAAAAGGGGACATAGCAGTATCTATTATATCTGCTCCAGCTTCAACTGCTTTTAAGTACGACATAGCAGCAACTCCACTTGTATAGTGGCTATGTACTTCTATTGGTACTTTTACAGTTTCTTTTAATATTTTTACAAGTTCTGTTGCATCTTTAGGAACTAATAAACCTGCCATATCTTTAATACATATTGAATCAGCTCCACAGTTTTCTAAGTCTTTACTTAATTTAGTATAATATTCTAAAGTGTGAACCTCACTTAAAGTATAAGATATAGCAAGCTGTGCATGACCATTTTCTTTCTTTATTGCTTTAACTGATGTTTCTAAGTTTCTAATATCATTTAATGCATCAAATACACGTATTATATCAATACCATTAGCTATACTCTTTTGAATAAAATATTCTACCACATCATCAGGATACATTTTATATCCTAAAATATTTTGTCCTCTAAGTAACATTTGTAATTTTGTATTCTTAACTTTAGAACGGATTAGTCTAAGTCTTTCCCATGGGTCTTCTTTTAAAAATCTTAAACAAGAATCAAAAGTAGCTCCTCCCCATACTTCCATAGAATAAAATCCTGCACTATCCATTTTATCAATTATGGGCATTATTTCTTCTATCCTCATTCGTGTTGCAATTAAAGATTGTTGACCATCTCTAAATGTTGTATCTGTTATTTTAACTGGTTTCAAATAGATTCCTCCTTTTTTAAAGCTTCTCTACTTTTATAATATTTCGTTTTTTATTTTGGTCCATAAAGTGTTAAAAATATTCCTGCTGCAATTGCTGAACCTATAACGCCAGCTACATTAGGTCCCATAGCGTGCATAAGTAAGTAGTTATTTGGATTTTCTTCACGTCCTACTTTTTGTACAACACGTGCTGCCATAGGTACTGCTGATACTCCAGCAGCTCCAATTAAAGGATTTATTTTTCCACCTGTTAATTTACACATAAGTTTACCAAATAATACTCCACTTGCTGTACCTATACAAAATGCTGCTAAGCCAAGTGCTAATATTCCTAATGTTTTAGGATTTAAAAATGCTTCTGCACTTGAAGTTGCACCAACTGTAACTCCAATAAATATTGTTATAATATACATTAATGTTTCTGATGCAGCATGAACTAATTTTGGTACTACTCCTGATTCTTTAAATAAATTACCTAACATAAGCATACCTATAAGTGAAGAAGAACTAGGTATAAGTAATATTACTAAGATAGTAACTATTATTGGGAATAATATTTTTTCTAATTTTGATACTGGTCTTAACTGTTCCATTTGTATAGAACGTTCTTCTTTGGTTGTTAAAAATTTCATTATAGGAGGTTGTATTACGGGAACAAGTGCCATATATGAATACGCCGCAACTGCTATAGGTCCTAATAAATTAGGTGCAAGTTTTGTTGCTAAATATATAGCTGTAGGTCCATCTGCTCCACCTATAATACCAATAGCAGCAGCTTCTGTTGTAATAAAACCTAATAATATTGCTCCTAAAAATGATGTAAATATACCAAATTGAGCAGCAGCTCCTAAAAGTATACTTCTAGGATTTGCAATAAGAGGACCAAAATCGGTCATTGCTCCCACTCCCATAAATATAAGAGGAGGAAATATACCTAATTTATTACCCATATAAAGATATTGAAGCATACCGCCAACTTGTTTACCTACAGGTTCACTCATCAAACCATTTAATGGTAAATTAACAAGTAACATTCCAAAAGAGATAGGTAATAATAGTAATGGTTCATATTGTTTTGCAATTGCTAAATACATAAAAAACAAGGCTACGCATATCATAATTACACTTTTATAATCTAATGCTAAAAACCCTGATGTTTGAAAAAATCCAACAAATGCTTCTTTAAGCATATTGAAAAAATCCATGCCGTCACCCTCCAAATATTTATATTGTTTTAGCAAGCATACTTATTCTGCTATTGATAAAAGAAGGTCACCTGAATTAACAACTGCACCTTTTGTAGTATTAATAGATACTACTTTACCTGCAAAAGGTGTTACTATTTCATTTTCCATTTTCATAGCTTCAAGTACCACAACTAACTGATTTTTTGTAACAGTATCTCCCTCTTTAATTTTTATATCTAAAATTGTACCTGGCATAGGTGAGTTTATTTTTTGTGCAGAAGCTGGTGCAGTTGTTTGCTTTGCTTCAGCTGGTGTTTTAGTTTGTACTACTGGCTTTTGTACTTGTGATTGTACCGGAGTTTGTACACTTGTAGCATCTAATTCTTCAACTGCTACGTCATATGTATTTCCGTTAACAGTTACTCTAAAATTTTTCATTATAAAAATCTCCTTCCATTAAATAGTATTACGTTGTTGTTCACGTCTTGCTGTACTATTCCAATTTTTAACTTTGGTAATAGATTTAATTCGTAATTTATCAGAACTTGTATCTAACATCATTGCTATTGTAGCAGTAATAACAGCTACTAATTCGGTATCATCTACTTCATCTTCTACTAATATTTCTTCTTTTATTTCAACAGGTGGTTTTGGTAGTTCTAAAGGTTTTTCACTAATATTTTTATCTTTTTTTTCTACATTTACAAATCTTAAAAGATATAAAACACCACATAATACAGTTAAAACAGCAAATACTGTGAACATACCAACAACTGTTGTTCCTAATCCTTCCATCATAATAGCTACCTCCTAAAAACTTATACTGCTATGTTTTTTAGCAGGTCTATTCTCTCTTTTACTTTCAAGCATTTCAAGAGTAGTTATTAAATATTTTCGTGTTTGAGATGGTTCTATTATATCATCAACATAACCTCTTTTAGCTGATGCGTATGCACTTGAATTTTGTTTATATTCTTCTATTTTTAAAGCTTTATCTGCTGATTTTAATTCATTAGAGTATATAACATTGATTGCAGCTTCTGCTTCCATTAATGAAATTTGAGCGTTAGGCCATGCATATACTATATCTGCTCCTATATGTTTACTATTCATTATTAAATATGCACTTCCAAATGCTTGTCTTATAATGATATTTATTTTAGGTACAGTAGCATTAGTAAAAGCAAATACTAATTTAGCTATATTTTTTGTAAGTCCATTTAATTCTTCACTTAAAATAGTTTTATAACCTGAAGTATCTGTTAATGTAATAATAGGTATATTAAATGCATCACAGAAAGTGATGAATTCCACTGCTTTATTACAAGCTTTAATATCTAATATTCCATTATCATATATTGACTGATTAGCTATTATACCAACTGTAGAACCATTAAGATATGAAAATCCTGTTATAATATTCATAGCAAATTCTTTTTTTACTTCTAAAAATCGACCACTATCAGAGATTGATTCTATTATAATTCTAACATCAAAAATAATATCCATATCTAATACATTATTTAAATTTTCATCTATTCTATTTAAGTCATCAGCCATACCATTTAAAAGAGCATCTTCTAAATTGTTAGATGGTAAAAAATTCAAAAGCTCTCTTACTCCATTTAAACAAGCATCTTCATTTTCAAAACAAAAATGTGCTAATCCTGTTTGTTTACTATGAACATCTGCACTTCCCATTTGTTCAATAGTAATTGTTTTTCCTTCAAATCCATCTAATGTATTAGGGCTATTAATAAACATTTTAGAATTTTTTTGTTCCATAAAGACAAAATCTGATAAAGATGGGATTATAGAATTAATTCCTAAGCTACTGCCTAATATCACACTTATTTGAGGTATAACTCCTGAAGCCATGGATTGGTATTTAAATATTTCACCGTAACCTTCTAAACTATCCAATCCTTCTTCAAGTCGAACACCTTTAGAATCTAATACTCCTATTACTGGTGCTCCCATTTTGAGCGCTTGCTCATAAATTTTGCCTATTTTTTTAGCATTCATTTCACCAATAGAACCACTTAATACTGTTATATCTTGACTATATATATAAACAAGTCTTCCATCAACAGTACCATACCCGGTTACAACGCCATCTGCTGGAGTCATCTTTTGACTCAAATTAAAATCTGTAGAACGATGTGTTACAAATGCACCTAACTCTACAAAGCTATTAGCATCTAAAAGATTTTTAATTCTTGTTCTTACAACACCATCTAGGCCTTCAATAGCATTACGACGGGAATTGAGTTCATTTAATTTTTCAAAAGTACTCATTATTTGAACCTCCACATAATATATTTTATACTTAGTAAATTTAAAACCTATTACAAATACAAACATAATTTATGTTTGTATTTTGTCTTCAAGTTTATTAAAATTTAATAAAAATCTATTCTATTCTACATTATTTAAATCATAACTGCAAGTAATTTATAAAAATTTGTACCTAAAAATTAACTATATAATCAATTTCTTTTTTGGTTAAATATCTAAATTGTCCAATAGGCAAACTACCTAATGAAATATTTCCAATGGATATTCTTTTTAATTCAATTACTTTGTGACCTATAGTATCACACATTTTTCTTACTTGTCTATTTTTACCTTCATGTATAGTTATTTTTACTTCAGAAAAATTTTTAAATGTTTTTAAAATTTCAAACTTAGCTTTTGATGTTTTATAATTATCAATATACAATCCATTTTCAAATTTATATATCTCACTATCATTTGGAATCCCTTGTATTTTGGCAATATAAATTTTATTTATATCATGTTTGGGATGAGTAATTTTATATACTAAATCACCATCATTAGTTAATAATAAAAGTCCTGATGTATCATAATCTAATCTACCTACTGGAACTAATCTAAAGTTTATATCTTTTATTAAATCTAAAACAGTAGGGCGATTAAATTGGTCTTTAACTGTAGTAATATAACCAACTGGTTTATTTAACATAATATATATTTTTTTATTTTCTATTTCAACTTTTTTATTATCAAAAAGAATTATGTCATTAATATCAACTTTTGTTCCAAGTTCCTTTACAACTTTATCATTTATTTTAACTTTACCTTGTAATATATATTCTTCTGCTTTTCGCCTAGAACATATACCACAATCAGCTAAATATTTTTGTAGTCTAATTAATATCCCTCCTTAAGATTATATATGTTTAGTTAATTTAAACGGAAGAAATTCAATAAGTTCATTTAAGCTACTTAATCTAGTTCCTAAAACAAAATAATTTATAATCTTATCTAACCAGTCTTTTAAGTTATATTCTCTTATATCTTCTGTTGTACATAAATCAATAGTTTTTATTTGTTCTCCATTAATATATACTTTAGCACTACCAATTTTTTGATTTCTTACAATTGGTGCTTCTATATTATTTGAAATATCTAATTCTACTTTTAAATTTTCTTTCTCTTGTTCAGATAATAAAAGTGATAAATCTTCATCATATACTACAGTTGATTTTTTTGTTGGAGAATTTAAAACATTAAATTCATAGGCTACATTATTTTTCTTTAGTATTTCAAAATGCTTAAAGTTCTTAAAACCATAGTCTAAGACTAATTTAGTATCAATCCATTTTTGATTTTTACCAGTACTTCCCCAACCGCTAGCTAATACTACAGATATAAGTTTAACATCTCCTCTAACAGCTGAACCTACAAAACAATGTCCTGCTTTATTTGTAAATCCTGACTTAACCCCATTTGCTCCTTCATATTCTCTTAATAATCTATCTGTATTTGCTATATAATAAGATTTAAAATCTCCTCCACTTACTGGAGTTGTTACTTCTTTTGTATTTATAATTCTTACAAATTCAGGATTATTAAGTGCATATTTTGTTATTATTGCCATATCGTAAGCAGTAGAATGATGGTCACCTAAATCCAAGCCATTAGGAGTTTCAAATACTGTATCTAATGCCCCTACTTCATTTGCTTTGGCAGTCATTGTTTTACAAAATTCTTCTACAGTACCTCCTATATGTTCAGCTATTGCTACAGCAGCATCATTTGATGATTGTAACATTAGAGCATATAATAAATCTTCCATACGTTGTTTTTCACCTGTAGATAAATGCATTTTAACTTCTGGAGCAGATGCAGCTCTCTTACTAACGGTTACAACTTCTTTTAAATCTGAATTTTCAAGTGCTATTATAGCAGTCATAATTTTAGTAGTACTTGCTATAGACATAGGAGTTTTAGAATTTTTTTCCCACAATACTCGTCCTGTATTAGCATCCATAAGTATAGCTGAAAGAGCATGAACTTCTGTTATAGAATTTCCATAAACATTAGTACTAAATAAAAATATAGATATAATAAAACAAAGTGATTTCTTCATATAACAATCTCCTTAATTTACATTCTTAAACAATTTATTGACTATATATAAAGTTTATTATATATTTTTACCTTGTTTTATTATATTATGTAATTTTTATTATTCAATTTTTAAAACAAATAAAATACTTCTTAAGCTTTGCTTAAGAAGTTTACATTTAAAACTATAATCAATGAACCCTTTAAAGTTTGTTGATTATAAAATTTTAACTATTTATTTTCACATGATTGGTTAGCAACTGTACAAGATGTTTTACAAGCAGATTGGCAAGATGTTTGACATTCGCCACAACCACCTTTAACTATTGTATCTTTTAAAATAGTTGTATTTAAAGTTTTAATATGTTTCATTTCTAAACCTCCTTATGTAGTCCATCTTCTTATTGAAAGATATATCCAATATATTATATCATAAGTATATTTATTTGAAAAGCTTTTTATTATACAGAAAATCATACTAAATAGAATCTATTTTTGAGTTCTTCCCAATTTTCTAATCTTTTGTCTTTAATAATATGCCAACTATCTCGCTGTGCTTCCAAAATATCAATTAACTGTTCTGAAATATTATATTCCATTAATTCATGTGCTATATAAATACAATCAAATAAATCATATTCATCTATTTTTTTTGAAATGGGATACATTTCATTATATAATTTTAAATCATATTCATATCCTGCATAACAATCAAAATTAGCGTTGGTTGCTTCTTCAAATAAAATTTTATCTTCTTCTTTTTGATAAGAATGTAATAGTTGAGAAAGAATTAATAAATTTGTTCCAATACCTTGAAATGAACGAGTTTTTCTATCTTTTAATTCTTCACAGAATAATTTTCTAATTAGTTCTTCCATATTTATATTATTTCTATCCTGTGAAAATAAAATTGCATAACTAAGTCTTAATCTATTATAGTAGTTTAAATCATATGTGCCATATTCTTTATCAATATCTTTTTTATAGCAATAATCAGATAAATCATTATCTAAACATTTTTTAATATGTATATCATATTTTTTTATCATGTCTTTAAATATTTCTCTGTAATCTTTCATATATAAATTCTCCTAATTTTAATTACAAATAAATAATAATCATTTTAAACTTATTATTTATTTTAATATAAGATTTTATACTAATCAACAAAATTACAAATTAGTTATTACTTTTAGATTAAAGTTGTGTCGCACTTTATTTAAAGTGCGACACAACTTTAATTTATAAATTAAATTTTTTAAATAATTATTTTTTTATTTTAATTGTTTCATTCTTTTTTATTTAATGTAGTTATCTATTCATTTTTGCATTGTTGACTAAGATTAAAAAAATGTTATAATAAAATCAGTAAATATAAACAATATAAATATTTAGGAGGAAAAAATATGTTATCTGAATATCAAATAAAAGAAGAAATTTGTGAAATAGGTAAAAGAATTTATAATAGAAATATGGTTGCTGCTAATGATGGAAATATATCAGTAAAATTAAATGAGAGTGAATTTTTATGTACACCTACAGGAGTTAGTAAAGGATTTATGACACCAGATTATATTTGCAAAGTAAATATTGATGGTGAAGTAATACAAGCAAATGGGAATTTTAAACCTTCTTCTGAAATTAAAATGCATATGCGTATATATAAAGAAAGAGCTGATGTAAATTCAGTAGTTCATGCACATCCAATGTATGCAACTGCTTTTGCTATAGCTGGTATTCCATTAACTCAACCAATTATACCAGAAGCAGTTATAACCCTTGGTTGTATTCCTATTGCTGAATATGGAACGCCTTCAACAAATGAAATACCAGATGCAATATCAAAATATTTACAACATTATGATGCAATTCTTCTTGAAAACCATGGTGCATTAACATATGGTGAATCTCTTTTAAATGCATATCACAAAATGGAGTCCTTAGAATTTTATGCAAATTTACTATACATATCAAAACAATTAGGAGGACCACAAGAATTATCACAATCCCAAGTGCAAAAACTTTATGAAATTCGTAAACAATTTGGAATGAGTGGAAAACATCCATCTGATATTTGCTTTAATAATAAAGACGGAGATATGAGTTATCATAATTGCAATAACAATAATTAAATCAATTTAAATAAAATATTAAAGGAGAAACATATGATAATAAAACCAGTAAAAGGTATATTTTTAGATATTGGATGGACCATAAATTATCCAGCTACAGGGGATTGGATGATAACAAAAAAAATTATTGAATATGCAAATAAAAATACATTTTCTTTAATTACTAAAGAAAGACAAGAAAGTATATATAAAAAGTGTATGGCTTTTTTAGATAGTAATCATCTAGTTTTAAGTGAAATTGAAGAACTTGAACAATTTAAAAAATTTTATACTATGATGTTTGATTTATTGCCAGAATTTCAATTTTCATCTGAACAAATTGAACAAATTGCTCTTGATAGAGTTTATAATAATGAAAATTATATTTTCTATGATGATGTAAAAGATACTCTGAAACAACTTAGAGAAAAATATAAACTTGGTATTATATCTGATACATGGCCATCTACCAAAAGAATATTAGAAGATACTGGTATCTATAATTATTTTAGTTCTATAACTTTTAGCTGTAATTTAGGTATTTTTAAACCTAATCAAAAAATGTATGCTCATGCAATAGAAACAATGGGGATTGAAGCTAATCAAACAATATTTGTTGATGATTCTATTAAAAATTTAGAAGGTGCAAAAAAAATTGGTATTCAACCTGTATTAATAAATCGTAAAGAAAAAGGATATAAACATGAAGATTATATCTGCATTGAAAAAATATCAGATTTATTAAATATTTTATAAGTAAAGGAACTAGGAAAATGTTTAAATTACAGCCCCTTAGAATACCCTCAGGGTGGCAAATTGATTTTAATAAATTAGAAGATAAAGATATATCAACATCAGAAGACTTAAAAGAATATTTTGAACTTTCAGAAGATATATTAGGATTATCAATTACACAAGAAAACTATCAAATAGATATTTATTTGGGTTGGTATCCCGAATTTTCACTAGATGGTAGTTTTGCATTAGAAGTAATTAATGATATAGACCTTAGGGAGAAGCCTTTAGAGTATTTTGAAAACTGTAAAAATAAAGATGAAATTATATATATGCTTGAAAATTATTTATGTAAATATAGTGAACAACCTAAATTCAAACTTCAACCACTTAGATTGAATACTAATTGGAAAGTAATTCATAACAATTTTTATGAATTAGACCCTTCTGAATTGGGATTATGTTATGAAAATGGAGAAAATATCTTACATCTTCAAAAAGTAGAAACCTCTCGTAAATATAAATACATATCAGATATTTACTTATATTGGGTTTGTGATAATTTTGACTATTTTAAACTTGAGTTTATTGAGAAGAAAGTTTTGCTAAGAAAAGAGATTTTATTTGAAGCAGAACAAAAAGTTTTTGAATCAATTAATAAACATAGAATAATAGAAATTTTAGAAAATATAAATCGTAACAAGCTATTTTGGAGACATGATATAATGAAAAAATTAAAATTAATAGAAAATATTCATTACTATAATAATAGTTTTAAAGTAACTAATGAAGTTTTATTTATTGATAGAGTATATATGTTTGATGAATATGAATTTACACAAGATGATTATAAAAATTTAGATATTATTTTTAATAAATTACCGTATTTTATTGGCTATACTCCTTGTGCAACATGGTTTGGGGAAGATGATAAAGATGAATTTTGGTTGTGGGTTTCATTTGAACCAAGTGGATTACAGTTTTGTGGTAATTTAAAATTAGAAGATTTTAAACTTTGGGAAAATAATTTTCATAAATTAGTTGAAAATTATAATTTTCCATTTAAATATAAATAGTTTATAAAAATAAAAAGGGGAAATATTTATGAATCTATTATTACATGATTTAACAAACGATTATTTTAATTATTTACTTCCATCTATTGATAAAAATATTAAAGTAATTTCAAATGAAAAAGAAATTCATAACTGTATTGGTTGTTTTGGTTGTTGGATTAAAACACCTTCAACATGTATAATTAATGATGATTATAAAAACATGGGTAAATTAATTTCTAAATGTGATGAATTAATTATTATTAGTGAATGTTTCTATGGTGGATTAAGTCCTTTTGTTAAAAATGTACTTGACCGTAGTATTAGTTATGTTCACCCTTATCTTGTTATACGTAATGGTGAAATGCATCATAAAAGTAGATATAATAAACAAATAAAATTAATTTATCATTTATATGGTAACATAAGTTGTGAAGAAAAAGTAACAGCTAAAAATTTAATTAAAGCTAATAAATTAAATCTTAATGCACATAGTTGTTCCATCAAATTTTATAAAAATATGGAAGGTCTAAAAAAGGTGATATTATGAAAATAGCATTGATAAATGGTAGTCCTAGAGTCAAAGAAAGTAATTCAGCTGTTTTACTTTCAGATTTAAAAGAAATTATATATAATAAAAATTCAGATATAAAAGAATTAAAAGTAAATAAAAATATATTTAACAATTTAGATTGTATTTATGATTGTGACACATTAATATTTGCTTTCCCTCTTTATGTTGATGGATTACCTGCTAATTTTTTAAAGTTTTTAATTGAATGTGAAAAACATTTTAAATTGAAACCCAAGAAAAATATTATTGTTTATACAATAGTTAATTGTGGTTTTTTTGAAGGAAACCAAACACATATAGCAATTTCTATTATAGAAAATTGGTGTAAAAAAGTTGGTTTTACTTTTGGTCAAGGTGTTGGAGTTGGTGGAGGAGAAATGTTAAATTTAACAAAATCTATACCTTTAGGTCATGGCCCTAAAAAAAATTTAGGTAGAGCATTAAATAATTTAGGAACTAATATTTTAAATAATTGTTGTGATGAAAATATTTTTATCTCTCCTAATTTTCCAAGATTTATGTTTAAATTATTTGGAAATATTATGTGGGGTAAAATGGCTAAACAAAATGGTTTGACAACAAAAGATTTATTTAGAAAATAATTAGTTTAGGGGAATTATTATGATTAGATTTGCAAATTTAAATGATACAGAAGAAATTTTAAATATATATGCAACTTATGTAAAAAATACTATTGTTTCATTTGAATATGAAGTACCTAGTATATTGGAATTTGAAAAAAGAATTATTAGTATAAGCGAAACTTTACCATATATAGTATATGAAGTAGATAAAAAAATAGTTGGATATGCTTATGCTTCAAAACATGCACAAAGAGCTGCTTATTGTTATGATGTAGATTTATCTGTGTATATTGATAGTAATTATCATGGTAAAAAAATTGGTACAGAATTATATAATACTTTGTTTTCCATATTAAAACAACAAGGTTATTATAATGCTTATGCAGCAATCGCAATACCTAATGATAAAAGTATAAATTTTCATAAATCTCATGGATTTAAAGAAGTGGGCATATATCATAATATAGGATATAAATTTAATAAGTGGATTGACCTTATTTGGTTAGAAAAAAATTTAATTGACTATAATATACCACCAAAATCAATAAAAAATATAAAGGAAATAAAAATTTAAAAGATGATAATTTATGAATATTATAATTAGACAAGAAACAATGTTAGTGGTTTTATCATTTAATTATACACTAGTAAGGAGAAATAAATTTGAAAGAATTTATTGTAATTAGAATTATATTAACCATAATTATAATAGGATTAATAATATTTTTTTATCCACTTGTTAGACTTTTTATTTATTTCAAAATAACTTCTACTTATTATATGATATTATTATTAGTTTTCTTTTCATTAATAATATTATATATTCTATTTAAAATTTGGATAGATGAAAAACCAAAATTTATAGCTATAATGTTTCGGACTCTATTAACAATATGTTTAATATTAATTATTACTTTTAATATAAATCAATTTTATCATAATAACATGGTAAAAAGAATAAAAAACGAAGTTGAATGGATGAATTACTTACCATTTCAAGAAAATGAGATTTTAGCAAAGTTAGAAGAACCATCTACACTTAAATTTAAACCTACTGATAAACTACCTACATTAGATGGAGCTACTGCTTTATTTCCTTTATATTCAACATTTGTTCAAGCTACATATCCACAAATAAACTATGAATTAGATAACTCATTTTTATTTTGCAGTACTACATCTGAAGCATATAAAAGCCTCATAAAAGGTGAAGTAGATATTATTTTTGTTGCAGGACCATCACAACAACAAATTGATATGGCTAAATCTTATAATGTAGAACTTAAGTTAACTCCAATAGGGTATGAAGCATTTGTATTTTTTGTAAACAGTAAAAATCCTATAAATGAACTTAGTTCTTCAGATATTCGTAAAATCTATTCAGGTGAGATTACTAATTGGAATCAAGTTGGAGGTAAAAATAAAAAAATTATTGCTTTTCAACGACCTGAAAATTCAGGAAGTCAAACAGCACTTATTAAGTTTATGGGTGATAATAACTTAATACCTCCTGAAAAAGAAAAATTAATTGCTCGTATGGGTGGAATAATAGAACAGGTTGCAAATTATAGAAACTATAATAATGCAATTGGATATTCATTTTTATTTTACTCTACTGAAATGGTACAAAATAATCAAATTAAATTATTATCATTAGATAGAACTGCTCCAACTAGAGAAAATGTAACAAACAAAACTTATCCTCTTTCTTCTGAATTTTATGCAGTTACAGCAGGAAGTGAAAATCCAAATATAGATATTTTTATTAATTGGATATTATCTGAACAAGGACAATATTTAATTGAAAAAACAGGTTATACACCTTTAGCAAAGACTAAATAAAAATATAGTCACAAAACTTTTTTAAAATTTTGTGACTATACTTTTTAATTATTTTTTTGAATAAAAATATCAGAAAAAGTTTTTTTAATAACCATACAGCCAGCAATTTTATAACTTATTACATTACTATCATATGGGTTCATTAAAAGTTCTAATAATGTGATTTTTATATCAGAAACACATTTATTATGTTCTTCATATATATAATTTACTGCTTCTTCTATTCCTTTCATTACAGCTTCTACATACAAATTAAAATCTTCTTCAAATTCTTGTTTACCTTTAAATTCATCTTCTATTTGAGCTTTATTTTCAAATATTATTGGATAATCTGAGTTATATGGTTCAATACTATATCTTATATAAGCAAAAGAATCACGACTACTACATTGTTTAATATACTTAGAAATATTTTCTATCTTTTGATGAATAGTTAAATTATTATCATTAGACTTATTATAAATAGTTTTTATTGGTATCATATATTTAATATGCCTTTCCCCAATAAACCATAGAAGTTGCTTTTTTACCACAACATACACAAGTATCTGTTATATTTTCTTGTTCAAATGGAATACAACGAGAAGTAGCTCCAGTTTTTTCTTTTATTAAATCTTCGCATTCCTCTTCACCACACCACATAGCTTTAACAAAACCTGGTGTTTCATTTAATATAGTTTCAAATTCTTCCATTGTTTTAGCAGTATAAGTTTTCTTATCTCTTAAAGCTTTTGCATTTTCTAATAAATCTTTTTGAATTGATTTAAGAATTTCCGATACTTTTTGTTGTAAATCATCTATAGATACAATTATTTTTTCTCTATTATCACGACGAACTAATACAACTTGATTTTTCTCTATATCTTTTGGACCCACTTCTAAACGTAAAGGAACACCTTTCATTTCATATTCACTAAATTTCCAACCTGGTGAACGGTCACTATCATCAATTTTAACTCTTGCAATATTAGAAAGCTTTTCTTTAATTTCATTTGCTTTATCAAGAACACCATCTTTATGTTGTGCAATAGGTATTATTATAAGCTGTGTTGGTGCAATTGCTGGAGGAAGTACAAGACCATTATTATCTCCATGCACCATTATTAAACCACCTATAAGACGTGTAGTAACCCCCCATGAACTTTGATGCACATATTGAAGTTGATTATTTTTATCTACATATTGAATATTAAAAGCTTTTGCAAAACCATCACCAAAATTGTGAGTTGTACCCGATTGTAGGGCTTTACCATCATGCATAAGACTTTCTATTGTATAAGTAGCTTTTGCACCTGCAAACTTTTCGCTATCTGTTTTTTGTCCTTTTACAACTGGCATTGCTAAAACATTTTCACAAAATTCACTATACAAATTTAATATACCTATAGTTTCTTCTTGTGCTTCTTCTCCTGTAGCGTGTGCTGTATGACCTTCTTGCCATAAAAATTCACGAGTTCTTAAAAATGGTCGAGTTGTTTTTTCCCAGCGTACTATATTACACCATTGATTATAAAGTTTAGGTAAATCTCTATATGATTGTATAATGTTAGAATAGTGGTCGCAAAATAAGGTTTCTGATGTAGGGCGAACACAAAGCTTTTCCTGAAGTCTTTCATTTCCTCCATGTGTTACCCAAGCAACTTCTGGAGCAAATCCTTCTACATGGTCTTTTTCTCTTTGTAATAAGCTTTCAGGTATAAACATAGGCATATATACATTTTCATGACCTGTTTGTTTAAGTCTATCATCTAATTGTCTTTGAATAAGCTCCCAAATTGCATAACCATATGGACGTATAATTACACAACCTTTTACAGATGAATATTCAATTAAATCTGCTTTTTTAACAACATCTGTATACCATTTAGCAAAATCTTCTTCCATAGAAGTAATAGCTTCTACTAATTTTTTTTCTTTACTCATAAAAATCCTCCTTAAATATAACTAATAAATAAAAAATCAAGGGAACGGAAATAACATACTGTTAGTATATCCGTTCCCTTGACTATATTAACAGTACAAGGGACCAAAAATTGGCGGTACCACCCTATTTAATATAATTAATATTTATATTAATTATATTCATCTCAAAACCTTTAACGCAGGTATACGTTGTAAGTTAGTATATATCCTTACACCACTCCAAGATAGGTTCAAAATATTACAATTGAAGTTCACACCAACCACTTCATCTCTGAAATTGCTATTATTTTTACTAGTTCTTTTCATTGTGTTTCACATTAATATAATAATAAACCAAAATAAATTAAATGTCCAGTATTTTTTGATATAAGAGTTTAACTATGTTGAACTTATATTAATTAAATGTTTATATTACCATTCACACTTTTTTGAGAGTGCTTATTAAAAGATAGGTCTTTATAAAATTAATTTCAAAAATCCTTTACACTTGCAACGCAAGTGTAAAGGATTTTTGCCTTGTGATATTTTTTTATTAATACTATTTTTATTGATTTTATAATGAATTCGCAGGTTTTAAAAATGTGAGAATATTTATACTTAAAAAATAGTGTAAAATAAATTTTAAACTAAATGTGTCTTAGGACTTTGAAAATTACAAGGATGAATAAAAAATACATAAATAAAATAAAATGAAATAATTTAATGAATTAGTTTCTTTTATAAATGTTGGACATTTATTAAATTTTTTTGTTTACACTTAGGGCAAAATAGCGAAAAGTTTTTAAATTCTATTTTTGTACGCAATTACTTTAACATATAAAGCATTTAGCCTTTTCTATTATTTTGTTTTACTATATCAATATATAATATTTTACATTTTTTCTCAAAATTTGTTAATATACTACATAAAACACAATAGACATAATAATAATAATTGCCATATTCATACATATACCTAATAACTCACTTTTTTCAAACCCTCCACTATTAAAAAATAAAATCATGGTATAATAGACATATATCACAATCGTTCCTATCAAAATAGGTAAAAAGAAAACTTTTTTTATCTGACCTTTTATTGAATGGAAAAGAAAATTATTTGATGCTCCCAATTGTCTTAAGTCACTATACACTTGATTATTAGTCAAAGCTATAGTATATGAGCGGATAGACAGAATAACTATTACTGCTATAAAGCAAATAAAAAACAGCATAAGTTTTAACAAAATCATTTTGTTCTATAACTGCAAAAGACGGCATGTACTTCCAGTTAATGCGTAAATTAGATGAATTATATGCTGTTAAGTCAATGAGTTCTTTACCTTGTTGTTTTTGATATTCTCTATCTAAGAAATAGGTTTCACCTTTCTCGTTAGTAAGCATTTTTACAACAGGGTCATAAAAATTGTTAATTGCAACATCTTCGGTTGAACCGTTAGCAATCATACCTAAAAGTGTTTGTGCAAAGTCATACGTATCATCCACGTTTTGAACATTAAAAAATACCTGTGTTTCTATCCACTCACTGGTTAATCCTGTGGTAATCTGCATATAGTCCTTATCATCTAAAACATAATATCCAAACAATTCAGAATTTTTTAAAATATCCTTAGTTAGTGTAACTTTTAAAATATTTCTTGTAATAGGATTTGTGACTACCTTTATATCTTTTGTAGTGCGACCTCTATTACTTCCCTCATTATCGTAAATTGCCATGATTTCACCTTGCTGAATATCTACATTTTCTTCTGTCAGCAAATTATAAGAACTTTCCGATAAAAATCTCCACTTCGGCATAGTTCAAAATATTCTATGGTATATGAAACACTTAAATTTGTTTTCTCTTGAACCTCACTATATCCGTCAACTCCAAGTATTGCTGTTTGTTGCTGTATATAATCTGTTATGACCACGTCCATATTTTCAGCAAGTTTTCTAATATCTAATTCTTTAACAATATCTTGATCTGCTCGATAATTAAAGGCATAATCTACTTTACTCATTTCAAAATTCACCAAAGCCGATGATAGCATTGTAGGTACATAAAACGATGCAAAATATGCTCCTGATACAAGTAAAGTTATAATAAGCATATTCCGTACAGTTTGCCTACCTTGAAATCTCATCATATTGTCCGATATAATATTTTTATATCGATTTTTATCTTTCTTTGTCCTACCTATAATTCGTTGCAATAAAATGAAATACACTCCAAAAATAGCAGGTATATAACCAACTAATGAAATAATATCTGGTGGATAAAACTTTAATACATCAATAATAAAATTTGGTAATAAATATCCTATAAAAAGTCCACATACTAACAATATTAAACCTAAAAGAGAATATTTTTTAGATACATCTTTGACTACTTCCGTTTTGCGAGATTTATTAACAATATCAATCATATCACTACTTTTTAAATATTGATTTAGCATAATAAGAAAGGAAATCACAATAAAAAGTATAAATAAACCCGAAAACAGATAGGTTTGCATATCAAATATAAGTATCATTTCTTTAGTATCTGCCAATATCACCTTGAACAACTGCCAAATTCCCCACGCAAATGATACAGCAACCAAAGTACCCAAAACGGCAGAAACTATCACACAAAGCAACAGTTCCATTTTAATTTGCTTTTTCATTTGCTTTATTGGTAGTCCCAAAACAAGTAAAATTCCCATTTCACGAGATTTATAACGAAAAAACAAACTAAGAGTATAAATTGTAAATATTGCACAGCCTAAGGCTGCTAAAGTAAAAACCATCATCATTTGTTGTCGCGAGTCCCCACCATCTGGTAATACATCAAGTACTGTAGGGGATGATATTAAACAAACATACAAAGTAATAAATAAATTAGAAAATAAACAAGAAGCATTAAATAATAAATATTATTTTAAATTCTGCTTTCGCAAATTTGCAAAAACTTGATTTAAAGATTTCATTAGGCATCTACCTCCCCCATAGAACGAATGACATCTAACAATTCATCCTGAAATTCAAGATGTGTTTTATCACCTTTTTTTACTTCCCTCCATACAATCCCATCTCGTAAAACGATAACCTTGTCACAAAATGATGCTGTAAACGAATCATGTGTTACCATTAAGATAGTAGCGTTAAGTGAAGTTTTTGCCTTTTCAAAAGTTTCAATAACAGCACGAGTTGATTTTGAGTCAAGATTACCTGTCGGCTCGTCAGCTAAAATCAACAAAGGCTCATTGATAAGTGACCTTGCAACTGCTGTGTGCTGTTTTTCACCACCTGATATAAGAGCAGAATATTTTTCTTTTATCTCAGAAATACTGAAAATTTCACAAAGTTTATCTACGTCGCTTTCTGTTTTTTTCGATACTTCTCCGCTGATAATCTTGGGAAGCATAATGTTATCACGCACAGTAAGTCCGTCAAGTAACATAAAATCTTGAAAAATAAACCCTAATTTTTTATTTCTTAAAGTGGCTAATTTTTCCTCAGTAAAGGTAGTAAGTTCATCATTACCAAGTCTTATACTCCCCGTGTCAATGGGGATATAACACGAAATGCAATTAAGTAATGTAGTTTTACCCGAACCTGATGCTCCCATAATGCCAACAAATTCACCTTTGGCGACTTCAAATGAAATACCTTTCAATATATCATATTTTTCTTTACCTATTTGGTATGATTTTCTGATTTCTTTTACAGTTAACATAAAAAAACTCTCCTTATTTAATTTATAAGGAGAGTATAACAATTAAATATCTACTTTTTATCTACACATATAAAAAGCTTGCCGTAATTATTGCTCCATTTTTTCCATTGCAAACAACAACTGTTCCACCATGTATTTCACAAAGCACCTTGCTAATATACAATCCCAATCCAAAGTGCTTGATTCTATCTATATCTTGCGTATAATATGGGGATGTTGCTTTAATAAGTCCATCTACCGTAAAACCTATACCATCATCTGATACTGTTATCATTAGTATTTTGTCTTTGCTTGCAATCTCAGTTTTTGCGTATCGGATAGCAGTTGAAACAAGGTTTTCTACTACAAGATAGATAATATCTTTATCTATCTTCATATTTTTAATGTCAGTGTAATCTTCAAATGTAAGTTTAATGTTTTTATCAGTACAAATAAATCTAACACTTTGTTCAAGCATATTTACAAACTCAACTACATTTATGTTCTTGCAATATAGAGTAGTATCTTCAAATTTTCGTAAATTACTCATGCTATCAACATATCTTTCCAAACGGAGAATATGCTTTTCCATTGTGCTGGCTGTATTTACTGTTTCGCTGTTTTCACTATCTATTTTTAATATTTCACAATATCCTTTTAAAACTGTAAGTGGTGTTCTAAGATGATATGTGAATGCTACATTGATTTGTTTGCGTTGCTCTGCTTGTCTCCACATTTGATGATTATTTTCCTGTAAACAATTACGCATTTTTTCAAAGGATTTTATTAAATCACCCATTTCATCTGTACTACTATCTCCTTCACTGTCATACCCCCAAATTCGTTGGTAGATACGCTCTTTGTCAAAAACCTGTCCTGTATTTTGTGATAATAACTCAATTATGTCAAACTCTTTTTTAGCAAAAGCAATTATTTCATTGTTGAAACTAACAATACGTGAATGATAATCAATTGTAAGCCCTATTTCAAATTTAATCTTTGATTGGAAAGAATGTCATAGTTCTCGTCTTAAATGGGCTTTCACTCTGGCCTCAAGTTCCAACATTGAAAATGGTTTTACAATGTAATCATCACCACCCACCGAAAAACCTTTAACTTTATCTATATCATCAATCCGAGCAGTTAAAAATAGTATAGGACAAGGTACAAAATCTCTTATACGAATACAAACTGAAATACCATCAATATCAGGCATATTTATATCTAGCAATATAATATCAGGTTGTTGTTCAGATAACTTAATTGCATCTGTTCCGTTTAAAGATGTCAATACATCATAACTTCGCTTTCCAAAAAATGTTTTAAGCATTGATATAATATATGGTTCATCATCAGCTATCAAGATTTTATTTCTCATAATAATACCTCCTTGTATGTATTATAATAAAAAAAATAAAATTAGTAAAGCTAACAAAGATTGTTTGAATATATAACACCGAAACTAAAAATAAATAATCACTGATTTTATTCCAATAGAATATCCGTTTTTCTTTGTTGTTATAAAGTGTTATTAGTTATACCTCATTATTGTTAAAATTCTTCAAATACTATATTAATATGGTATTTCATAAATCATTAAACTAATTTAAAACTTATTTAATATTTTCGTGGTATTTTATACAGGAACTTCAATGTTCTAAAGGCTATATAGTAAAATTACAAGTAGGAAATGCAAATTTTCTAGCTTTCCACATTATTATTTTAACATCTAATCATAAATGCCCATTTCTATAAGTTTTCTAAGTCAATTATCTTATAAATACTTTTGGTAATATATATTCTACACAATAAATAGCAAATATTACTAAAGTTTTGTATTTGAACTTATTTGTAAGAACTACCATTTCATCATACATATAATCAATTTTAAAACTTATTTAAAATTCCTCTCTTATAAAGTAGTTAATATAATAATTGAACAACCCAATATTTTATAATTACCACTATCTTTAGGGATATAAAAACTATCTCCTTTCGTAAAATCTAAAGTTTCATTATCAAAATTAATAGAACCATTTCCTTCTAATATAAGAATTGAAGTAAAACTATTATTATTAGATTTTATTTCTATATTGGTATTAATTTCTAATTTTTTTGTGGTAAAATATTCACATTTGGCTAATAATACTTCGGAATACTCATTATAACTAAATTTTTCTAATTCATTATTATTTTCTACTAATTTTTTAAGATTAGTTACTTCTATAGCTTTATTTATATGTAACTCTCTTGGTTTACCATCTACTCCAATCCTACCATAATCATATACTCTATAAGTTATATTTGAATTTTGTTGTATTTCTGCAATAACCATTCCTGCACCAATAGAATGAATTGTACCAGCTTCTATAAAAAATGCATCACCTTTTTTTACTTTAACATAGTTTAATACTTCAGTTAAAGTATTATTGTTTATTCTTTCAATAAATTCTTCTTTTGTTATATCTTTTTTAAATCCGTAAGTTAAAGATGCATTTTCATTACAATCTACTATATACCACATCTCTGTTTTACCTTTAGAGTTTTCAACTCTTTCAGCATATTCATCATTAGGGTGAACTTGTACAGATAAATTTTCTTTTGCATCTATTAGTTTTATAAGTATAGGACATTCTTCTTCTAATCCCCATATACTTAAAGCTTCTGATAAAGTTTTGCCTTCAAGTTCACCATTTAATATTATACTATTACCATCTTTATGTGTAGATAATTCCCAAGCTTCAGCTACTATTTGTTTATCTGACATTATATTAAAATCAGATTTAAGTTTATTACCTCCCCATATATAATCTTTCAGTGCTGGTTTTAATTTTAATGGATACATTTAAATCACTCCTTTAATATTATAAAAAAATACCCTAAATTTCATGTTTAATGAATTTTAGGATATTCTTAAATTAAAATAGCGGAAATAGGATTTGAACCTACGACACTTCGGGTATGAACCGAATGCTCTAGCCAACTGAGCTATTCCGCCTTATTTAATATGGTCGTTATAGGGCTCGAACCTATGACCCCCTGCTTGTAAGGCAGGTGCTCTCCCAGCTGAGCTAAACGACCAAAACAAATTACTAGGACTAAACGACTCCGAAGGGGCTCGAACCCTCGACCTCTGGCGTGACAGGCCAGCGCTCTAACCAACTGAGCTACGAAGCCACATTTATTATTAAATATATCTATCATGGACCCTCGGGGACTCGAACCCAGGACCGTCCGGTTATGAGCCGGATGCTCTAACCAACTGAGCTAAGGGTCCATATTAATTATAAGCCGATGATCGGACTTGAACCGATAACCTGCTGATTACAAGTCAGCTGCTCTGCCAATTGAGCCACATCGGCATTTTAATTCGGCAACCATCTACTCTCCCATGTAGCTTCCCACATAGTACCATCGACCTTCTACAGCTTAACCTTCGTGTTCGGAATGGGAACGGGTGTATCCTATAGA
>CAZWZB010000019.1:0-64434 GCA_964638835.1 uncultured Eubacteriales bacterium | reverse complement strand
TTCTTTACACTAAAGAAAAAGGAATACAATTTAAAACTCCGGAGTTATATTAAAATAAAAAGATTATTTACTAAATTATAAATTTTATTATAAAATCTAAAACAATATTTAGCAAAGTTAAAAATGAAATAGTTACAATTTAGCATTTTCTATTGTAATTAAAATAGTTGTTTTAAACTATATTAATTAATCTATAAATGTGTGTGTGAATTTTAATAAGTTCCTAATAAATACATAATGTAAAGAAAGAAAGGACGACCTCAAGTCGTCCTTTCTTTCTTTTAATAATTTTTAATTAATTGTTCTAACCTTTTCTCTAAGAGGTAAAACTCTTGATGGTGAAACAGATAATTCATCTACACCTATTTTTAAGAAAAATTCTGTAAGTGTTAAATCTGCTCCAAGTTCTCCACAAATACCAACCCAAATACCATTTTTATGACCATTTTCAACTACCATAGAAATCAATTTTAATATAGCAGGATGTTTAGTGTCACAAAATGATTCTAATTTTGAATTTTGTCTATCAATTGCTAAAGTATATTGAGTTAAATCATTTGAACCTATACTAAAGAAGTCAACCATTTTAGCAAGCTCATCACTAATTATAGCAGCAGCTGGTGTTTCTATCATAATTCCAAGTTCAACGTTATCTGAAAAAGGAATATTATCATTTTTAAGTTCAGTCTTTACTTCATTAACTATACTCATAATTTTTTCTACTTCATTTGTAGATATTATCATAGGAAACATTATGGCAAGTTTTCCATATACAGAAGCTCTAAAAAGTGCTTTAAGTTGAGTTTTAAAAATATCAGTATCTGTAAGGCAAATACGGATTGCTCTAAATCCTAATGCTGGATTTTCTTCTTTTGGTAAATTGAAGTAATCTATTTGCTTATCTGCTCCAATATCAAGTGTACGAATAACTACTTTCTTTCCTGCCATAGATTCTATAACTTTTTTATAAACAGAAAATTGTTTTTCTTCAGAAGGATAGGAATCACTTTCTAAATATAAAAATTCACTTCTAAAAAGTCCTATTCCCCCTGCATCATTTTGTAGTACACTGCCAATATCATTAATACCACCAATATTAGCGAATATATCTATTTTTTTACCGCTTAATGTTATATTTTCTTTTCCTTTTAGTTCTTGAAGTAGTCGTCTTTTTTCAAGTTCTTTATTTTGTTTTTCTTTATATATTTTTATAGTTTCATCATCTGGCTCAATAAATATTTTACCTAAAGTACCATCTACTATAATAAATTTATTATTAAACTCTGCTTTTAAATTGTCATTAAGTCCAATTATTGCTGGTATATTCATAGTACGTGCTAAAATTGCAGTATGAGAATTTGAAGAACCATACATAGTTACAAAACCAAGTACTTTATCTTTGTCAAGTTGAACTGTTTCACTTGGTGCTAAATCATCTGCTCCAATAATAACCGGCTCTGTAAGTTTAGTCATTGTTTGAACACCTGATAAAATATTTAAAAGTCTGTCTGTAATATCTTTAACATCACTAGCACGGGCTTGCATATAAGGGTCATCCATAGTTGCAAACATATTTGAAAAATTATCTGATGTAACAGCTATTGCATATTCAACATTTACTTTTTGTATAGTAATTATACTTCTTACTGATTCACAAAAATCCTCATCTTCAAGCATCATTTTATGTACATCAAAAATCATAGCATTTGTTTCGCCAACTTCTTTAACTGCATTATTATAAATATTTTCAAGCTCTGATATTGCTGTATTTTTAGTATCTTCAAATTTTTTTATTTCAGTGTTAATATCACTGTCTTCAATACGAGAACGTTTTACTTCTAATTGTTTGCGACTATAAAATAATAACTTCCCTATTGCTATACCACCACATACGCTTTTACCTTCTATAATTTTCATTATAATCTTCCTTCCAAATAAATAATTTTAATCAGATTCTAAATATTATAAGTTTGATTTTACAAGTTCAGAAATTTTATCAAAAGCATCTTCTTCATCTTCACCATCAAAAGTAATAATTATAGTATCATCTTTTTTAGCAGCTAATGCCATAACAGAAAATACTTTTTTTAAATCACCTTGTTTATCACCTTTTTGGATTGAGATTTTACTTTTAAAACCTCCAGCAGATTTAACTAAGATTCCAGCTGGTCTTGCATGTATACCTTGTTCATCTATTATTGTATAATTAAATGTTTTCATAAACTCACCTCTTATTTAAAATTTTCTAATAAATATTTTTCTGCTTCATAACACCATAAACCATTATTATTTTCAACAATATCAGCAAGTTTTATAAGTCTGTCATCTTGATTTTGTTCACCTTTTTGTCTAAGTTGTGAAAGTTCTGTAAGTTCCATATTTATATGATTATAAATAAGCTTTTTACCTCCTGGTATTTTAGGTAAATTAAGTGTAGTTTCAGCAGCACTATCAAGTCCACCAATATGAGTTACCATAACAGCAGGATTTATTCTTCCAGCACTACTTAAGTTTAAAGATTCTATTAAATCATCAGTATTACCACCGGTTGTTCCCATTATATGAGTCATATTGTAATGTACATTATAATAATTGATAGGTGCTGAAAATTCTGTATCTGTAGGACCTGCAAAGAAATTAAGACAACCATCTCTACCAAGTATTTTATCTGCTTGAATAACAACATCTCCAACTGGTGCATAAGCAAATACATCATCAAAGCCACCATTTGATATTTCAAGTAATTTTTTAATTGGATTTTCTTCTTCTTTTACATTTATGTATATAAGCTCTATTCCTATTTTTTTTGCATAAGATGGTGGGAAAAGTTTTTCTGCTCTCTCCAGTCTAGTTTTATCAACATCAGTTACAACTAAAAGGCTAGGTCTACGGTCACAGTGTAGAGCGTAATCAATTGCACCTAATCCCATAGGTCCAGCAGCAGCAAGAAGTGCTGTTTTTCCTCCTTCTTTAATTCCCATACTATGTTCATAACTACCCATTTTTGTATGGTAGTTTGCATGGTAAGCACCAATTATACAAGACATAGGCTCAGCAAGTGATGCTTCATAATAAGCTTTGCCTTCATAGTTAAGTAAACATCCTAATTCCATTACTTCATGAGGTATAATGTTGTATGTTGCATTTCCTCCAAAATATTCATAAGAGTACCCCGGACTCCACATAGTACCTTTATAATTTAGTGCTGGTTGTAATGCAAATTTTGTTCCTTCTTTAAATTTATCTTTATGAAGTTTACCAACTTTTATTATATTACCTGAACATTCATGACCCATAATAACAGGATTAGTTGCTATATTTTTAGGTACTCTTTTATGGTCTGTACCAAGTGTAGCACATTTATAAGTTGACATACATACACTATCTGATATAACTTCTACTAAAATTTCATCATCTTTTATTTCTGGTAATTCAAATTCTTCAAGTCTTAAATCATTTGCTGCATAAAGTCTAACTGCTTTTGTTTTCATTTTGTTTCCTCCATAATTTTATATTTTAAAAATATTAATATAAATTGTAACAATATGATATAAAATTTCCCTAATCATTCTGTTATAAACATTCCTTATATTTTATATAATTAATATTGTAGTAACATATTTATTTACTACATTTTCTGCTAACGACCAAAGGTTGCCCCTATATTCATTTAAAATTTAGTGTTATTCAAAATTTTTTAAAATGTTAAGTGCCATTAAGATTCCTATATTATATATAATTGATGTTTAGGGGCGGGTCGCCTTTGGTCGTTTGATTTATAGAATTGAATAACTAACCTTTGATACAAGGTTTAAAATCTCTTTGTATTCTGCTGGTTGTGTACCACTTACAGTAACATTTGCTGCACTTGTAGCTATAGCCATAACTACAGCATCTTCTAAACTATCACCTTTAATTTCACTAAGTACTAATGATGCAACCATAGAATCACCAGCACCAACTGTACTTTTAACTTTAACCTTAATACCAAGTGCATGAATAGTTTTATTTTCTGTTATAAATAAAGCTCCATCACAACCTAATGATACAACAACTTTTTTTATACCCATTTCAATAAATTGTTTACACTCATTTATTATTTCTTCTTTAGTTGTAAGCTTTTTATTAAAGTATTGTTCAAGCTCATTGATATTTGGTTTTATTAAATAAGGTATGGCTTTTATGCCCTCTCTAAACATTTCACCATCTACATCTAAAAATACTTTAGCTCCTTTTTCTTTGCAAATATTAGTTAAGGTATAATAAATATTTTTAGGAATTCCATTTGGTATACTTCCTGCTAGAACTAAAATATCATCTTGTTTAATTGTAGTTTTTAATTTATCTATTACTTTGTTTATTGTTTGTTCATCAACTAAAAAACCACTTTCATTAATATCGGTATTAGTGTTATTAATTGTATCTATTATTTTTAAATTTGTACGGGTTTCACCATTTGTAAATACAAAATCAGTTGAAATTGAAAGTTCTTCTACATAATTTTTGATAATGTTACCATTATTACCACCTAAAATCCCCATAGCAACGGATTCTTGGTTCATAGTTTTTAATACTTTTGATACATTAATACCTTTACCTCCACCATCTAAACGCATTGATTTAATTCGATTTACTTCACCTAATTTAAAATTTTCTATTTCAACTGTTTTATCAAGTGCAGGATTTAAAGTTAATGTAATTACCATAATTTCACCTCAAAATTAATCTACTTTTATGTTTGTAAAACATTTATGAATAAATTTAGCATCTCCACAATTTTTTATCTTATTAAATAATTCTTCATCCATAGCTAATTCAGATATTGCAGCTAAAATAGGTAAATGTTCATCATTAATGCCAGCAATACCTACAACTAAATATGCTTTTTCATCACCAAAGTCAACACCATCTTTAAAATGTAAAACAGATAATCCAGTCTTTTTCATTAAATGTTTAGCTTCTCCACTACCATGTGGAATTGCAAGCCCCTCACCCATATATGTACTTACTAAATTTTCACGGTCTATCATTGCATCAATATAACCTTCCAAAACGCAACCTCTATCACAAAGTAACTTACCTGCCATACGAATTGCTTCATATTTATCAACAGAGTCAAGGTTAACTTTTATATCATTAATATTAAGAATACCTTTATCTTCTTTTTTTGAAAAACCAAACATCAAAATTCCTCCTTAGATATATTTATTTCTTCTATAATCTTTTTTACAGCAACCTTTTCTGCTTCTATCAAAAAAGGCGATACTTTTATACATGGAATACTTTTAGTATTTATTACTACAGTTGAAACTATAAGGTCAATATTATTCATAATAAAACGTTCTTCGTCAAAGTCTGTAGTTGAGATACTTTCAACAATTAAAATGTTGTTAAATTCTCTTAAAAGCCTTGTTGCAAGTAGTCTTGATGATACCATTCCTGAAGGACAGCTTACTATTAATTTATAAATACGGCTGTTACGAACTTTTTTATCTTCAAGAGCAGTACCTAAATGCATTGCAATAAATCCAATCTCATCTATAGGAATTATTACATTTAACTCATCTTCAGCAATTTTTGCACACAATAGTGCTAAATTATAAACATGACTATAACATTCTTTTATATTATCAATAAATGGATTTGTAATTTCAAGTCCTAGAGATATTCTTTTAAATGCATGAGTAAAATGTGCTAGAAAGCTTTCATAAAAATTTGTTGCTTCAGTTAAAACAAATCCTGTTTCTTTTTCTACCAAATTAATCATTTTATCAACAACACTTTTAATTTTGTCATCAATTTTACTTTTGTTAGAGCTTCTTGCTCCTATTAATAGCATTGTCAAATATGCTTCTTCATAACAAGATATAGATATATTAAAAGTTTTAGAAAGCATATTTGAAATTTCTTTTGCAATACTATTTTCATTGAGAGCATCTATATCAATTAATAGATGTTCATTTATAGTTATACTTTTATTTGATTTTATCCTTAATACAACTACATATAAATTAATAAGGAAGTTTATGTAATTATGGTCATTAGCAAAAATTTCATAGTTATATTTTACATTGTCTATTAATTTAATTACCTGTTCAAAAGTAGTTTGTTCTATTATACCTGATATATCTTGTGAAGTTAACTTTTGAGTTAAAGTTTCATTATCAATTTTATTGGTTATTTTATCCCAATCTAAATTTGATATAATCAACTTGTAAACTGCTCGACGTATGCATATTTCAGTGCCTTCAATAAAAATACCTACTCCTTGTTTTCTTATAAGATTTATACCATTTGTATTAAGCCATTTTTCACAACCTATAAGGTCAGTGCCTATAGTGGTTTCTGTTACATTTAGTTTTCTTTTAAAAAAATAAGTTTTAATAGGTGTTTCTTCTTTTAAGAGCCAAAATAGAATAAAATTTTGTCTTTCATTTTTGCTATATCCTAATGTTTTAGAATCTTTTGATATACTATTTATTATATTTTCCCTAGTACTATCATCAACTACTAGTTTTACACCAAATCCAGACTTTTTTAAAAGTGATGCATTAAAATTATTAAGATACAAATCTATAACTTCAAATTCACGTTGAATAGTTCTTGTACTGACAGCTAAATAAGTGGCAAGCGTTGAAACAGTAACAAAGCTATTTTGTTCTAATATTTTAGTTAGAATTTTTTTTTGGCGTAAAGTTAGTAGCATAATATCTCCTCCATAATTTAACTTTATAATATAATAACATATAAAGTTAATTAAATAAATCTATTTATTTACAAGTGTAAGATTGTTTGCAAGTTCATCTACAAGTGTATCATACTCAGGAGCATTCATAAAGTTTTTAATTGAAATATGTCTTGCATTAGGTACTCTTGATTTTGCACGGTCTGTAAGAGTTGCTTGGGTTATTACTATTGTTGCATCTAAAGGTATAGCATCAATAGCAGTATTTTTAACTGTTATTTGTACTCCTGCTTTTTCTAATTTTTTTCTTAAAGTAGTTGCTCCCATTGCACTTGAACCCATACCAGCATCACAAGCAAATATTATTAATCCTTCATGTTTAACAGTTTTAACAGCTTCACCTTTAGCAACACTTTTATTTTGTTTAGATTGTTCTTGTGCTTTTTCTAATGAATCATCATTAACACTTGAATTTTTTACTATAAATATAGATATAACAAAAGATACTGCTGTAGCTACAAATACACCTGCAAGTACTGGTAATAATTCTCCTTTAGGCGCCATTGCGGCTAAAGCAAGTATACTACCTGGTGATGGAGCAGCAACAAGTCCTGCACCTGTTATAGAAAATGTAAATACTCCAGCACAACCGCCTGCTATTACTGATATTAATAATAAAGGATTCATTAAAACATATGGGAAGTAAATTTCATGAATACCACCAAAGAAGTGTATAATAGCAGCACCTACAGAACTTTGTTTTGATGAACCACGACCAAATATCATATAAGCAAGAAGAACTCCAAATCCCGGACCTGGATTTGACTCTATTAAAAACATAATTGATTTTCCTACCTTATCAGCTTGCTCTAAACCAATAGGTCCAAAAATACCATGATTAATAGCATTATTAAGGAAAAGAATTTTTGCAGGTTCAACAAAAATAGAAATAAGAGGTAATAACCCTGCATTGTAAATAATATCTGCACCTGTTGCAAGGAACTTTGTTATTAATTCAACAGCTGGACCTATTGCCACAAATCCAAGTAAACTTAAAATCATACCAATAATCCCAATTGAAAAATTATTTACAAGCATTTCAAAACCTGCTGGTATTTTTCCTTCCACAGATTTATCAAAAAGTTTAATTAATAAACCAGCAAATGGACCCATTATCATAGCTCCTAAAATCATAGGAATATCTGCACCTACAATAACACCAATAGAAGCTATAGTTGCAATAATTCCTCCTCTATCTCCTCCTACCATTTTTCCACCATTATAAGCAATTAAAGTAGGTAGTAAATATTTAAGCATTGGACCTACCATAGAGGCAAAGTTTGCATTTGGTGCCCAACCATCAGGTATAAATAAAGCAGTTAAAAGCCCCCATGCAATAAATGCACCAATATTAGGCATTACCATACTACTTAAAAATCTGCCGAACTTTTGAACACGTTGCTGAACATTTGAGTTAGACATAACATCTCCCCTTCTCATATTTATTTTTATATATTATATTAAACATTAACAAATTTATCAACCTAAAGATATTAAGAATTAGTCATTTTTAACTGGTGACAAATTTATATTTAGTAAAATTAAAAGTTGTAAAAATAAGAATAAATCTTTATTTTTACAACTTTTAATTAATTGGTATTAGTTATAAATTCTATATATATACACAATATGTCATTTTGAATAAATGCTTTTATTTTACCATTCATATTTATTATTAATTCTTTTGAAATAGCAAGCCCTAACCCTGTTGTTTTTACATTTCTTGATAAATTGGCTGTATAAAATCTATTAAAAAGTTTTTCAACATTTATGCTATTAATATCAGATACTTTATTTTTAAAAGTTATTGAATTATTTTCAACATTCAATTCAAAATATTCTATTCCATGAATAATTACATTTTGTATTAAATTTTGTACTACTCTTTTTATACTATATAAATCACATAAATAATAAATAGGTTTATCAGGTATATTTATTTTTACATCAAAACCTTTTGATACAAAACTATCATAATTTAAAGAAATAATATCTCTTAAAACATTACATATATTTATTTTTTCCATCTTAATTTTATTTTTGCCTTCAATAATTTGAGTATATTCAAATAAATTGTTCATTAAGTTAGATAAATATTTTAATTTATTTTCAATAATAAAATAATATTCTTCTTTCTTGATATCAGAAAGATTTTGTGATTTTAATAATTGTATATATCCAATTGTAGATGTTAAAGGTGTTCTTAAATCATGTGAAATATTAGTAATAGCTTGTTTAAATTCTCTACTAGCTTTTTCATTGTTTAATATAGTTTCTCTTTGAATTTCTAAAAATTCATTAATAGTAATAACCAAGTTGCAAATATCTTTATCAAAGGTCTTTGTTATTAACTTTTTATTAGTAGTTATTTCTTTAATAATATTTAGTTCTTTATTTATATTACCAATATCTTTTTTTAACAATACTATAAGAGTAATACAAAAAATCAAAGCTATTATTAATATAATTAACACTATAATCAAATTGTACTACTCCTTTTGTTTTATTTAATTTCACTTTTATTAAAAAAATATATACCAGCAATTGTACTTGTTAAAATATAAAATGTACCAATTAGCATTGCTCTGGTAAAGTCAGTTGTAGAAAGTATTTCAAAATTTGAAAGCATTCTTAGATTAGAAATAATATCATATTTTTTTAGAAATTCAAAATCGCTATTTATTCGCATAAACATAAAAATTAATATAACCGGACATATACAAAAAGCTATGTATAAACTATTAACACTTGCTGTTTTTTTAGTGGTAAATACAAAAAATACTCCAACACAAGTAACAGCCAAAAACATAAATAATTGTGCTGAAAATGGTTTTAATAGCCTAATAATAAATTCAGCATTAAATTCCCCACCAAAACCATTTAGAATAGTACCAATAGTAATTGCAATAATGATATTTATAAATAAAATTAAAAAACAAGTAAAACAAGATAAAAATAACTTTGTTAAATATAATTTTGTTCTTGATACTCCAGAAGACAAAATATTTTTAACTGCTCCTGATGAAAAATCTGCTGAACTAATAAAAATTATAAATGGTAATATAAAGTACAATAAATTATCTACATATTTTACCATAACAAAAGGTGCAATACTGCCAGTAAACTTCTGTGAATTTACTTCGTTAAAATACTCAGTAGTATTTGTAGAAACTCCAACAAATCCAATTTTATTTGATATAACTTGTAAGGAAATAAACAATAATAGCAATATTGTTGTTATATAAACTCCTTTAGTTCTAAAAATTCTATATAAATCAGCTTTAATCATATTCATTTATTTCATCTCCTTTATAAGTGATATAAAATATTCTTCTAAGTTATCACCGACTTCACTCAAATTTGATACACGTACATTATTAGAATTAAGTTGAAATGTAATTTCTGATGGGTTATCGAGATAGTCATATAAACGAATCTCATTATTATCTATTACTTTATACTTTGTAGAATTAAGTTTTGTTTCTATAATAGAAACTGCTTTTGCAACATTATCAACTTTAATAGAAATACATTGTTGACACTGCTCTTTAAGTTCGTCATTTGTTAATTCTTTTATAAGTTTACCATTATCTATAATTCCATAACGTGTAGCAACAAGTGAAAGCTCATTTAATATGTGACTTGAAATCATTAATGTAATACCATAATCTTGATTTAATTCTTTAAAAGTTTGTCTTAATTCAATAATACCTAAAGGGTCAAGTCCATTTATTGGCTCATCTAAAATAATAAAATCAGGATTTCCTAAAAGTGCAAGAGCAATTCCTAAACGTTGTTTCATACCTAATGAAAAATTTTTAAATTTTTTATTTCCTGTATTATTTAATCCTACCATATTTAAAGTTTTTTCTATGATGTTTTTTTCAGGAATACCTTTAAATATTCTATAATATTCTAAGTTTTCAATGGCAGATAAGTTTGGATATAAAGCAGGCATTTCTATAACACAACCCATTCTTTTTCTAGCTTCATTTAATTCAGAGTTTGTACTTTTACTAAAAAGTTGTATAGTACCACTATCTGCAAAAGTTAAAGCTGTAATTAATTTAATTAATGTAGTTTTGCCTGCCCCATTACGCCCTATCAATCCATAAATATCACCTTTTTGTATAGTAATATTAACATTATCAACAGCGGGTTTATTTTTATAACATTTTGTGAGATTTTGTGTTTTTAATATTATTTCATTCACTATCTAAACACTTCCTTTATTATTAATTTTAGATTAGAATATAATATCACTCTTTAAAAACAATAAAAAAAGTATTAAAAAAGTATTAAATATATAATTTACTCTTGCATTTTGAAACCTATCCCCCAAACAGTTTGTATATATTCAACCTTTGGATTTAATTTATTAAGTTTAGAACGTATTTTACTAATGTGAACATTAATAGTATTATCATCTCCTAAAAATTCATCATTCCATACACTTTCATATAAATTGTTTTTTGTGAATACTTTTTTAGGATTACTTATCATTAATTTTAATATTTCAAACTCCTTTTTAGAAAGTTTTACTGCTTTTTTCTCAACAAATGCATCAAATTGTTCAAAATCCAATACAATATCTTTAAACTTAACAATATCATTTTTTATATTATTTCTTAACTGCACTTCAATTCTTGCAAGTAATTCATTATTATCAAAAGGTTTAGTTATATAATCATTTGCACCAAGTTTTAACAAGGAAACAATACTATCTTTATCATGAATAGCAGTAAGAACTATTATAGGTATATTACTTTTAGCTCTAATTTCTGAAATAACAGATTCTCCTGATTTTCCGGGCAACATTAAATCAACTATTACAATATCATATATAGAATTGTTAAAACACATAATTCCTTCTGTCCCTGAAAAAGCGGGAGTAACAATATAATTTTGATTAAGCAAATCATAAAGCATATTGTTAATATCATTATCATCTTCTATAATTAATATTTTTTTCATAATAATCTCCCTTTTTATAATTTTAAATTTATAATCAAGATAACAAAAAGCCAATATAAAGTCAATTATATATTTTATATTTAGCAAAAGTGAAAATTAATTACTCTAAAATTTATTTTATAAAGCGTGTAACAAAAACAATATTTTTGTGACTTATTTAATGAAAGGAGGATTTATAATGAAAATTGAAGATTTATATACACAATATAAACAGGATATATACTATTATCTTTTAAGTTTAACTCATAATCCTAACCTTTCAGAAGATTTATTATCAGAAACATTTTTAGTGGCTATAAAGTCATTAGCTAAGTTTAAAGGAAATTCAACTATTAAAACATGGCTTTTTGGGATTGCTCGAAATTTATGGTTACAGAATTTAAGAAAAAATAAAAACTTATCTTTAAATGATGAGTTAGTATTTACATATTTATCTGATAACTTAGAAGAAAATTTTATTAGAAAAGAAATTATAAATAAAATTTATGAACTAATAAAATCTAAAGATAATAGAACTCAAAATGTTGTGAATATTAGAATAAACGGTTTTTCATATTATGATATTTCAATTAAACTTAATATTTCTGAAAATTCAGCTAGAGTAATTGACTTTAGAACAAAAAAATGGATTAAATCAATTTTAGAAAAGGAGGGTTATAGATGATTTCTTGTAATGTATGTCTTGATTTAATTCCACTTGTTCGTGATGGCGTAGCAAGTGAGGATAGTAAAAATTTAGTTAATGAACATATTGAAAACTGCGAAAATTGTAAATTTGAATTTGATAATAGTTATAGTATTAAAGATGAGTATATAAACGATAAAAAAGTTATTAATAAATTAAAAAGAAGTATACTTTTTATTTGTTTTGGTTTTATACTTATTGGTGCTTTTTTAGGAATTACTTTTTCGTATAGTTCATATGTATTTTACAATTTTATATTAATGCCTATGACGGGAATATTAAGTTATTTTATACTTAAAAGAAAATGGTATTACACTACAATAATAATTTTCATCACAACATTTATATGGATGATTATAAAAAATATTTCTGAAGGTATACTTATTGAATATTTATATAATATTTTAGCTTTATCAATATATTTATCAACTATTTATACATTACTTTCATTAGCAGGAACAATTATAGCAGCATTATTAAAATTTGCATTTGGAACGGAGGATTAGTATGAAAAAGTTACTAAAAATATTAGCAGGTATTACTGCATTAGCACTTATAGTAATTATATTATTTATTGCTAATACTTTTGTTGGAAATCCGATATCTGCTTTTAGAGCTACTAAAGATATAAAAAAATACGTTGATGAAAAATATCCTGACTTAAATTTAGAAGTTTATGATGCAGAATATAATTTTAAATATGGTGGTTATATGGCAACAGCAAGGTCAAAAACAAGTAAAGATACATATTTTTCTGTTTTCTGGAGAGGTGGAGAAGTATATTTAGATTATTATGAAGATAATGTTTTAAATGGAGAAAATACTTTAAGACGTATGGGAAATGAAATAACACAGCAGATAAAACCTTTACTTTCTAAAATAAATGATATAAAATTAAATCAGATTGTAGTAACTTTTGACAAAGAAAAATATATTAACTCTAATATAGAACTTGACATTCCATTTGATAAATCATTACCTTTAGATTTTGAAGTAATAATAAGAGCTGAGTTTGATGATGAATCCTTTAAAAACTTTGAAAGGATTTTTACAGAAGTTCATAAGATTTTAAATGATAATGGATATAAAGCGTTTTTATATTCAATTCAATGTAGTAATAAAAATTCATATGCAGATGTTAATAATGTAAGTCCTAGTGAAATTGAAAGTGGTAATCTTGAATTATTAATTAAAGAAGCTTATGAAAATAAAGATTTAGAAAATAAAGAAAATAAAATTAGTGTTTATATAAAGAATAGCAAAACTTCAAAGTAAAAACTATATTAATCTATTCTTGTAACTAATAAAAAGCTATTGTAAGTTTATAAAATTTAAAGTATACTTAATAATATAGAACTTATCAAGAACATAAGAGGTGGTGAAAAATGCAGAAATATATAAATATGAAATGGAAAAACCTTTTAGACGAATGTTGTATAAATGAAATAGAAGATTTCATTATAGATAATATCAAAGCTGGTTTTTTATCAAATAAGGAAATACAAGAAGAATTTAAATTGTATATAGAAGAAAATTACCCTGATGATGTAGGAAAAATAACGGACAATGATTTTTCGTCCATAATTCTAGAGTTGCGTGATAAATTTCAAAATATAGGCACACAAGAAAATTTTTTAAAATTGGATTTAGCTTTTAATAATATGAAAAAACACAGAATTATTGCAGAACATTGTGCAGGTTATACTTTGTCGGATGGATTTGATGATTGTAATGAAGATGCTACTGAATGCTATGAAAAAGGTGAAAAAGTTGTCGGCTGTTGCTTTTATACTATGCAAGATTTAGAAAATATATTTCACAACAATACCACATTACTTTATTTTGCCTTTGGTAATTATTTTAATACACCAACAGCAGAAGAAATCGGTCAAATGATTGTTGAAGAATTAGAAAATGCAGGCTTTACTACAAAATGGAATGGGTGTGCTAATCAAAGAATATCAATTACAAACTTAGTGTGGGATAAGAAGTATACTGATAATGAGTAGATAGTCCATAAACATGAAATTCCGTCTAGTAGTAAGATTATAAGTAAAATAGTTATGACATCTAAGAAATATGACTGAATATGCTTAAATTGGTCATAATTATATTTTTACAAAATACAAAGGTAATGGTTATGGTAAAACTTAACTCCAAGAAGCATTTAATAGAATTATTTAAAATAAGGTAAAAAAAATTATAATTACAACAAATGATGAATTTATTCCTGCTTAACGAATGTATAAAAGTGTAGGATTCTAAAGTATTCTAAAAAAGAAAAAACAAAAGTGTATACTATTTCGTCGGCGAATATATTGATTATGAATATTTACTATAATAGCTTGTATCTATATTACACAAATAAAATAAGTATAATATTTATATTGAATTAGGTAATTATTATATAAGAGAATAAAAATAATTATGAAGCACATTCATATTGTAAAATTTTATGGATTATTTTTGACGAAAAATGTTTTTAGTCTTGCCTTGAGTGCTATCAAGATAGTACTAAGTATAATAGTTGTTGTCGTGTAATTGCAATTTAATTTATAAAAATAATATTATTTATATAGCAGGAAGGTGGTTATACTAATTTTCAAAATAGGTGAATTTTCTAGGTTAACACAAGTATCTATTCGTATGTTAAGATATTATGATGAAACAGGTCTTTTGAAACCTGATTGCATAGATAAAATTTCAGGATATAGGCTATATTCTATCAACCAAATTTCTTTAATTAACAGAATTATTTTTTTAAGAGATTTAGGGTTTAATGTATCAGAAATTTCATTAGTCATGAATAACTGGGAAAATGATTATATAGTAAACCAGCTTATAAACAAACAAAAACAAATTCAAACCACTATTCAATCGGAGCAAGATAGGCTTAATAAAATCCAATATGCAATAGATAATATACAATTTGACAAACAAGAAACTAACTTTAATGTTACTTTAAAGTATATACCAAGTTACAATGTTCTTTCTTTACGCAAAATTATCCCAAATTATTTTGAAGAAAAGCATTTATGGGAAAAATTAACCAACTTTATAAAAAATAATAAGGTTAAGATTACAAGTGAGGTTGGCTTTGCCATGTATCATGACCAAGAATACAAAGAATGTGATGTTGACGTTGAAGTCTGTGCTATAGTTGAGAAAATAGGTAAAAATCATAAAAATTTTATTTACAGACAAACTAAAGAAGTAGAAATAATGGCTTGTACTATGGTGTATGGAAGGTATGAAAACATTGCAGAAGCATATTTATCTTTTGCCAAGTGGCTCTACAATCATACACTGTACTTTATAACAAATGAACCTAACAGACAAATATGTCATAGAGGACCTTGGAATGAAGAAGATGTTGAAAAATATCTTACAGAAATTCAAATACCAATTATTAAAAACAATACTTGACTCTCACATGATGTTAGGGTTTACAATTAGATTATCCCAAAATATATAGGAGGTTTTTATATGGAACAATTTATTGTAAATCAAATTGGTAAGATTAAAATTGATGAGGAGGGTATGTGTATTGAAATTTTTCCAGAATACAAGATGGCTTTAAAGGAGTTGGATGATTTCAGTCATGTTAATGTGTTTTGGTGGTTTAGTGACTATGATAACGAGAAAGCAAGAGCAGTTCTTGAAAGTAACTCACCATATAAGGGTTCGCCTGATATAATGGGTATTTTTGCTACAAGATCACCCTTTCGCCCTAATCCGATTGCTCTTACTATTGCTCAAATTCTGTATATAGACCAAAAAAAAGGTGTTGTTTATATATCATACATTGATGCTAACAATGATACACCTGTAATTGATCTAAAGCCATACACACCAAGCCTTGATAGAGTTGAAAATCCCACCGTTCCCAATTGGTGTAACCATTGGCCAAAAAGCCTTGAACAATCAGCAGATTTTGACTGGGAAAATCAATTTAATTTTTGAAAAAATATAAAACTGTTTTTAGGTGATATATTTCTGTATAATAAAAAATAGTATACTTCATAAATACAAAACAGCCTATGAATTTTCGTAGGCTGTTTTGGTTGCACTCTGCCTGTCAATTAAGAACTTTAAAACAAATAAGCTACTTGTAGTGGATAAACTACTTTGTTGAAGGATTTCAATTACGCATTTAAAACCAACTATTTCCCAACTTTATTTTTGACAACAGTATTGACAAGTTCTAAATTAGGTAATATAATACCTACATAGGTAATATATTATACATCGGAGGTGTTATGAATGTATAACTTTGAAAAGATGGATAAACGAGAGCTTATTTTCGGAAATATCTTTTTATTGGCAAACCGTTTGCAAACAGTAATGGATCAACTAGTTATAGAACTAACATCAAAGCAATGGTTTGTGATGATTATGCTGGGTATGTTTGATGAGCCACCTACCTTAAAGCAGCTTGCATCCATATGTGACAGCTCACATCAAAATACAAAACAACTGGTGTTGAAGCTTGAAGCAAAGGGGTTTGTCAGTATTGAAACAGTTGCAACCGACCGACGTGCCATGCAGATTATTGCAACAGAAAAATGGGATCAGTGGATTGCTGAAAATAGCCAATTTGCAAGCCAATTTCTTGATCAGATGTTTGGAGGTTTAACTGCACAAGAAATTGAAACTATGAGTTTAGCACAACTGAATATTTATGATGTACTTGGTCAAATGAAGGAGGAAACTATATGAAAGCACAGATTTTATATGTATCGATGTCAGGTCACAGTAAGAAAATAGCTGAAGCTATTGCAAATAACATGGGAATACTCGCTTATAATTTAAAGAACATGCCACAGATTTCTCTCTGTGACATACTTTTTATAGTTAGTGGTATTTATGGTGGAGAGGTCAAGCCGGAATTGCTCCATTTTGTAAAAAATTTGTCGAAAACACAGGTGAAAAAAGTAGCATTGATTACCTCATCAACGAGGGGCATTGCACAAGGCAGCCTCAGAAAAGCCGTTATGGAAGCAGGTATTGAGGTTGTTAAGGAAGAATATTTTTGTAAAGGTAGTTTCCTTTTCTTCCAATTGAGCCACCCCAATCACTCAGAAATTGATGGAGCGGTTACTTTTGCAAAAAGTATAATAAAATAAGAACTGCTAAAATTTAGAAATAAGCACTAATTTTGTTTAGATGGAGTACAATGCTATATCATCATTGGTTGTATCACACTCACCCATAGCAAAAATATAACGGGAACCCATAGTAACAATACAATAATTCCAGAAATTGTTCTTATAACTATATAAGCAATTTTCCAATTTTTCATGAATGATGTAAGTACCATAACAAGTAGTGGTATGTAAAAAAGATAGCTTCCAGACACAAAAAATATTGCACCTATTATTGAGAGGAACACAAACAAACCCATAAAGAAACTTAAAAATGAAAGCTTAAGTAGTTTATGCTTTGCCTGTAGTACTCCAAAAAGCAATGCCAAAACGCAAGCTACTACACATAAAATATGTGAAACTATACTACTCATTAATATCATTACACCCGGCAGTAATGGAAAGAACACAGCCTCTGATGGTGATTTTTGCAGTTCGTTCAAATCATTATGTATTGTGTAATCTGCGAGGGTGAAGGTAGTATAAAGATATTGCCATGCTGTAGATTTATTTAAATTTTCATAAGAATCAGAGGGTTTATGATAAGTTTCCACACCTTCAATTGCTACGAAGTTAAGTCCTTTATATCCTTCTTCGAGAAAAGCTGTTAAATCAGTCTTGTTGGGCATCATAGCATAGACAGATGCTGCTAATGATATACCTATTGGCTTTGCTTTTGACTGGATAGCTGCTTTAATCAATGGATATGCTTTTGGTGATGTTTCAAACAGAAGTAAACCACCTTTATTACCTCTAGCTTCAAAATTTACGACCATGTTAACTTTTTGTTTTAATTCAGGATGTTCTTTTACAAATTTCAACGCACCAAGAAGCGTCTGTTCTTCACCATCAGTAAAGAGGAAATAAATATCATTTTTCAATGTATTGTTTTGTGCCTGTGCCCTCATTGTCTCTAACATAGCACATACAGATACCATATCATCTGCTGCACCAGGACCACCATTTGTGCTGTCATAATGTGACACAAACATCACTCCATTATCTGTATTTGGTGCATCTATTTTCACAAGAATATTCTGCAATAATAAGGTTCCATCTTTTCCGACCTTTGAAGCAAACCAATCATCAGCACTATATATATTGTAGTTTTCTTCAATCCATTCCTTACGTTTCTCCCACCACTCATCCTTTGAGCCAACGTTTGATATCCTTACCACTATATCTGCAATTTCAGATGCCGTATATATGGAATTTTCAACAATAGGAGTTAATCCCATACTCTTAATTTCATCAAGAATTTGAGTCCTAACAATTTCAATTTCGGCAGAGCCACTAGGATGTGGTTTTGTCGCTAATTTTTGAATATTTGCCATCATTCGTTGATAGGCTGGATATAGTGAGGAGGCTTCATCAACCTTTGGAGGTTTAACTTGCCAAACTCCTAATACTATTCCAATCACTAAGGTTGCAATAATAAGTAAAATTTCTAGAATTGTTTTTTTAACTTTAGTAATATTCATATACAACACTCCTTAATCAAAAAAATTATATTTACACATTAGTAATTAGTTTTAATATGTACATAGTATATATCATAACTTCTTTCCACCCTTTCAAAATATTTAACTTTTTCATAACATTGAAGATAATTGTTTGTTTTGCTTTTACTAATTTCGAGCTATGTTTAAACAACTTTGTAATTTTTATCTATAAGATTTTCAGCACTCTACAAATATAGTGTATATTTACTCTACATCAATAGAGTTTGTTTGTCAAGGAGAATTTTTTACTTTTTATATTTAATAGCTAATTAAAAAATATATTGCATTTATAAGTGCAAAATTTAGGTTTATGAAGATTTATTCATTTAAATAAATAAAGATTTAGAAATAAAATTATAGTCTATAAAAAAGATATAGAACATTTAAAAATTATTAATATACATTAATCTTTAAAGAAAAACATTTTAAAAGCATTGTTATTAAATTAAAATTATTGTATACTTAAAGAATGAAAAAATTGTTATCTTGCAACTACAATTTAATTTATAAAATTAAAAATTATTTATATAATGTGAGGTGTATTTATGAAATATATAAAAAAATTAATAATTGTTTTAGTTTTTTCACTTTTTTTAACTAGTTGCTCTGATATAGAAGTGAAACAAAATATTGATATTAACACAACGATTCAAATAACAAATATACATACCGATAATCCTAATCCAACTACAGCTATTATGAAACCTCAAAGTCAAACATCTAATCCAGTAACAAAAATTGCATGGAAATTGATTAAATATGTTATGGATTACGATGCTCCTTATTTTGACCTTTATGTGATTGTTGATGGAAAAGATTCTTATTATGCAGGCTATTTTTATGGGGGTACTCATTTGACAGATAAAAATTCATCATCTCATTATGCTCCTGAAAATGCATTAACATCTTTTGGTTCATGGTGGGCAGGCGGTGGAGAAGAATTTTATATTTATCAAAAAAATGAAACAGAACTTGCACTAATGAATCGAATGCTTGAATCTCAGATTGAAGAACAAGATGAATTTAAAGAAATACTTATTATTCCTATTAAAGCTAATGGTAAAATTGAAATAGATGACCCAATACAAGAAAATAAACAATATACTTGGATAGAAGAAGGTCCAATTATTTATGATGGATTTGTTCTTGGAGGTATGAACGGCAATAAATTCTTACCTGCTTATGATTATAACTTTCAGGAATATATTAAAGGTAATGAGAGTTACCGTATTTATGAAAATGGAAAATATTTAGATACTGCTTCAGGGTCGTCAATAGCACCTTATGAAGGATTTGGTGGTGGTTGGGCAGAAAGAATCGAGTTACAATATAAAGGAAAATCATTTAATGGTCTTGCAACTAATTATATTTATCCCGTTAAATTTGGAAAACGTACTTATCAAAACACATCTATTCAAGTTTACAAAGACTATATAGCTGAAATATTAGCTAATAATGGTTTAAAAAATGAACATGTTAATATTGATACAATAATTAGAACTGATATTGAAGATGATGGAGTAGATGAAGTTTTAATAATTGCATCTAATACCTTTGTTGAAAACAAAATAAAAGGTCAATATTCTATAGTTGTTTTAAGAAAAATTATAAATGGAAAAGTTGAATCTTTGTTTCTTGTTAAAGATATTCTCACAAATTTACCAACAGATATTAGTGATAAACTATACTATAAATATGAGCTTTGTGAAATTGTTGATTTAAACCATGATAAAAATTACGAACTACTTATTAAAAGAGAATATTATGAAGGATATTGTTATCAAGTTTATAAGCTTATAGATAATGAATTTAGGATAGTTTTAGAAAATGGTAGTGAAGTTTGATTGTTATTTATAAATAAAGGAGAATAATTATGATAGATAATGAATTAAAAGATTATATTAACAATAGTATAATTCCTAAATATTTAAATTATGATAATGGTCATAATATTAATCATATAAATGATGTTATTGAAAGTAGCTTAGAGATTGCAAAAAATTATGATGTTAATATAAACATGGTTTTTGTTATATCTGCATACCATGATATTGGAATAATGTATGGTAGAAAAAATCACAATATTACTTCAGCCAAATATATGGTTGATGATGTAAATTTAAGAAAATGGTTTAATGATGAACAAATTAAAACTATGAGTGATGCAATAGAAGATCATAGAGCTTCAAATGAATATGAACCACGAACTATTTATGGTAAAATAATAAGTGAAGCTGATCGTATAATTGATGTAGAAACAATAATTTATCGTACTATGGGATATGGTAAAGCAAATTTTCCTGAATATTCCTTTGAAGAGCATTTTGAACGTTTATATGAACATATTGAACAAAAATATGGTGAAAATGGTTATTTAAAATTATGGTTAAAAACAGAAAAGAATACTAAAGGACTTAAAAAATTAAGAGAATTATTAAAAGATAAAACTAAAATGAAAGATATGTGTTATGTTTTAAACAAAGATATTTCTTTATAACCATTAGATTAGTTGGTAATTTGGAAGTCCTAAATAAAAAATGAGTTCCATGTAATTAACTTACTGAACTCATTTTTTATAAATATAATTTATATGTTACTTATGCTTTTTTCACTTCTATTTCCCAATCCAAATTATTTTTAATAACTGTTATTTTTTCTTCTCCATTTACACGTTTAAAATCTATATCAATACTACCATTACCAATACGTACATTTTTTAATGAGGCATTATTCCATTCATCTAACATTTGAGGACTTATTACTACTTTCTTTTTGTCTGCTTGTGGGTCTATACCAAATAAATAACGTACTACAGGATAAACTGTTCCATATATAGTCCATTCTTGAACAAAGCAACCACTTTCAGGAGAAAGTTCTGCTATAGATAAAGGCATAACTTTATCCATTGATTTAGCTATTGTATGAATATATTTAACGCAATTCTCTTTTCTACCATAAACAGCTTCACACACTGCTAATACTGCTGTTGATATAGTCATAGCATAAATTCTACCTAATGCTTCTATATATAAACCATAATCACTCATAAATTCTTCTGTAGACATAGTATCTAAAACTTTTAAAGCTTTTTCTTTTTCAGTATATCCCATTTCAAGAGGAGTTAAGATTACCCAATTTTTAAAAATAGACCACACATATTCCTTACCTTTTTCATAATTATCTAATGTATCATAAAGTCTATCTAATTTAGCCATTCTATGATTATAATGACCACCTATTATTTCATCATGGCGTTTAGCGAAAATAGGAAAAGCTTCTTTAACTGCTTCTGGTGTACTTATAACATCACCATATAAACCTTCTTCTTCAACCCAAAAACGTTTTTCTATACTAGCTACAGCAGATTTATGAAGGTCTATATATTTATTTGCTAATTCAGTTTCACCAAAAACATTAGCCATATTTGATATAGTTTTTAAAGCTTCTGCTGTATAAACAGCTGTATCAATAAGTTCTGCATTAAGTCCTGCTATTTCCATAATACCATAGCCTTCGGGAAATAAATCTTTATCACAATCACTTTCTTCTAAAAGCCATGTTATACCCGACTTACATAAATCGTACATTTCAGATAAAAATTCAATGTCACCTGTCCATTGATAAACAGTCCATATAGTATTTATAAAATGAGGTGTTTCTTGAGTATTTCCAATATTAAAAACAAATCCATTAGTAGATATTTCATGTACAATTCTACCATTACCATTTATTTTTTCAGAAAAATGTTTTAATATACGAAGTGTACTCTTAGCAAGTTCAAATTCACCCATAGTTAAAAGAGCAGGCACAGAATAACCATTATCACAACCAAACCACCAAGGATAATCAGGTAGCCCTGCACCAATACCTCTACCAATACCATCTACATCTCTAATTAACCATTGTGTATTTATTTTAGTTACATCATATACAGTTTTAATTGTTTCATCAGGTATTGTTAAAGCACTTTGATTAAGTACTCCTTCAAAATGATTTATTTTTTCTTGATATAATTTATCATAATTGTTTGCAACTAAATTATATTCTTTTAATGCATTATCTAAGCTTATATGTGAACCACTTATTGTATAAGAAATAGTTATTTCTTTATCTATGGTTATTTCCGATGTTATAACTCCTTTAATACCGTTACCTTTTGTATTTTCAATACAATATATATCTTTACCTATTTCAATATTTTTTATTGTTTGATTTGTACCCCATACTACATAATAAGGATTTGATTTATCTTTACCAACTAAAACATTATTTTTATCATCAAACCAACATTCATCTTCATCATTATATAAACCCATTTCTTCCGAACCCCAAGAACATATAAGTTCTGTTTTTGCTAAAAAGTCTATTGTTAAACTTTTTGGTGTAGAAGTTTTATTATAAAAAGTATATTTTACTACTAAAGCAGTTTGTTTCAATGGAACAAATTGTTCTCTCTTAACTTTAAAATTTTCTAATTCATAAATAAATTCTGTTGTATGTGGGTGAACAGATATAGAGTTAGCTTTATTAAGCCATTGCTTTTTATTATCTTCTGTAATTGAAAGCCAAAATCCATCCATTAATTTTATAGGATGTGCCCATATACCACCCATTTCATTAATACTATGCCTACCAAATGATGGGAATAAGCCATCTTGAGAACCTATAACATAAAGTTTTTCTCCTGAACTAACATATAAATCATCTTTCCTTATTGATTTAGATTTTACATAATTATTTATCACTTTTATTTCTCCTGTCGTATAATAAAATTTTATTTTAATTTAGTTAAATAAATTAATTTTCAAGTTTTAAAAAGATTAATTTCTTGATTTTAGAAATTTAAATTCAAGAAATTAATCTATATTTAGTAAACTTGAAATTTTTATAAACTTTTTAACTTAATATTTATCGCTGTAAATTATTATTTTATGCATATTTATAATTATTATCCTTTAATACCCGTATTAGCTATACCAGCAACAAAGTTTTTCTGTAAAATAATATATAATGCAATCATTGGTAATGTAGAAATCATTGCTCCAGCCATAACTTGGTTAGGGAAAGAGTAATGTTGTCCTTGTAATAAAGATAAACCTACAGGTAATGTATACATATTTGGAGTTGATGTTAATAAACTTGGATATAAGAAGCTATTCCAGTTTCCTATAAATGTTAATATAACTAAAGTTGTAAGAGGTGCTGTTGATAGTCTAATTACTATTTTAAAGAATATACTTATTTTACTTAAGCCATCAATCATAGCTGCTTCTTCTAATTCTTTAGGGAAACTTAAATAAAATTGTCTCATCATAAAAACATTAAATGCACTAAATAAGAATGGTACTGTTAAACCTACATAAGTATTAACCCAACCTAATTTTGAAATCATCATATATGTGGGAATCATTACTACTTGACCAGGTATCATCATAACTGCTAAAATTAATATGAATATAAATTTTTTCCCCGGAAAATCTAATCTAGCAAGAGCATAACCACCTGTTGAACTCATGAATAAATTACCTATTGTAATTAAAATTGCTACCAAGATACTATTAAAGTACCATTTTATAACAGGGAATTGATTAAAAATAAGTTTATATGGCTCAAAAGTTAATTTTGAAAAATCAAGATTAAATTTATAAACTTCTGACATTGGTCTTAATGAACTGTATATAGACCATAAAAACGGAAATAAATCTACAAATGCAATAATAAATGCTAGTATGGTAAAGATTATTAAAAATAATTGAGAACTATTTTTTTTACCCATTATAATACCCCCTTATCAGTCTTTTTCATCAAAGAATTTCTTTTGTATCATTGTAAGTATCAAGATAATACCAAATAATATAAACGCTGCTGCTGATGAATAACCCATTTGATTCTTTTTAAAAGCTTCTGTATAAAGGAAAAATACAGCAGTCATAGTACTACCATCAGGTCCACCTGTACCATTTGATATAATATAAGCCATATCAAATACTTGTAAAGCACCAATAAAACCTGTTGCCATAACGAAGAATGTTTTAGGTTTTAATAAAGGAACAGTTATAGAAGCAAATTGTTGCCATGGACTTGCTCCATCTATGTCTGCAGCTTCATAAATTTCTTCTGAAATATCTTGAAGTCCTGCTATAAACACAAGCATTTGAAAACCTGTTCCTGCCCATATAGCCATAATAATTACAAGAGGTAATGCAAATTTTGGAGAACCCGCCCAAGTTACTGCTTCCATACCAAAACTTGATAATATAACATTAATAGCACCAGTTTTACTAAACAAAAATAAGAAAATAGATGCTACAGCAACACCTGATGTAAGTCCCGGTAAATAATATATTACTCTAAAAAATCCTTTAAATTTTGTATCTTGATTTGCAACTACTGCTAAAAAAAGAGCAATAACAACTTGGATAGGTACAACACCTATTGCATAAAAAGCAGTATTTTTTAATGCTTTTAGAAAACCTGAATCTTTTAATAAACTTATATAATTTTTTATACCAATAAATCCACTTTTAGCAGGACGTAATAAATCATAACTTGTAAAGCTTAAACCAAATGCATATAAAGCAGGTAATATAAGCCACCATAATAACCAAATTACACATGGACCAATTAATATTACAGCTGCTATAAGTTCTTGCTTTCTCATTTCTGACATTTTTGTATTTTTATTAGTTGTAGCAGTCATATATCTTCTCCTCCCTATTCCTTAAAATTACATTTAAAGTTTTAAACTTCATAAAAGTATACAAACTATGCTTGTATACTTTTTAATAAATAGTCAACAAACTTTTTAAATTTGTCGACTATTTAAGGTAGTTTAAAAACTACATCTATTAAGTTCAATAAGTTATCTTCAAAAATAAATTTCTCAAGCTTCTTAATTTACTTTAATCTGTTATATTCTTCTTCTATAGCTTTTTGAGCTTCATCGAGAGAGCTTGATATATTTGAAATCTTTCCTAGTTTTAATTTTTCAGCAAAATCACCTAAAGTTTTAACTATTCCCGGTGAAGCTATACCATAATCAAATGGGCTAGCAATTTTTCCCGCTTCAACAAATCCAATTCTTTCAGGGTACATATCTATAAACTCTTGTTCAAGTTCTAATGTTGGAGGAATTGCACCACCACCATCAGCCATTAATTCTCTAATCATATAGTCTGATGTAATCCATTCAATAAATTTAGCAGCATTTTTAGGTTGCTTTGTATTTGTTGTTGCACTCCAAGAAACTGTAAAGAACATATTAGCTTTTTTACCATTCATACTTGGGATTTGAACAACACCATAAGGCACATTATTACCAGTTCCTGCTAAATAAGAATTCATCCAATTTCCGTCTATTGTCATAGCAGCAAATTGTTCGTCAAATGAATCTCCATCCCAACTTTTGCCTAATTCAGCTGGTGTTGTTGCATATCCATCTTTAAATAAAGTTTCCCACATTTCAAAACCTTTTGCCATTTCAGGTGTATTTACAATAGGATAACCTTTATCTTCATAAGAAAAATTTGCACCTGCTATTTCTAAAATCGGTTGAAAACGTGCTATTTCATTTTGTAATACCATAGCATGTTTACCTTTACTATCAAAATGTGCTTTTAATTTTTTATTTGCTTCCATTAAGTCGTCCCATGTCCAATTGTCTGTTGGATAATCAACACTTGCTTCATCAAACATATTTTTGTTATAAAAAAGACCTAATGTATTATAATCTTTTGGAATACCTAAAGTTTGTCCATCATGTTTAAACATACCTAAAAGGTTTTGATTAAATTTACTCATATGTTCTTTAGATACATAGTTATTTAAATCTAATAATAAACCTGCATCTGAAAAGTTACCAAATTGGTGTATGTCCATAAAAAATACATCAGGTTCAGTTTTTGAAGCAAAACCAGTTTTTAAGTTATCAGCGAAGTCACCTGTAACCGGCTTTGGTGTAACTTTGATTCCAGTTTCTTCAGTAAATTTTGCAATATAATCTTCCATTCCATTTTTACCTCTAAAATCAGCAAAATATGCTACGACTAAAGGATTTTTTTGTGCTTCATTTTCTCCACCATTATCAGGAGGAGAAGTAGTTTTGTTACAAGCTGTTAAGGAAGTTGTAGCTAATAAAGATGTTAGTATTAATGATGTTACTTTTTTGTTCATTTTACAATCCTTCTTTCTGCTTTAATAATTATAATTCTACATTTTTACGAAACGTTTCGGGTAAAATATTTCGTTTCAACATTAATTTTATATATTCAATATAGCATATTTTTCTAAGCTTTGTCAACCATATTTTATATATTTTTTTCTGTTTTTCATATTTTTTATTTTTATACTATACTTTTTATCAAAACTTATGAAAACGATTGGGATTTTAATTCAATAAAATAACTATAAATAACTTATAGTTATTTATTTATAGTTAATATTATGTCCAAATATTAATAAAATAAAAAAAATTTATATAGCAAATTAGTTATTTATTACCATATTTTATAGTTAACAAATCCTAAAAGAGTTAGTTAACTATAAAATATAAATATAATTCTTTAAAACTATTATATTGATGAAGTTAAAAATACTTTAAATTAAGTTAAAAAACCTTACAATAAGTGTGAATATAAAACATATGGTAGCTCCCAATACTGTAGGTATAATAAAAGATATAGCTGTCCATTTGAAACTTTGAGTTTCTTTTTTTATAGTAAGGCAAGTAGTTGAACAAGGCCAATGCATTAATGAAAATAGCATTGTACATATAGCAGTACAAAAAGTCCAACCATTATTAATTAAAAGTTCTTTAAGTTGAATTAGATTATCAAATTCAAGAATACTTCCTGTTGACATATATGTCATTATAATTATAGGTATAACAATTTCATTTGCTGGAAATCCAAGAATAAAAGCCATTAATATTACACCATCAAGCCCCAAAAGTTTAGCAAATGGGTCTAAAAATCTAGTACAATAAGATAAAATAGTTAAATCTCCTATTGTTAAGTTAGCCATTATCCATATTATTAAACCTGTTGGAGCAGAAACCAAAACTGCTCTACCTAATACAAATAATGTTCTATCAAATATAGAATGTACTATTACTTTACCTACTTGTGGTTTTCTAAATGGAGGTAATTCTAATGTAAATGATGAAGGTAATCCTTTAAGAATTGTTTTCGAAAGAATTTTAGAAATTAGAAATGTCATAGCTATTCCAAAAACTATAACACTAGTTAAAATTAAAGTTGCAGTTAATGTTTGAAATATACCTGTTGTACTACCTACAAAAAACATTGTTATTATTGCTATTAATGTAGGAAATCTTCCATTACAAGGTACAAAATTGTTTGTTATTATTGCTATTAATCGTTCTCTTTTTGAATCTATAATTCTACAGCCAATAACACCTGCTGCATTACAACCAAAACCCATGCACATAGTTAACGCTTGCTTACCACATGCACAACATTTTTTAAAATATTTATCTAAATTAAATGCTACTCTCGGTAAATATCCTAAATCTTCTAGTAATGTAAATAATGGAAAAAATATCGCCATAGGAGGTAACATTACTGCAACTACCCATGCAACTACTCTATAAACTCCCAATACAAGTATTCCATGTATCCATGAAGGTGCATTTATAAATATAAAAAAGCTTGTAAGTTTATCTTCAAACCAAAAAAGTCCATTTGAAATAATTTGAGATGGATAATTTGCACCAACAATTGTTAGCCAAAGGATTAAGGATAATAGTAATAACATTATTGGAATACCAGTCCATTTATTTGTAAGTATTTTATCTATTTTTCTATCTGTTAAATTATAATTAGATTTTTCAAAAAAAACTGAATTTTTACATATATTTTCTGCTTTAGTTAAAATAGATGTTACAATCATATCATGTAATTTAGTTTTTGATATGTTATTATGTTCAAGATAATTTCTAGCTTCTAATATTTTTTGTAATATTAATTCATCTTCCATAATATTAAACCCTAAATAATTATTAAGTGAATTGATTAATGTTTCATCATATTCTATAAGCTTTAATGATATCCATTTAGTATTGATATTCTTTTTTAATTTTGTTCTTATAGTTGGTTCTAAAATATTTATTGCTTCTTCAATTATTTTATCATATTCTATTTTAACTTTTGTTGAATTTTGTTTGTATTCATTAAGATTAGAAACTATACTCATAAGCTCTTTTATTCCATTACCACTTCTTGCACTTGTACCAACTACAGGAACACCTAAGTTTTTTTGAAGTTGTTTAAAATCTATTTGTATACCTTTTTTTTTAGCTTCATCCATTAAATTTATACATACAACAACATTATCAGTAATTTCAATTGTTTGAAGAACTAAATTTAAGTTTCTTTCTAAACAAATAGCATCACACACTATTATTGATATATCTGACTCACCAAAGCATATAAAATCTCTAGCTACTACTTCTTCTTCTGAATGTGCCATCAAAGAATATGTTCCCGGAATATCTACTATTATATAATTTACACCATTATAATTATAAGTACCTTGAGCATTTGTAACCGTTTTTCCTGACCAATTACCTGTATGTTGCTTCAATCCAGTTAATGTATTGAAAATAGTACTTTTACCAACGTTAGGGTTTCCAGCTAAGGCTATAACTTTATCGTTAGAAGTCTCTTTTTTTATTAGTAGTCCTGTGTCAATAGTGCTAATTCCAGTTGAAGTAGAAGTTAAACCCATTTTATCACATCCTATTAACTAAATTAATATAATTCAACTACTATTTTAGATGAATCTTCAGACCTTATTGCAATAACTGCTCCCTTTATTAAATATGCTCTTGGGTCACCCGATGGGCTTTTTTGTAAACATTCAATAATACTTCCTTCTATTACCCCAATATCTTGTAATCGTCTTCTTATACTACCTGTTGATAATAAATTTTTTACCTTTACAATTTTACCTTCTGAAATATTATTAAGAGTCAACATAAATTCAACCTCCATTTAAATAATAATACTAAAATATGTTTATAATACTATTTTTGTTACAGAAATGATATTTAATTTCCAACATAATAAATATTAATTATTCAAATTATTATAATTTTTTATATTATACTTTTTATAATTCTTTTATTGATTGTATTTAGACCAAATGTTATAATTAAAATATATATAATTGAAATAAAATATTAATGAAAAATTTTTATTAAATTTGGTTTATATTAATTATAAAAAATAAGAATAGTTATTTAATAAATTTAAAATAGAGGTGTTAAATATCAAACCTAAAAAACTTTGTTAGAATTGAGGAGATAATTTTAATTTTGAGTTATGAGTATAGAATTATTATAGATAAAAAACCTAGTTTTATTGATTTACAATTAATATATAATAACCTAAAACAGTGTTTGTTTTTTAATAATGTTTTTATGACCGAATATGGCATTTGTATGATGGACGAAAAAGACGAATGGGAATTAGTTGGTATAGGGTTAATTGATGAGGGTTTTTTTATAACGGCAAATATAAACGAAAGAGAACTTTTACTTGAAATTGTAGAAAGTACTATGATTAAGAATGGAGTAAAGACAATAATTGAAGAAGAATAGATAAATTAGTACTAGTTTAATTAATCAAGTTAGAGTGATTATAATATCTAGAAAATTTAAATTATGATAAAATGAGGATAAGTGATTAAAACATATGATGAATATCCTGAAATGAGAGTATGGGTACCTAGAAATCGAACTATACAAAAAAAATAATAACTATACTTTCTAAGGATAAAAAGACACTTGTTAGATACTCAATATCTATGAAATATCCTCTGTATAAGAATTTATATTATATTCTGGCTGAAGATAAAGATTAAAGTATTAGACTAATAATTGTTTATAATAAAAAAACACCACTAGATATTTTTAAAAACATAGCTAATGAATATTTAATAGACATGGAAAAACAATAGTAAATTAAATAATATAGTTACAGAAAGGTTAATAACAATGGAAACTCCGATATACAGCTCACTACAACAATATATTAACAAAGATATATATCCATTTCATATGCCGGGACATAAACAAGGTAGAGGATTAAACATGCAAAATATTTTTAAACTTGATATTACAGAGATTAATGAATTTGACAACTTACATAATGCAGAGGGTATTATACTTGAATCTCAAAAACTTACAGCAAAATTATTTGGAGCAGAAGAAACATTTTTTTTAATAAATGGTTCGACATCAGGAATTATAGCAAGTATACTTGCTAGTTGTAATCCTAATGATAAACTTTTAGTAGCTAGAAATTGTCATCGCTCTGTTTATAGTGGTATGATATTTACAGGCGTAACGCCTATATATATTTCACCTGAAATAATAAAACCATATGGAATAAATGGAGGAATAAAACCAGAAGATATTCATAAAAATATGAAAGATGTAAAAGCTGTTATAATAACAAGTCCTACATATGAGGGTTTTTGTTCTGATATAAAAATAATTGCTGATATAGTACATAGTTATAATGCTATACTTATAGTGGATGAAGCACATGGAGCACATTTTAAATTTAATAACTCATTTCCACAAACAGCATTAGAACAAGGAGCAGATATAGTTATACAAAGTTTACATAAAACATTGCCATCTTTAACACAAACAGCCCTATTACACATACAAGGAAATAGAGTTGATAGGGATAAATTAAAACAAATGTTATCTATGGTTCAATCAAGTAGTCCATCTTACATATTAATGTCAAGTATTGATTTATGTAAATCTCAAATTTCAAGTGAAAATTTTGATAATTTTGTAGATAGATTAAATAAATTTAGAAAAGAGTTAGAACCAACAAAAAGTTTAAAATTATTAGATAAAGAATTAGAAAACACTTATGGTATTAAACAAATTGATATAAGTAAGCTTGTAATATATTGTTGCACAAATTCTTTAACAGGATTTGAATTAGATAAATTATTATATGAAAAATATAAACTACAAATAGAGATGAGCCAATTTAATTATATAGTAGCTCTTACAAGTATAGCTGATACAGATGGATTTGAACAATTATTATATGCTATAAATTCACTGGACGAAAATTTAGATTATTCAAAGCCACAATTTGAATTTAAAACCAATATAGAACCTATTGTTTCTATTACACCAAGAGAAGCCATATTTAAATCTAAAATATCCGTACCATTACATAAAAGTATTGAGAAGATATCAGGGGAATTTGTTATACCATATCCACCTGGTATACCCATATTAGCCCCCGGAGAACTTATAACAGAAGAAATAGTTAACTTAATAATTTATTATCAAAAGAACAACATATCAATTTTGGGAACAAAATCAAATATAAACGTCTGTTAACAATATAGCCAACAAATCTTTACGTTTACTGAGTATAAAATTTAAAGTACTAAGAATTAAAATCTTAGTACTTTGTAAAAATTTATTTACCTTCGCAAACTCCGCAACCCATATTTCCACCCATGCAGCAGAATAGAATAAGAAGTATGAATATACAGTTATCTCCGCCAAATAAACCTCCACCACCATTACATCCACCTTGTGTAAATAGTAAGAAAATGATAATTAAGAACATAGGGTTCATACCACCGAATAAACCTCCACCTCCGCCGTTAAATCCTCCATTGCAAAAAGAATTCATATTCATTTCCTCCTCATACATAAATTTTGTTATAACAATTAATTTATTAACTGCTATATATTTATATATTATGTTTGTAGATAATTAAATTTGCCTGTCTTTACAAATTTTTATTAAAAAAATTAAAACCTATCTAAAAATATAGTTAACAAATTAAAAAATATAATAAGGAAGACTATTTTATATTTCTGTAGCTTTTATACTTATAGCACATTCAATTCGTTTACGTTGAAGTTCACAACCTAATTTATATGGTTTGTTTATATCATTATGAAATTGATATGAATTTGCTAAACAACCACCACTACAATAAAATTTAGCAAAACATTCTTTACATTCTGGTTTTGAATAAACATTACAATTTTCAAATTCGTTTCTTTTATCTAAATTTATTATTCCTGTGTCAACCGTACCCATTTTGAATTCAGGTATACCTACAAATTGATGACACGGATATAAATCACCTTCTGGAGTAACAGCTAAATATTCAGAGCCTGCTCCACAACCAGTTAATCTTTTGGAAACACAAGGACCTTGATTTAAGTCAATCATAAAATGAAAGAAATTAAACCATTCTCCACTCGTTTTTCTCTTAATTATTTCCTTAGCTAACTTTTCATATTGCTCAAATAAAATTGGTAAATCTTCTTCTTTTAAAGAATAAGATTTTGAAGAACAACCAACAACAGGTTCTACAGATATTTGCTTAAATCCTAATTCTGCCATATGTAATACATCTTCTGAAAAATCAAGGTTTTCTCTTGTATAAGTTCCTCTTACATAATAATTTGTTTGGTTACGACTTTCTGCTAAATTTTTGAATTTAGGAACTATTATATCATAACTTCCTTGATTACTAATACAAGGTCGCATTTTATCATTTATTTCTTTTCTTCCATCTAAACTTAATACAACATTATTCATATTTTCATTTAAATATTGTTGAATTTCTGTACTAAGAAGTATTCCATTAGTAGTAAGAGTAAATCTAAAATTTTTATTATATTCTTTTTCTTTTTCTCTTGCATATGTAACAATTTCTTTCACAACATTAAAATTCATTAATGGTTCTCCACCAAAAAAATCAACTTCTAAATTACGTCTATTTCCTGAATTTTTAATAAGAAAGTCTATTGCACTTTTACCAACGCTAGAACTCATTAAAGAGCGTTCACCATTATATTCTCCCTCACTAGCAAAACAATATTTACATTTTAAATTGCAATCATGTGCTACATGAAGGCATAATGCTTTTACAACCGGATTTCTATTTTGAAAGCTTGGTAAAAAATTTTCATATATATCTTTTGTAAATAGTAGTTCAGATTTTTGAAGCTCTTCTATTTCATTAATAGCTTCTTCTATATCTTTTTTATTATATTTATCTTTATATTGTATTATAAGTTCTTCTTTTGAAAAATTTTCATAATCATCTATAATATTAAATACAATATCATCTACAATATGAACTGCTCCACTATTTATATCCATTACAATATTTATATTATTCATACTATATTTATAAATCATAAAAAATTCCTTTCTGGTCTATATCTTATTTTAGCTTAAATTCCCGACATTATAACATGCTAAAAAATAATTGTCAATTAATTTAAACATTTATCTTTTTGTAGTTATAAAGTAATATTAAAACCAATCCAACTATGTATATAGCAATTACATTAAATATAATAATTTTCTTAAAATATTAAAAAAATCTTGACAAATTGTATTTAAAGTATTATGTTTTGAATACTAACATTTAAAAATATAACGAATGTTGAGAATGTTTATTTATGTTATAAATAAGCCACTATCCATATAAACAGTGAATTAAGTGAATACTTTATTATTTTAATAAGGAAAGTGAGAGTAAGCTATGAATTTAAAAAGTAAAATAAAAGAAAAAATGTTAGTAAGCTTAGAAAGAAAATCATTAATTATGTTTATAGATAGTTTAAGTTGTACCCCACAAACTAAAGAAGATTTAAAAAATTTGTTAAAAAAATTAATAGACAGTGGTAAATACGATTTGATTAGAGATTCATTGATGAATGTTATAAATACGATGAAAAGTTCTTCTTTTACATTTGGAGAAAGAGAACTTACAGATGTATTAAAAATAGTTCAAGAATTTGGTTCAGAAATATTTTCATATTTTAAACATCAACCAGCAAAATTAAATACTTTTATATCATATCTTCAATATCTTCAATCAGGAAATACTTTATCAGATAAAGAAAATGAAATTATTAAAACTATAATGTCATATATAAATACTTAGATACTTATTTTTTAATAATACACAAAAATATTACTATAATTATAATACGTTGAAAGGTAAGAGTAAATAAATGTATTGGCAAAATAAAATACAAGAGAAGTTAGAAAAAGAAAAATATGAAATTGCAATAAACAATTCAAATTATTCTATACAAACAAAAGATAATTTAAAGTATTTATTACATACTGCAAGAGATATTAGAGAATTTCAAAAGTTAATGTTGTTTTATTTTTCTCAAAAAGGTATTTAAAATAAAAAGTCTAAATTTAATAATTGCTAAAAATTATAAATTAAGACTAAATTATTAAAACATTTTTATAGTTAACGAATAATTTTTAAGTTCGTTGACTATATATTTTAACTTATTATTTTTATTTTATAATTACTAATGTTAGTAGAATTCCCTTTTCAGGTGCTTCAGGTAAATAAAATTTTTTAGATTCTGTTGTAAATATTAAAGTGTAAATATCAAAATCCCATAAATCTAAATAAGTATAATAATCAATATAACCTGAATTAACTTTAGGTATATGTGTTTTATGCAGTTTTGATAATTCTATCATTTTTGGTGTAATTTCTTCAAGTAATGGAGCATATACTTCAATTTGAAGTTTTTTAATTGTTCTTTTGTCATAATAACAAAATTAGCTATTTTATGACGCATATATGTAATATCTTTTAAATAGCTTCTTTTTCTATAATATCCATTGCAAAATCAGAATTTTAAAATTTTTGATGAATATTCATCTGTAATTTTTATAAATAAATTTTTGTTTTCCATTCTTTCGCCACCTTGTTTTGTTCTCTTATAAATATATTAACACGAGTTTGATAAACCTTAGTAAAATTTTAAGTAGTATTAACAAAATAATTAAATTTAATAATTTAAAATCAAAGTTGTGTCGCACTTCGTACGAAGTGCGACACAACTTTAAATTAAAGAAATATTACATAATAATTTTGCAAATTATTTTAAAAGAGGAATATTAAATAAGTTAAAAAACATTAAGAAGATTATTAAAATGCAATACACAAGGTAGATGTTTTTTCTGATAAATCTATTGTATATTTAAAATTCTTTCCTAAATATATTTATTAATTATAAGCAGATAAAAAAATACCAGAGAGCCATACACTAACACAGCTCTCTGATATTACTTATCAACATTATCTCACAATGCTGATGATTTCTACAGAGAAAGAGGGATTTGAACCCTCGCACTGGTTCCCCGGCCTACACCCTTAGCAGAGGTGACTCTTCAACCACTTGAGTACTTCTCTTTAAAATATTTATATTGTGAAAATTATTATAACAAATACAAAAATTTTTTTATAATACTTGAGAATTTTAATCTTATATAAAATAAAAATATTGACTTTTTACATATATATATATACAATATTAGATTAGAGTGTAATAATGATAAGCTTTTTATATGGAAGGAGTAAAAGGTTTTTATGGATAGAATGTTAGTTTTGGAAGATGGTACAGTTTTTTATGGTAAAGGACTTGGTTCTAATAAAGAAGTAATTTGTGAGGTAATATTTAATACATCCATGGCTGGATACATAGAAACAATGACAGACCCATCTTGTATTATGCAGGCTGTTGTAATGACATATCCTCTTATAGGGAATTATGGATTTATGGAAGAAGATAGTCAAGCAGAAAAACCTTGGGTTTCTGCACTAATAGTACGTGAAATTTGTAATCATGATAGTAATTTTAGAAGTGAAGGTAAATTAGAAGAATATTTTAATAAATATGATATTCCTGTAGTATATGATATAGATACAAGAGCATTAACAAAAATTTTACGTGACAAAGGTACAATGCGAGGCCTTATAACTACTGATAAAAATATAGATATTAATATAGCAATAAATAAAATTAAAAATTATGATATTTCTAAACATATGGAATTTGTTAGTACTAAGGAAATTAAACACCATGGTAAAGATAACAAATATAATGTAGCATTAATTGATTTTGGTGTAAAGAAAGGTATTATAGATTGTCTTTTAAAAAGAGATTGTAATGTTACAGTATATCCTTATAATACATCATCTGATACAATATTAAATACAAACCCTGATGGTATAATACTTTCTAGTGGTGGAGGAAATCCAAAAGAATATACAGAAGTAATCAAAGAAGTAAAAGAACTTTATGATACAGATACTCCAATATTCGCAATATGTTTAGGGCATCAGTTATTAGCTCTTTCTAATAATTTTGATGTGACAAAGCTTAAATATGGTCATGTGGGAGATGCTCATTCTATAAAAGATTTAAAAAGTGGTAAGATATATGTAACTTCACAAAGTCACTCTTATGTAGTTAATGAAGAAACTATAGATAATAATATTGCTGAAGTAAATTATATAAATGTTAATGATAAAACTATAGAAGGCTTAAATTATATAGGAAAAAATATTATTTCCGTTCAGTTTAGACCAGATGGTTGCCCGGGACCAGAAGAAACAGAATATTTATTTGATGAATTTATATCAAATATGTCTGTAAATTATTAATATAGTTTAAGAGATATTAAAAAAAAGGGCTTAACGCCCTTTTTTTATGCTAAACTTTTATTTTCATCTTTAAATAATAATTGTAATACAACTTCGCCTTTTTTCTTTGATGATTATAAACAACGAAAACCATCCTTTTAGATGGTTTTCTTTTTTAGATATTACGGAAATTGTACATTAATTCCCTTTTTTAGATATCACTAGTATTAATATCGTTTTAATTATATCATGATATGTATAAAATGTCAAGTAAAATTAAAAGCCCCATTCTTTTTTCATTGTTAAAAAAATTTCTTTCAAATCTTTACTATGAATACTTCCAACAGGAGAGTTTAAGTCAACTCTATAACAACTAATAGGAGTAATTCGGGTAATATTTGTATATCTATCTCTTTTAGGTAGTCCATATACCATATTAATAATCACTTCTGCTGGTTTTTTAGGTGAATTTGGCTTACCTGATGTAAGTGGAGCCACAATTAATATTTCTCCTAAATTTTTTAGTATAACAGCTGGATGTTTACCACCAAATTCACATCCTACATTAAAACCAAACTCTACCCAAACTACATTACCACGGATAAATACTATTTTATGTAATAATATATTTAAATCTATTGCATCAAAATTTGAAATTTTTTGTTCGTAATCTTCACCTATTTCTACATAATACTTATCAATTACTATTTTTACATCATCTTCATTTTTATCATATGCATATTTAGTAATTTTGTTAGGAATACAATTAAGTGGAATAGATAATGGAAGTTTTTCTATTTCATACAATTCTATTTGTCTATATAACCAATCAAGATATATCTCACTACGTTTAAGCTCTAAATTAGCCTCTTTTTTACTATTTTCAATAATATCAATAATCTTACTAGTATTTCGGTAAAATCTATTTTCCAAATCATCACCTACTTTTCAAAATATTTTACTGTACTATACTACAAAATTCCCCAAAATGCAAGTATAATATTGTAAATATAATTATTAAAATTTAAACTATACTGACTATAATTTGCAAAATAAAAAAAGGGCTTAAGCCCTTTTTTATTTTTATGCTAAACTTTTATTTTTATCTTTAAATAATAATTGTAATACAACTTCGCCTTTTTTCTTTGTAGATTTAGTAAGTGATGCAACAACTTCTGCTGTAGCACAATATTTATCAACAAATGTTATAACATATGATTCAGCGTATCTTGGAAATTTAATAGTTAATGGCCACATATGTTTTACAATTATATCTTTTTCTATTTCATTTAAAAGACATGCGGATTCAGCTGTAGTTAAAGCAGCTTTTGGATGCCAAAATGCATGTTTTTGAGGTGTTTTTACTTCTCTCCAATTATATAAGAACAAATCATGTAGCAACCCACCCCTTGCAGCAGAGCGGTAATCTAAACCTAATACTTTACAAACTAAATAACTATAATAAGATACATTAAGTGAATGTTGAAGTCTGCTTGTGTGGCAATGTTGCTCAAATTCATCTAATTGTTTTACTTCATCTAAATTAAACAAATCTCCAACACACTCATTATAATCAGTTGCTACTAAATCTTCATAATTTGCTAAATTTATTTTTGAACCAATAGCCTTTTTCATAAACACACTCCTTAATATAGATAAAAAAATAAATTATCTATTTAAAATTTGAATTCAGTTTATTATAACATAATATTTTTTATTTTGCTACACTTTTTTTAAAATTTTATCGTATTTCCTTTAATTTACTCTCAATCATGCTAGTTACAGTTTCCAATACTTTAATTCTAGCGTATAATTTAGAATTAGATTCTACAATTATCCAAGGAGCATAATCTGTATTGGTTCTAAATAACATTTCATTTACAGCTATTTCATATTTATCCCACTTTTCACGATTACGCCAATCTTCATCTGTTATTTTCCATTGCTTTAATGGATTTTCTTGACGGGATTTAAATCTTGCTAGTTGTTCTTCTTTATCTATATGAAGCCAGAATTTTAATATAACTGCACCATGATTTGCCATATGTTTTTCCATTTCATTTATTTCAGTGTATGCTCTTTTCCATTCATCAATTGTACAAAAACCTTCTATTCGTTCAACTAACACTCTACCATACCATGAACGGTCGAATATAGACATATGTCCATCTTTGGGTATTTTTTGCCAAAAACGCCATAAATAATGATGGTCTAATTCTTCTTTTGTTGGTGATGCTATTGGAACTACTTCATATCCCCTTGGGTCCATTTCTTCAGTAAGTCTTTTTATATTTCCACCTTTGCCAGCAGCATCCCAACCTTCATACACTATTATAACAGGTATTCTTTTAACATACATTTCATATTCTAATTCTCTCATTTTATTTTGGTACTTTTCTAATTTTTCTTTGTATTGTTCTTTTGAAATTTCTTTTGATAAATCTATTGTTTTAAGAATTGATATTTCAGGGACATCAAAATTAGATTTTATATCACTAGACAATTTATTTTTTTCTAAGTTTTGTATTGCTTGCTCTATACATTGTATAATTATTTTATAAGTCTTTATTGTAGCATATCGTTTATCTTCTGCTTCAATTACAAACCATGGTGCATAATCTGTATGTGTTTGATGTATCATATCTTCAACAAATTTTTCATAATCATTATAACGTTCATTTTGTTTTTTGTCTTCAGTACTTACTCGCCACTTTGTAGATTTATTTTGTTCTAGTTCTTTAAATCGTTTCTTTTGTTCTTCTTTACTTATGTGTAAAAAGAATTTTAAAATAACTGTTCCATCATCACTTAATTGCTTTTCAAAATTATTTATACTTTCATATAGTTCTAGTACTTCTTTATTTGTAATAGAATTTGAAAATCTTTTTCTAAGTATAGACCTATGCCAACTTTTATCAAATATAGCTATTCTACCTTTTGAGGGTGTTTTAGTCCAAAATGTCCACAAAAACGGATGCATAACATCATTTTCAGTTTGCTTATCAGTAGTATAAACATTTACACCACGTGGATCTAATGAATATAAAACTTTATTAATTAAAGTACCTTTTCCACCAGCTCCCCAACCTTCAAATACCATTAAAATTGGAATATTTTCATCTTTTATTTTTCTTTGTAGTAACCCTAATTGAAGTTCTAAATCTTCAATAATTTGTTTATATTCTTTTTTTTCTACTTTTTTAGTTAAGTCAATATTTGATAACATAAAGTCACCCTTTCAGTATTTTTTTAGTTTTTCAACCATTTCTCTTGTTTTAATTAAATTTTGTTGTACTATTTCAAAGTTTTCTTTTGCTATGCCAGCAAATAATATATCTGCTATCAGTAATTGAGTATATCTTGAAGTTACAGCTCCAATTCTAAGTTCATTTTCCGTATCAGGTAAAATTATTAATATATCAGCTAATTGATGTAATGGACTATTAAGGCATCTAGTAACAGCAATACAAGTTGCACCATTAAGTTTAGCTTGAATAACAGCTTCATTTACCTCTCTTGTTTGTCCGTGATATGAAAATGCAACTACAACATCAATACTTTTAATATGTACAGATGTTGATACTCCTAAATGATAATCCATATAAAATGTACATTTTTTATTAATTCTAGCTAATTTTTGTTGAAAATCTAAGGCAACAATAGCTGATGCACCAACACCAAATAAATAAATATTATTTGCTTTTTTTAAAGTATCCACTGCTTTAATAACATTTTTAAAGTCAATAAGGTCTAATGTTTGTTCTAAAGTTGATTCAATATTCTTTACAACTTTTTTAGAAACAATTTCGAGGCTATCATCTGATTTTAATAAAGTAGTTATTTGTGGTGTATCTTTAGCTTCTAAATTTCTAGCAAGTTCTATTTTCATACTGTTATAGCCTTTACAACCTATTTTTTTAGCAAATCTTATAACAGAAGGTGCTGATGTTTTACTGTATTTAGCTAATTGGTCAGCTGTAAAGTTTATAGCTTTTTCGGGTTCATTTGATATTACATCAGCTATTTTTTTTTCTGCTATTGTTAATTCATTATAGATTTGGCTAATCTTTAGTATGCAGTTCATAATAATACAGACTCATATAATTTTGAGTCCTCCCCTTTCTATTTTTATTTTGCTCTTTTATTCTTAATTTTATATCTTTGATTATAACATATTTAAAATTATAGTCAACGAACTGTTTTAAAGTTAATTAATTATGATTGTAACTATACTTATTTGTTGAATTTTATATTAAAGTTAAGTATAATATTTTATAAGTATAAATTTAAGAGGACTTTTTTAAATTTGTATTAATATAAAAACTATACTATAAAAGGAGGATTTGAAATGAATTTAGGAGTAAGAGCACATGATTTTGGAAAACTTCCACCTGAAGAGTTAGCAAATGAAATTTCAAAGAAGGGATTTAATTACATACAATTGGCATTACCTAAAGCAATACCAAATATTAAAGGTAAACCTGGTTATTTAAGTCCCGGACTAGCTAGTTATATAAAAAATTCATTTGCTAAATTTGATATTAATATAGCAGTGCTTGGTTGTTATATTAATCCCGTTAATAAAAACGAAGAAGATAGAAAAAATGAAATTGAAAGATTTAAAGAATATATTAGATATGCAAGAAGTTTTGATTGTAATGTTGTAGGTACAGAAACTGGACAGTATGGAAGTACATTAGAAGAAATTAGAAGTGATGAAGCCTTTAATATTATGGTTGAAAGTACAAAAAGTATGGTTGCTGAAGCAGAGAAATGTGGAGTTTTTGTTTGTATAGAAGGAGTAACAATACATACTATTTATTCACCTGAAAGAATGAAACAATTAATAGATGAAGTTAATTCTGATTATTTACAAGTAATATTTGACCCATATAATCTTTTAGATGAAACGAATTATTTAGAACAAGATGAATTGATAAAAAATTCATTTAAATTATTTGGTGATAGAATAGTAGCCCTACATTGTAAAGATTTTATAATTGAAGATGGTAAAAAGAAACAAGTAATAGCAGGTGAAGGTATTCTTAATTATAAATTATTATTTTCATTATTAAAAGAACAAAAACCATATTCAAATATTTTAATAGAAGATGTTTCAGATATAAATACTTTACATAGAAGTAGAGAACTCCTTTTAAAGTTATATAAAAATTAAATTTTAAATCATCTAAAAATAATAAATAATTATTGTTTTTATTATTTTTTGTTTAAAGTCGTGTCGCACTTAAAATTAAGTGCGACACAAGATTGATTTTAATTTATTTTTTGTTTATTATTTTTTATTTTGAAGGGAGTTCGCACTTAAAATTAAGTGTGAACCAATATTTATTTTAAATTTAATTATTTTATTAGCAAAAATAATGCAAAAGACTTTACTACTAAGTCTGGATTATTTTTATGATAGAATAGTTTAAAATTCATTTCTGATTTGCAAAAAGTATGTTGTTTAATAATAATAGGGGTGGTCTTAATGAAAACAAAAACATTTTTTTCTAAAATCTTTTTTATAATCTTAATAATATCGTTAATTTTTAACAACGTATTTATCATTTATGGTTGCACTATCTTTACAAAATATAATGAAGATGTAGTTTTAGTAGGAAATAATGAAGATTGGTTATATGATTATCCTTCTACAATGAAAATTGTTAAAGGGAATGATAAAACATATGGTAGGGTATGGTTTGGTAATTCAAGCTATATACAAGGTGGAATGAATGAAAAAGGTTTGTTTTATGATGGTGCTTACTGTCCTGAAACAGAAGTGCCATTTGATGAAAATAAAAAATCACTTGGAATGGATTTAGGGGATGTTGTTTTATCAAATTGTGCAACAGTAGAAGAAGCAGTTAATTTTCTTAAAAATTACAATATTCCTAGCTTTTTTGGAGACCATATTCTTTTTGTTGATTCTAGTGGTAATTCTGTAGTAGTTGAGTGGTTAAATAATGAAATGATTGTAATTAAGAATTCTACAAACTATCAAATTGCAACTAATTTTTTTCTATCAGATAAAACTTTGGGTGGATACCCTTGTAATCGTTATGAACAGGCTGAAGATATGCTTTCAAGTAATGAAGATGTGACACCTCAACTTTTTACAAATATTCTTTCAAAAACAAAACAAGATTGGGGAGATGGAGGTACTAAATATTCTAATATTTATGATTTAAAACAACTACAAGTATATACTTATAATAAAGCAGATTTTTCTAAAGTTACATTTATTGATTTGCAACAAGAATTAAATAAATTACAACCAGAAGAATCATTTTATACAGATATTTTAAACTTAAACTATCAAAAAGTAACCGAATCTTATTGGGATAGCACGCCAATCTCTGAAATTAATATGCAGGCAATAGAAATTGTAGAAAAAGATAATGAAAAAAATATTTCTTTTATATTTCTTTTAGTGTTACTTTTTATAATTATTTTGTTTTCAGTATATAAAAAGACTAAAAAAATTTTCAACAAAAATTAATTTATAATCAATTGAAAAATAGAGTAGATAAAATATCTACTCTATTAATTTTAATATAACAATGGAGTGAAAAATTTTGAATGTATTAAAAAATAATTTAATGATGTTAAAATATATATTTAAAGCTTCTCCTTGGTTTGTGGTTGTTGTAATAATAAATAGATTATTAGGAGCAGTATTAACTATTATGGACTTATATATAACTAAACAAATAATAAATATATTAGTTGGTAATACTTTTTCATTTAAACAAATTAGTTTATATTATATTATTTATTTAATTTTGTATTATATACTAAATCAAATTAAGGTCTTTTTAGAGCAAAGTTATTGTAGGGTACAATCAATTAAAATTGGAATGTATCTTAAAAATATTTTATTTGATAAAATTAAGTCAATAGACCTTTCATGTTATGAGTATACAGAATTTTATAATAATTACACACGTGCAGTTAATGAAATTGAAGATAGAGGAATTGAAGTTGTAAATAATGTAGCTAACTTTTTTAATTATTTAACTATTCTTTTATTTATAACAACTATTTTCTTTGACCCTTTATTTATCATTAGTTCATTTATAATTGTAATTAACCATTTAATTTATATGAAAAAACTTAATAAGATAAATTATCAATTTAATTTAGAGATAACTCCTACCGAAAGGTTTTTAAATTATATTGGTCGCATTTTTTCAACTAGAGATTTTGTTAAAGAAATAAAAATTTCTAATATAGCAGATTTATTTATTAAAAATAACAATGTATATTGTGATAAGCTTATTACTATTTCAAAAAAGTATTATTATAAAACTTTTATATATTCAATTATAAATGTAATACTAGATAATTTAACTACTTTTTTAATAGCTATATATATTAGTTATAAAGTAATTAGTAACCAAATTATAATTGGTGATTTTTTGTTTGTTATTAATTCGTTTACAACTTTTTCTGGAAATTTAACAAGTGTGTTTGAATTAGGTACACATTTTCAAAATAATAGTTTATATATTGAAAATATAAATAAAATTTTAAATTACATATCTGATATACCTGAAAATCCAAATGGAAACAAATTAGAATATGAAAATATTAATATTGAATTCAAAAATGTATCATTTGCTTATCCAAATACACCTGAACATTTAATCTTAAAAAATATATCTGTTGAAATAAAAAACGGAATGAAAATTGCCATTGTTGGTGAAAATGGTTCAGGCAAAAGTACATTTATTAAATTATTAATGAGGTTATATAAAATTAATAGTGGTGAAATTTTATGTAATAATATTAACTATGAACATTATAATCTTTCTTCTATACATTCAAGTTTTTCTGTTGTATTTCAAGATTTTATGATTTATTCAATGTCAGTAGCCGAAAATATTTTATTAAGAGAAATAAAAGATAAATCTGATATAGAACTTGTTTGGAAAGCATTACACTTTAGCGGATTAGATGAGAAAATTTATTCACTTGATAAAGGTATTGATACTATGCTAACAAAAGAATTTGATGATGAAGGTGTTTATATGTCAGGTGGAGAATTACAAAAGCTTGCTATAGCAAGAGCATCTGCCAAGGACTATAAAGTATTAATATTTGATGAACCATCAAGTGCATTAGACCCAATTGCTGAAGCAGATATTTTTAATAAGTTGATTAAATTAGGTGAGAATAAAACAGTTATTTATATTTCTCATAGACTATCTTCTGTAATAGATGCTGATTTAATTCTTTTATTTGATAATGGTGAGATTATAGAACGGGGAACACATCAAAATTTAATAGAACAAAGGGGAAAATATCATCAAATGTTTGTAGCACAAGCTGAAAATTATCAGTTAAATGAGGTGTATTCATGAATATAGACGGTCATATTTTAATGTTAAAGTATTTAGTAAAAGCTTCTCCATTTTATTTACCAATAAATCTTTTCCTTTCATTACTATATTTTGTAAATTATTTTGTAGGTATATTATTTTTTAAATTTATTGTAAACTATTTTATATATGAACAAGTAGAATTTGAAAAAGTAGTATTCTATTTTGGATTATTTTATTTATTTAAAATTTGTTTTGATTTAACTAGTTATTGGATTATTAATTTTTATAATTATTTTGAAAGTTATAAAATAAAAAAATATATTCAACAGATTGTATATAATAAAGCTAAAATTATTGATATTAAAAATTATGAAAATTCACAGTTTTATGATGAATATAATCGTGCTGTAACTGATGCACATGAACGATTAATTAATAGTAGTAATTTAATTAGAGATTTATTTAGTTCTATATTATATATTTTTGGTATTATAACCTTATTTATTTCATTAGGAAAAGTTTTTGTTATAGCAGCTTTTATTATGTGTATTTATACAATTATAATTTTTTATGTAATAACCAATAAAGGTATTAAATATAATTTCCTTATGACTCCTGTAAATCGTAAAAGTAATTATATAAACAATATTTTTAATACATATCAAGCAATAAAAGAATTAAAAATTTATAAATTTTATAACTTATTAGTAAAAAAATATGCTGAATCAAAAAGAGAATTAATAAAAATAGAAAAGCAATTATTAAAAGAAGTATTAAAGTTTGTGTTTTTAGGTGACTTTTTTCATATTTTAATGCAAGGAATTATTAATATTTATGTCATATATAAAATTATTAATAATCAATTAACAATTGGTGATTTTACATTAATATTTTCATCAGTAAGATTATTAAGTGATACATTAAAAAATTTACTTGATATAATTCCAAACATGAAAAAAGAAGGAGTTTATATTGGTTATTTAACTAAGATATTAAACTATAATCCTGAAATATCAGAAAATATTACAGGAAAAGAAATCATTAAAGGTGAAAAAACAGAAATATCACTTAATAATATTACTTTCTCATATCCAAATTCCCCTGAAAATATTGTACTAAAAGATATATGCCTTAATATAAAAAGCGGAACTAAATTAGCTATTGTTGGTGAAAACGGGTCTGGTAAAAGCACATTAGTAAAATTAATTATGTATTTATACAAAGTAGAAAGTGGAGAGATTTTATTTAATGAAATTCCTTATAATTGTTACAACACAAATTCTTTACGTTCTTCCTTTGGTGCAGTTTTTCAGGATTTTCAAATTTTTTCTTTATCTATAGCAGATAATATATTGATGAGAGAATGTATTTCAGATGATGATTATAAAAAAGTTTGGGAAGCAGTTACTTTCAGTGGTTTATATGATAAAATAAATTCTTTAGAAAATGGTATTGATTCTATATTAACAAAAGAATTTGATGAAGATGGTATTTATTTATCAGGTGGAGAAGTCCAAAAGCTTGCTATTGCTCGTGCTTATGCTAAGGATTGTAATGTATTTATATTTGATGAACCATCAAGTGCATTAGACTCATTAGCTGAAAAAGAAATTTTTCAAAACTTACTTAAATTAGGGAAAAATAAAACTGTAATTTATGTATCACATAGATTATCTTCAGTTGTTGATGCTGACAAAATCATTTTAATCGATAATGGAGAGATTATAGAAAGCGGTACACATACTGAATTAATGAATAAAAATGATAGGTATGCTGAAATGTTTACAATACAATCAAGTAAATATAATATTTTGTGATTTTGAAGTTTACTTAAGTATAATTAATGACATTTTTCTTACTTTATGATATACTATAACCAATAGTGGAGTTAATCACTGTTGGTTATAAGTACTTTTATACAAAATAATTACATATCTATAGAAATCACTTTTATTAGCTTAATATAATTCTAATAAATATTTAAAAAGAATTGGAGGATATACATGGGTAAAGTTGTCGATTTAAAACAATATAAAATGAAGCAATTAGAAAAAAATATTCCTGTTTCATACTTAGGAATTGAATTACCTCAAATATGCATTACTAAATGCGGTAAAGGAAAATATAATATTATAGTAAATAGTTTAGGAGAGGAAACATTATTTAATCAAATCCCTATACCAAAATTATCAATAGCAATATATATTGCTAGTTATTGTAAAGATAGATTAAATGATTATTTTGAAGAGCCTTTATCTACAGATATAATAGTATTTGATGATGAATGTTCAATAGAAATGGAAATGCCTTTAGATGCAGATTTAGATTAAATTATTTCATTAATATAGTTTAGGAATTTTTTTTGCCCTTCTATAATAGTTATAAGTTATAAGATTAATTAAACTTAATACTAAAAAGGAGGATAAAAAATGTTATTTGTAACTACTAAAAAGCAAAAAGTATTATTTATTTTATTATGTATGTTTATAACAGGCATTCTTATAAAACAAGCCTATAATTTAAATAATTCTATAGTTATTACTAATACGCAGCAAAAAGCATATGTAGCTATAATAATTGATGATTTTGGTTATAACGGTATTGGTACAGATGAAATGTTATCTTTAAATGTTCCAATTACAGCAGCTGTAATTCCATTTTTAGAGAAAAGTACTGCTGATGCTAAAAAAGTGCATGATGCTGGTAAAGAAATAATAGTACATATGTCTATGGATTCCCATACAGGAAAAAAATCGTGGCTAGGCCCTAAAGCTATAACAACAGACCTTTCAGATGAAATAATAACTAATACAGTATTAGAAGCATTAAACGAAATACAATGGGCTGTTGGTATAAATAATCATATGGGTTCAAAAGCTACAGAAGATAGTAGAATTATGAAAGATATATTAAGTATTACTAGTCAAAAAAATTTAATTTTTATTGATAGTGTTACTACTGCTAAATCTGTTACAAGTTCAGTAGCAAAAGAAACCGGTTCAAGTTTTTTTTATAGAGATGTTTTTTTAGATAGTACACAAGACCAAAATAAAGTTCAACAAAATTTAATTGCTTTAGGAAATATCGCTTTAAAGAAAGGTTATGCTGTAGGAATTGGACACGTGGGTCCAGAAGGAGGTAAAGTAACAGCAGCAGCCATTGCAAAAATTGCTCCTGAGTTAGAAAAAAAAGGAATAACATTTGTAACAATATCTGAATTAAAACAAATAGTTTACGGAAATAAATAGAATATAATTTTAAAAAAGATTAATATACTACATTAACTTTAATTCTTTATATGATAAGTTAATAAAAATTTTGTTGCATTATATAAAAAATTATTGTATAATAAACGAAAATAATTATAAAAGTCTATATGTAATCTTGATTAAATAATAGTTGTGTAGTAATAAAATCTAGTTAAAATATTAAATTAATAACAAAACTGTTAATAAAAACTTTAAATAAGTTGTTTATTAGCAGTTTTTTTAGAGGTGGTTATATGGAATTTATATTCGATGATGACATATCAGAAGAAGTACTAAAAATTAAACAACTTATAGATTTTAGTTCAAATATTAATCCTTTTGGTGTACCTAATAAGGTTAAAAAAAACATAGAACAATTTTGGGAAAGTGTAGTAAAATATCCTGACTTTAAATATAAAACATTAAAACATAGTATTATAAAATATATAAAAAAATATGAAAATTTCGATGTAAATTTTGACCAAATATTTTTAGGAAGTGGAGCTATGGAATTAATAGATATATTTATATCTTGTGTACAATCAATAACTATAGTTGTTCCTTCATTTATTGAATATGAAATTATATCAAAAAAATACAACAAAGAAATAAGATTTGTAAGTTTAAATAATGATATGAAATATGATTATGAAAAGATTAAGGAAAATCTTATACATACGGATTCTATTATAATTGGTAATCCTAACAATCCTTCGGGAAATATAATTGATAAAGAATTTTTTGAAGAAATACTTATACATTGTGAGCAGTATAATAAGAAAGTTATTGTAGATGAAGTTTTTATTGAATTTACTTGTGAAGATACTTCTTTAATAAAATTTACAGAGAAATATAAATGTTTATTTATAATAAGAGCGTTTACAAAATTTTTTGGTATGCCAAGTATTAGATTAGGTTATTGTATAAGTAGTAATAGGAAATTATTAGCTCAACTTGGAAATTTGCAATCAAATTGGAATATAAATTCTTTTGCTGAATATTCAGCTATAAATTCATTTGAAGATTCTGAATATATATCTAAAACTAAAGAATGGATTAAAAATGAAATTCCTTATATGACTGAAAATTTAAGAAATATTAGTTATATAGAAAGAGTATATAGTACAAATTGTAATTTCATGCTTTGTAAATTAAGAAATTGTAATGGTAAAGATTTATATTCTAAATTATTATTAAAAAATCTTCTTATAAGAAGATGTGATAATTTTAGAGAACTTAGTAATAAATATATTAGATTAGCTATAAAGTTTAGAGAAGAAAATGATATTTTACTACAATTATTAAATCAATAAATAAGCCTCATATTAAATTAATAACGCCTATCTCTCTAAAGATGGCGTTATTTTTTACAACAACATAGATTGTATTAAAAATTATTTTATAATAATAGGTGTAAAAATTAAATTATTTTCATATATTTCTTTAAATAAAAATTTTCTAAAAACTAATTAATTTATAAATTAGTTTTCTGCCTATTTTCAAAATAAAAAAATTCATTTATTGCTGAAAGTATATCTTCAAAATCTTCTTTAGGAGCAATATCTATATAATTTCTTAGAATTTCTTCTTCAGCTGCACCTCTATATTTTCCATAAAATATATCAAATAAATTATGCCCTCTTACATATGTTTTTATTAGCTCCATATTATTTTTTATATCTTGTTTGCTTTTTATTTTAGATTGATTTATGTCATGTATTTTTTTAAAACCATTTAATTTATATAAATAATCTCTATATTTACCATATAATATATTATAAAAACTATCTTCATTTGGTATTATTCCTATTTGTGTCATTACAGTAGGGTTTAAGAAATAATTTTCAAATGAATAATATTTTAATACAAGTACATTTTCTGGTTTAACTCTTGGTATATTATTCTTATCCTGAAGTTCTCTTTCATAATAATAATTACAAAGTTGCTTTTTTAACATAGTAGGATTTTTACCATCACTATCACGTATCATTAAAAATTGGTCTTTTAAATATAATTTATTTATATATTTTAAATTAGCATAGGTTTTTATATTTGTACAACTATTTGTAGTTATTATAGAAATTCTTTTAAGTTTTCTACTTTCATCATATATTTCTGAGTAATATTTTTCAAGAAGTAATGGAAGTCTATTAAAATCTTGTTTGCCTTCAACTATAAATACAAAACTTACATTCATAAAGTCATTTGCTGTATAACCTAAGTCATCAAGTATATCATCAATATCAGTATTTTCAGAAATAGTAGTATTAAAGTTTTTATCTAATATAACTTGCCTTATTTGTTTCATAGAAAAGTTTGTAATCATAGATGGTGCATGTGTTGAAAATATAACTTGATTTTTCTTTGATAAATTATATAATATTTCACTTGCTGTTTTTTGTAATTGAGGATGTAAATATATTTCAGGTTCTTCTATAAGTATTATACTAGGGATTTTATTTTCATCTTCTGAATATGCTTCAAGTAATGATAGTATGTATATACTTTTTATACCTGCTCCCATTGTGTCAACTGAACCTAAACGTTCATTATTTATATTATATAATGTTGTTTCTACATTACACATATTATCTACATTATATTCAATGTTATATTTTATATCATAAAAATATGTTCCATTCTTATCCATATAATTATTTATTTTCTCAGAAAAATTGTTTAAATTTATATTAAAAAGTTTATATTGCATAAGCTTGGCTGTTTCATGGATAGTTAAATCTTGTGGTAATTTTTTATTAATATCTTCTATACATTCAAAACAATTTTTACATTCCTTTGTTTCGTCTTTAATACATAATTTTTGACGTAAATTATCTAATGAATCATTGCCTTGAAACTTAAATATATCTTTATGAATACTAGTTGTATTTCTTGTATGGTCAATAAAATATATTTTAGGAAGTATTTCTTTAATAAGTGAATTTTCTTTATTTAGTTTATCTAAATATTTAGTTTCACCTTGTATATTAATAATATATTTAAAAAATACAATATATTTATCTTCTATTACATTAACTGAAAGTTCTTCTGTAAATTCTTTAACCCATAGTTCAAAATCTATATTTTTTTTAAGTAGTCCATGCTTATAAAAGCTTGATATATCTTCTATAGCAAGCTCTAATTCAAATTCCATAATTATGTCTTCATGTCTATTAAAAAAATCTGATTCTTTAATTTCATAATCAGAAACAACTGCTCGAATTGCATCAATAATAATTGTTTTACCAGTATTATTTTTACCAACTAAAATTAATGTATTTTCTATATTAGTTATTTTTAATTTGTTTATTGATTTGAAATTTTGTATATTTATAGAATTAAATTTCACAACTAACACTCCAATCTTTGTCTTACAACTTCGTATAAGAATATTCCTGTTGCCATTGAAACATTTAAAGATTCTGCCCTGCCCATTATAGGTAATTTAACTAAAATATCTGCTTTATTGGCTATATCTTCAGATAAACCGTTTGCTTCATTACCAATTAATACTGCTATAGATTCTTTTAAATTAATATTGTAAGGTGTTTGAGTAGTTTTTAAATGAGTAGCTAATATTTTTATATTATTTGATTTTAACTCATCTAAAACAAAATTCATATTCATATTTTGAAGAATAGGAATATGAAATATAGAACCCATAGTGCTTCTTAATACTTTGCTATTATATAAATCAACTGTGTTTTCTGATAGTATAATACCATTTACTGAAGCACTATCAGCTACCCTTATTATCGTTCCTAAATTTCCGGGGTCTTGTAATTCATTTATAAGTAATAAAAAGTTATTTTCTTTATTAAGTATATCTGAAAATTTATAAGTTTTTTTATAGCAGATTGCTAAAATACCTTGTGGTGTTTTTGTATCAGAAATAGTATTAAAGATTTTATCTGTTACAATATATACTTTTGCTTTAGATTTTATTTCATCTATTTTATTTGGGTATTTTTCAATAAATTCTTGGGATATTATATATTCTTTAATATCCCAAGAGTTAGGAATCTCATCAACAAAACGTATTCCTTCAACAACAAATAAGTTTAATTTATCTCTTTCCTTTTTTTGTTTCAATGATGATATTTGTTTTATTAAATTATTTTGCATACTTTCTATTATCATGTTATCTTCTCTTTTCTTCTATTGTATAAATATCATCATTAGAACCAATAACTATAACTATATCTTCTTCTTTAAAAGCTTCATTAGGGTCTATTGCAACTTTAATCTTATCACCTCTTTTTAATCCAACAACATTAACACCATAAGTATTTCTAAAGTCAAGTTCTATTAAACTTTTTCCAATCCATTCTTCTAATATTTCTATTTCAACAATACTATGGTCTTGTGATAATTCTAAATAATCTACTATATTTCCTGACATTAAATTATTAGCTATTCGCTGACCCATTTCTCTTTCAGGAAATATAACTCTGTCAGCACCTATTTTTTTTAAGATTTTTTCATGCATACTACCATGTGCTTTTGCAATCACTGTTTTTACTCCCAATTCTTTTGCAAGTAGTGTTGCCATTATACTTGAATCCATATCTGTACCAATACCAATAATAGCTACATCAAAATTTCCTAAACCTAATGACCTAAGTGTATCTATATCTGTTACATCTGCTTTAACTGCAAAACGTACATATTCAGATATATGTTGTATGATAGTTTCGCTATTATCTATAGCTAATACATCATAACCATTATTTGAAAGTTCTATAGCTACACTTTCACCAAATCTTCCTAATCCTAAAACTGCATATTGTTTGTCTTTATCATCATTTTTATTTTTATCTACTTTAGACATTTTTATCCTCCTAACCTACAAGTATATTTTCTTCTGGATATTCTATTTTATTAATAGCTTTATTATTTCTCTCAGTTAATGCCATGGCTATAGTCATAGGTCCTAATCTTCCAATAAACATAAGTAATATTATTATTGTTCTACCTGCAATAGTTAAATTTGGTGTTAATGATAATGTAGAACCTACAGTCCCTATTGCTGATGTTGCTTCAAAAAGTAAATCTATAAACTCATGTTGTTTTACTCCGAACTTTTCGGTAAATGTGAGTAACATTGTAGCAGTAACTACTATTGTCAATCCCATTATTACAATAGTTAAAGCTTTTTGTAAATGTACAAATAGTATTTTTCTATTAAAAGCATGAATACTATTCTTACCTCTTATAACAGAAAATACTGCTAAAAATATAATACTAATTGTTACAGTTTTCATTCCTCCTGCTGTTCCTCCAGGTGAACCTCCTATAAACATCAGAATAATGTATAAAAATTTTGATGCATATTCCATGTTAGCTAAATCTATGGTAGAAAATCCAGCTGTTCTAGTGGCAACACATTGAAAAAAAGAAGCAAAAAACTTTCCTTTAAAATTTAAATCTTTTATAGTATTAGGATTATCAAATTCAAATATGAAAAATAAGATAGTTCCACCAACTAATAAAATTGTAGTAATAGTTAAAACAAGTTTAGTTTGTAATGAAAATCTTGAAAATATTTTTCTTAAACTCATTTTTTTAGTTAATCTTTCTTTAAAAACTTTTATAACATCAAACCAAACAGAAAATCCTAACCCACTTATTATAACAAGAAGTATTATAACTATATTAACTAATCCATTATTTACATATGGAGTTAAACTTGAATCACCTACAATATCAAATCCTGCATTACAAAATGCTGAAATAGAATGAAAAATACTTGAATAAATTCCTTTAACAACTCCAAAATCGGGAATAAACTTAAAAGCTAAAAAAAATGCACCAATACCTTCAGCTATAAAAGTACCATATACAACTTTTTTAACCATTCTTACTACACCACCTAAACTATCATGGTTTAAAGATTCTTGTATAATAAGTCGTTCTCTAAAATTAATTTTTTTATTTAGAAACATTAGCATTGCTGTAGCAACTGTCATTGCACCTAATCCACCAATTTGTATTAAAATCAAAATTACTATTTGACCAAAAATAGTCCAATGCTCTAAAGTTGTAACTACTGTTAATCCTGTAACACATATAGCTGAAGTAGAAGTAAAAAGAGCATCTAAAATAGTTGTATCATTATTGTGTGAAATTGGCAAATATAATAAAAATGTTCCTACTAATATAAAAAACAAAAAACCCATAATTATAATTTGTGTTGAAGAAAAAGTTTCTGTTAACTTTAGTAAATAATTCTTTCTTCGTTTACCTATATTAGAAAATTCCACATAAATCATCCTTCATTAATATACTTATTATTATGAAAACTATAAAATTTAATTATATATTTAAAATAAAATAAATACAAGGTCTTATACTCAACTAAATACAAAATTATTTTTATAAAATTATAATTATATGATTATATCATAATTTAATTTCCACTTTAATATTATTATATTAAACAAAACTCTTTAAACTATTTAAAGAGAATAAAAGGAGGGAAAACAAAAACATGAATTCAACTAGAATAATAGTAATACAGCTGAAAGAACTTATTATGACAATACTTTTTTCTGTATTAGGAGTAATATTATTAGGTATACTTATTTATATTTTTGTACCAAAAGATAAAATAGTAGAAGAAAGTAGTAATACATACATACCAGGCAAATATATATCTTCTATAATATTAGGTGATAAATCTGTAGAAATAGAAGTTGTTGTTAGTGAAAAAGAAATTAGTTCCATAAATTTTCTAAATTTAGATGAGCAACAAAAAATATTTTATCCTCTAGTTCAACCTACAATGGCAAATATATCTCAAAAAATAATTGATAACCAATCTTTAGATGTTGAGATTTCTTCTAATTCAGAAGCAACTAGTTCTATGTTATTAAATGCAATAAAAGATGCTATTAATAAAGCTATTATTAATTAAATTTTAAGATATAAAAAATAGGAAGCGATAACAATATCGCTTCCTATTTTTAATTGGTTTTAAAAAATTCATCACCAATAATTATAATTGATAGCTTAACTATATTTATTAAATTATACATAGTAAATAAAAGATAGATTTTGTTATAAAATTAATGTTTATATATTAAATAAAATAAGAAATTTAAAATCAAAGTTGTGTCGCACTTTATTTAAAGTGCGACACGACTTTAAATTAAAAAATAGTAAAAAAAATTTTTTTTTACTATTTTTAATTATTTATTTAGCAATACCATAATTATAATGTTTACAAAAACCAAATAATATATAATTTCTTAATTTAATTTAAAATAATTCAAAAAAACTTTAGAAAAGTTACAATATATTATTATAAATTTGTATTTTATTTTTTATGTTATTTCTCTTTGTATTTTGTGCAAATAGTATATTATTTTTATTTTTGAGTTTTCACAAACGTCCCAGTAACTTTATAAAAATAAAATCTATACTTTGTATTATTTTTTTTATATTTAATGTCACCAAAAATTATTTAGTACATACAATGATATTGGAAGCAATTCCACAAAAAAAAATAATTTATATGGAGGTTTTTATATGGCTGATTTAATTCAAGATGCATTAAATTTAAAGTATAGTAGTAATATTAATATAGTAGGAACAAGTGAAGAGGTGGCAAATTTAATACTTGAAACTGCTTCAGATGTAAGCACTACTATTTATGGTAATGTGAGTGATGGAACAAATCCTATTCCTAATGCTACTGTTAAAGCTTTTGATAATACTGGTGCTCCTTATGCCCATACAATGACAGATACAGATGGTAATTATAGCTTGGAGGGATTACTAGCTGGAACTTATGATGTGGCAGTTGTTTGTGATGGTTATATAATGAGTGCGTCTCAAAATACCACTCTTTCTGATGGTTCTACAGTAGAAGTTAATTTTACATTAACACCAGATGCAAGTCTTACTTTGGGAGCTATTACAGGTATCGTTACAACAGGTACTGATACTCTAACTCCTGTTGAGAACGTAAAACTTTCTCTTATGGATAATACAAACACTGCCATTGCTGTAACTTTCACTGTTGATGATGGTGAATACGTTTTCTATGATGTTGAAGATGGTGCATATACTATTATAGCCACTGCACAAGGTTATTTCCCATCTGAACCAATAGATGTTAATATTGTTGATGGTGCAATTGTTAATCAAAATATTAATATGGTTCAAGATACTCGTAATTTCAATGGTACAATTAATGGTGTTATTACTAATACAGATGGTGATTTAGTACCAGATTGTTTTGTGGGTTTATATCAGATTACAGACGATGGCGCTGGTCATACAGAAGAACTTCTTGTTGCATATACAAAAACAAATGCACAAGGAAAATACCTATTTGGCAATGTAGTAGAAGGAAATTATGTTGTAAAAGCAAAAATGAACGCATAAAATCTTTTGATTTTACAGGAATTGCAAGTTCATATTACTTTTGCATAAAAAAAGATGAAGAAAAAATTGCAAATATTCATTTCAATGATGCATATTCAATAATTTTTCTTGACTTTCGTTTTCCTGTTGATTATGTAAGTTTAACAAGATGCAAAGGTGGAAATCATACAATTTATTCATCATTTAATAGAAAAGAAATGATTTTAGGATACATTATACCAGATGAATATATTCTTACGGTATATAGTAAATCAAAAATAAATAAATTTATTGTATCTTTATTACCTAGAACATTTGTTAATTTAATTATATAATCATAATGAAGAAATTTAAAAAAGTGTACAAATAAAATTTGTACACTTTTTATTTATATATATATTTAATTAATATTTCTTTTATAAATTAAATGTAAAATCCCTAGCTTTTAGAATAAGGGAATATTAATTATAATTCTAAAATTGAAATTATTTTTTCTATCATATTACTTGAATTTTTAGCAGCTAAACCAACAAATTCTTCAAAACTTACTTCTGCACTACCATCCGCTTTATCTGATATAGAACGTATTATTAAAAAAGGAACTTTATTTATGTAACAAACATGAGCAATAGCTCCACCTTCCATCTCAACACAGTAAGCATTAAAGTTAGATTTAATTTTATTTTTAATTTCTCTATCTGATATAAATTGGTCACCACTTGCAACAGTACCTATCAATGTATTTACATTTTCCAAAGTATCACTAGCTTGTTTAGCCACATTTATAAGAGTTTCATCTGCGGTAAAGAAGGCATCTTTCATATTAATACGAGGAATACAGCCAATAGGCTCACCAAATATACTTGTATCAAAATCATGTTGTACTGCATTAGAAGATATAACTATATCTCCAATATTTAATTTATCATTTAATCCGCCAGCAACTCCTGTATTAATTATTGCCTTGATATTAAAATTATCAAGTAAAACCTGAGTACATAAAGCAGCATTTACTTTACCTATACCACATTTTACAACAACAACATCTTTATTTGAAAGTGTTCCTATATAAAATTCATTATTTTTTAAATTTTTAAATTCTTTTATATTCATTTTAGATTTTAATATAACAACTTCTTCTTCCATTGCTCCTATTATACCTATCATACTATTACTCCTTTAAGATTTATACTTAATAAACTTGAAATTAACATAGTTAAAGCTCTCAAGTTTGATGTGTTTTTATAATAACATACTTTTATTAGTAGTACAAGTAAAAGCTAAATATAGTAATTCTACAGTAATATTTAAAACTTTAAATTTATATTATCATTAGCATTGATGAAATTTTTAATAAATTCTTCTAAAGATACTTTAGTACCTATATCTAACTTATTAGGATTTAAATTATTTACAAAGATAGGTATATTATAATCAGGATTTATATTTTTTATTTCATTCTCAATTTGTTCTAAGTCTAAATTAATAGGATAAAATTTATTTAATATTATTTTATAATCTTTTATATAAGATAATATATATGAACGGTTTGTTTGAGATATAGAAATATATTCTGGAATTTGTCTTGAGGCAATATCAGTAATAATTAAATTTTGATTCATAAATGCTAATTTTGATTTAAACCAAGTTGAAAAAAAATCAATGAGTATTCTTCTATCCACTTCTAAAATATCATCTGGTGAAATTATATAAAATTTAGTATATAATATTTTTGACAAGTTTAATTTTTCTTTTATATCAGAAGTGAATTTTTTTTCAACCTCATTATCTAATTGAAAGAAATGATAATAAAAAGGTGTAAAAGGTAATGGAGTTATAGGAAATACAAATTTAATATGTTCTTTTGTTTTAATATCAACAAATACAAAACTATCATTTAAAACAAAAACTAAATAATTTTTTATCAAAATAAAGTCTTCTCCTTTTATATAAATATATTACTTACAGATTCTAAAAATCTTTCCTTTTGGTACAAATGGTAAATGTGCATTTTGTGGGATTAAAAAAGCATGTTCACGTCCATAAAATATTAATTTATCACAATAGCCATCGGTAATTACTAATAATGGTGCTTTTTTTGGAAAACTTTCGTCTTTTTCTAAAAGTTCTATTGCAGGTTGTAAAACTGTGCCTCCTCTTCCTTTAATTTTTACACTTCCTGCAATATCTTCTGGATTCATTACACCTTGGTCATATGGTGCAGCATCACAAAAAATAACTCTTACAGCAGTTACATCACGTGCTATACTATAACTTGCAATTGCTCCTAATGCATTTGCTAATAACTGTCTATCCATAGAACCCGATGTATCTAAAATTACACCATATGTACGTCCTATTTTTTTATCTTCTTCTACCTTGTATGCTGGTCGTGGAATATCTGGTGTTGAAGATTGCCTTCTACTTAATTTTGTATATGTGCGTGTTTTTTCAAGGGGCATAAAATGTTCATCAAACCATTGTGCTAATTCTACATCCCAAGGTATTGGAGGGTGAGAAAGTGCTTTAATTTCTTCTATTAAATTTGAAGGTAAAAATCCTCTATCTTTCTCTTTATGATATTCAAGGCCTTGTATAATTGCATTTCTATAAAAATCATCTAAATTCATGCCATCATGTTCCCACCATTTATCATTTACTGGTAATATGTCACCGATTCCAACTCCTTTAAAAGTTGCTAATTTACGATAAATTCTTATATCGGTTACAATTCTATCATATATACTTTCAGCAGATAAGCCTTTAAATTGTTCATCAAAAAGACTACCTGAAGGCATTTCACCTAAATGCATTTCTATTAACCAACCATTTATAACAAAATCACAAGCTATATTCCAAAGATAATGGTCTCTACCTTGACAACGTGCATCATGACGAAGTCCTGCATGTAAAAATTCATGTGCCATAACAAATTTTAATTCTTCTAAGCTAAGGTTTTTATTAGGATTTATATATATTTCTTGCATTTCAGGTGATACGGCGGCTATGGATATTTGTTGCCTATTACATATTTGTTGGTCTTCAATTAATTTGTAACTTGATGCAACTGCTCCTAATAGTGGATAACTTGATACAAACCATTCTTTCATACGAGAGGCATTAGTTCTTTTAGAATTTTCATCTTCGTTGTGACCACCTACTATACTTATGGTATTTGATATGGCTTCTCTTAATGCTTGTGCAAAAATTGCTTTCCAATCTGTTTTTTGATACCATCTATTTTTTTTCTCATAACACATATCCATTTGCTCTTTTTCCATTGTACTAAAGCCTAAATAATTTCTATTATCATTATTTTTTAATTTTTCAAACAAAATATTTTCATCACGTGCATTTGATGGTAAATTGTTAGGCATATTTTTAGGTGGTATACCAATTTTTAAATTAAATAAAGTGGTAGCTGTAACACAATCACAAGCTATATTCCATAAAGTTCTATCATTTTTTTCATATTCATTATCAAAATGACCAAGTGCAAGATGTAAAATTAAATGAGCTATAATATACGCCCATTCTTCAGGCTCTCCTCTACGTTTGGGATGAACATATACTGCCCCATCAATAGTAATATATCCCCAACCATTTTGAGGGAAAGAACTATTTTCTTCTCTATAGATACAAATTTCTTTATATAATAAATGAAACATAGGGTGTGAATTTACAATTTCACACCCTCTTTCAAATTGTTTTTGTGCTATGTCAATAGTTTGATTTTTAATTTTCTTTCCCATAACTAGCTTCTCCTTTGAACAATACGAGGTAAATCTTTTATAATCTCTACCATAAACCAATCGGGTAATGATTCTCCATCTTGTGATGCAACTGTCATTTGAGCTATTTCAAGGCTTATATTTGATAAATCAACAAGTAATGATTTTGAACGTAAAACCAGTTGTTTTACAGAGTTACTCATATTAGTATTGGTCTTTGGTAATTCTTTTATAAGTTGTGCTTTAAATGATTGTGCTAAAAAATATAGTGCATCTCTTTGAGTTGGTTCATCTGGCCAACGTTGTTCACCATTTATAATAGCTGATAATGCATAACGATTACGAATTTGTTTAATAAATGCTTTAAATTGTGTTGCATGATTTGGGGATAAACAACCTGAAGCTAATATTCCAAGTTGAGTTTCTGTAATATCGTTTCCATAACTATGTATGGCATCACTAAGCATATGCCAAGAACGTGGCGTAGAAAAAGTTTCCTCTGTTTTAGGTGGTTGACTCCATAAATGGTCAGGACGAATACTTATATATTCTAAAATATAAGTATGAATATTATTTTTTCCTGCCCACTCAAGCCATTCCTTTGTGCTAGCAATTAATTCTACATGAAACATACGATTAATAAGTGCAGATGACATTGGTCTTGTTATTGCATTGTCTTGTGCTCTATTTCCTGCACCAATAACAATAGAACCTTCTGGAAGATAGTATTCTCCTATTCTTCGTTCATGAATAAGCGAGTAAAAAGCTTTTTGTACTTCTTGTGAACAAGCATTAAGTTCATCTAAAAATAAACAATATGGTTCTTTACGTGCAATTATTTTTGGAGGACAAAAAACACTACAACCCTCTACAATTTGAGGCACACCTATAATATCTTCAGGTGCAAGTTGGCTACCAAGTAATGAAACACAAGGAAGCCCTAATTCATTTGCAAATGTTTCTACAATTGATGATTTACCAATTCCGGGTGCACCCCAAATAAATACTGGTCTTATTGTTCCTACACATAATAATATATCAAGCAATTGGCTATAATTTATTTTTATTGCTAAATTCATTTTTTTCTCCTTTTAGTTAAATAAAATATTATATTTCTAAATAATTTTATCATATTTTTATAATAATATGTTTTCAAATAGATTACAAATATATGTTTTTAATTTGAGATAAAATTAAATTATTTAATAATATTTTAAGGAGCGTACCATCCCCTACAAATAACATTCTTTAAATTTTTAAAATATTTTTAATATTTTGATATTCAGCAGAAAATACCCAATAATCACCTTCTACATGACTAACACCTACAATTAAATTAAAACTATCTTCTGTTAGATAAAAAGAATATATATTATCATCATGTAGATATTTGAGCCATTTATCATAATATCCCCATTCACTAATATCTTCATGAGAAATTCTGTCACAAGTAAACACACCTCTTTTAAATAAATTATGAAATTCTATTCCTGTATCAATAACATCCGATAACTTAAGTATATCCCCTGTTTCTAAATTTATATTATATCCTGTCATATCCTGCCAAGGATGAGTTGCAGTAGAATAATCATAATTTGTATAAAATTGTATACTTAAAATATTTTGATGTGTAATAAAATATTCATATCTTTCACTCAAGTGAAAACCTGTTATTTCCGGTATATCTTTTACATCTGGTATATAATTAAAAAAAGCCATTTCTTTAAATAAATCGTTTATTTTTGTTTGAAATTCTTCATCTATCAAACCGTGTACTTCTGGATATGAAATAACTACATTTATATTCTTTGCTTCATCAATATCTTCAAATAATTTAGTTTCAATAGATATGTTTTTTATATTGAAATTTGAATTTTTCTGTTCTTGTTGTAAATTTACATTAGGAGTAAATAAAAAGAATTTATTAAAATTTATTCCGTTTAAAGTACATGATGATAGTATAATTATTTGAGTTAAAATAAATATAAACTGCACAATAACACCTACTTTCTACAATGAGATTATAAATTGATTTGAGTATATCATAACTCCAATTATAAAACAATTGCAAAATTAATATACACATATAAAAATTATTAAAACTTAAATAAATTATAAGATATGTTGAAAACACCGTCCCTTACACAAATTAAATTCTATATTTCTCTATCTAAATTATTTGTTTAACACATGTGTATTATTTTTTGTTTTTAATTTTCAGTTACACTTTTTGAAAAAGTGTAACTGATTTTTGAGCGTTTATATTGTACTTTAATAAAAATCACAGTATAATATACAAAAAATATTCGTTTACAATTTTTATTGATATATGAGAATTAAGAATTTATATTAGGAGTGATAAAATTGGATTTGTTATATGTAATTGATAATAAAGATTATGAATTAAATTGGAATAGATTTTGCCGTGAAGCAGTAAGAGCAGTTATTTTAAATAAAAATAAAATTGCTATGGTTAAAAGCAATACTAATGGATATTACAAATTCCCAGGTGGAGGAATTGAACAAGGCGAATCTCATATAGATACACTTATTCGTGAAACACAAGAAGAAGCAGGATTACAAATAATTCCCGAATCTATTAAAGAATTTGGTATGTTATTAGAGATACGAAAAGGTATAAATGATAATGAAATTTTTGAACAAAAATCATATTACTATTATGCTAATGTAACTTCAAATATTTCTTTGCAAAATCTTGATAGTTATGAATATGAATTAGGTTATGAGCTTGAATATGTAGAAATAAGTAAAGCTTATAGAATAAATATGGCTCTTGTAAAACAAATTGAAGCTACTTTTTTATTACGTGAGGCATATATTTTAAATCAATTGCTTAATAATTTATAGAAAAAAGGCAACCAAAGGTTGCCTTTTTTTATGAATATACATATCTATTGATGTCTGTAATATCGATTCCCGGATGTAGTGCTATATTTATAGCATTACCTATTATATCAGCTAATCCATCTATAACAGAATCAACTTCTTTAGGTGTAACAAACATATTACCTGAGTATGGTTCTAAAATATCTAATATTAAGTTATATTTTTCTTCTTCACTAATGCCTTTAAGCATATTATAAAATTCAGAACCTTTTTTTGCTTGTAATGACATTTCGTCAAGTATTCTATCCATTGTATCATTTACCATTGTAGCAGCATCTACTACAGTAGGAACTCCTATCGCTA
>CAZWZB010000018.1:0-72849 GCA_964638835.1 uncultured Eubacteriales bacterium | reverse complement strand
ATTGACAAACTAACAGCATATAAAAAATCCCTCATCTATGAGGTTGTAACAGGTAAAAAGGAGGTATAACTAATGTTTGATGTAAAAGAAAAACGCTTTGAACAGGATATAGAAGAATATCTTATTACAAAGGGTGGCTACACAAAAGGCACTTCCTCTAACTTTGACCGCAAGCTTGCTTTAGATACTAATACTTTTATTTGTTTTATAAAGACAAGCCAACCAAAGCAATGGGAACATTTTGAAAAAATTTATGGTGGGGATAGTGAAAAACAGCTAATTGACCGTTTTTGCCGTGAAGTGAAAATGGTTGGCTTGTTAAAAGTATTAAGAGGTGGATTTACAGACAGAGGTATTAAATTTAAAGCAGTATTTTGGAAGCCTGAAACCTCAATTAATGAAACAAGTGCAAAGCAATATGCAGATAATATTTTACATTGTACAAGGCAATTACACTATTCTGTATTTAATGAAAATAGTATTGATATAGTGCTGTTTCTAAATGGTATTCCTGTTGTTTCTATGGAGTTAAAGTGTGAGTTCACAGGACAAAATACAACTAATGCAATACAACAATACAAATTTGACAGAGCAAGTAAAGATGTAATTTTCATCTTTAAAGAACGAATACTTGTGCATTTTGCAGTTGACCTTTCTAATGTATATATGACCACACGCTTAGAGGGTGATAAAACTTATTTCTTGCCATTTAATCAGGGTAGTAATGGTGCTGGGAATGTTGGTGGCAAGGGTAATCCAAATAATCCTAATGGTTATGATACTGCATATCTTTGGGAGAATGTTTTATGTAAGGATAGACTACTTGAAATTTTACATAAATATTTGCACTTGCAAGTAGAAAAAGACGATAAGACAGGTGCTATCAAATCAGAACGTATGATATTCCCTCGTTTCCATCAGCTTGATGTTATAACAAAGCTTCTTAATGATGTAAAAGAAAACAAGTCAGGTAAAAGTTATCTTATTCAGCATAGTGCAGGTTCCGGTAAATCTAATTCTATTGCATGGCTTGCCTATCGTTTAGTGGGATTACATGATGAAAATAATAATAAAATTTTTCAATCTGTAATTATTATAACTGACCGTCGTGTACTTGATAGTCAACTGCAAAATACAGTTTATCAGTTTGACCATGTTGATGGTGTAGTTCAAAAAGTAGATAAGAACTCACAACAACTAAAAGATGCTATTGAAAATGGAATAGGTATTATTATTACTACACTACAAAAATTCCCTGTTATCTACAAAGAAGTTAATGCAGGCAACAAACGTTTTGCTATTATCATTGATGAAGCACATTCTTCACAAACTGGAGATGCAGCTAAAAAGTTAAAACAAGCATTAGCTGATACTGATAAAATATTAGAAGAATATGCTGAAATGGAGGGTGATGCAGAATTAAAGATTAAGGACGATGAGGATAAACTGTTAGACGAACTAGCAGCACAGGGTATTCATCAAAACTTATCTTTCTTCGCCTTTACTGCAACACCAAAAGATAAGACTCTCAATATGTTTGGGTGGAAAGATGAAAACGGAAAGTATCATCCTTTCCATATTTACTCTATGCACCAAGCCATTGAAGAAAGTTTTATTCTTGATGTGCTGAAAAATTATATGACATATAAGATGTATTATAAAATTGCAAAAAATATCCCAGATAATCCAGAGCTTGATACAGTAGCTGGAGTAAATGCCATACGCAATTATGAAACACTTCATCCACACAATATTTCTCAAAAAACTTCTATTATGCTTGAACATTTTAGGAGTGTAACTATGAGTAAAATTGGTGGTAAAGCAAAGGCAATGATTGTAACACCATCACGACTTCATGCTGTGCGTTACTTACAGGAATTTAAAATACAGATTGAGGCAAAAGGGTATTTAGAGCTTAATGTGTTAGTAGCTTTTTCTGGTGAGGTGGAGGATAATGGGCAGACCTACACAGAAGAAAAGATGAATAAAAATAAAGATGGAGAAACTATCAAAGAAAAGGCTTTGCCGGAAGCATTTCATACAGATGAATTTGGTATGCTTATTGTTGCTGAAAAATATCAAACTGGCTTTGATGAGCCATTATTACATACCATGTTTGTAGACAAAAAATTATCTGGTGTAAAAGCAGTTCAAACGCTATCCCGCTTAAATCGTACAACCCGTGGTAAAAAAGACACCTTTGTACTTGACTTTGTAAACTCAGCAGAGGACATTCAAAAATCCTTTGAGCCTTATTTTGAAGAAACGCTACTTGAAGAAGAAACAGACCCTAATGTAATTTATGATTTGAAGAACACACTTGATGAATACAGAGTTTATCAGCAAATGGAGATTGAACGGTTTTCAGAAATATTCTATAGAAACAAATCTCAATCTGTGGGGGATTTGGGTAAATTACAAGGAGCAATGCGACCGGCTCTCGATAGGTATAATGCACTTGAAGAAGAAAAGCAAGATTTATTTAAATCTACTCTTGCTAGATTTAATCGAATATATTCTTTTATTACTCAAGTATGTCGTTTGTTTGATAAGGATATACACAAATTCAGCATTTACAGTAAATTTCTTTATACCATGCTACCAAAGGGCGGAATAGATAAGGTGGTAGTAGATGATAAAGTTTTACTAGAATATTATAGACTTGAAAAAGATTTTGAAGGCGAAATTAAATTAGAATCTTCTTTAGAAGGTTTTAGCCCTATCACTGGTGAAGCTGGAAGACGAGAGAAAAAGAAAGACCATCTTACAATAATCATTGACAAAATTAATGAAAAATATGGAACTAATTTTACGGACATGGATAAGGTACTCCTACAAATTCAAAATGATTATGCATCAGAAGATAAATGGCAAAGCTATGCTAAAAATAATGATTACAAAACTTTTATGCTATTATTTGAGAAAGACTTCCCACAAATGGCGGCTAGTCGTTATGAGCAGAATGAAAATTTCTTTGTGAAAATGTTCTCTGACCCAAATATGATGAAACAGGTTATGGAAAGTATAGGTGCTGTTTTATATGAAAGATTAAAAAAGAAATCGGATTATTCAAAACAACAACTTGAAATTAGTATGGTGGCTGAAGACGGTGATAATTATGAATAGGAGATTAGATTATAATTAAAACACAACCAAAATAGAAAGGGCGACCTTCGGTCGCCCTTCGCTCCAATCTATCTTTTACTAACCACTCTCAAGAATAAATATTGATGAGCATATTTGTTAACTCAGTAATATTTATGTCAGACTTTATTCCTTATGTAGAAAATAATTCAAATTCAAAACAATAAAAAAATAACAACCATGCAAGAGTAGAAAATTACTCCTGTCTGGTCGTTATTCTTTTTCACTCAAAATCTACTTGTTTTTGTAATCCCTAAGTGAAAGCTTTTAGGTCGTCCATTTATATTTTAATATTATGTATTTATTGATAACTTGTTAAAATTCCTACTTCTACAGATTATAAATTTAAAACAACTAAATATAATAGTGGACATAAGATTGTCAGCTATTTATATTAATTTTTAATTCTACTAAGTATATATTATTATTAATTTTATAATAAAATTTATAATTTGATAAATATTAATATAACTCCGGAGTTTTAAATTATGTTCCTTTTTCTTTAGTATAAAATTTTTATCTAATAATAAACTATTTTTTAAGCAAAATTTTAATACAAATAAATATTTATATTAAAGATTTCTAAAATAATTATGGTGCATGCATTCAATTTCCATAAATTATTATTGTATCAATAACTTCAACATTATCTAGAATTAGTTGATTTTACTGATATACTTATTAAATAGTCATTAATGACAACATTATCTTAAGTATAATAAATCAATTAAAATACTACAATTAACTACAAATAGTATTCAAGAAAGTTTTAATTTATTGTAATAGCATACAGGGTAGGGTAGTTAGGGTTAAATTCGTGCAGGAATTAATACATCTAAAAGAGCCTATTACTATGCCGTTAACCAAATTGAAAACAACACTTGAGATACTAGTATATAATATGCAATAATAGTAAAATGTTGACTAATTTTATAAAAATATTAATAATAATATTATTATAAAATATAGATTCTTTTTTAATCATTCTATAATAAACACACTCTTATAATTTAATTATTTTTTAATTCATATTTATTTAACATATCCATTAAAAATTCTGCTTGTGATAATAATTCTTCGCTTGATGCTGAACACTCTTGTGCTGTTGCTGAATTTGTATCTACAACTACTGCAACTTGTTGAATTCCTTGTGAAACTTCACTTAAAGAGTGAGATTGTTTAACACAAGCTTCTGAAATTTCTTGTACAAGTCTACCAGCTTCATTTGCTGATTCTACTACCTTAACTAATACCAAGGCTGTTTCATTTGACAATGATAAACCATTCTCTACAGCAAATATAGTTTTATTAATCAAATCAGCTGTATTTTTAGCAGCTTTACTACTTTCATTTGCAAGGTTTCCTATTTCATTAGCAACAACAGCAAATCCACTTCCTGCTTCCCCAGCTCGAGCAGCTTCAATTGATGCATTTAAAGACAATAAATTAGTTTGTGATGAAATATTATCTATTACTTTTATGATATTTGATATTTGTTGAGATTGATTATTAATATCTTGTATAGCATTTAATAACTTACTCATACATTCGTTTGCTGTTTCAATTAAATTAATTGCATCTTTAGACGCAACATTAACATGTTCAGCATTATTTGCTGTAACATCAACATGCTCTGTTATTTCTTGCAAAGTTGCAACTAGTTCTTCTATAGAACTTGATTGGTCAGTAGCTCCTATTGCTAATGATTGAGATACAGATGTTATCTGATTTGAGCTTTCTTTAACATTAATAGCTGCTTGTTTAGTTTTATGAAGTGTATCATTAATAAATATTATTATAGTTGTTAAAGCTTCTTTTATAGGAAGAAAATCTCCTAGAAATTCTTGTTCAACACTGATATTCATATTTTTATTTACTAATTCTTGTAGAGTATAATTTATATTTGATATATATTGCTTTAAATTTTTAACAGTTTGTTTTGTATTATTTGCTAATTGTCCAAGTTCATCTTTTGAATTATAATTAATATCTACATTTAAATTACCTTTTGATATTTCTTCCACAGCATAATTAATTTGATTTACAGGATTCATAAGAGTGTTTGTTAATAATAAAACAATTATAGCTGATATAATTAAACTAATTATCAATAATACTATACTTAAAATAGTAGAATTATTATTTTGACCTTTTGCATCTACAGTAAAATCTACAGCATCATCACCTACTAGTTTAAATAATTGAGTTATATATTCATTTGTTTCATTAAAAATTGCTTCATATTGATTTTGTATCGTTTTTAATGCATCATCATTTTTATTTTCTAAAATAAGTCCATTTATATCTTTTCTAACAGGTGCAGCATGATTTCGTAATGTATTATCTATTTTATTAATTAAATCTAATTTCTTATTATCTTTACTATTTTCAAAAATAACTTTTAGACTTTCTATAGCGTTGAATACATTAATTGAAGCTTCTGAATTTTCATCTACTAATTGTTTGCTTTTTACTAAATCATTAGTAGCTATTCCTTTGTAAAGAGACCTCTCAATAGCTACCATATTTCTTCTCATTGACCACATCATATCCATTGCCGTGTATGGTTTATCATATAGATTTTGAATGCTATTAGAAGCTTTTTGTAAATTAAAAATAGATACTAAAACTACTAATATTGATAAGCCTATAACAATTGAAAAACATATTATTAGTTTAGACATAATTTTAAAATTTTTTAACATAAAATCTCTCCTTAATATTAATTTTTTTTATTTTATAGATGTTAATAAACAATAAAACTTTAAACTAAAAATTATTCTTTTAAAAATTACTTTAATAACATCTAAAAACCATTCTTTTTTATAAAGTATAATTTCATTCACATTATATATATTAAATTAGTACGAAAAATTTTTGATTTTGTATCTTATATTCTAAAATTTATGCCCCTTACCCCCCTATTTGTTAAATTTTTAGGGGGAGGGGCTATAAATTAAATGGAAAACCTTACATACTTTAGAATAGTAGGTCACTTAACTTGTATATTTGTATAAATTATAACTTAAAATTAAATTTTATGCAACTTAATATTAATTTAAGTTATTTTTATATTATAAATTTGTAATTTTCGTATGTAAATTTAATTATAAAACTATATTTGTATATTTTTATATAATTTTTAATTTCATTAAATAATAGAAAGTATTTATTTTATAATAATTTTAGTTTAAAATCTTTTGTATTTTTTAAAAAATATTTAAGGTTGTGCAAAAAATCTAAATTTTATAAATCACTACTCTTAAGTAATACTTACTTAAGTTTAAATTTATCTACTAAAGATTTAAGCATCTGAGCTTGACTACTAAGCTCTTGACTTGAAGATGCACTTTGTTCGGCTGTTGCTGCATTTGTTTGTATAACTGTTGAAATCTGTTCAATTCCTTTTGTGACATCTGAAATAGATTCTATTTGTACATTTGATGCATTTGAAATTTCAGCTACAGTATTTATTATTTTTTTGGTTGTTTCTGAAATTATTAATAAAGAATCAGCAGCTTTTTCTACAATAGATGCTCCATTTTCTACAGCTAATATAGAATTTTCAATTAAATTAGTGGTATCCTTGGCAGCATCTGCACTTTTATTTGCTAAATCTCTTATCGAATTAGCTACAACTGCAAATCCTTTTCCTGCTTCACCTGCTCTTGCTGCTTCAATTGATGCATTTAACGAAAGTAAATTTGTTTGAGAAGAGATATCTTGAATAGTACCAATAATTTTTTTTATTTTTTCTGATGAATTTTTAATATCTCCCATAGCCTCTATAAGTTGTTCCATTTTTTCATTTCCTATAAATACTTGCTCTCCTGAAACTTTTACAAAATCATTAGCATTTTCTGCGTTTTTAGCATTTTTTTCGGTTTGAGTTAATATATCATTAATTGTTGCAGATAGTTGTTCTATAGCACTTGCTTGTTCTGATGTTCCTTCAGCTAATGCTTGTGCACCCTCTGCTATTTGTAATGAATTAGAGGATACAAATGATGATGATTCATTTATTTTAGATAATGTCTTATTAAGTGATATAACAATTTTATTTAATGCAAGTTTTATTGGAGCAAAATCTCCAATATAGTCCATGTCTACATTTATTGCCATATTACCATCTGCCATAATTGATAATGTATTAGAAATGTCATTTATATATGAAGATAAAATATGTATTACATTCTTCATACTATTTGCTAAACTACCTAATTCATCTTCAATATTGTAAGTAATTTCTACATTTAAATTTCCTTTTGCCATTTCATTAGCTACATATTTTAATTCATTAATTGGAGTTTTTATAGCTCTTATAATAAAAAATACTAATATAATGGATATTAAAATGCTAAATACCAACACTACTATTAATATCATATAAGCATCTGTTTTGGCTTGTTTTGAAGTTACATTTAATTCACTTTCTATATCCTTTTGGTTTTTTGCAAGTTCAAGAATAATAGTTACTAATTCTGAAAAAACTTTATCATATTCACCTTGTAAAATTTCAATCGCTTCCGCTCGTTTTCCTTCTAGTATAAATTCTCCTGCTTTTATTCTGTTTGGTCTTGCACCTGCCAGTTTTTGTTTAAATAACTCTAAATCATTTCCACCATTTCTTATATGATAATTATCGATTATTTTATTTATTTCTGTTATATTATTTTCAGCTCCATCAAGTAACTTTTTTATTTCTGTATTACCTGCAGTTGCAATGGCTTGATATAAATATCTTTGAGTTGAAACTAAGTTTCTTCTTAATTCCCATATATCACTATCATTAGGAAGTGTTTTTTGTGAATATAATTCAACTTGGTCTGAAATTATATTTAATTGTCTAAAAGCTATAATCATTGAAAATGTCATTATTAATAAGATAATAGTAAATCCTAATATAAGTTTGGTAACAATTTTCATATTTTTTATCATAATGTCCCCCTATATAAATACCAATTATTTTTTTAGTTTAAATTCTTTTACTAGTTCTTTTAATATTTGTGTTTGATTAGTTAATTCATTACTGATGTTTTGTATACTACTTGATAGGTTTTGAGATTCATTTTTATTATTATAATTTTTTATATCTAAATCTATATTTCCTATTTCATTAGACATTTGTTTTGGCTCATTAATTGATATGGATTTTACAATAGAAAATATTAATATAATTGATATTATAATATTTAATATAACAATGATTATTAATAACATATATGTATTTGATTTATTTTGAGCCAAATTGCTACTTATACTAAATTTTATCTCTTGTTGATTATCCGTAATTTGATTGAGATTATTTATTAAATTTGTGAAAAGAATATCTCCTTCATTTTGCAGAATATACATAGCTTCCTCTTTATTGCCTATTAATATAAGTTCTAATACTTTCATTTTAATTTTAGTTAAAAATGGTAAAGTTTCCTTCAATACTTCCAGTTCATTATAATAATGTGTTTCATAAAAATCATTAGTTAAATTATTAATTATTTGATTTATTTGAGTAATATTATTTTGAGTTTCTTGAATTAGTTGATTTGTTTGTAGTTCATCTGTAATTGCAATTGATTGATATAAACCTTTTTGAATTAGAATTAAATTTTTATTTAATATATATATATCATTAATATCAGAATCTATTTCTTGTGAATACATTAATATTTGATTTAAAGTTTTATTTGAGTGATTAAAAATTATAAATATTGAAAGTATTGAAGTTAATGAGATAATGATAAATGCTAATATAAGCTTATTAATAAACTTCATAATGCCCTCCTTTGTAAAATTTAATCTTTTAATTTGAATTTTTGAATTAATTCTTTTAAGCTCTGTGCTTGATTAGCTAATTGTTCACTTGTAGCTACACTTTGTTCTGCCATTGCTGAGTTTGATTCTATTACTAATATTACTTGGTCTATTCCTTGGGTAATTTGTTTTATTGATGTTGTTTGTTGTTGTGATGCTTCTGATATTTCAGATGTTAAACTTGATGTCTTCTGTACACTTTCAATAATTGAAATTAAAGTTTGTGATACTTGATTTACTATATTAATACCGTTCTTTACAGATTGAATTGAATTTTCAATTAAAGCACTTGTATCTAAAACTGCTTCTCTTGATTGAGATGCTAAATTACTAATTTCATGTGCAACTACCGAAAATCCTTTTCCTGCCTCTCCTGCTCTTGCTGCTTCAATTGATGCATTTAAAGATAATAAATTTGTTTGAGTTGCTATATCATTAATAGTCTTTATAATTTGGCTTATTTGATTTGTAGACTCTGAAATGTTTTTCATTGCTTCAATCATAGTTTCTATTTGATAATTTCCATCTTTAAGTTTTAAAGATGCTTCATCTGAAATATTACTTGCATTTACAGCACTATTTGCATTGTATTCAACTTTTTCAAGTATATCAGTAGTAGTTGCTGAAAGTTCTTCGACTATGCTTGCTTGTTCTGTTGCTCCTTGTGAAATGGAATGAGCAGAAGATGCAACTTGTTCTGCAGAAGATGCAACATATTCTGAAGAAGATATAATATTTTTAACTAGTATTGTTAAAGATTTTATTATTCCATTCATTTCTATTTCCAAAGGCTCAAAATCTTTACGATATATCTTAGGTATTTCAACACTTAAATTTCCACGTCCAATTTCACGGAATGTTTGTATTTCATTTTCAATCATCATATTTACATCTGAAATTACTTGCTTTGTTGAATCACTTAATATTTTTGTTTCATCTTTTGTGTTTATTTCTGGCATAGGTGATGTAAGGTCACCTTTTGATAAAAGAGATAGTCTATCTACACATTGTTTTATTGGTTTAGATATTGAGTTTGTAACAATAATTGTAACTACTATTACTAATATAATTGAAATTATACTAATTAATATAGTAGTTATTATTCCCCATGTAGTTGATTGCATAAATTCAGATTTTATAGTAGTAGCACCTAAACTCCAAGTAGTTCCATCAATTGGTGCATAAGTTACTATTCTTTCTTGTTTGTTATAAGTATATTCTCCGTATCCTGTTTCTCCTTTTGCCATTTTTATTTGAATTTCTGATAGTTCTTTTAAGTCTGGATTTGATTTGGCTATCTCAACAAGGTTATCTCCATTTAATACATTTTGATAATTGGAATGTGCTATTGTATCAACATTTTTATTAACTATATAAGCAGTACTATTTTCACCTAATTTTATTCCTGCAACAATATCACTTAATTCTTTCGCATCTAATACAAAGTATATGACAGCTACAATCTGACCTTCATTTTTAATCGGTGATGAAAGAATCATAGTTGCTTTTAATTTATCATCTGATGCTTTTGGATCAGAGATATAAATTTCACCTTGAATTGACTTTTTAAACCACTCTTCAGAAGAATAATTTATATTTTTTTCTTCATCAAGACCATTTACTGTCACATATCCATAATCTAAAAATTCACTATAAAAACTTACTTTATCTTGTAAATAACTAATTTTTTGTTCTCTAGTATAGCTATCTGTTTTCATTCTATTAGTACTTACAACTTCTATTATAATTGATTTGTATACATCAAGTTTATTTTTTATTTCTTGAGTAGCAATAACGGTACATGTTTGTAAATTATTTCTTAAATTATTTATAGTTCCTTTATAATTTAAAACTATAGAAGTTATACCAAGCAATAATACTACAACTACTACTAAAATGGTATTTAAAGTTAATATTTTTGATTTTATACTTTTCATGATTTGTCCCCCATATCATTTAGTTATTTTTGTTAACTTAAAATTAAATAGATAAAAACTAAACCTGTCAATTGGAGTTATAATCTAAAACTAAAACTCCTAAATTTAAATTTTTTAATGTAATATTATTTTAGCATTATATTTTAATTTTTTCTACTAGTTTTATGTAAAATCTAAATATAGATATATAAGTTTGTTTTATAAAACTTATATATCTAATATTAAAATTATATATATTTTATAAACTCAATTTAATAAAATGATAATAATTTCATTAAATTTAATTATTTTTAGTATAATATTTAACTTATTTTTTTTCTTTAATCTTTTAATTTGAATTTTTGAATTAATTCTTTTAAACTCTGTGCTTGACTAGCTAATTGTTCACTTGTAGCTACACTTTGTTCTGCCATTGCTGAATTTGATTCTATTACTAATATTACTTGGTCTATTCCTTGGGTAATTTGTTTTATTGATGTTGTTTGTTGTTGTGATGCTTCTGATATTTCAGATGTTAAACTTGATGTCTTCTGTACACTTTCAATAATTGAAATTAAAGTTTGTGATACTTGATTTACTATATTAATACCGTTCTTTACAGATTGAATTGAATTTTCAATTAAAGCACTTGTATCTAAAACTGCTTCTCTTGATTGAGATGCTAAATTACTAATTTCATGTGCAACTACCGAAAATCCTTTTCCTGCCTCTCCTGCTCTTGCTGCTTCAATTGATGCATTTAAAGATAATAAATTTGTTTGAGTTGCTATATCATTAATAGTCTTTATAATTTGGCTTATTTGATTTGTAGACTCTGAAATGTTTTTCATTGCTTCAATCATAGTTTCTATTTGATAATTTCCATCTTTAAGTTTTAAAGATGCTTCATCTGAAATATTACTTGCATTTACAGCACTATTTGCATTGTATTCAACTTTTTCAAGTATATCAGTAGTAGTTGCTGAAAGTTCTTCGACTATGCTTGCTTGTTCTGTTGCTCCTTGTGAAATGGAATGAGCAGAAGATGCAACTTGTTCTGCAGAAGATGCAACATATTCTGAAGAAGATATAATATTTTTAACTAGTATTGTTAAAGATTTTATTATTCCATTCATTTCTATTTCCAAAGGCTCAAAATCTTTACGATATATCTTAGGTATTTCAACACTTAAATTTCCACGTCCAATTTCACGGAATGTTTGTATTTCATTTTCAATCATCATATTTACATCTGAAATTACTTGCTTTGTTGAATCACTTAATATTTTTGTTTCATCTTTTGTGTTTATTTCTGGCATAGGTGATGTAAGGTCACCTTTTGATAAAAGAGATAGTCTATCTACACATTGTTTTATTGGTTTAGATATTGAGTTTGCAACAATAATTGTAACTACTATTACTAATATAATTGAAATTATAGCAATTACTATAGTAGCTAAGATACCCCATATAGCAGTTTGCATAAATTCTGATTTTATAATAGCAACACCTAAACTCCAAGTAGTTCCGTCAATTGGTGCATAAATTATTATTCTTTTTTGCTTATTATAAGTATACTCTCCATATCCTCTTTCTCCTTTTGCCATTTTTGTTTGAATTTCAGAAATCTCTTTTAAACTAGGATTGGATTTTGCCATTTCAACAGAATTATTTTTGTTTAATACGCTTTTATAATCTGAATGTGCTATTGTATCAACGTTTTCATTAATTATATATGTACTTCCATTTTCACCTAATTTTATTTCTGCAACAATATCACTTAATTCTTTTGCGTCTAAAACAAAATATATTACACCTTTAATTTGACCTTCGTTTTTAACAGGTGATGAAATAATCATAAATGCTTTTGATTTATCATCTGATATTTTTGGACTAGTAATATAAACTTCACCTTGAATTGATTTTTTAAACCATTCTTCAGAAGAATAATCTATATTTTTTTCCTCATCAATTCCATTTGTCATAACATATCCAGAATCTAAAAATTCTCTATGAAAGTTGGTTTTGTAGTTTAGAAAATCTATTTTTTGTTCTTTTGTGTAATCATCTGTTTTTATTCTATTATAATCTGAAATTTCTATAATAATTGATTTATATATATCAAGTTTATTTTTAAGTTCTTTAGAAGCAATAGTAACACATGTTTGTAAATTGCTTCTTAATGTAATTAAAGTACCTCTATAATTTAAAAATGCTGAAGTTATACCAAGTAATAAAGTTACAACCAGAACTAATATACTATTTAAAGTTAATATTTTTGATTTTATGGTTCTCATAATTTCTCTCCTTTATTGTTTAGTTTGTATTCATGTTAGTTTTTAATTTCATTAGTTACAGTTAATAGAAATTATTTATTTACTAAGTTTAAATTTATTTACTAAAGAATTAAGGGTTTGAGCTTGACTGCTAAGTTCTTGACTAGCAGAAGAACTTTCTTCAGCAGATGCTGCATTTGTTTCTATTACAGATGATATTTCACATATTCCTTTTGTTACATTTGATATTGCATCTATTTGTGATGATGATTTATCTGAAATTTCATTTATAGTATGTATTACTTCCTTAGTTGAATTTACAATTATAGAAAGAGATTGTGCGGTTTCACTTACAAGTAAAGTACCTTTTTCGACTGCTTTTATAGAATTCTCTATAAGATTAGTAGTATCTTTAGCAGCTTCTGCACTTTTACTTGCTAAATCTCTTACTTCACTTGCAACTACTGCAAATCCTTTTCCTGCATCTCCTGCTCTTGCTGCTTCAATCGCAGCATTTAAAGATAAAAGATTTGTTTGGGAAGCTATATCTTCAATAGTTTTAATAATTTTTTTTATTTCAGAAGATGAATATTTAATTTCTTCCATAGCTTTTACAAGTTGCTCCATTTTTTCATTTCCTATATTTACTTGCTCTCCTGAAATCCGAACAAGTCTATTAGCATCTTTAGAATGTTGAGCATTTGTACCTGCACGATTTAATATTTCATCAAGTGTAGCTGATAATTCTTCAATAGACGCTGATTGTTCTGTAGCTCCTTGGGCTAATGTTTGTGATGTATCTGCAATTTGTTCTGCTCCTAAAGATACTTGTTCAGCTGATTGATTTATATTTAAGAGTGTATAATTTAATGAAGTAATTATATTTTCCAATGAAGTTTTAATTGGAATAAAATCTCCTATGTAATCCATATTTACATGAATACTTATATCACCTTGTGCTATATTCCCAAGTATATGTGAAATATTTCCAATGTAAGAATTTATTATTTTAATTATATCTTTCATAGTATTTGCTAAAGTTCCTATCTCATCATTAGATTGATAGTTTATAGTAGGTTTTAAATTCCCTTTTGATATTTCAATTGCTGCTTTTTCTATTTCATTAACGGGTTTTGTTATACTTCTAGTTATAGAAACACCCATAAATATTGCTAAAACTAAACTTATAATTAATATGGAAACCAAAAGAAAGAGAATATTTTTTTCTGTTTTATTAGCAGCATTAACAAATTCTAATGAATCATTTTGTGCAGATTCATTTATACTTACAAGATACTTTACAGCTTTGTCTAATTCAGGAATATACTTTTCATTATAAGATTTAAAAGCTTCTTCATCTTTTTCTAAAAGTACTAAATCAACTACCTTTTGTCTATCAATTGCTAATTGTTCTAATGATTTTTCTAAATCTATAACCAATTGAGGATTACCTAAAAATTTTTCTTTTATAATAGGTAATGTATCTCTTAATGTAGTAGCACTTTTATTAACATTATCAATATATTGTTTTTTTTCCTCAGTATCTTTTGATGTCATTGCCAAAATTAAATCCCTTTGTAATGCAACTAAAGAACGTCTACCTAACCATGATTGATTAGTTACATTATATGGGTTATTATAAAAGTTTTGTATGTTTGAACCAACTTCACTTATCCCATATAATGATAAAATCATTGAACCAATAAATAAAAATATTATTACTGAAAATGCTAATGCAAGTTTTTTACCGATTTTTAAATTTTTCAACATAATAATACAACTCCTTTTAAACAAATAAATTATATGATAAAAGTTACTTAAAATTAAATCCTTGAATCCCTCCCTTGAATAATATTATTACATATATCTAGTAGGTTGTAAATAATAGAAAACCATATATTTTTTTATTTTTATCATTTTTAACTAAAACATTTATAATATTATTAATTATATATATTAAATTCACAATGATGGTAAAAAAATTTTTAAAGCATATATTAAAAAAGCTAGTATAGGAAAATTTTTTATAAAATTATAAAAATACTCTTGACAATATTAAATTAATTTGATATCATACTAATTGTTGTTGGTTAATTTTGTTGCTAACTGATTAGTTAGGACAAATTTAGGAAATGAGGATGGATTCCCGAGTGGCCAAAGGGGGCAGACTGTAAATCTGTTGTCAGTGACTTCGAAGGTCCGAATCCTTCTCCATCCATGTTTATGCTCAAGTGGCGGAACTGGCAGACGCACAGGACTTAAAATCCTGCGGAGTAAAATCCATACCGGTTCGATTCCGGTCTTGAGCATTAATGTTAAAAATGTTTACAAGTTTATAAATGCTTTATGGGCTTGCCTAAATAGCTCAGTCGGTAGAGCAGAGGACTGAAAATCCTCGTGTCGGCAGTTCGATTCTGTCTTTAGGCATATGTAGCTTTATATATTTGCGGGTGTAGTTCAATGGTAGAACACCAGCCTTCCAAGCTGGATACGTGGGTTCGATTCCCATCACCCGCTTGATACGCACGAGTGGCTCAGTGGTGGAGCATCGCCTTGCCAAGGCGAGGGTCGCGGGTTCGAATCCCGTCTCGTGCTTTTTACTTTCAAAAAATAAAACTGATATCAAAAATGGTACCAGTTTTTATTTTTTGTTTGAAATATAAATTGTAAAAATATCTTACTTATTTGACACCATATATTTTATAATAATCATCAATTAAAGTTTTAATATTATTATCAATAATAACTTTCCCATTAATAGGTTTATTATATAAATGTTCTATTACCTCACTCATTGTTACAATAGCTGTTGTTTTTATACCATATGTATCTTCTATTTCTGACAAAGCACTTTTACTTCCTTTTCCTCTTTCCATTCTGTCTACGGATACTACTAGTCCAACAACTGAAATTTCACCTTGTGCATTTAATATTGGGAGTGTTTCTTCTATAGATGTACCAGCAGTAGTAACATCTTCAATTATAACAACTTTGTTATTATCTACTATAGGACTTCCAAGTAATATCCCTTTATCACCATGGTCTTTTATTTCTTTTCTATTAGAGCAGTATTTTATTTCTGTATTATATAAGTCACTAAAAGCTATAGCAGTAGTAACACTTAGTGGAATACCTTTATATGCTGGTCCAAAAATTATATCAAAATCTAATCCATATTTTTTGTAAATAGCTTCAGCATAATAATTTCCTAATCTCTTAAGTTGTCCTCCTGTTTGATAAAAACTTGTGTTTATAAAAAAAGGTGTTTTTCGTCCACTTTTTGTAATAAAATCACCAAACTTAAGTACATTACATTCTATCATAAATTCAATAAACTCTTTTTTGTATTGTTCCATATTTAACAACCTTTCTCGGATGTATTTTTAATCATAAATAATATAACATAAAAATTTAATGATTTCAATAGTTGGCATTATATACTTGTTTGTAATTTTAACGGTCCTTATTAATTTTAGTTATATATGAATATATGTCCCTTTTAGAAACCCCTCTATCTTTTGCTACTTGTTTCATTGCTTCTTTATTATTCATACCTTTATCTAAATATAAATCCATATGTTCATCTATACTTATACTTTCCCATGTTTTTATAATTTCTTCCTTTATAATGTCTTCTGAAACTCCTTCTATTATTATAACAAATTCACCTTTTGGCTCATTAACTTTATAATATTCTATTAATTCATTTAACAATCCTTTTTTTACTTCTTCATATTTTTTAGTTAACTCTCTTGTAATAGCAATATTTCTATTGCCTAAATTACTAAAAAGTTCTTCTAATGTATTTTTTAATTTATGTGGTGCTTCATATAATATTATTGTTCTAGTTTCTTTATCTAATTTTTCAATAATTTTTTTTCGTTCTTTTTTATCTGAGGGTAAAAAACCTTCAAATACAAAACGTCTTGTCGACATTCCTGATATTATAAGTGCTGTTATAAATGCAACTGCTCCTGGTGTAGTTGTTACTTTTATATTATTTTCTAGTGCAAGTTTAACCAAATCTTCACCCGGGTCAGATATTCCGGGAGTACCAGCATCTGTTACCAAAGCTATATTAGTACCATTTAGTAATTTTTCTATTAATTGCATTCCTTTTGAATATTTATTATGTTCATGATAACTTGTAAGAGGTGTATCTATTTGAAAATGATTTATAAGTTTAAGTGTATGTCTTGTATCTTCTGCTGCTATTAAATCTACTTCTTTTAAAGTATTAACTGTTCTTATACTTATATCTTCTAAGTTACCAATAGGAGTTGCACAAAGATATAGTGTTCCTGACATTTTTTACCTCTATTCATATTTATATATTTTAATTATCTAAAGCAATTATTTCATCTGTATATTCTCCATTAGATTTATATATTATAAGTGGAGTTTCAACTTTTAACATAGGTTTACCCCCTCTAACGGCTTCTATAAGTACCATAGTTGGTTCTTTATTTATATAAGAGTGTATAAATCGAATTCTTTTTGGTTCTAATTTATATTGTCTTAATAATACAAAAATATCTGTTAATCTATGTGGTCTATGTATCATATAAAAACGACCACTAGATTTTAAAAGTTTAGCTGTTCCATATATAATATCTTCTAAACTACATAGTATTTCATGTCTAGCTATAGCTTTTGGTTCGTATTCATTTTTTATTCCAGACCCATTATTTATATATGGTGGATTAGTTGTTATTACATCAAAACTAGATAATTTATATAAATGTTCTAATTGTTTTATATCCCCTAAATGTATTTCTATTTTTTGTTCAAGTTCATTCATAAAAACACTTCTTTTTGCCATTTCAACACTTTCTTCTTGTATATCTAATCCTATAAAATGTTTACCTTCTGTTTTAGCTTCTAATAAAATGGGGATAACGCCTGTTCCTGTTCCTAAATCCAATACAACTTCATTTTTTTTTACTTCTACAAAACTTGTAAGAAGTACAGCATCTATACCAAAACAAAATCTTTGAGGGTCTTGTATAATCATATAACCATTACGATGTAAATCGTCTATTCTTTCATTTGGTTTTATTTCTACTTGTTTCATTTATTTACTCCTTAAAATTAGATAACATGGTTGTGTATCAAAAAAATGAAAGCTAAAAGTCGTCCCTATAGTTCATTCTCATTTAATTTAATACATGACCAATAACATTATAAAAAGAAGCGACAAAATTATCGCCTTTTATATAATTTATTTATTTATCTTCTAATGCTTTTAATTCTTCTAAATCAAATTCTTCTTTTTCCTCTTTATTTCTTCTTAATAAAATTTCAATTTCTTTTACAGAATAATAATTTAAAAGAACATCATTATTTTCTTTCTTTTTAACACTTACTTTAACTAATTGTCTAAGAACATTAACTGCTAATACATCACCTTCGCCATCAGGCGTTTTTACTAAGTCTCCTGTATTAGGTAGATTTTTTGTTAATTCTCCATATGTTTCTTCTTCATATTTAAGACAACACATAAGCCTACCGCATATACCAGATATTTTAGAAGGATTTAAAGATAGATTTTGGTCTTTAGCCATTCTTATCGATACTGGTTGAAAATCAGCTAAAAAAGTAGCACAACACAATGGACGACCACATATACCCATACTATTTAACATTTTAGCTTCATCACGTACTCCAATTTGACGTAATTCTATTCTCATTCGGAATATAGATGCCAATTCTTTAACTAGTTCACGAAAATCAACTCTACCTTCGGATGTGAAATAAAATATTATTTTATTATGGTCAAATGTTAGTTCCACATCGATAAGCTTCATATCTAATTTGTAATTTTTTATTTTTTCTACACAAATACCAAAAGCTTCTACTTCTCTTTGTTTATTGAATTCTTCTTTTTTTATATCTTCTTCGGTTGCTATTCTTATAATTTTTTTAAGTGGTTGGACTATTTCTTCATCAGGTACATTTCTATTAACAATCATTGCTATACCATATTCAATACCTCTAACAGTTTCAACAATTAAAGGCATTCCAATTTCTACTTCTAAATTGTCATGGTCAAAATAATAGATTTTTCCTGTTTTTTTAAATCTTACTCCCACTAAGTTGTCCATAATTAAATCTCCTTTATCTTTAAAAGCATAATTTCTATTGCAAGTTGAAAATTAGCATTTAATCTAATTTGATTTTTTGTGTTTTCTATAATATCTATTATTTTAAATATATCGTTATAGTTTATTAAACTAGCTTCTTGTTTTATTAAATCAAGTATATCTCTTTGAATTATATATTTTTCAGTATCAATATTTTTAGCCATTAGTAAATCTCTATACCATGTATACCAAATATCTAAAACATTATCATCTTTATAGTCATTAAATTCTTTAGCATTTTCAAATAATTCTATAATATTTTTATTTTTAATATTTATAATATATTGTATCATTGTTTCTCTTATTTGAGTAAATGATTTTTCAGTTGCTAATTCTTTGGCTAGTCCAATACTCCCTTGTGAAAATACACTATATATTAAAGCTTTATCTTTTGATATATTACAGTTATTTATTAAATAATTTTCTATAATATTTTCAGATAAAGAATTTATTCTTAATAATACACATCTCGATATAAAAGTATCTAAAAAGTTTTTAAAATTTGTAGATATTAATAAAAATATTACATAAGATGGGGGTTCTTCAAGTGTTTTAAGAATTGCATTTTGTGCTTGTACTGTCATTGTATCAGCTTCATCAATAATAAAAATTTTATATTTATACTTATATGGTTTAATATCAACAACATTAATTATTTGTTCTCTTATATCATCAACACCAATTGATTTAGTTTTTGTACTTTTAACATATATTGTATCGGTATGGTTATTAGAATCAAAGGTTTGACATGATATACAATTACAACAAGGAGTAATACCATTATTTTCACATTGTAAAGTTTTAGCTAAAGTATTGGCAAATAATTTTTTACCTGAACCTTTTATCCCATCAATTATATAAGCATGAGATATTTTTTTATTTACAATAGCATTTTGAATGTTTTTAATTATATATTCATTACCTAATATTTCTTCAAATGTATACATAAGTACCCCTTTTATAGTATAAAAAATTTAAGGCAGATAAGTTTATCTGCCTATGTTGCTATATCTAATAATAATCCTCTTATTTGGTCTACTTTAGAAAGTATGTTAAGATGACTTTTTTCTTTTTGTAAAAGCTCTTGAGCTAAATCATCCAATTCTTTATTAACTAATTTAACAATACCATATACACGATGTCTTCCTTTTTTATCTAAAAAGTTTTCACGTGAAAATTTATGAGAATGAGTTACAACTTCATTTATAAAATCAGTAACCATACTTCTATATTGCTTCATGTCTTTTATATCCATATGGTCAGCTAATTTTTTACCTTGAACTGCAATATCAGACATTAGTTTATTTAGTCGTTCTCTAAAACCTTCATCATCTAATTTGTTTAAAGTAAATTCAAATTCACCATCTATAGGTTTATCTTTTACAGCCGAAATTTCTTGCATTTTTGGAGCTTGTATTTCTTGTATTTTCATATCCATAAATTTGTCTCCTTTTACTTAAGAAACTATTATACTTAATTTTTAGACTTTATTTAAGAAATATTTATACTTTTTTAAATGTTTCCACATCAACTACAAATATAGTAGCACCACCAACTGTAACTTCTATAGGATAAGGCATATAACCTTCAGTTACATTTACATGAGGTGTATTAGCAGCTATCATCTGTTTTCTACTTTTACAAGTTTTTTCTATAAGAGATGTTACTTGGTCGACTTTCTCATTCTCTATACCAACAAGTATTGTTGTGTTTCCAGAGCGTAAAAATCCACCCGTACTAGCTAACTTTGTAACACTAAATCCATTTTCATTAAGTACATCCATAAGTCTATGTGCATCTTCATCATGAATAATAGCCATAACAAGTTTCATAACTATTCCTCCTTATAATAAATCTTTTAATATATTACATATTTGAGTATGTATTGCTTCTTTAGTTTGAGTTGCATCTATTTGCTTTATGCGTTCTTTATAAAGTGAAGATATTTTTTTATATCCATCACAAACTTGTTTATGAAATTCTAAACTTTCATTTTCAATTCTATCTAGTTTATCCTGTTTTATTTTTCTTGATATACCTACCTCAGGTTCTATATCAAGGTAAAAAGTTATATCTGGCATTATATTATTTAAAGCATAAGAATTAAGATTTATAATTTTATCAATGCCTAAATTTCTTCCTATACCTTGATAAACAATACTTGAATCTATAAATCTATCACATATTACTATTTTTCCAGAATTCAAAGCAGGTTCTATAATTTCATTTACAAGTTGTGCTCTTCCAGCAACATATAATAAAGCTTCTGTTATATAAGCTATATTAGTATTGTTAATATCAAGTATCAAATTACGTATTTTTTCACCTATTGTTGTTCCTCCGGGTTCTCTTGTAATAACAACATCTTTATTTAATGATTTTAAATAAGAATGTAGTAATTCTATTTGAGTAGTTTTACCAGAACCATCAATTCCTTCAATAGTTATAAACATACCAAGCACAACATATCCCCTAACTTTTAATTTTATAAAACTAATTTCTAGTTCTCAAGTTACAAATTATATAGATACTATATCATATTATTTTGTATAACACAATATTTTTTTAGCTTAGAAATAAATGCAATCTTATTGAATTAAGGAATATGTAAACATAAAAGATTGTTAATAAAAAATTAAAAATAGTAGTAAATAATATTTTATTGTTCACTATTATTTCTTTGAAAATATTAAACAAATAACTATGTAATTATTATTTAGAATTAAATTTAATTTTAAGTGTGAACCAATATTAATTTTTAAATCAACTTTATTTATTATTTTTCAATTAAAGTCATGTCGCACTTAAAATTAAGTGCGACATGACTTTAATTTTTTTATTAATTTTGATTACTTTTTTAAAACTACTAAATTAAAAAAATAATTTTATACTCAACAAAGTTGAAAACTATATATGGTTTTATAAAGTTGAAAGTAAAGAAACTTTGTTAAAACTTAAATAATAATCATAAAAAAATTTTAAAAAAGTATATAAAATCACCAAAAATTTATTGAAACATTAACTATTATATGAGATAATAAAGCCACTGAAATTAGTTTAAAGGAGGCTTAAAGATGTTAACATTTAAGAGAGGAGTACATTTACCAGAAACTAAAGAGCTTACAGAAAAGAAACCAATAACTGTAATAATGCCAAAAGGAGATTTAATATTTCCCATGCAACAACATATAGGAGCACAAGCTACACCTATAGTATCTAAAGGTGATAAAATTCTTTTAGGTCAGAAAATAGCCGAAGCGAATGGTTATGTATCATCACCTATATACGCTTCTGTATCAGGTGTTGTTAAAGATATAAAATCTATGTTGCATCCCGATGGAAATAAATATAACTCAATCATTATACAAAATGATAATTTGTATGAAGAAGCTGAATATATAGGAAAAATAAAACCATTAGAAGATTATACTAAAGAAGAACTTATAAATACTATTAAAGAAGCTGGTATAGTTGGTTTAGGAGGTGCTGGTTTTCCCACTCATGTAAAACTTTCTTCTAAAGCCGATATTGATACAATAATAGTAAACGGAGCAGAATGTGAACCATATTTAACTTCTGACCATTTAGTTTTATTAGAAGAAACAGATAGAGTTATAATGGGTTTACAAGTATTACTAAAAATATTCAAAAAAGCAAAAGGTATTATTGGTATAGAAACAAATAAAATGGATGCTATAGAAAAAGTAAAAGAGCATTTAAAAGGTATAGATAATATTTCAGTTGTTCCATTAAAACCAAAATATCCTCAAGGCTCTGAAAAACAACTTATAGAAGCTTGCACAGGTAGGCAAGTTCCTGTTGGTGGATTACCTGAAGCAGTTGGTTGTATAGTAGATAATGTTGATACAGTAATAGCAATACATAGAGTAATTTATAGAGGTAGACCACTTATGCGAAAAGTTGTTACTGTAACTGGTAATGCTATAAAAAATCCTAACAATTTTAAAGTTAGACTAGGTACAACCTTTAAGGATATTATTGAAGCCGCTGGTGGTTTTAAAGAAGAACCCGGAAAAATTATAGCAGGAGGACCTATGATGGGAATTCCTTTATTTTCACTTGATATACCTATTATAAAAACAAGTTCTGCTATATTATGTATGACAAAAGAAGAAGCAAAAACATATGAAGAACAAAATTGTATACGTTGTGGTAAATGTATTTCTATCTGCCCTATGGGGCTTATACCTTTAAATCTTAATAAATATGTTTTATATGATGAGATTAATAACTTTGAAATAGAAAACGGAATGAGTTGTTTATCTTGTGGAGCTTGTTCATTTGGCTGTCCAGCAAGAAGACATTTAGCACAATCAATTAAATTAGGAAAACAAATATTAATGGCAAATAAAAGAAAAGAACAAGCAAAAAAGGAGGGAAAGTAAATGCTAGTATCTGCTAATCCTCATATACATACAAAGGAAACTGTAAGTAGTATTATGAAAGATGTACTTATAGCATTATTACCAACAACATTAGTTGGAATTTATTTTTTTGGATTTAATGCGTTACTCGTAATTATTACTTCTATAATATCATGTGTACTATCTGAATTAGTTTTTCAAAAAATTACTCATAGAAAAGTAACAATTAAAGATTGTAGTGCTATAGTAACAGGACTTTTATTAGCTCTTTGTTTACCTTCTACAACTCCACTTTGGGTTGTCTTTATTGGTTCTGTATTTTCTATAATTATTACAAAACAACTTTTTGGTGGTATAGGTCAAAACTTTATTAATCCAGCTTTAGCAGGGAGAGCATTTTTATTAGCATCATATCCTGTGCAAATGTCAAATTGGGTAGTTAATGGAATAAGTGGAGCAACCCCTCTTACAATACTTAAAGAAAGTGCAGTAATACCAAATTCACAAGATTATATAAAAGCTTTTATTGGTAATATAGGTGGTTGTATTGGTGAAGTTTCAGCAATTGCTCTTATACTGGGATTTATATATTTATTAGTAAAGAAAATAGTTTCTATAAGAATACCTCTTGTATACATAGGAACAGTATTAATATTATCAATCTTTTTAGGTAGGCATGGTTTTATGACTAGTCAACCTTTATATGAATTGTTAACAGGAGGCTTATTATTAGGAGCATTTTTTATGGCAACTGATTATACAACTTCTCCAATAACACCTAAAGGTCAATTAATAATGGGTTTAGGTTGTGGTATACTTACCGTCGTAATTCGTATGTATGGTGGTTATCCTGAAGGTGTTTCATATGCTATCTTAATTATGAATTTAGCTGTACCTCTCATTGATAGATTTACTAAACCAAAAATTTATGGAGCTAAATAAAATATTGTATTTTAATAAGTTAAATGTAAAAAAGTAAGTACAATTATATTATTTTAGTATAGTATTTTATTTGTTTTGTTATGAATTAAATAAATATATTGTATACTTGTATAGAAAAAAATTAAAAGTTATAGTATAATCTGAATCATAACAAAATAAAGAGGAGGGTGTACAATGCCGAAAAATAAAAAAATAGGTATTTCAGTAAAACTTAGTTTGTATTTATTTCTAGCTATATTAATTGTATTTATAATCTTGACTAATATTGTAAAGTCACTTATGACTAAAAGTTTATATCAACTTTCAAATGAAAAATTAATTATGTTAGCAAATCAAAATGCTAGTATGGCAGAAGAATTTATGGGAGATGTTTTTTTAAAACAGCAGGTGTTAGCTGATTCAATAAGCGAAATTAATTTAATTTCCGACAGTCATAGAGAAACATACGTAAAGCATATACTTCAACATGAAGTAGTAAAAATAGAAAACGCTGAAAGTTTATTTTTTTGGGGGGATACAAATAATGGTTCATATTTAGATGATATATCTATTTATATTACAAATGGAGGTGAACTAAGAAAAGAGAATTATTTAGAATATTCACAAGATAAGAATTATAATATAGTTAAAGAATCAAAGCAGATGTTAATTGTTGACCCATACAAAAAAAATATAGATAACGAAGATTTAACAGTATTGACTATATTAATACCTGTAATTGATGAGTATAATAATTTTTTAGGTGTTCTAGGAAGTGATATTGATGCTAATAAACTTAATAGTTTAAATTATGATCATGGAGGATATAAATCATTCCTAAATGTTATTGTATGTGGTCATTTAACAACTATAGTTTACTCAACAAAACCACAAAATATAGGTCAAAAGTTTATAGATATAACAGCAAGTAATAATGCTGAAGTAATTATTAATGCTACAACAGAAGCTAAATCTCTTTCATTTATAGATGAAAATAAAGATGGTAGTAAAAGTTTTGCTAGTTATGTTCCATTTTTTGTTGGTAATTCAAAAGTTCCTTGGTTAAGTGGAATAAGAGTTTCACAAGATGAAATAAATAAACAAATAAACAACCAAACTATTATTGTAGCATTAGCATGTTTGGCTTTTCTTATTTTAATTGTAATTGTAATATACTATATAATTAAGGTGTTTCTAAAACCTATTGTTCCGATTGCAAATGTAGCAAAAGAAATTTCAAAAGGAAATTTAAATGTATCATTTAATTTTAAAAGTAATGATGAAATAGGAGAACTTGCAGAAGCTTTTTCTGAAACACAAACTACTTTAACTGAATATATCAATGATATTTCATATACTTTAGATAAAATAGCACAAGGAAATATTGATATAGATGTAGATAAAGAATATATTGGGGATTTTTCACCAATTAAAATTTCATTGGTTAAAATTGTTAATTCATTAAATATCATATTATCAAAAGTAAGAAATAATTCTCAAATAGTTGCTGAGTTTTCACAAACTACTTTAGCAACCATGGAAGAATTAAGAAGTGGGACTATAGAACAAAATTCTGCTGTTGAAACAATATCATCTACAATATCAAGTATAACTAAACAAATTAAATCTACAGCACAAACAGCCGAAACAGCAAATAAATACACAAATACATCTGTTAATGAACTAGATGCAAGCAGTGAAAAGATGAATTACTTGTTAAATTCTATGACAGAAATGAATAGTTTATCAAATGAAATATTAGAAATAATCAAAACCATTAATGATATAGCTAATCAAACAAATTTACTTGCTGTAAATGCTAACATAGAAGCTGCTAGAGCAGGGGAAGCAGGTAAAGGATTTATTGTAGTTGCTAGTAAAGTAGGAGAACTTGCTAAAAAAACAGCTACTGCTGCTAAAGATACAGCTTTACTAATTAATAAAACAGTTACTTCTGTACATAATAACAGTAAAATAGCAAATGATACAGCTATAGCTATTACGAATGCTGTTGATTCATCTAAAAAAGCACAAATTTTAATAGAAGAAATAGCTATAACTTCTAACAAAGAAGCTGAAGTTATATCTCAAATAACAGATGCTATAAATCAAATTTCAGCTATAATAGAAACGAGTGTTACAAATACAGAAGAAACAACAAAAATGAGTGAGCAATTAGCACAATGTGCAACCGAATTACTTGAAAATGTTTCAGAATTTATACTTAAATAGAATGAGCTTTTTTAAATTTTACTAAATTAAATATGAGGTAGTGTTAATTAAATAATGTAAAAAAGTTCATTATTTAATTAACAACCTAAAATATAATAACGGAGGAATTAAAATGATAAGTAAAAGAATTGATATATGGCAAAATTATGAATACTTAGGAGAAAGTAACGATAATTTTAGACCAACATTACACACATATATATTAGAAAATATACTTGATGCAACAGTCAATAAAAAAAGAGGGGCTGTTCTTATTTGTCCAGGTGGAGGCTATCATTTTACATCATATAGAGAAGCAGAACCAATAGCCACTAAATTCACATCTGAAGGATTCCATGCATTTGTACTTGATTATAGTGTACAACCAAGACGACATCCAAAACCCTTATTAGATATTGCAAGAGCAATGACTATTATACGTGAAAATGCAGAAAATTGGTCAATTGATACAGAAAATATTATAGTTTGTGGGTTTTCAGCAGGTGGTCATTTAGCTGCAAGCTTAGGTGTATTTTGGAATAAAGATTATTTATCAAAAGTTAATGGAATTAATAAAGATTATACAAAACCTAATAAACTAATATTATGTTATCCTGTTATTACATTTAAAGAATCAAGACATGTAGCGTCTATTGATAATTTGTTAGGTGAAAATCAAACAGAAGATTTACTACAAGAACTTTCTGTTGAAAAACAAGTAAGCGAAAATACACCAAATACTTTTATATGGCATACATTTGAAGATAATGTAGTGCCTGTTCAAAATCCATTACTTTTTGCTGAAGCACTCAGAAAACATAATGTTCCTTTTGAAATGCATATATATCAAAAAGGTGGACATGGTTTATCACTTGCAAATGATGAAACAACAGGGCAAGGAGAACCTTTAAACACTCATGTAGCAACATGGTTTCCATTAGTAATAGAATGGCTTAAAAAATCATAATAATCTCTTACTTGAATAAAGTTCACATATATTATTCTAGTTTTAATTGCATGATGTTAATTAATAAAATATATAATAAAGGTGATAATTACGGATAAAATAGAATTTATTAATAAAGTAAAAGGCGGATTAATCGTTTCCTGTCAAGCATTAGAAACCGAACCTTTACATAGTCCTTATATTATGTCTAAAATGGCTTATGCCGCTAAATTAGGTGGAGCTGTTGGAATTCGTTCAAATAGTGTTGAAGATATAATAGAAATAAAAAAAGTAGTTAATTTACCTATAATAGGTATAATAAAAAAAGAGTATGAAAGAAGTAATGTATATATTACACCAACAATTGATGAAGTTGATAAATTAGTTGAATGTGGTGCTGATGTTATTGCAACTGATGCTACTAATCGAATTCGTCCTAATGGAATTACACTAGAACAGTTTTTTAAAGAAGTAAGAAAAAAATATCCTAATATTTTATTTATGGCAGATTGTTCTACATTTGAAGAAGGTATTTTTGCTTCTAATATTGGATTTGATTTTATTGGTACAACATTAAGTGGATATACAGAATATTCAAAAGCCTCTCAACTTCCTAATCTTGATATGATGAAAAGACTTGTAAATGAAACTAATACAGAAATAATAGGTGAAGGTGGTATATGGTATCCTGAACAATTAAAACAAGCAATGAATACAGGAATATTAACAGCAGTAGTTGGAACAGCAATAACAAGACCAATGGAAATCACAAAAAAATTTGTAGAAGCAATAAAATAATATAAAAGGAGTTTGAAACTTTTTAAAGTTTTAAAACTTCTTTTTTTATAGTTTTGAATATACATTAAAAGTGATATTCATATACATTTTTTCATAGCTAAAATAATATTGAGATGAATAAAATATAATATGTTATGATATATTTATTGAGAAATATAATATTTCTTTTGAAATGTATATATGCCAAAAAGGCGAATATGGTTTATTGCTTTTAAATGATGAAACAAAATAATTTTCGTTAGTAATAAAATAAATTAAAACAGATTTAAAATTTGCTTTTATTTATATTATTATTAAAATTTATATATGGTAATTTTAAACACTTCCTAATTTAATTAAGAAGTGTTTAAGTATTTTAAAGGTATACAAGCAAATACAATTAAATTAGCTAATAATAGGTATTTTTACACTAAAGTTATCAATTAAAAATCTATGGTGGTTGTTGTGAAACAAATACTTTATATTTGTAATCTGCCTTTTTTATAATAATTTAATAATAAATTCTATAATTCTCCATTAAAAAGTGGAGTTGATAAGTACCTCTCTCCTGTGTCAGGAAGGATAACAACAATAGTTTTATCATTGTTTTCAGGACGTTTTGCAATCTCTATTGTAGCAAATAAGGCCGCCCCCGATGAAATTCCTACAAGTAGCCCTTCAGCTTTTGCTACTTCACGTCCTGTTGCAAAGGCATCCTCATTTGCTACCATAATAATTTCGTCATAAATGCTTGTGTTTAAAGTTTCCGGTATAAATCCTGCACCAATCCCTTGAATTTTATGAGGACCTGGTGTACCTTTTGATAAAACAGGACTATCTTTAGGCTCAACTGCAATCACCTTAATATTGGGGTTTTTTGATTTTAAATATTCACCAACACCACTTATTGTGCCACCAGTTCCAACACCGGAAATAAATATATCTACCGACCCATCTGTATCTTCCCAAATTTCAGGACCTGTAGTAACTTTATGTATAGTTGGATTTGCTGGATTTACAAATTGACCGGGGATAAAAGATTTATCTATCTGCTCTGCAAGTTCCTGTGCTTTTGCTATAGCTCCTTTCATACCCTTTGCACCTTCTGTCAGCACAAGCTCTGCACCATATGCTTTTAATAGATTACGCCTTTCAATACTCATTGTTTCTGGCATTGTAAGTATCAATCTATATCCTCTTGCCGCGACAACTGAAGCAAGACCAATACCTGTGTTACCACTTGTCGGTTCTATAATAACAGTATCTTTGCTAATTAAGCCCTTTCTTTCTGCATCATCAATCATTGCTTTTGCAATTCTATCCTTTACACTACCTGCAGGGTTATAGTATTCAAGCTTTGCAATAATATTTGCTCTTACACCTGTTTTGATTTCATAATTTTTAAGTCTAAGTAATGGGGTTCTACCAATTAAATCTGTTAAACTTTCATAAATCTTTGCCATAATAAAAATACTCCTTTTTATTTATTTGTTAGATTTCTATCAATAAATTATATTAATTTAATTTTTTCTAATTTAAAACAATGTTATCTGTTTCATCCTGTAAATACATATTAGCATAACGCTCCATATTTAGTAATCCTAGCTGTTTATCTACTATCAATGCATTGGTCATAGAACCAGTTGCATTGATTAAAGTTCTAGGCATATCAATTATAGGGTCGATGGCAAGAATAGGGCTAATCAGATGGAAAAATGCCGCAAGACCTGTACCTGAAAGTGAAACGGAAGCAGCCATTGTTGCTGTACCAGGTATACCTGCAATTCCTAATGAACCAATGGAGATTACAATTATACTCATAACAATTAATGTGATATCAATTTTAATTCCTCCCATATTTGCAACAAATACAATAAGCATAGCTGGAAATATACCTGCACAACCTTGCATACCTGCTGTAGTTCCAAATCCTGCTACGAAGTTTGCTGTACCATTATTTACTCCTAACTTATCTGTTAATGTTTGAATAGTTAATGGCAGTGTACCAACGCTGGAACGAGATGTAAATGCTAAAACCATAACGGAAATAGCTTTTTTCAAATAAAAAATAGGATTAATTTTAAATATAGATAATGCGAGTAACTGGATTATAAACATTACTATTGATGCCACATAAATTGCAATAATAAACTTTCCTACTTCTATAATACTTGAAAGACCTCTTTGAGCAATGGTATTTGCCAAAAGAGGAATTACAGCATATGGCATATATTTTATGACTGTCATTGCAACACTTATTATAATTTTTTGTAAAGCATTAATTAAATCATAAAATGGCTTTATAACATCTAAGTACTTCTTTGACATTCTTTTTGCTGCAATCCCAAAGAATGCCGAAACAATTACCAATGCAATAATGTTTACATCAACCATTGCTTTTGCAGGATTCGATGGTAGAAGTCCACGGACAGTGTCTACAATGGAGGTAACATCTTTGATTTGTGCAGTGCCTTCTGTAACAGCGACACCTGCTCCAAGATGAAATAGTGAACCAATAATTAACCCAACAACAACTGAGATGGCAACCATAGTCATGGTGGTTATAATAGTCAACTTTGTAATACGAGTAATATTTGTATCTTGTTTCATATTGATTATTACATGAATAATTGAAACCATAACTAGTGGAACAACCAGCATTCTAATTAAGTCAATGAAGCCATTACCGAACAAACTATACCATTTTGTTGTTTCTTTTACAAAAATAATGTCCATAGGTGACGTTGAAAAACCAGAAACAGCTTGAATTGTAAGACCTAGCAATAAGCCAAGCAAGGTTGAGAGTAGTACACGCTTTGCAAAACTAATTTTCTTTTTTTGTAAAATATTAAGTAATATAAACAATCCAAATAAAATCATAAGAAACAGAATGGTTTTCCAGTCACTAATCATTAAAAAACTCTTTAAAAACACTTCATTCATTAAAAATTCCTCCTCAAAAATTAAATTCCTCTATTTGGTACTATTATAATCTATATTAAAAATCACCTCTATTCATATATTATATATATGAAAACTATGTTTTAAATAGTACTCCATAATTTTCTTTTTGTCAAGTGTTTTATTCATATTTTACATACATGATAAATATGTATTGACTTAATACGATATTTGCAATATAATACATATATTATTAATATGTTTAAGGTGGTGGTATTTTGAAAATATCTGCAAAGGCACGTTATGGGCTTGCTGCTTTAGTTAGTATGGCTCAAAACGTTGATAATGAGGAATGCACAAAACTTATAAACCTATCTGAAAAGTTAAAAATTTCTAAAATATATCTTGAGCAAGTATTTTCGCTATTAAAACGTGGAGGTATTGTTAAATCAACAAAAGGCTCTCAAGGAGGTTACCATTTATCAAGAAAACCAAAAGAAATATCGGTTGTTGATATTTTATCTTGCATTGAAACTCCTATTTTTGAAAGGACAGAAAATACTGTAGGCCAAAGTGATGAGAGTATAGAGAAAGCTATGCAAGAGGTTGTTTTTGACTTAATAGATAATTCTATTAAAGATATTTTGGTAAATATATCGCTTGAGGATATTGTAAATAAGGCTAATACTTTTAGAGATAGCGAACAGCATATGTACTATATATAAGAGGTGAAATTATGAAAAAAGATACCACTTGCGTTCACGGAGTGCGTGATAAATATAACTCAACAGGTTCACTAACTGTGCCAATATATCAGGCAGCTACATTTTCCCATATTGGTGTAGGAAAAAGTACTGGATTTGATTACTCACGTTTACAAAACCCTACGCGAGAGTCACTTGAAAATACTGTTGCACAGTTAGAGAATGCAACAGATGCCATTGCATTTTCAACAGGTATGGCAGCAGTTACAACTTTGATGGAGCTTTTTGCTCCTGATGACCACATTATTGCAACATGCGACTTATATGGTGGTTCAATTAGACTTTTTAATAACATTTGCAAAAAGAATGGAATTAAAATTGACTATGTAAATACAAGAAACTTAACAGAAATAAACAATATAGTTAATAAAAATACAAAGGCTATTTTCATTGAAACTCCAACAAACCCCATGATGTATGTTACTGATATTGCAGGAGTAAAGGAGATTATAAAAGGAAATGATATTTTACTTATTGTAGACAACACATTTCTAACTCCATATTTTCAACAACCCCTATTGCTTGGTGCAGATATTGTAATACATAGTGGAACAAAATATCTTGGAGGACATAACGATACTCTTGCCGGTTTTTTAGTTACATCAAACAAAGAAATCGCTGAACAGTTACGTTTTATACATAGAACAATAGGAGCATGTCTTTCACCTTTTGACAGTTTCTTACTAATAAGAGGGATAAAAACACTTGCTGTAAGAATGGAAAAAGCACAGGCGAATGCGTTTATTTTAGCAAAATGGTTATTGAAGCATAAAAAGATTAGGAACGTGAATTATATAGGACTTGACATTCACCCTGATATAGAAATTTCAAAAAGACAGGCAAGTGGTTTTGGTGCTATGATTTCTTTTGAAGTTGACAGTATTCAAACAGCATACCAAATATTAGATAATGTTAAATTAATTTTGTTTGCTGAAAGCTTAGGAGGGGTTGAAACACTCATAACATATCCAATGCTTCAAACCCATGCTGATGTTCCTCAAAATGAACGTTTGGAAAGAGGTATAAACGCAAAACTTCTTAGATTATCCGTAGGGATAGAGAATTGCGATGATTTAATAAATGATTTGAAACAAGCTATGGAGGACTAATTCTATGAATTACAATTTTGATGAAATAGTTGAACGAAAGGGTACAAATTCACTTAAATATGACTTTGCATTAGAACTTGGAAAACCCAATGACATACTTCCTCTTTGGGTTGCAGATATGGATTTTAAAACACCTATACAGGTTAGAGATGTGCTTGTTAAAACCGCCCAACATGGTATTTTTGGATACACAGAAGTTAAAGACGACTATTTTAATGCAGTAAGAGACTGGTTTGCAAATGGTTTTGATTTTAAAATTAAGAGTGAATGGCTTGTTAAAACTCCTGGGGTTGTTTTTGCCATTGCTACTGCAATACGTGCTTTTACCAAAGAAGGCGATGCGGTTCTTATTCAACGCCCTGTATATTATCCTTTTTCAGAAGTTATTATTGATAATGGGCGTAAGTTAATTAATAGCTCTCTTGTATATGAGGATATGAAATATCACATTGATTTTGAAGATTTTGAGCAAAAAATTGTAGAAAATAAAGTCAAACTATTTATCCTTTGTAGCCCTCACAATCCTGTAGGGCGTGTATGGACTAAAGATGAGCTTATAAAACTTGGGGAAATTTGTTTGCGTTATAACTGTATGGTTGTTTCAGACGAAATACATTGTGACTTTGTTTATGAAGGATATAAGCATCATATTTTTGGTAATCTAGGTGCTGAATTTTTAAATAATTCCATTATCTGTACAGCGCCAAGCAAAACATTTAATCTTGCAGGACTCCAAGTATCAAATATTTTTATTGCTAACAAAGAAATTCGTCAGAAATTCAAACTTGAAATCAATAAGACAGGTTATAGTCAACTTAATACAATGGGACTTGTTGCTTGCCAAAAGGCATATGAAAATGGTGAAGCTTGGCTTATTCAATTAAAACAATATTTAACTAATAACATTAAATTTATTAGGGAGTTTTTATCAGAACAACTACCTCAAATAAAATTAATTGAACCACAAGGTACATATTTGCTTTGGCTTGATTTTAAAGAATTAGGGATTAACCAAAAAGAACTTGATAACTTAATTTTAAATAAAGGAAAACTTTGGCTTGATGGTGGAACTATGTTTGGCAATGAAGGTAATGGGTTTCAAAGAATAAATGTCGCTTGCTCAATAGAAGTGTTAAAAATTGCAATGTTTCAGTTAAAGAACTCTTTACTTAATCAATAGCTAGTATCAATGAAAATTAGGTTATATCCTACTAAAGAGCAAAAAGAAAAAATGTATAACATCTAATTTATAAAAAGGAGTCTGTTTACTTGTATCCCATTATAAAAGGCATTGCGTAAATTGACTCTTTTTTGGCTAGTTGTTATCTATATAAAAAATATTTACGTACTGTCAAACCATTTCTAAACTCAGAGTGAAAGGCTATTAATTTACTGAAACTGTGCGAATACTAGACAACAAATGCTTTATGCTTAGGAGACATAGATAAACAATTATGTATAAAATAAAATATTTTCAACTATAGTATAAAAATATAATTGAGATGATAAGAATATATATGTACAAATTATTGTACATATAGGAGTTGATTTTATGTTAGCTGTAAACTATTCAACTATTCGTAATAATCTAAAAGAATATTGTGATAAAGTTACAAATGAAAATGAAACAGTTATTGTTACTCGAAAAGATGAAAAAAACGTAGTAATTATTAGCCTTGAAGAATACAATACTATAATAAAAGCTACTAAAAATGCTAATTATTTGAATAAGATTGATAGATTAATTACTCAAATTAAAAACGGAAATATAATTACAAAATCTATAACAGAGTTAGAGATTAAATAAAAAATTCAGTTCTATCTTGATATTAGATTATAGATGAATTAAAACATTTTTCAGTAAAAACAGCCGACAAAACAAAATGTCGGCTGTTTTTACTAATTATTTTTTTTCTGATGTGGTAATTAATTTTTTGAAAGAAAACATTATGCTTATTTTCTCTATATATCAGTTGTTCCATTAAAATATGCTTTTATATTTTTACGATAGAAAATTAGATAAATAAAATATAAAAGTGTAATAACAGTATTTATAATTATTATTGCAGTTTTAGTGCTTCCCATTAAAGAAATATTAGCTATAAAATTATATGCAATATGAGCAATCACACATACTGTAAGATTTTTAGATGCAAGCATAACCGTCATAAACATAAAGCCTACAACCAAAGCGTTAATAATTTGCAATATCGTATCAAAACCGGATTGACCGATAGCCACCATACTTGCAATATGTCCAATCGCAAATGTAAAGCTGATGAATGCCACAACCACAACTCTGTTCCATTGATTTGTCAATGCCTTAAACATCAATCCTCGAAAAATAATCTCTTCCATAAATCCAACACCTATATACATCAGAAATAACGCAAGTAAATCAAAAGGTTTAATGGCGGTATTGATTCCATATAGGAGTGGCAATAACGGTAAAACGAAAAGTGGAATGTAAAACAGCATACCTTCTGCATTTTCTTTAGGTTTGCATAACAAACCTATGTCATTTGATATTTTGTTCTTATAAAAATAAATAAAACAAACAACAGCTAAAATAAAATTTGGTATGCAACTCACAAGATAATTATTAACCTCTAAATTGCTTGCAACATTACCTGTTATTGTATTAATAAATAAATAAATCGCAAGCCAAACAAGCGAATGCAAAACAGCTTTGTTTTTATATAATTTTATCATATCATATTCCTTTCTAAAAATATAAATAATCATTATTATCTTAAGTATAATACTTTATATTTTATAAAATCACAATAGTTAACTAAAAAAATTTAATTATAACTTAACAGAACTAAATATTTTTTGATAAATACAAGGCTTCAAGACTTTATTTGATGATTACGGTTGTATCTTATGTATTTTAGATAAAAACAGCCGACAAAATAAAATGTCGGCTGTTTTTGATGATTATTTTTGTTTTCTCATGTGGTAATTAATTTTTTGAAAGCAAACATTATACTTATTTAGGGAAATTAGTGTTTCAACTCTTCTTTATTCGTAATACCTGAAACTCCACCCTCTGAAATTTTGTCACCGTTCATATGATAATAGTATATTGAAGTTGGCTCATCAGAGTATACAACAGCTATACTCCATTCTTGATATGACAAAATTACATTCAAAAACGAATGTTTTACATCAATGCTTTGAATTTCATCTTGGCTATATCCTTTTTCGTCAAGATAATTGTTTATGAGCCTTTTTGCTTTATTTGCCCCAACAGTCACATAAATTATACTTGTAATAAATATGGTCATTACAATGCAAATAATAACTAAAATAGTTTTCTTTTTCAAACTTCTCATCTCCTATTATATAAATAACCTTTATTATCTTAAAGTTATTCAACATCATTAAGATAGTTATTATTTTCTTTATTTAACTATAGTACTTCATATTTTATAAAATTACAATAGTGGATTTAAAAAATTTAAGTATAACTTGATGGAACTAAATTTCTTTGATAAATACAGCCTTCAAGACTTTACTTTATGATTATGGTTATATTTTATATATTTTTAAAAACATCCGACAAAATAAAATGTCAGCTGTTTTTGTTGATTATTTTTGTTTTTTTATGTGATAATTAATTTTTTAAAAGCAAACATTATGCTCATTTTGCGAAGTTGTCTAAAATATAATGTATTATTTTTTACATTTCAAAAAATAATGAATCATACCTACATTTTCATTAATTTCATCTTTTTTCTCTATGTCAAAATAATGTTGTAGCATATTTTCAAATTCATATGGCAACATGTCAAACTTATCAGGTCTCCCTATATATTTCTCAATTTGCATCATAATACGACCAATAGAACCTTCTATATACGGAACGTCTAAAACAAATTTTCCTAATGGTTTCATAATTCGGTGTGCTTCAACGAGCACCTTTTGAACAAAGTCCTTTTCAAAATACTCAAGCACCCCAATACATGCTCCTATGTCAAAACTGCTATCTTCAAAAGGTGTTTCATGTATACTTCCGCAAAATAACTTTCCAATATGCAATTTTTCACTTTCAATATGTGCATTTAATAATTGAATAGTTTTTGGACTTATATCAACTCCATGATATAGCGAGGGCCACTTATCATATCCCTTGAACATAAGATTTAAGCAGCAACCAAGGTCTATAAATTTTTTATTCTTATCAGGCACTAGATATTCTTTAATTTCAATGTATTCACTACCCCCTTTACCACTTTCTACAGCTGCTTTATATTTTGGATAATCTGGGTTATTTATAATGTAATCTGGCAAGTTGTCATAACTCGGCGAATCTTTTTTATCATATTCAATAATACCTCTATCGTAAGATTTCGCAATTATCTCCAATTGGTTTTCCATGTATATCTCCTTTTTATAAATATTATATAAATAATCTTTATTATCTTAAAATTATTCAAAATCATAAGATAGTCATTATTTTCTATTACCACAACTTTCTCTAATTACAAGTTCAGTTGTAAGCATCATTTTTTTACTTTCAATATTACCATTAATCATTCCATATAAAGTATGGGCCGCTAAAACTCCTAAATCATACATAGGTCTTTTGATAGTAGTTAGTTTAGGTGTAATATACTGTCCAATCTGTATATCATCAAATCCAATTACTGCAACATCTTCTGGAACATTATAACCATTTTGCTGTAAAGCTTTAATACAACCGATTGCCATTTCATCATTAGCAGCAAAAAAAGCATCTGGTAAATTATTTTTTCTTATTAAATTTAAAGTTTCTTTGTATGCTTCATGCTCTTTAAAATTAGCTGTTATATTCCACTCTTTTGGTACTTTTAAATTAAAATCCACTACTGCAGATTTAAAACCTTCTTCTCTATGTAAACCATCAAAACCAACAGTTGTGCCTCCTATATACCCTATTGTTTTATAACCTAAATTTAATAAATATCTTATAGCATTATATACAGCTGTTTCATTATCAATAACTATACTTGATATATTTTCTGTGTGTAATTCTCTATCTAAAACTACAATTGGAAAATCTTCATTAGCTAATCTTTTTATAAGATTATCTTCTATATAATCATCCATAATAATTGCACCATCTACCATTTTTTCAGTTAATAATTTAGTTACTTTATTTGCTTTAGGAGTACAATTACACATGACCATTTCTTGTCCATATCCATTAAAAACATCTTCTATGCCTCTTGCTATTTCATTAAATACTGGTCCAGTTAAAGAATAAGTAAAATATCCAACAAAGCCCATTCTTCTGTTTTTTAAACTTCTTGCTACACCACTTGGAACATACCCTAAAGTTTCAGCAGCTTTTAAAATTTTTTCTTTTGTGGGTTCGCTTACAGGTCCCGTATTATTTAAAGCATAAGATGTAGCAGAAACAGATACACCTGCTAATTTGGCAACATCTTTTATAGTAGACATATCTTAATTCACCACCACTATACTGTTTTTATTTCCATAAGTTCAAATGCTTTTTTAATATATTTATTTTTCATTGTTAATTTCCATATAAGCTCTGTTTGGTAATTTTCAATCATTAATATACTAATACCTTTATCTATTCCTATTACATCTTTTGAAAACCAGTTTGGCTCTATATCTAAATTATAAGCATCATTAAATCCATATTTACCCCATAGATTATCTTTGAATGTATCGTAAAAATAATTCATAGAAGAAATACTCTCAGATGGTGTGAATACAATAGAACCAATTGGACCACATGGGGGAACTGTTCCATCAGCTACATTTGTATTATTATTGTGTGATGGTAAACCTCCTTGATTCCCTACATAACCTTTTGGTGTTAAGCAAGCAGTCATACCCCATGCATTTTCATTATAAGTTTTTAAATTTTTGGGATTATCTATACAATATTGTCTATTTGCAAGAGTTGCTTTTATAGAATTTTCAAACCAATTTATTTCACGTTTATCGATTGTATTTCTAAAATCAAGCCAAGCATGTGAAAATTGATAAGTAAATAAAGAACCTGTATGAGTATAAATTATATCTTTATATTGTTTGTAATCTGCCCTGCGTATAGCAAAATCATAAAACATACTTGGGTCAACTTTGTAAGTGGGTGAAGCTACACCTAATGCATACATTATAAATTGTTCAGCATAAAGGTCCCATGCACCTACAAACCCTCCTCTTTCTTCGTGGTAACCCATATAAAATAAATTTTTATCACAATCTCTATACCATTGCCAATTTACACGTTTATAAAGTTTTTCAAAATATTCTTCTATCTCTCCACCAAAGTATTCAGCACAGTTTAATGCTCCCATTAATAATAAGGCAGTATCAATGATAGATGGTTCACATCTACCATATCTTTTAGCTGTATTCATATCTAAAAAGTGATACAGAAATCCATTCATGTGGTCTGCTTTATTATAAAGAGTATTTAATGTTTTAAGAACACGTTTTTCGCCTTGCTCTTTGGTTATAAATCCATTTTCTATACCTATTATAATAGCTGATAATCCAAAACCTATAGAAGCTATACTAGCCATATTTTTATTTTTAGCACTTGTATTATCTCTAATAAGCCCATATGAATCTTCTTTCAAACTTACTTCGTTCCAAAAAAAATCGAAACAGTTCTTTTTTTCCATATTTAGTATATCAAATTTATCTCTATCCATTTTATCACCTTTATTTATGCTTTATATTTTATATTAAATTCACTTTCATATATTCTTCTATTTTACTATTTACTAAACTGTATATATAAGTGTTTCCGTCTTTCTCTTCTAATTTATAACCATCATTTTTAGCTACAATATTTGTGCCTTTGATAACAATAACATCTTCATTTTGAGTTAATCTAAATGTAAGTTGTTTTGACTCTCTTTCAAAAATTTCAGCAGTTGAATAAACAATGTGTATATTATCAAGTTCTAAATTAATTGGTAACATTAAACCGTCTTTGCTTTTAATTAATAATTCTTTACCTTCAAATAAAACTTCATCTTTATAATTTATTTTAACATTCTTATCAAAACCATCAAGATTTAAAATGTGTAAGAATTTTTCATCTTTATTTTTTGCTATTGTCATAAATAAACCATATTCTTCACAATCATGTGATAGGGCATTTTTAGAACCTAATGAATTTAAGATTCTTTTAAATACTTCAACTTCGCAAACATAATCTACACCTATTACTACAACTTTACCTTTACCTACATTTTTTTCAAAGCCACATACTCCATTTGTTCCATATTCTCTAAATAAAGTAGTACAATTATCCACATCATAACATTGAGCAAAATAACCTCTTACTTCAGGAAATCCTTCTAAATAATTTTCAGTATTTATACTTAAATAATATCTCTCCTGAAAAGGTATATTTTTTATATTTGTTATTCCTAAAGTTTCTTGTAATATTGTACAATCATTACCTTCCATATCATATATAGGTACTTCACCTTGTAATAGAAGTTTCCCACCATTTAATATAAATTTAGATAATCTTTCTTGGATTTCTTTCGACATATAAGAAGCTGAAAATAATACAATTGTATTATTCATATTGCTTTCTACAAAATCACTTTGTATATTTATAGATGAAAATCTATAATTTAAAAGTAAAACTGAACGACCAAATGTTTCCCAAATGTCTCCTGCTCTGTGTTTTTCTAAATTTCTTACTAAAGCAACTTCTTTTTCACTTTTTGGGTAGTGATATTCTGTCATATAATAATCAGGTATAAATCCAAGTACAATATTATCTCTTTCTTCTGACATAGTAGCTATTTTATCAGAAACTGCTGAAAGTACTTTCATACATCTAGCCAAACGGTCATATGTGTAATTTAGTTTGCCATAAGGTCCTACTGGAGCAGCAAAACCATGATTTCCTCCCGTTATTGCAATACGGTCATTACCATCATTTAAAATAGTATTTGTAAATCTATAATTTCTACCACCAGAAAAAAGGTAACAGTTAATTAATTTATGTCCTTGTGCTATACACATTCTAGCTTTGAAATCTGCTGCTGATACATCAAAACGTTCTGAATGTAAATTTCCATAATTACCATCTCCACATTCAAATTCTAAACTTGATAGTGGTTGATTAGGTCTATTTACTGCTTCCATATAACCATTAATTATATATAAGTCTGTAAAATTACGCATATCTAAATTACCTAAATAAATATCTGAACCAGATACAAATTCATCTGATTGGGTATATGCTTCATAAAGTTGACTAATTCCAATTGGATAAGTATATGCACGACCAAAACCACAACCATGAATATTTATTATAAAAGGTATATTTTTTACACCAAATTCTTCTGAATATTCTTTTAACACTTTGCAATATTCTTTAAATCTATAACGCATATAATAACCTAAATCTTTATGCAGGAAACAAGAATAACTTTCTTCTGGGCTTCTGAATTTATCAAAATCATTTAAATCAAAAGAATATCTCTTTTCTAATGTTTCTTTATTATAACATTCTTTAAGCCATTTTACAAAGTTATTAAGTAAAAAATCTGTTAAATCTGGACAATTAGAAACCCAAGATAACATACCGATTTCATTATCAAGTTGCACTCCTATAACATTTCCACCATTATCATATAATTTATTTGCTATTATAGGCATAACTTTACTATACCAAAGCTTAACACATGCTAAGAAATTAGGAGCTAAATAATCTAGCGTAGGATTAGATGCTGTTCTATTATCCCAAGTAGTTGGTATAAGTTCAGGGTAATCTTCATGAACCCAGTTTGGTATTCCTTCATTTTTCATTTCTGCCATAATAAAAGGTCCCGGTCTTGGAATAAAAAATAAATCATTTTGTTGACATAAATCTATAAAACTAATTAAATCTAATTCTTCTCTACTATGCCCATCTAAATCAAATTTACCTCTTACTTCTTCATGACAACACCAAGGTATATAACTTGCAACTGCATTAAAACCAGCGTCTTTAAGTTTTGTAATTCTATCTTGCCAATTGGCTTTATCCAGTCTAAAATAGTGAATTTCACCACATAAAATAATTTGTGACTTTCCATTTATAAAAAATTGTTTATCTTTTAAAGTAATCATAAATCCTCCTGAAAATTTTTATTGATATGGAACGACCCCCTGTGTCGTTCATTTTTTTATTAAAAAAAATATATGTGTTGTTTTTTTTGTTTTGAATTTTCCTTGACACTTTTAAAAAAGTGTCAAGGTTTTTTAAATACTTTTTATTAATTTATCCTTAAATTTATCATGTTTATTTGCATTTTATAGGCCTTCAATTTTGCTTGACACTTTTTAAAAAGTATCAAGGATTTTTGAATGAAAATAATTATTAGGAACAGATAAATCTGTTCCTTTTCTTTTTACATTAAAGTATAATCTTATCATTCTTTAATTAACATCCTCAAATTTTTTAAATACAAAATAGGGGAAATAATATTTACCCCTATTAAGTAATATCCTATATTATTTTAATTTTATTCACCCGTAATACCAGACCTATCAACACTTTCAACAAACCATCTTTGAGTAAAGAAGTATATTATTAATAGTGGGAATATGTTTAAACATGTTCCTGCCATTTCTATAGCTTCATTTATAGTCTGACCTGTATTTGTTGTTTGAGGGTATAAATCTTTGAATGTAGCTGCAAATCTACCTAATTTCATTGGTAAAGTTTGTATTGATGTTCCAAAGTACATTGTTGCTAAATATGTTTCATTCCAATACCAAACTAAAGAAAATAAGAAAGCTATAATATAAGCTGGTATTGCTGATGGTATGGCAATTTTGAAAAAGATTGCAAAATATCCTGCTCCATCAACTTCGGCTGCTTCTTCAAGTGCCTTAGGTAATTGTTTATAAAATTGATAAAAAATAAGTATAAATATTGAACTTCTAATTCCTTGCCCAAACAATGCTGGTAAAATATAAGCTAACAAACTACCTAAAATACCCAAATCCTTATACATTAAATATTGTGGTATCATTGTAATTTGAGGTGGAATAATAAAAGTTGCAAGTACCAAAGCAAATATAAAGTTTTTACCTACAAATTCAAATCTAGCAAATCCATATCCAATAATTGAACATACTATCATTTGAATAATTGCTGGTATACAACTAACATAAATTGTTGTAATTAAAGAAGGTACAAAACTCAATACTTTTATTGCTTGGTCATAATTTTGAGTATAAAATTTTGATGGTACCCAATTTATAAGTGGGTTTATTATATCTTCTATACTTTTTAAACTATATGAAATCATATATAATAGAGGATATAAGAATACGAAACTTACTATTATTAAAAATGCATATATAACAAGTTTTTGAAGTAATCCATCTCCATTATTACCTATTAAAAACTTTTTTATTTTAGTTTTATTTATATTTGTTTTACTTTTACTATTATTTAAATTAATTTTACTTATGTTTGTTTTCATATTCTCACCCCTTTACTCTTTTTACTTTTTCACTTGAATTAAATATTAATACAAATAGTAATATAATTAATACTAACACTACAAAGTAAATCCAAGATAGAGCAGATGCATAACCTAATCCTGTTCTATCACTAAATGAATTTTCCTGAATTACTACAATAACATCATTCAATGAGAATGTAGAAATTGTTATTATTGTATAAATAATATTTACTACAATTATAGGTTTAACTGTAGGTAATGTAATTTTCCAAAATGCTTCCCATTTTGATGCTCCATCAATAAAAGCTGCTTCATAAACTTGTCTATCTATTTTTTGGAGTGATGCTAAGAATATCAAAATTTGTACGCCTGAAAACCATAATATTAATACAAATGATGATATTAAAGTATCTAATAATTTGCTTAAAGTATTAGGTAACATTTCAAGTGCATTTTGAACAAGTGCCATATTTTCTACACCTTGAATTGATGTAACACCTTGTTCTATAAATCTTTGCATAACAGGACCACTTACAATAATAACAGGTAAAAAGAACAATGTTCTAAATAAACCTTTAAATTTAATATCCATATTTAATGTTAAAGATATTACAAGTGAAAATACAATAACTATTGGTACATATAATATAATTTCACCTATATATTGTACAAGTACATCAACAAATCTAACATCAGCTAAAAAAGCATTTTTATAATTATTAAATCCTATACTTGTAGTTTTAATCCCTGTAGCTGTAACAGTTACATCATTAAAGCTTAAAATAAATGTCCTTATAAGTGGTATAAGTGTAAAAATTAAAAAACCTATAATCCAAATAGATATAAACATATAACCTAGTAAATTTTCTCTTGCTTTACGACTCATTTTTCACTCCTCCTACATTAAAGGTACAACTTTAAAGCTTTCTTCTTGAATTTCTATATTACTAGATACATATGGTTTTTTATTATAATTAATATAAATTGAGTAACCATTTGAATAATCAACTTTAATAACACCTAATTCTAATACTTGTCTATTTATTATTTCTGCTCCATCTACTTGTTTAAGAGCATCATTTATTGTGTGATATTCATTTACCATTTGTTCTTTCCATACGGAAAATTTTGATGTAAATAACCAATTGGAAGCTGTATCAATAATATTTATTGGGTCTTCTTTTGTCACATAAAATGACGGATATGCTCCATATTCTATTATGTTTAAAATAGATTGTTGTGTATCTGCATTAAAGTTTGATGCAGGAGAATAATATGGTATATATCCTTTAAGTACAATTTGTAAAAATGGTATTGTATCTGTAAATATAGTATATTGTGAAGAACTCATAGGCATATCAAATATTTGTTTTGTTTTATCCCACAAATAACTATTAGGTTTATATAAGTTTTGTTTATTAGTAAGTAATTCGGTATAGATTTGTTTACTTTGTTCACGAGTACTCTCTTGACCTTTAGTATAGTTTGCATATAATTTAGAACCTAAAGTGTCAATTGCTAAATTGTTTATGCCTGACTTATTGAAGTTTATTAATTCTTTTGTATATTTGTTCTTAGTATAAGAAGGTGTTAAATAAGTATATCTTCCTGGATAATAAAAAGTCATAAGTTGTTTATTAAGTGCTTGTGCAACATCTTTTAAATTATTAAATCCTTTTGTTGTTTCAAATCCTTTATTAAATTCTACATAAAAGTCAAATGGTATATTTGGATACTTATTCATAAGATTATTCCAGTCATTTTTAGTTCCAACTTTTGATTCAAATGAAAGACTTGTTGGTCCTGTAGTGCTTGCACCATTTTTATTATATCCTCTTACAACTACTTCCATATTATTTATACTTTCATTTGTAAGCTCTTGTAAAATATTATCTACATCTTTAGTACTAGTCATAATTTCTGAACCAAAACCTATTAAACGTTTTTTCAACTCTGAAGCAAGAACTTCTAATTTTAAAGGAATGTTATCTTTTGATTGATTAGCTTCTAAAACACCTTTTTCTTTTAAATAATTTTGATATAATTTAGCCATACCCATATAATTTGCATCTTCTTTAAATAAGAAATTATATTTTACTTGTATATTAACTTCATTAATTTGTTTTTGATTTACAATCATAGTAGTGCCAGACTTAGCAGTTAATTGTCTATAAGTTTCTCTAAAAATAAATTTACTTGTTACAAAATTAAATGGAGTTGAAATTCCACTTATATTAGCTTCAATATTTGCATAAGTATCACCATCTTCAATAATAGCAAATATACCATTATTATTTGATTGGTGAACTAACCCAAATACAGGCACATATATTTGTTCTGTTTCTCTAGTAAAGTTGTTCCAATTAGTTATAAAGTTACCCATTCCTAAATCTTCGCCATAAATTCGTTTAACATATGCTTCTGTTGCAATTGGAGTGCCTTGATTAGTCCTTATTAAAGCACCACTTCCATCAGGAACAAATAAGTAACCCGGCAAATCATCACCTCTGGTAACACCTAAAAATGGAAACACATATATACTTTGAAGTTTATTTACAGAATGAGTTTCTGCAATACTTTCTTTAGGCACTTTTACTGTTAATGATTTTCCGTCTAATTCAACTATTAAATCAAGTTCAAATCCAACATTATATTTAAGATTTACTTTAAAACCATTATCTAATTTACTAAAATTCATATCTACTTGAGTATCTGTTAATGGAAGTCTGGAAACAGTTTGTTTATCATTCATATACTCAAGAGTTATACCAGAGTTTATAAAATGTACCCATGACTTGTTAAGGCCTTCTAATTCTGTATGTGTTGAACTAAATACATAATTAGTAGCTTTATTTTTAATTTGAATACCTAAAGTGGATTTATTAACATATAATTCTAATTCGCTATTCTCAGCGACCTTTTCAAAACCATCCATAATCTTATCATTAGTTATTTGATTTACATTAATTTCAGTTTGAGTTTTTGTATTATCAACTGTCAATAATTTATTTTCAGCATGTACTACATTTAATTGAGTAAAACACATAATTGTAATAATAACATATAAAACTATTTTTTTAAACACGTATTTGCACCTCCTGAATTATACCTTCAAAGAAATTAAATAATTGTTTAAACAACATATACATTATAAATATTACTAATAACATTAATACAATTGTAAAGATGGTTACAAGTATATTTTTAACAGTTTGTTTAAATGAATAATCGTGAACTTCTTTTACCATTATAAATAATAGAATAAAACACCATGCATATATAAAAAGCATACCAAAATCATATACAAATGCTTCATTAATAGTTAATACATTTGTAAGTATTTGAAGTGGTAGAGCTAAAATAAGATAAGGAGCTATTGCATATATTGTCCCACAATAAATATCTCTGAGTTTACCTTCACCATCTGTAATTGTACTAACTAAATAGTTGCAAACAATCCAAAAGAATATAGGTGCAAAAATAGTAAAAGCTTCGTTTAATAAATTAGTAGTTTGCATATTTCTATTGTTGAATAAATACCCTACAACAAATATATTTGTTATTTGTAATATATAAAGCCATACATATAATAAAGTAGCAGATAACATACTTACTTTATTTTTAAATTTCAAATCATAGTAAGCATCCATTGGCTTCTTCATTACAACTTTCATAAACATTACTTTAGATACAATATCAATATCATAAAAGTTATCTCTTACACTTCTAACTCCATTAAATAAACCTTTCTTTTTATCAAGTCGTTTAAGAATACTCCAAACTATAAGAAATAAAACTACTACTACAATAAGAATACCTAAATACTTTTGTAGCCATAAATTTCGATATATCCAATAAGTTTGAGAATAACCTAATTTATTTTCAGCTATTTTATAATAATCAAGAGCTGTTGCATATTCTTCATTTTTAAAGTTTGATTTAGCCAATGCCTCATATGATAAAATAAAAGCACTATTCATTTTTTGAATATTCATCCAGTTTTGTTCACTTTGCTGATAAAGTCCATCTTTGTATAAAGATATTCCTTTATGTACTTCCTTAGCAAATTCAGTTGTTGTATATACTTGTACAATACCTTTTTCTTTATCCAAAACTAAAAGTTCGCCATTATTAGCAATATCTATTGCAACTGGATTTTCAACAAGTCCAACTCTTTTCATTTCAATATCTTTTCCGCCAAATGCAAATAGGAAATTACCAAAACTATCATATTCAAAAACAAACCCATCAGATGTAAGAACAAAAGTATTTCCATAGCTGTCTACATCTATATCAATATTTGTTATATCTGCAAACATTTGTTCAGGAAATAAGTTTTTACCTGCTATATTAAGTTTCTTTATACCACCATCATAAATTCCTCTTGTAACTGTGTATATAAGTCCTTGTGCGTCTATTGCTAAATTAGTAATAGATGCTGGTGCATTTTTAAACATTTTAGCAAGTTGTTCTTCTGAAAAAATAGCTTTTTGTAACATCACTTTTAAAGAAGTATTTGTTTGGTTTGCTCCAAAGTATCCTAAAAAATCACCTTGATTGTTTAATTGCATAATACCACTTGTAGAACCTTCTGAAACTATATAAATATTTCTTCTAGCATCTACTGATAATTTTAAAGGTAAAAACTTTGTATCACTACCGAAAATTACTTCTTTAGGTCTTCCTATTTCTCTTAAAAGTTTACCATTTTTATTGTAGATAAGAATTTTTTGAGCGTCATAATCAGCAATATAAATTTCGTCTTCAATTATATAAATACCAGTAGGTTTAATTAAAGGGTCTCCTTTAATTTCTTCTATTTTTCCATCTGGTTTTAAAATAACAATTCTTTTGTTACCTGTATCACATACATATAATACATTATCTTCATCAACAAATAAATCTTCAGGTTTATTAAGATTTAATTTTATTATATTTTTTGGTAAATATGCTGATTGTGTATCAACAATATAGTTACCAGGTCCTTGTGTCCATGTTATATACGGCACGTCTGCAAAAACAGAAACTGGTAACATACATAAAATTAAAATAATTGATATAACATAAAAAATTTTCTTCTCTCTCATCTCATCACCTACTTAATCCCTGAATGTGCCATAGTGTCCATTACTTGTTTTTGCATGAATATAAATATAACTAAGTTTGGTATAAACATTATAAGCGTTGCTGCTGCTGCCATACCTTGACCTGCTACATTATTTCCGGTTGTAGTGAATGTTGACATATAAAAAGCAAATGTTTTTAACTGCTCACTATTTACATACATAGAAGAAGGTTCTATATTATTCCATGATGCTTGGAAAGAAAGTATTGCTACAGTTGCCAAAGAAGACTTTGACATAGGTAAAATAATATTTTTAAATATTTGAAGCTCTGTAGCACCATCAATTTTAGCAGCTTCAATTAATGCATCTGGTATTTGGTCAATGAATTGCTTTACTAAGAATAAACCAACAGGCATTGCAAGAGCTGGAATTATATGCGACCAAAAATTATTTATAAGTCCAACTTGATATACAATTAAATATCTAGGTATCATAACTGCTATAGGTACAAACATAAGTGCAAGTGTATTTATATTAAAGAAAAAGTTTTTTAAAGCAAATTTCTTTTTTGATAACGCATAACCTGCAAATGCACTTATAAGTAATGTAAGTATAACAGATAAACCTGTTGTTACAACACTATTAAAGATATATCTTGTGATGGGAACATCTGATGAAGAACCCATGAAAGAAAATAATGTTCTGAAATTATCAAATGTAGGTCTTTTTACAAAAAATCTAGGAGGATAAGCAAATAATTCATCCATAGGTTTAAATGCATGTGAAAATATAAATACAATAGGTAAACCCATAAAAATTGATGCTAGTATTAATATTATAAAAAACTTTATTTGACTTTTATCAAATTTATCGGGATTAATTTTTGTTCCTTGAAAAGATGCCATATATGTAACCTCCTTAATCCTTTTCAATTAGTAAATTTTGAACTACTCGGGAACAAGTCCAAACTATTAATAAAAATATTACTGATATAGCAGCAGCATAACCCATTTCATATCTTAAAAATCCATAATCTTCAATGTGGTTTACAACTAACTGCCCTGCATTTTGTGGTGTAGGGTTAGCTCCTGAAAGTTGTACACCTATTGCACCTGATTGGAAAGTTCCAACAACAGCCATAACTGCTCCAAATAACATTTGCGGTTTCATAGATGGTATAGTAATGTGTATTATTTCTTGAAATCTATTAGAAATACCATCTATATAACCTGCTTCATATATTTCACTATTTATATTTAAAACACCTGCTAACATAGCTAAGAATCCAACACCCATACTACTCCAAAGTGTAACTAAAACCATAACAGGTAAAAGATATTGTGGTGATTGTAACCATTGTATAGGTTCTGTTATAATTCCTATATTTAATAAAATACTATTTAAATATCCAGTATAGTCACCACTAAATACAATCTTCCATACAACTGTCATAGCAACACCTGCTGTCATAGATGGAGAATATAAAATAAGTGCAAAAATTGTTCTAGGTTTATGTGGTACTTGTGCTAAAACCCAAGCTAACATAAAAGATAACAAATAACCTAAAGGTCCTACCAAAATTGAAAATTTAATTGTATTTGGTAATACATATTGCATAAATGTATTATCTTCTGTTAATAATGCTATATAATTTTTAAGTCCTATAAAGGTTGGAAATTTTACGGCATCAAAATTTGTAAATGATAAAATGAATGCAATTATAACAGGTAATATAATAAATATAACAAATAATAGTAAATATGGACCTAAAAATAAATATGCTTCGCCTTCTTTTTGAAACCAACTTTTAATTTTCTCCATTATCTCACCCAACTTTCAATAAGTTTAACGGTTGGTACTCTATAATCTTTTACTTTAACACCATTTTTCATATATCCGAACTCTTCTAATTTACGAGAAATTTCTCGATTCATTACAATTATACCATCATCTAATGTACTTCTAGGATTTTCACCATCAAATACAATCTTGTTCCATATATCACTAATTCCTCTTTCAACGATATAACCACCCGGAACTTTTGGTACTTCTTGTAACCATTCCCATTGTTCTAATATAATTTCTTTATGTTGTTCATTCATAGGTAAACTTTTAAATGCATCCATATTGGCTGTATTCCAAATATATTCGTTTCCATAAAGCATTTTAAGTTCTCTACCAAATTGAGTTTGTATTTCTGATGATAACCACCATTTTAAAAATTCCCAAGACTCATTTTGATATTTGCTTTTTGAAAAAATCATAGCAGTTTGTCCCGGTCCTGGTGACCAACGCTCTACAACACCTTCATTATTTACTATTCCCGGTTGTAGTGAAATATCCCATGCACCTGAAAGTTCAGAAGCAGCAGAAACCACTCTAATATAATCCCCAAAATTGGACACTCCTATTGGAATTTTTCCACTTCTAAAATGTTGATAAAAATTAGGTACTTGCATAGGCATACCATAAATAGTAAATAAATCTGTCATTAATTTTGTAGCTTCTAAACCTTGTTCATTATTTAAAACAACATGCATTCCATCTTCACTATATAATGAACCACCATATTGATAAATATAAGGAATAGTGGTTTGGAAAGCTTTAAAAGCTGATTCATTTGCAATAGGAACATAATAATTCATACCATATCTTTGTAACTCAGGTAAGATATTTTTAACATCATCCCATGTGTTAGGTATTGGTATTCCTAAACCTTCTAATAAATCTTTTCTATAGAATAATACATAAAAGTCCTGTGTTTCTGGAAAGGCATATATACTATCTCCAATTGTGTGAGTTATAAAAGCACCCGGAGAAAATTGACTTGCTAATTCAGAAAAATCATCAAATTTTCTTAAATCAAGAGCAGCATCTCTTATAGCTAATTCATATGGCAGATATGTACTTAAACCTAATCCAATATCAGGTTGAGTATTTGTTGTGTTAGCCAATATGATTTTTTGTTCATTAGGCATAATAGATAAGTTTACTTTTATATTAGTATTAGGGGTAAATTCATTGTCAATCATTTTTTGTAATAAATCAACATGACTTCTTGATCTATTAGTCCATATATCTAAAACTACCATATTTTTATCTTCATAATATTTTGGAGGGAAAAATGAACCAATAAAATATTTCATGTTTTCACTTATTTTTTTCATAACTCCAGCCTTATATTTAGGTAAACTAGCATCTGATTTGTGTAAATATATTTGGTCTAGTTCTAGGGGTTGTTCCATTACAAATTGAGTTACATCACCTAACATTTGACTAACTGAACCACTTCCTTCAGAGAAGGTTGACATTTGATTAGGTATATTATTAGGTTTTTCAGCTAATTTTTGAAGTTGATTTATAGCTATTTTTAGAGTTGTGATTTCTCTACTTCTTTCATTATTCATGTTTAAAGCTGTTAAAACTGCTTTTTCTTCTTCTAATACTTTAGCAATATTTAATATATCTGTATCTAGTGTTGGTATAAACTTTAGCATTTCCCAATCTCTATTTCTATCAGTATTATTGCCTATTATTTTTTTAATTTGTAATGATAAATCGCTAATTTGATTATTTACAGCAGTAAGATTATTTACTATAGGATTAAATAAAGATGTGTCAACTTCAATACCTAATAAATGGGTTCCTTGTTCTAAATAAAAACTATATGGGTTTGTGCCATCACTAATTGTCTGAACATACCAATCTCTGGAGCTTTTAAAAGGAATTTGTTTTGCTTCTTTGAAAGGAACTTCACCATCAATTGTTATAGTTCTGTATACATAAAAATCACTTTTTGAAGTTTGTTTAGCTTTAAAAGAAAGATTGTACCAACCACTCTCTTTAATATCTATTTCATAATATAAAGCTTGACCATTATCTTCCCATGTTTCTCCACCTACCATACTTAAAAGATTATTTTTTCCATCATAAGGAACAGCTTCTACATCTTTTAATGGTAGTGGACGTGGAGTTGTAGCATTTTTATAATTTATTCTTTCGGCTTCTATTATTTCAATAGAATTACCACTTGTATTAACTTGTTTGTTTGCTATATATTCAGAATAACTTTCAACTTTTTGTGGACTAGAAAATTTTATATCTCCTAAAAGAATATTTCCTTCTTCTAATGTGAATTCTAATTCATTTACACCTTTTGTTAAATAAAATTTTATAGAATCAGTTGTTCCTTGTGATATAGATTTAAGTTTTGTTGTATACCATCCTAACTTATCTTTTTGTTTCGGAACAATTTCATTACCTTTATTATCCATATCAAAAGGATATTTTTCACTTTCCCATAATTGAGGTAAAATCATTTCTCTGGCTTCATAGTATGGATATTCTCCATTAATTAATAGACTAATTTTATTTCCAACAAGGCTATCACCTTTAGGAAAATAATCTAAACTTATGTCATAAAAACCTTCATCTTTGATATCAACTTCTACATAAACTTTATCTTTTTTAAAAAGGTTAGCAACAGAGCCATTATAGCCCTGTGCTTGCTCAAAAGTTCCTGTTGAATTTTTAAATTTGGAAGGTGTTATAGTTATTTCTGCGTTTTGAGGAACAGTATTATTTTCTATGTTAGTAATATTTTCTATATATCTTTTTTCTAAAGTTTCAGCTCCTAAAACCTTTTGTGTATTTAATGATATAGTACTTGTTGTTGCAATTATTACTGCAAATGAAATTATCTTTTTTATATTAAAACTCAACATAAACAGCACCTCTTAATTATTTTGCTATTTCTTTAATTTTAACTGATCCCTCTTCTACTATTTGATTAGCTAATTTGTTAATTTGTTCTGCATAGTCATCAATATTAAGTTCGCCTCTTATACAACTTGCAATTACTTGTGACATATTCGCATTATCAACATCACCTGCTTTAATTCCTGTTGGTGCTTCCCATCTAGCTTGAATATATCCTGGTACTATTTTAAATGCTTCTACAAAGTTAGCATCTGATGCATCAAAAGCTTCTCTTACACCTTTAACTGGAACATTAGCAAAATATCTATCTGCTAATTCATCATCATTTATAAGAGGTAATGTATTTACTGTAATATTTGAATTGGCTTCTGCTATATCCATTCTCTTCATAAATCCATCTTTTCCAAATGTCATCCATTTAACAAATTTATATACTTCTTCTTGATTTTTAGCTGTTTTAGTAATTCCCAAATAGTCAGGTATAATAACAGATTTACTACCAGGAATACCAATAAATTCTACATCAAAAGGTAAATTATTAACCATATGGGTAATAGCATATGTTCCATCCCATCTAATAGCAGTTTTACCTGCATCCCATGCTGGACCATCCCCATCTGAACCTATTAAAGCTCTTTGGGATTCTGTTAATCCAGAAAAGGCATTACCATTTATACTAAAATCTCTAGCTATTTTCATGCCATCAGAGAAAATTTTGGTATTTAAATTAAATTTTTGTCCGTCCCATGTGTACCAACCTAAATTACTGTCTTGAGTTGCTGGATACCATTCTGGAATTTGGTCTACTAGACTTATTCCAATAATACCTTTATTAAGTTGACTCATGCCCTTTACAGCTGTTTCAAATTCTTGGAATGAATATCCGAATTCAGGTTGAGCTTTATTTTCTGATTCAAATAAGTTTTTATTTACAAAATATCCCGCTAAATTATAACCAGATGGTATAGCCCATACTCCACTACCAAATTCAGTAGATTCACTTAAATGGCGTGGTATTTTATCCCACTCTCCGTCATTTTCAACTAAACCTTTAATATTAGATAACCAGTCATTACCTAAATTTAAAGGTATATTTGTAAGTGGTAATACATCTGGTAATTGTCCACCTGCCGCTGCTGTAGTTACTGAACTAATCCAATTAGCACCTAATTCAAGATTATCAGCAATTTGAATTTCTACATTAGGATTTTGAGCTACATATTCAGCAATCATTCTTCTTTCAAGATTATTTTCTGCTTCTGTACCTAAATTCCATTGAGAATATTTAATAACAACTTTATTTCCTGAATTTCCTGCTCCAGCACCGGTTGTTGTTTGATTTGTTTCACCTGCTTTTGTTGTTGCAGCAGTAGTTGAGTTATCTTTACTTTCATTACCACAACTAGTTGCAACTCCTGTAATCATTATAGATGTCAAAACCATTGATAAAACTTTCTTTTTCATATTAATTCCTCCCTGATTATTTGCAATTGTTTTTATAAAAATTTAAGATTAAGTATGATATTTAATAAATATCATACTAATTTTAAAGTTTAATCTAGATAAATTTCAATAACATTATTACCATTTATATTACTAAGCAAGCATTCTTTAGTTATACTAACTCCTGATTTTCTATAGCAATTGGTAAGTGTTTGAGTTTCTAATACATTGCCATTTAAAATTATTTTTTCTACTCCAACACCATCTTTTTTAATATTGTAAATAAAACGAACTGGTTTATTATATATTGTGTAATCAAATACAAGTCCATTTAAAGAACTATCAAGTACTGGGTCTAATATAAGATTTCCCTTTTCAAATCTAACACCTAATACATTGGATATTAATTGATTTAAATATATGCCAGAACCACTTGAATAAATTCTCCAACCGCCTTTTACTTTTATAGAACCATCATATAATCTATCAAATTCATTTTGAAATTGATATCTATCATTAAAAGCACCTTCTGAACTACTAAAATAAGTATTGCTTTGACGAATCATAGCATTTTTAACTTCTTCAGTAATATTTATAGGGTTAACTATCATAAGGCTTTTTAAAACTTCATTTGGTTTTCCTAACTTAGCCATTGCTTCAATATATCTTATATGAGCATGTATATATTGTAATGATATTTCACGACCTACATTAGCTGCTTGTTCTGCTCTTTGGAAGAATTCTACATCTCCACCTTTATATCTTGCAGGTCTATCCATTAAACGTACACCATCTGGAAATTTTAAATATTTATCTATAATATCAGAATTGGCTTGAGCTTGTTCTTTAGTTACTAACTCACTTATAATACTACGTGTCATTGGTAGTAATCTATAATGTATTCCTGTTTTATTATCTTCAGGATGTAACATATATTCGATTGTATTTTGTGAAGGACAATAAGCAAATCCAGTTATTACATTGTCTTTTATTAAATATTGATTAAATGAAGTTTTAATTTTTTCAGAAGCTTCAAAAAGTTCATCTGAATATTGTTTATCACGTTTAGCTAAAATATCTTTTAATTGATTAATTACTTGATATGCAAGTGCCACTGTCCATGAACTTACTAATTTTTCTTTTAAATTTTTATTGGCTGGTTGTAACGTATCGTCCCAATCCCCACCATCATAAGAAATTAATGCAGTGTCATATAAAAATCTATTATATATACTTTTTACTGCTTTTTTAATATGTTCTAAAATGGTTTCTTTAAAATCTGTAATTTGTCCATTTAAATGTCTATATACAACTTCACTATCTAATAAAGAATAGTCATTTGTTGTTTTTATATAATCTCCAACTATTTTTAATGGCCAGAAAACAACATCTCCATGCCAATCATCTTGTTGCATATTATAACGGTCAAACATAAACCATTGTGGCCATTCTCCGGCTTCTAAAAATTGATGAGCAAATACTTCTTCTATAATTTTTTTAGTAAGAGAATAATGTTGTGTTGCTAGGAAATATTCAACTGGTCCTTGGCAAACATCTCTTGTTCCCCATGCTGCTCCTCCTGGTTGTTCTAATCCGTGAGGTACTGCATAATGAACCATAGCATTATGTGTATACCATTTAATTATTTCATTTAATTTTTCAACTCTGGTATTGCCCTTTAATTCTAATTTAAAACCACAAGTTAAATCATTATAAAGATTTGCAAATTTTATTTTTTCTTCTTCTAAGTCATATTTTACATCTGTTAAGTTAACTTGTTCTAATCTACCTGATATAACAATCTGTAACTTAGTAGTTGGTTCTGTAGAAATAGTTAAAAGAGTACCATTAAATGATTTTCCATTGGTAAAGAAAATTTTATCATTATCTATTTCAAATTTGGTATCTTTCATATCAATAGTATAATTAATATCAGGATATACATTTGATAAGAATGTATCTTTAGCAGCATACACTTTTATTTTGTTATCTGTATCTTCTAATTCTACATCTTGTTCAAATTCATTTGAACCCATAACCAATTGATTTGTTATTATATATTCATATTGTTTAGATTTTTCTGATTTGATTTCTAGTATAATGTCTGCTCTATCTAAAGCTGTATATGATACTATAGTAATACAATCATCTTTTAATTTATAAAACCATTTTGCATAGTTTACGCCTAATTCATAAGCAGCAGGCATTGTTAAAATGCAATATTTGTCATCAATTTTTATATAAATTCTTTGTCCTGAAGTTTTAAAATAGTTAATTAAACCTCTTGGAGTTGATAAAAATTTGTTAAGTGATGTATTTCCAACAACCAATTGTGAATTAAATATACCCATCATATAATTTGTAGATGTAATTAATTCTGTGTTTAATTCTTTTGTACTAATACCACTTGTAATTATATGTCCATGTGGTCTTTCTACTTGAATTTCTTTATCTGAAAGTACAATATGAGCTGTATTATTAAAGAATGATAAAAGTTTTCCATCTTGTATTTCTTCTAATTTGCGTGAAGGAAAATATTTGTTTATATCAGAATCATTAAAAAATTCAGATACAATTGGTTTACCGAATTTATTATTTAATTCTACTTTATTTAATTCATTAAAATTATTATCTGTTTTTTCTGCATAAGCTTGTTTTATATTGTTTAATTCTGAATTAAATTCTATTTTATTTTGTTTGTATACATTATAAAATGTAATTTTCTTTTCACCATTTATATCAATTTTTTCAGTTTGTAATGCTATATAAGCTGTTTCAAATTGATAATTTACATTTTCAAGATTTCCTTTTAATGCTTTAGGAGTATTAGTTATTTTATATTCTTCACCAAAAAATTGCATAGCATCTGTTGAAAATCCAATTACTTTAGTATTTAAACTTCCTTGTAGTAAATAACTATTTTGTTGTTGATTTTGTCTTGAAGTTATTGCATAACCATATTCACTATCTATTACTTTATGGTCAATATATTGACACATATATAATTCATTGGTTAGTGTAGCCCCTCTGTTTGATATACTAATATCTTGCCCATAAACAATATCTATAGTTTTATTAGTACCTTTAATGTTTATATCCCAAAACCATGTGCTTTCATTGACTAATGTTAGTATTACTTCATAATCAATTTCATATTCATTTCCATACCAAATAATATTATTTGAATTATATTTTATTTTACTCCTTGACTTATTTCCAAGCAGTGGGATATAATCAATTTTATTCATATTATAAACTCTAAGATAAATATTATTCATAGAGCCATCAATACAATTTCCTAAAAATTGATTTATTAAAATATTACCATTTGTGAATTGGTATACATCACCGGTTAATAAAAATTCTAACTTTGTATCTTTATTAACTAATGAGATTACTTCTGTATTTTGTTTAAGAAGCATTAATACCTTCCTTTCATTCTTTTAATTTAATATAAAATATATTTTATACAAAATATAAATTATTTAATATTAAATAGCTAGTTTATTGTTTAATTTTTTTAAGTACCATATTTATGTTTTTATAAGGATACCATATTTATAGAAACGTTTCAATATATATATTGAACTAAATTATCCAAAAAATTTGTATAATTTTCATAAAAATTAAATAATATTATTGTAGTAACTATTTAAAAAGATATAATACACTACATAAAATATTAAACGTTTCAAAAATAAAAAGTTAAATTATAGAATCAAAAAAATTAATTTTATTAGTAATTATTTTTTTTCTTTACATGTCATTCTCTCTTATTCTTTTTCATTGTAATAAATTTTTCTAAACAAATAAATTCTTTCACTCAAAATCAATTTATTATAAATTATAATAGTATCATTCTTTAACTAACACTCTAAAAAATAGATGTGTAGAAAACTTTTTTAAATTTTCAATAACACTTCTTCTAGAAGTGTTATTGATTTTAGGGTATGTTCGCTATATTTTACCTTTGAATTTACTAAGTTTGAGCTTGTTTTGTAGGCCTTGAATTTACTTTTACACTTCTTTTAGAAGTGTTATTGAAATTTCAAAATTTCTAAATTCGTAAAGGTGTGTAATATATAATTTCAATTCAATCGTTATAAAGTTAAAAAATTAATTTCCTAATTATAAAAAAAGAACCAATAACCATAATAAAACACTGGTTATTGGTTTTGTTTCCTTTACTTAATAAATAATAATTTTCCATCTACAATACCTCTTACTTCATCAGCATAAGATGATATTTTTTTTGAATGTGTAACGATAATGACACATTTCTTTTGTTCATGAGCCAATTTTAAAAATATTTCAATTATGTCCTTTTTATAAAAAAATATTGATAAACTTTCATAAATATTATAATATTAGTTATGTTTAAAATTTATTATCATTTATCATCATAATAAAGGAGATAATATTATGAAATTTAAATTACTTAGTACGATATTATTTTGTTCTATTGTAGGAGTATCAGGGTTAATATTTAATTCTAATAATACTACTGTAGCTACTAAAAAAATAGTTATATCTGCAGATTATCCTAAATATGATAATTTAGATGCTTTAATAGATAAAGCAGATACCGTTGTTGATGGTAAAATAATTAATACTACATATACTGAATTAAACATAAGTCAAGAAATTACCTCGAATGATGAGTTTCTCAATACAGGTGGTGAATTCGACAATAGCAAGTTTGTTTATACTGTTTTTGATGTTGAAGTGAAAAACGTTTATAAAGGTAATATTGCTGAAAATGATATTATTCAAATCAAACAACCCGGTGGAATTATTGGTAATACTGAATATGTTTTTGAAGATGGTATTGATACCAATTTACAAGAAGAAAATAGTTATATTTTTTTCATTGAGACATATGCCAATTCTCCAGCTAGTTTACTCAATCCAATTCAAGGCAGTTATGAATTAGAAGTTAATCCTAGAAGTCGTAGTCAAATCGATTATTACAATATAAAATCTAATCTAAATAATAATATTAATTTTGATATTCAAGATTTAATCAACAATGACAAAATAAAAATTTCCCAAAATAAATTATTTAAATTTTCTTTAGATGAATTATTTGAAGAATAAATAAAATTTTAAAATAATCTTTCAATTTTCTATATTGAGAGATTATTTTTTTTATAAATTTAAGGTAATATTATTGACTTAACTATTTAAAACGATATAATATAACTCATATTAAATGTTTCAGAGATAAGGAGTTAAATTATGAACTTAAAAAAGATTATTTCTTTGGTAACTATTTTTTTAGTACTATTAGTTAGTTGTAATAAAAATGAAGTTTCTAAACCAAAATTAATATTCTCAGATGAAAATATTAATTCTGAAGCTTTAGGTTGTTTTAATTATTTTTGGGAACAAACAGAAACTAAAAATGAAAGTGCCTATGGTTTAGTAAGAGACCGTTATCCTGGTAGTCCTAATATTGCAAGTATTGCTTCTACTGGTTTTGGGCTTACTTCTATACCAATAGGAATAGAAAGTGGATGGATAACTTATGAAGAAGGTAAAGAACGTGTTGAAAAAACTCTTGAAACTTTAAATACAATTGAAAATATAAACGGTTTTTACTATCACTTCTTAGATATGACTACTGGACTTAGAGCTTGGAATTCTGAATTATCGGTAATAGACACAGGTATTTTAATGTGTGGTGTATTATTTGTAGGTGAATATTTTGGTTCTGATATAAAAACTAAAGCAGAAGAATTATATAAACAAGTAGATTGGAATTTTTATATAGACAAAAATAAAAATATGTATTATATGTCTTATTCACCTGAAAAAGGTTTTGCAGGTTATTGGGATGTTTATGCTGAACAACTAATGCTTTATGTATTAGGGGCTGGTTCTCCTACTTACACTATGGACAAAGATGTATATTATAAATTTACAAGATTAAAAGGCTCTTATGGTGGTAATGAACAATTTATACATTCATGGTTTGGTTCAATATTTACATATCAATTCTCACATGCATGGATTGATTTTAGAAATATAAAAGATGAAAAAGAAGTAAATTGGTTTGAAAACTCCGTTATAGCATCTAAAACTTGTTATGATTTTTGTGTTGATAATAAAGATAAATTCCAAACTTTTAGTGACGTTTCATGGGGGCTTACTGCTGGTGATTCTCCTACTGGTTATAATGGATTACTTGGTTTCCCTCCTTCTGGTTCAGGTAGCACATCTCATAAAGTAGATGGTACAGTAGTTCCTGCTGGTGCATTTGGTTCAATAGTATTTACTCCTTCTGAAGTAATAAATTCTTTAAAACATTTTCAAACTATAGAAAAACTAAATGGTCAATATGGTGTAAAAGATGCTTATAATCTCGATAAGAATTGGTATGCTGAAGATTATATTGGTATAGATAAAGGAATAACATTATTAATGTTTGCCAATTATGAAAACGGTTTTGTATGGGATTATTTTATGAAAAATGAATTTATTCAACAAGGACTTAAAAATTTAAATTTTAATTAAGATTTTATAAATTAAAAAAAGTTGGTTGGCACTTAAAATTAAGTGCCAACCAACTTTTATTTTTGAATCTAATTTTTATTATTTTTTGTTTTAGTTATTTTATTAGTAATACCAAACAAATTAATTTAGAAATCAATATTGTGTCGCACTCATTAATGAGTGCGACACAACTTTAAATTAAAATTTTATTCTTCATAGTTAATAATTATCTTATCTAATTAATATTTTTTATATTAACAAAAAGCTTTTACACCATTTATAATTATTCTTTCAGCAATAGTAGCCATTTCTTTTGGATTTTCTTTCATTCCATTATTAAGCCATGTTTCAAAAATACCAATACAACCTGATATAATAAAAGAATAAAAGTACTCAAAATTTTGCATATTTTTTATATTATATATAGTTATTAAATTATGTAAACATCTTTCTTTGACTATATTTTTTATACGATTAACAAAAGCTATATCCCCATTTTTGCTTAATAAAACAGCACACATATTTGAATTATCAGCAAAATATTTAAATATATCAGCAAGTAGTGGTAAAGATTGATTATTGTTAGTTATTGCTTCTGGTGTATATGCACTAATAATAGCATTAAATTCTTCAAACATTTCATTTTCTATTTGTTCTAACATATCGTATATATCTTTATAATGTAAATAAAAAGTTCCTCTATTAATGTCAGTCAATTCTGCTATTTCACGTACTGTAATATCTTTTATGGGTTTACTTTTTAATAACTCTCCCAACCCTTCCCTTAATAATTTTTTTGTTTTACGTACACGACGGTCAACCATATTATTTTCCTCCAATTGAACATATTTATTTGTTTGTGTTCATAAATAATCATTCAAGATAATCATTGACTATTGTAATATACAACAATAGTTATTATAATGCTATCATAGACAATAAATCAACTCTTGTCAATTATTTTTATAAAGGAGTATATAGAATGGGAAAGGCTTTTGAAGGAATTATACGACATAAAATAATAGTTTTAATTACTTTTTTAATTCTTACTATTGCATGTGTTTTTTTATCAAAAGGAGTTAATGTTAATTATAATTTTTTTGACTATTTGCCAGATGATTCTCAATCAACGATTGCACTTGAGGTTATGAATCATGAATTTTCTGGTGGTATTCCAAATACACAAGTTATGGTTAAAAATATTACTATACCAGAAGCTCTTGATATTAAAGATAAAATACTTAGTATTAATGGTGTTTTAGATGTTACTTGGCTTGATAATAATGTAAATATTTATGCTCCATTAGAAATGGCAAATTTAAAAATAGTAGAGAAGTATTATAAAGACAATAATGCATTATTTTTAGTAGCAATGGATAAAGAATTAGAAATGGAAGTATTAAATAATATTAGAACTACTATTAAAAATACTGGAAAAGAAGTTGTTATGGCTGGTAGTACAGTAAATACCGCTACTGCTACTGAATCAAGTGGTTCTGAAGTAGTTAAAATTACAAGATTTTTAGTTCCATTGTGTTTTATAATATTACTTTTAACAACAAATTCTTTATTTGAACCTGTATTATTTATGATAACAATTGGTATAGCAATATTACTTAATCGTGGAACAAATATAATTTTCGGTGAAATTTCATTTGTTACAAATGCTGCTGGTAGTATATTGCAACTTGCTGTTTCAATGGACTACTCAATATTTTTACTACATCGCTTTTCTGATTATAGAAAAGAAGGTCTTAATGTACAAGATGCTATGCTTAGTGCATTAAAAAATGTATTTTCAACTATAACATCAAGTGGTTTAACCACAGTTATCGGATTTGCTGCTTTAATACTTATGCGTTTTAAAATTGGTCCTGATATGGGTTGGGTTATGGGAAAAGCGATTTTGCTTAGTATGATTTCAGTATTAATATTATTACCTGTATTAACTTTAATTTTTTATAAATTAATTGATAAAACACAACATAGGTCATTAATGCCTAACTTTAAATGGCTTTCAAAATTAATTACTAAAATTCGTATTCCAGCTACATTATTATTTATTATAGCAATTGTACCTGCATTCTTAGCACAACAAAGTAATGATTTTTATTATGGGGCTTCTTATATTTTTGGTGAAGGTACAACACTTTATGAAGAAAAAACAGAAATTGAAAATACTTTTGGTAAAGCAAATCAAGTAGTCATTTTATTACCTAAAGGTGACTTTGCTAAAGAAATAAAATTATCAAACGATTTACGTGCAATACCACAAGTAATAAATATTATTTCATATGTAGATAATGTTGGTGCTGAAATACCAGTAGAATACATAGATAAAAATTTAGTGTCAAAATTAATTTCAGAAAATTATAGTCGAATGATAGTAAGTGTGACTACTGATTATGAAGGAACAGAAGCTTTTTATGTAGTGGATGAAATAAAAGATTTAATAAGTAAATATTATAATGACAATTATTATATTGCGGGAGATAGTGTAAACACATATGGATTAAAAGAAGTAGTAGAAGTTGATATGGTAAAAGTAAATTTAATTGCTATTATGGCAGTATTTGTTGTACTCTTGTTTACAATGAAATCAATATTATTACCATTAATTTTAGTACTTGTAATTGAAACTTCTATTTGGATAAATCTTTGTATTCCTTACTTCTCTGATTTAACAATATTTTATATTGCTTATTTAATAATTAGTTCAATTCAACTTGGTGCAACGGTTGACTATGCAATTTTATTAACTACAAAATATTTAGAGGAACGAACAAAAGATTCAAAGAAAGTAGCAATTATTAACACATTATCTCAAACAACTTTATCAATTCTTACATCAGGAGGTATTCTTATGTTAGGTGGTTTAGTGCTTGGTATGATTTCAACAAATGGGGTTTTATCTCAACTAGGTACATTTATAGGACGTGGTGCTATTTTATCAGTAGTATTGGTATTGTTTGTACTTCCTGCACTACTATATTTTTTAGATAAACCTATTCAAAAAACAACTATAGGAATTAACTTTTTTAATGGAGGTAATTAAGTATGAAAAAAATATTGTCGACTTTATTAATTATTATTATGATAATTTCAATTTCTATACCAGTATTTGCTGAACAAGCAACAGAGAAAGAAGAAATTGTTTATGGTATATTAAATGATAATGGTAGTGTAAATAATATTTATGTTGTAAATATTTTTAGTTCACCAGAAAATAATACAATTTTTGATTATGGTAATTATACAAGTATTCGTAATATGACGACAACTGATTTAATTAATAAAAATGAAGATTTAATTACAATTAATACAGATGCTGAGCGTTTATATTATGAAGGTAAACTTTCTTCTACTGAATTACCTTGGAATATTAATATAAAATATTATATTGATGATGTAGAATATTCATCAAAAGATATTGCTGGTAAAAGCGGTAAACTTAAAATAGAAACTTCAATTACACAAAATACTAATATAAATAAAATCTTTTTTGAAAATTATGCTTTACAATCAACATTTTTACTTGATAATAAAAACTGTAAAAATATTATAGCAGATGGTGCAACTATAGCAGAAGTTGGAAGTAAAAAACAGCTCACTTATACTATTCTTCCGGGAAAAGAAACCGAATTTGTTATTACAGCTGATGTAAATAATTTTGAAATGGATGCAATCACTATAAACGGAATTAAAATGGCTCTTAATATAGAGATTGATACTAGTGAATTATTTGATAAAATAAATGAATTAATTGATGCTACTGAAAAATTAGATAATGGTGCTTTGGAATTATTAAATGGTGCTAATGAATTACTTAATGGTTTAAAAACTTATACAGATGGACTTTCTAACTTTAATAATAATATTTCTTCATTAACAAATGGAGCTAATAAATTAAACACTGGTGCAACATCATTAAGAGATGGCATAAATAATCTTACAAAACAAAATGATACTCTAGTAAAGGGAGCATCAAATATCCAAGATAATATATTTAGCACTGCTAATGAGCAAATTAATTCTAAACTTAATGCTTTAGTATTAGGACAATTAAAATCCCAAAAAATATTACCATTAACAGTAGATAATTATACAAATTCAATTAACTTCTTAATAAATGCAAATCCTGAATCTGAATTAGTTTTAAAACCTCTTAAAGTACAACTTGATAATATTTGTCAGTTTGTAACAGGAGTTAAGAATTATACTAATGGTGTATCTTCTCTTTCTGCTGGAGCAAATGAATTAGTAAATGGTTCAACACAATTAAAAACTGCTAGCTCTGATATTTCAAATGCTTCTGCACAACTTTATAAAGGAGCAAATGAATTAAATACTGCTGTTGTAAAACTTAGAGATGGTATTAATGAATATAAAAGTAATACAAATAAGTTTCATGAAAAAACTTCAACTATGAATACAGAAATTGAAACTAAAATAGATGAATTAATTAGTGGAATTGCAGGAACAAACGAAGAATTAATTTCATTTGTATCAGGTAAGAATAATGTAAAATCAGTTCAATTTGTAACAAAAACAACTGCTATTGAAATTGAAAAACCAGAAGTAATAGTTACTCCTCCTCCTGTCAAATTAACATTATGGGAAAAAGTACTTAAAATATTTGGTTTATACAAATAAAAATAAAAAAGTAGAGCAATTACAAATTACTCTACTTTTTTATATTGATTGTAATAAAATATAGTATGGTTTTTTACTATTTATTAATTATAAATTTAGAGATATCTTCAATTACTTCTAAAGCCACTTCTTGGGCTGGAGTGTAATCTTGAATTGTTTTGGTTTGAACATCTGGAGCTTTAGTAAAAAGATGTGTTAATCCTTCATATAATTTAAATTGTGCTAAAGTATTAGACTTTAATGCATCTTGCCATAATAAATAATCTTTATCAGCATAAACTTGGAAATCTTTAGAACCTTGAATAACAAATATAGGTACTTCAAGAGTTTTTGCACTTTCAAAAGTATTATATGAATTCATATCTTTAATATAATAAGCTGATATACCAAAAACTTGTTCTGTAGATAATTGTTGTTCTGTCATAGAATTTAGTTCTTCTAGTTTTTTAATTTCTTTAGCAACAATTTCTTCTGCTAATAATTTTTGTTCTTGTGGTAACGTTTCTATACTTGCGTTATTTTGGTCAATAATAATATCAGTTAAAGTTCTAGGGCTTCCAGCCATAATAACTAAACCATCAAATAATCCGTTACTTTCTTCTTGAATTCTTGGTGCAAGCATACCACCTAAACTATGACCTATTAAATAAACTTTATTATATCCCATTTCTTTAAGTAAATTTCCTGCAAGTATTGCATCTTCAATTGTTTCTTCATATACTGTGAATTTATTATAATTTTCTCCCAAAAATTGTTCAGGATAAGTAAATGAACGTTTATCATAACGTAGTACATCTACACCTTGACTTGCAAGTCCCCATGCAATATCACGGAATGGCTTATTACCAAAAATAGTTTCGTCCATATCTGAAGAACCAGAACCATGAACTAATATAGCAGCAAACTCTGATTTATTGCTTATTGGTTTTGTTAATTTACCTGAAAGTGCAGTCTCACCATCACCAATAGTTATTGGTAATTCTTCTAATCCATCAGGTAATGTTTTTTGGTCTAAATTTTTTTCACTATTATAATAATTAAACCATAGTCCACTTATTTCATTATTTTTGTCAAATGTTATTTGAGTAATAACACCTTGATTTGCAAAAACCATATATAAGCGAACAACTTCAAATCCATTTTTTTGTTCTATTTCATCTTTTTCAATTTCAATGTATTCACCAGAATTTTTAATAGTAGTTTCCCAAGCCTCTTTTAATTTATCTGCTGAAAGGCTATTTTTCATAGTACTTGCAAACATTTCTGTGCAACTATCATACTGTTCATTTATAAGATTATCAACAAATTTATTACTTAATTCTAGGTACTTTATGTAATCATCATTACTTTTCTTTTCTTTGTTTAACAAAAGTTCACAACCAGTAAGTGAAACACACATTGTAATTGTTAATATTACAATAAATATCTTTTTCATTTTAAAACCTCCAAATACTTTAAATTATATTTTATACTAAAGCATGTATTTGATTATTAGTATATCAAATTAAAATTTTTTTACAATAATTATTGACTAAGTTATACATTATCACGTTTGAATTATCAACTTTTAATATACATACAATATTTATATAAATTATTTAAAAGGAGGATTTTATTTTTCCCAATCAATAGTGATATAATCTCCATTCTTTATTATATCAGTATAATTTGCTTTTTTTCCATTAAGCTCTAATAATATACGACCTTTTGGCTTTGATAAATCAAAATTAATATAATTAAATATATCTACAAAAATATAATAAGGTTTATTATCATTTATTATAACAGCTTTACCATTTACTATAACTTGCATTGAATTGGCATTAATTTGTTCAGATTTTTTTAATTCTTTTTGTTCAGGTAATTTAATTTCTTGTTTAATTTCCTTTTGTTCAGGTAATTTAATTTCTTGCTTGACTTCCTTTTGTTCAGGCAGTTTAATTTCTTGTTTTAATTCTTTTTGTTCTTGCTCTAATTTAATTTCAGCTACTCTTTTCATTATATTATTTTTAGCTTTTATTTCTATTCTATCATTATTTTTAAAGATTGCATCTGCTGAAGTCAATTTACTATTTAAGTATATTTCTTTATCTATTAAGTCAATTTCACAGTATTTAGCTAACTCTTTTATTGTATCAAATTTACAAGTGTAAACTTCATCATCATTATTTATTTGTGTATCTATAGAAGCCATATTTCCATTAATCATTGCAAAAGCAGATACCTCCATAGGATTATTATTTAAATAAATATGCTTAACTTCTATATTTTGTATAAAGTCTTTTACAAATGCCTTTGCATCCTCACCATTTACAGCAGGTACTATTACTATTTTATCATCTTCTTTTATTGAACTATCTAAACTAGCAACTTTATCATTAATATATAATTCTGCTGGTGAACCAAAACCACCCGAAATTTTTTTAATAGTTCCATTCAATCTAAATAAAAGATTGTTACCTTTTCTATTAATTAAATTTGTATGATTAAAACCAGTAGCTATAGCAGCATCTAATATAGTTAATTCTTTTGAATTCATTAATTCTACTATATCCCCATTTACAGAAACATATATAAATTGATATCCTTTATCTAAAGCAGATGTAGCACAAATTCCAATAGGAGTTACATAAAGCGGTCCTATTAATTTTTGGTCTTCTCTAAAAAATATATTGGAAAGTGATTCACTACCACGAATTTTAACTCTCTCTTGTGGTATTTCTAATTTAGAATAAAGTTTTTCTATAAAACCTGATATTTGACTTCCTCCACCTACACAAAATACAGCACTTGTAGATTTACCTCCATTTAATGAACATATTTTAGCAGCAACTTCGGAAGCTAATTTTTCTACAATTGGTTCTATAACTTCAAGAAGTTCTTGTTTTGTTGCAGTATGTGGTATTCCTAATATGTCTTCAAAAGTTACTTCATTACAATTATTTATTTGTTGTTTTACAAACTCACCAGTTTTAAAATCTATCAAATAATTATGTACTAATTGTTCGGTTATTTCATCTCCTGCAACTGGTATCATTCCATATGCTGAAACACTACCTTCTTTTGTAACAGCTATATCAGATGTACCTGCTCCAATATCCACTAAAGCTAAATTTAATAATCTTAAATTTTCTGGTATTACAACATTAATAGCAGCAATAGGTTCTAGTGTCATACTAGAAACTTCAAGACCGATTCTTTCAACTACAGCATATAAACTATCAACAACAACTTGTGGTAAAAATGTAGCCAATAAATCAGCAGCTATTTTTTTTCCTTTATGTCCTTCTAAATTTGATATAACAAACCCATTCAAATAATAATTAACAATTGAATACCCAACACAAAAATATTTTTCATCTTCAGCTAATTCTTTACTAAGTTCTCCTTGTGCTTTATTTAGCCCTTCAACTTCTAATGTTTTTATAATATCACTATCTATTAATACATCATTTTTAGTATCAAGCTGTTTGGAAACAGAAACATTATAAGTTTTTAATGAACGCCCTGCCGCTGCTATTGCAACCTTTTTAAAAGTAATTCCAGTTACATTTTCAAGTTCTTTTTTTACTTGAGATGCAACTTTAGCAACTTTACCTATATCATGAATTTGTCCATCAATCATAGCTCTTGATTCATGTTCTATAGCTTTACTTGCTAAAACATGAAGTTCATCTTCTCTTTTGTAACATACTAGTCCAACAACGGTTCTTGTTCCAATATCTAATCCAAAAATAATTTCTTCTGGGTTTAACTGCATATTACTGCTCCTTTATTCTAAATTTTCTTTTAAATTTTTAGCAACTAATTCTGGTGGAAAAATGTTTATATAACAAGATGTACCTAACTCAAAACCTGCTATACCTGATAAACGTGGTATAATTTGTAGGTGCCAATGATGTATATTTTTATATTCTAATAAATTAGGAACACCTTGAAAACATATATTGAAATTTATATTGGGAAATATTAAATTCAAAGCTTTTATTACTTTTTGAAATAAATTTGCTAATTCTTTAGTATCGAATTGTAAAAAGCTTTCGTAGTGTGTTTTTGGTAATATCCATATTTCATAAGGATATTTTGAAGCATATGGAGCGATAGCTATAAAATTATTATTTTCATCTATTAAACGTTCTTTGCATTCTAATTCATGTTTTATAATATCACAATATCCACATATCCCTTTTTGTTCTGTATATTGTTTATTATCTTTTAGTAGCTTTAATTGCTTTTCAGTAATAATTGGTATACCTACAATTTGCCAATGAGAATGTGCTTTAGATGCTCCAGCATATGTACCTTGATTTTTAAAGATTTGTACATATTTTATATTTTCCTTTTGTTCAATTTGTTTTTGTCTTGTCTGTAATGTTAAAAATACATTTTGCATATGTTTTTCTGTAAAAGTACTTAAATCTTGATTGTGATTTGGTGTATCTATTAGTACGTCATGTATTCCATATCCATTTGTTTTACTATAAAAATTATCACTAAAAACAATTTCTTCTTTATTCTCTGAAACAAAAGGATATTTATTAGGAATAACACGTATATCCCAATTATCATTGTTATCTTTATGTTCTATTATAGAAGGAGGAGTCATTTTTTCATTTCCAATACAAAAAGGGCAATTCCCAACCTCTACAACTTCATTATTATTTTTAAAATCTTGTGGTCTTTCTGCTCGCTCGCTTGCTATAATAATATAATCACCACTTATAGGGTCTACTCTAAATTCTGACATACTATCTTCCTTTCTAGTTTATTCTTCATTTATATAACAATTTTCTATGCCTAAATATATGTTACTCATATCAGAATTTATATCACCTTTAATTTTGTCATTTATTAATATAGCAGAATTTCTAAAATATAAACTTATATAAGGTAATTCATCTGTTATAAAATCTGAAATATGTTTATATGCTTCTTTCATTGTTGTATCATTTGTTGCAATAAAAGCTTGTTGTAATAAATTGTCCATAGTTGGATTACTATAAGATATATAGTTAGTGCCATCTTTTATTTGAGAGGAATGAAATGCAAATGTAAAATCAGGTATAGTTGATAATTTCCAACCTCCTAGAAAACTATCAAAATCTTTTTGTTGAAGTTTTTCAACATACACATCATAAGTTTGTACATCAATAGATACTTCAATACCAACTTCTTTAAAACATTCTTTTAAAATATTAGCTACTTCAAGTCTTTCTTGATTTTCTTCATTTACCAATAGAGAAAAAATTAATTCTACTCCATCTTTTTCTACTATACCATTATTGTCTAAATCTTCCCAACCTGCTTGTTTTAATAACTCTTTTGCTTTTATTATATTATAATTATATACTAATTCTGTATTATTATTAAGCCATGAATTTGGGTTTATTGGTACATCTGTTGGTAGTGCATGAGTTAAATATATTTCTGTGATAATTTTATCTTTTGGAACACAATAAGCTAAAGCTTGCCTTATTAATTTATCGCTTAAAATTGGATTTTTAAAGTTAACACCTACAAAATCATAGTAATTAGTTGGATATTCATAAATTCTAGTGTTATTATATTTTTCCCAATCTGCTACATCTGTATTTAATATATCAATTTGATTTTGGTCGAAAGCATAAAGTTCAGCTTCTTTTTTAGGAATAACAATAGCTTTTATATTATCTATATAAGGAACACCTTTAAACCATTTAGGATTTTTCTTTAAATTAAGTTCTTTCATAACTGTAAAACCATCAAATTCATATGCACCCGTTCCTATAGGTGACATATTTTTATTAGAAGTCAAAATATCTTCACTTCCATAATACTCTGAGGATATAATTGGAAAATTCAAAGCATATAATGCACCTGAAAAAGGTTGGTTATATCCAATACTAATTGTATAATCATCTATATATTTATAAGAAGATATATTATTTATACATGCTTTGTAAGCAGATGTTTTAGGAGCTTTTTTTATAGTGTCCAAAGAAAAAATAATATCTCTTGCAGTTAAATGATTTGCATTATGCCAATAAATATCATTTCTTAATTTAATAGTTAAAGTCATACCATCAGAAGAAAATTCCCACGAACTAGCTATATTTGAAGTGGGTTTTAAATTTTTATCTAATGTTATTAATTCATCATATATTAATTTCAATACTTCATCTATAGATTTATCTTCATTCAATAATGGGTTTAGTGTAGTAGGATTTCTTATCCCTATATTTAATGTGCCCCCACTTACTGGAGTTTTAATTACTTCTTCTATATTTATTTCTGTTACATGAATGGTTTCGGTTGTTTCTGGCTCAATGGGGTTTAAATTATTACAACTAGTAAGTGCTAAGGTTATACAAATTATATAACCAAATAATAATTTATTATATTTCATAAATTTTCAGTCCTTTTATTTAAATTATTCAAATTCTTTTATTATCTTTTAATTAACAATATCATTATAGCAAATTTTTTTTAATAATACAAAAAGTTTTGAAAAAATTTATAAAAAATAAGAGGAGTGGTTATCTATACATAGTTTTATATAAAAATATGTGTAGAACGACCAATGATTGTTAATTCGTCAAATTAATTTATTTTGTTGATGCACTCTTTACGCATTCCTGTAATTTTAAGACTTTAAGGTTGCCTTTATTTCAAAATTAATTTTACACTATTTTTTTAACTATAAATGATATTGCTTTTAATTATTTGTTTTACACAA
>CAZWZB010000017.1:47324-73520 GCA_964638835.1 uncultured Eubacteriales bacterium | reverse complement strand
AATCTTTCTTACTATTTTTTATGATTTTAATTTCCATAATACAAACTCCTTCCTGTTCATAATATAAAAACTCTCCGCCGCCAAAACACGGCACTTAATGCAAGGTTATTTCCATAATCCCGAAACAACCTTGTTTCCATATCCATATTATCACAGATATACAGATTTTTCAATAGTGCATTTATTTATCTCAAATATTCGTTATGCCGTGCTTCCCTCTTTACAGCACCCAACAACCCATTCTCCCCCAATACCCTCTCATACAATGATACCTTACTTTTCAAATCCTTGTTCTCAATCTCTAACTCTGCAGAACGGAGCTTGTTTTTAATAGACTTAAACTCGGATAGCTCTTTTTGTCAGCTTTTCAACCATTTCTTTCAGCTCAGCTATCTTCAATAGCTTTGAAGATAGCACAAGCCAAACAAGGTGCAAGGATTGACTACATCAGTTCCATAGATAACAAAAATAATCTTTGTGTTTACTATGGTGTTTTATTTTTATTATCTTTTTTTATATTCAAACAACATAAAAACCCCCGAAAACATCGTTTTATCGAGGTTTTCGGGGGTTTTCTGCTTACTCCCACTCTATAGTAGCAGGTGGTTTACTAGTTATATCATAAACTACACGATTTACACCACTAACTTCATTTACAATACGATTTGAAATATCAGCCAACACATCATGTGGTATTTTTGCCCAATCAGCTGTCATAAAGTCAGTTGTTTCTACTCCACGTAAAGCAATTGTATAGTTATAAGTTCTTTCATCTCCCATAACGCCAACTGAACGTAAATTAGTAAGTACTGCAAAATATTGATGAATGTTTTTGTCAAGATTAGCTTTAACTATTTCTTCACGATAAATAAAATCAGCTTCTTGAAGTAAATTTACTTTCTCTTTTGTTATATCTCCTATAATACGTATAGCAAGTCCTGGACCTGGAAATGGCTGACGACTTACAAGAAATTCTGGTATATTTAATTCTCTACCTAAATTTCTAACTTCATCTTTAAATAAATCTCTTAAAGGTTCAATTATTTCTTTAAAATCAACATAGTCAGGTAATCCACCTACATTATGATGGCTTTTTATAACGGCAGCGTTTTTAGTTCCACTTTCTATTACATCGGGATATATTGTACCTTGTACAAGATAATCAACAGTACCAATTTTTTTAGCTTCTTCTTCAAATACACGTATAAATTCTTCACCTATAATTTTTCGTTTAGTTTCAGGGTCAGAAATTCCTTTTAACTTTTCTAAAAAGCGAGTTTCTTCATTAACTCTAATTAAATTCATATCAAATTGGTTTTTGAATATTTGTTCTACTTCATCACCTTCATTTTTTCTAAGTAATCCATGGTCTACAAATATACAAGTAAGTTGTTTACCTACTGCTTTATGAATTAATACAGCAGCTACAGAAGAATCTACTCCTCCTGACAAAGCACAAAGAACTTTTTTATTACCTATTTTTTCTTTTAAATATGATATTTGTGTTTGTGCAAAATCAGACATAATCCAATCACCAGTACATTCACAAATATTAAATAAAAAGTTTTTAAGAATTTCTGTACCTTGCTCTGTATGTACTACTTCTGGGTGAAATTGTACTCCATAAAGCTTTTTATTTTCATTTGACATTCCTGCAATAGGGCATGTTTTTGTACTTGCTATAATTTCAAAATTTTCTGGAGGTGTTGAAACATAATAAGTATGGCTCATCCAACATATTAGATTTTCTTTTATGTTTTTAAATAGTAAATTGTTTGTTTTTATATTTATGTCTGTTTTTCCGTATTCTTTTTGAGGTGCTTTTGTAACTTCTCCTCCTAATACATATCCCATAAGTTGAGAACCATAACATATACCAAGTATAGGTATACCTAAGTCGAATATTTGTTTATCTACTATTGGAGCATTTTCTTCATATATAACACTTGGTCCTCCTGTGAATATTATACCTTTAGGATTTTTCTTTTTTATTTGTTCTATGGGAATATCATAAGATACTACTTCACAATATACATGACAATCTCTTACACGTCTTGCTATAAGTTGGTTATACTGTCCGCCAAAGTCTAAAACTAAAATTAATTCATGTTTCATTTGTTTTTAAATCCTCCTAGTTATACATTTTATTATGTTATCATAACTAAGAGTAATATATTTGTCAATGTTTAATTGAACAAAAACCTATTTAATTTTTATAAAAAGCACAATAAAATTCTAAGAGTTTAATAGTTTAATTTATAAATGCAAAAAAATAAGATATCAAAGTTTAGCTTTAATATCTTATTTTTTTATTTTATCTATTTGTATTTATGCTTATTTTTATTCAATGCATCTAATGCAGCATTTTGTTCAGCTTCTTTTTTTGTTTTTCCGGACCCTTTGCCCATCCTAATATTTCTATGAATAGCTTCTGCTACAAATTGTTTACTATGGTCAGGACCAATTTCATCTACTATTTTATATTTAACAGTCTCTCTACTATTTTTTTGTACTAATTCCTGTAAATATGTTTTATAATCCATAGTTCTAAAACTATTTTGTAATTCTAGTATTACAGGCTTCATAATATTTATTATATATTCTTTTACGGTTTCTATACTACTATCTAAATATACTGCTCCTATTATAGCTTCAAATGTATCTGCTAATAAAGAATCTCTCATATTTCCACCTGAAGATTTTTCACCCTTACTTAACATAATATAATCACTTATTTTAAGTTCTTTAGCCTTTTGTGCTAAAGTTGGTTCACATACTATGCTTGCTCTAAGTTTTGTAAGTTCTCCTTCTGTCATTTCAATATATTCATTATAAATAAAGTCGCTTATAACTAATTCTAATACAGCATCTCCTAAAAATTCTAATCTTTCATTACTTTCAATTTCCTTTTTATAATTTTCATTAGCATATGAACTATGAGAAAGAGCTTGGCTTAACAAAGTTTTATTTTTAAAATTGTAATTTATTATTTTTTCAAATTCTATTAAATTATTTGATATTTTTTTCTCCATAATAATCTTCCCATCTTTTGCTATTACCTTCTTCTGCTTTTTAAAAATTGATTTTTTAAATTTGACATAGTTTTATGTTGTTCAAAATTTATTGTACCCTCTTTATATAAATTATCTATAAAATTCATAAAATCTTCTGTTAACTCCACTAAATTATTAATATCTGCAATATTATTCATGTTTATTTAGCTCCTTTAATAGTTATATAAATCTTTTTTATAATAACATGAATTACAGATTTTTACAACCATATTTTTAAATTTTTTCTAATTTGGCTATTGTAGATATGAGTTTTTTATCTCCAAAATTCTCAAAGTTTATAAATATTTCATATCCATCTTTTGATGGTTTTACTTCTTTTATTACACCTATACCAAATTTTTTATGCTTAATTTTATCTCCTTCTGAAAATTCGAAAGCTTTTTCTTTTAAAACAGGAGTTGGAGAATTGTTTATATTTATTGACTGGTATGGTTTTGTTTTTTCAAATTGTGGTCTGTATGCAATTTTTTCAACTGGTTTTTTAGAAGATTCAACTTCATTTTTTTGCTCATGAGTTTTAATTTGTTTAATATTAGTTTCAAGTAAACTTTTTGGTACTTCTTTTAAAAATCTTGATGGCTGATTATATTGTGTGTTTCCTCCTAACATTCTTGATTGGGAATAAACAAAATATAATTGTTCTTTAGCTCTTGTAATACCTACATAACATAAACGACGTTCTTCTTCTAATTCATTTTCATTATTTGACATTAAAATTCTATAGCTTGGGAAAACTCCTTCTTCCATTCCAGTTATAAATACATATGGAAATTCAAGTCCTTTTGAGCTATGTAATGTCATTAAGACTACTGTATTTGAGTCTTGTTGATAATTATCTACATCTGCTACAAGTGCGACTTCTTCTAAAAATCCACCTAAACTTGGGTCTTCTGAATTGCTTTCATATTCAACAGCTTTTGATATAAGTTCTTTTAAATTTTCTATTCTACTAAGGGATTCAGGTGTTCCTTCTAAAGTTAATTCTTTAATATATCCTGTTTTATCTAATATAATATCTATTAATTCTGATACACTACTCTCATTAGACACATTTCTTAATTCATAAATGAGTTCTACAAAATCAGCTAATTTTTTTGAATTTCTTGAAACCTCAACATTATCTTTATTATCTACTAGTGCTTTAAAAAAGTGAATATCGTCTTCAAATGCTAAGTTTGATATTTTATTTATTGTTGTATCACCAATTCCTCTTTTAGGAACATTTATTATACGTTTTATTGATAAATCATCAATAGGGTTATTTATTGTTTTTAAATATGCAAGTGCATCTTTTATTTCTTTACGGTCATAAAAACGAGTTCCACCTAATAAACGATATGGTATTCCTGTTTGTACTAGTTTCTCTTCAAGTGTACGAGATTGAGCATTTGTACGATATAGTAAGGCAAAATCATTATACTGCTTTCCGGACTTAACTAATGTTCTTATTTCATCTGCTATAAATTGAGCTTCATCAAATTGAGTAGGAGTTTTTACTAAATTTATTTTATCACCTTCGTCATTTTCAGTCCACAATGATTTACGTTTACGTTTTGTATTATTTTTTATAACTGAATTAGCAGCATAAAGTATAGTTTGCGTTGAGCGATAATTTTGTTCTAATTTAATAGTGGTAGCATTAGGAAAATCTTTTTCAAAATCTAATATATTTCTGATATTAGCTCCTCTCCAACCATAAATACTTTGGTCATCGTCACCTACAACACAAAGATTTTTATGTTTTTCTGCTAAATATCTTACTAATTGGTATTGTGCTGTATTTGTATCTTGATATTCATCTACCATAATATACTTAAATCTTTCTTGATAAAACTCTAAAATTTCAGGAACTTCTTTAAATAAATCTATAGTTTTAAATATTAAATCATCAAAGTCTAATGCATTGTAACTTTTTAATTTTTTCTGGTACATTGAATATATTTGTGCTATTTTACTTTTTCTGAAATCTCCTTCTGTTTCTCTTTCATATTGTTTACAAGTTATAAGTTCATTTTTTAAGGAGCTGATTTCTGCCATTACTCCTTTTGGTATAAATAATTTTTCATCAAATTTTAATATTCCTAAACATTCTTTAATTAATTTTTCTTGGTCATCAGAATCATATATGGAAAAATTTCTTTCATAACCTATTTTTTCTATATCTTTTCTTAAAATTCTGACACACATAGAATGAAAAGTACTTACCCATACATTTTCTGCACCACTTTCAACTAAATCATTTACACGTAAACGCATTTCCTTTGATGCTTTATTTGTAAATGTTATAGCTAGTATATCGCATGGCCTAACTCCATTTTGTATAAGATAAGCTATTCTGTGTGTAAGTACACGTGTTTTTCCTGAACCTGCCCCAGCTAGAAGTAATAAAGGACCTTCTTTACATAATACTGCTTCTTGTTGCATAGGGTTTAATTCTTGCAATAAATCCATTTAAACTCTCCTCTTTAATATAATTAATTGAACATATAAAAAAGTCCATAATGTGGAAAGTTATTAAAAAAAACAAAAACCCACAAGATGGACTCTTGAAAATGGTTATACTACTCTTTGTAAAAAATATATACTCAATAGATATTGAGTATATATTGATTTAGTTAGTTCATTATACCATTTAATATAAGTGTATGCAAGATATTTAATTAATAATATAGGAGTTATTACTCATGCAATATTTTTATATTTGTTAATAATATTTTTTACTTGTAAAAGAATATCATCATAAGAAATAGAATTAAAATCTGTGGTATCAACATGAATTATATCATCACCAATATCAAAATTAACCATACCTCGCTTTTCCAGACTTTCCATGATTGAAGTAAATTGTTCTGAAGTTATTTGTGTAAAAGTTTGTTTTTCTTGTTCTCCTTCTGGTTCAGGATATTGTGTGTTAATAACGTGACCCCTATGACGTTTGGGTGATAAATCACGTTCAATAAATCTTTCATATATAACTTCTGGGTCTCCATTTAAAATTAAGTTTAATACTTTGCAATTATGTTTTTTAATAAGTTCTAAAAGTTTCGGTTTTGATATATTTTCAAAATTATTTTCAAGTATGATAGGTATATCAATATTCAAGCAGTTATCTGCAAAATGATACATAACTTCCATAGCACCAATACCAAGTTTTACTTTTTCATCTCTACTTTTAAAACCAATTGTATCATACAGCTTTTCTTTTACAATATCTTTTGATACCATAGGTATTTTTAATTGTTTGTTTAAATATTGAGCTAATGTTGTTTTTCCTACACCAGGTATTCCTGAAATTAAAATAATAAACTTATTCATATTAAAAGTCACGTCCTTTCCATTAGTTTTTTTTATTGATATGATACTTTGAAATGCTTTTAATAATCAAACTTCTTTATCTTATTTTAAATATGTTTCCTATAAATATTTATGAGTGCTAAATAAATAATTTAGATATGGAAATATAAAATAGGGGTATTGATAATGTCCTCCCTTACAATATTATTTATAAATAATTTAAGAATTCAAAAATCAGTTACACTTTTTCAAAAAGTGTAACTCAAAATTTAAGGCCTATAAAATGCAAATAAACATGATAAATCTAAGGATAAATTAATAAAAAATCTCTAAAAAACTGTTACACTTTTTTAAAAAGTGTAACTGAAAATTTAACCCCAATATTATTTTGTGGTTAAAAAAATTCAGAGTAATAATTAAACTCTGAATATATAATTTTAAAACTATGCCCAAATAGATGGTTTATAATTTGTTACTTCACATTCATGCGGAATATGTTTCGGGTATTTAGGTTTATCAATATTGTTCCAAAGAAGCATATAACAAAGAGGTGATATTTGAGTAACTGAACCTTTAGGCTGTTCAAATATTGTATTTATTATTTCCCAACCTAATTCTTTAAACGCTTGAACTATTTTTACTCTATCTTCATATGTAGCCAATTTACTAACATTTAGATATACATTTACTTCTTTCATAAACCCACTCCTAATATAATAAATTTCAGCTTGGTAAAAACTGATACTTTCATTTTAATACAATGTAAAATAAAAATCAACATAAGTTTATATAAAATATACTCATTAAAAATTTATAGCTTGCCAAATTTAAACTCTAAGGTGTATAATAATAAAAAATTTATGTTGTTATAAGAGAGGTGTTGTTATTTTTAAACTAAATTATAAATATTTAATTGCTTTTATTAGTATTTTTATTATAGAAATATTTATTGCTATTTTTGTTAAAGATAATATAATAAGGCCTTTTGTAGGCGATATTTTGGTAATAATACTGATATATACTTTCCTAAAGATATTTATTTCTAAATACATAAAATATTTACCCTTATACATTTTTATATTTGCATGTGTAATTGAAATTGGTCAATATTTTGATTTAGTAAATATACTTCATTTAGGAAATTTTAAATTAGCTAGAATTATTATAGGTACTACATTTGATATTAGTGATATTTTTTGTTATCTAATAGGAACTATTTTAATATCAATAGTAAATAAAAAAAATGGAGATTAGTCAATGAATGTGTATATTTTAGGTGCTAACATAAAAACAACACCAATTGAACTGCGAGAACAATTAAGTTTTTCAGGTGATAATTTAATAGATGGATTAAAGGAAATAAAATCCAAACCTAATATTAATGAATGTATAATACTTTCTACTTGTAATCGTACAGAATTATATATTTTTTCAGAATCTAAAAATTTAGACAGAAGTTGCATAGAAAATATATTATGTGATGTAAAAAAAGTTGATGTAAATATATTTAGGAAATATTTTTATTTTTATTCTCAAGATAATGCTATATATCATTTATTTAAAGTTACTGTTGGATTAGATTCAATGGTAATAGGTGAAGACCAAATATTAGGTCAAGTTAAAGAAGCTCTTAAAATTGCTATAGAAACTAATTGTTCTGGTTCTATGCTTAACACATTATTTAGAAATTCTATAACATCTGCAAAATATATAAAAACAAAAACTCAAATATCTAAAATTCCAACATCTGTTACATCAATAGCTTTAAGAAAAACTTATAATATTTTAGGTGATTTAAATAATAAGAAAATACTTATTATAGGATTAGGTAGGACAGGAGTATTAACTATTAATCAACTTATAGATTATAAAGTTAAAACAATATATGTAACGAATAGAACACATAAAAAATCTGAGGAAATAGCAGAAGTCTATAAAAATACTGAAGTTATTGAATATAATAACCGATATGAGTATTTAAATGATTGTGATGTTATAATAAGTTCCACTTTAAGTCCACATTATACAATTACTGCTGATTTAGCTAAACAAGCAATTAAAGATAATAAACAAAGAATATTTATTGATTTGGCCGTACCACGTGACATTGATGGTGATATAAAACTTATAAATAAAACAATTTATATTAACATAGATAATTTAAATGAAGAAATACAAAATAATCAAAATAAACGCGTAATTGAAATAAATAAAGCAGAAAAAATAATAAACAAGTATATATTAGAATTTTATAGATGGTTTAAAAATAGAAAAATTTATTTAGAGGTGTGATTATGAGTAAAATATATGTAGTGGGCTTGGGTCCGGGCGGACTAGCTGATATGACTATACGTGCAAAAGAAGTACTTGATAAGTGTGAAATTATAGTTGGTTATAAAACTTATATTGATTCAATTAAACCATTATTGAATAGCAATAAACAATATATATTAGCTATTGTAAAAAAAGAACTTGAATGTTGTGCTGAAATTCTTAAAATAGTTACTTCTAAAAATGAAAATGTATGTCTAATAAATAATGGTGATAGTGGTATATATGGAATGGCAGGTATAATAATTGAAGAACTAACAAAACATCCTGAAATTGAAATAGAAGTTGTGCCCGGTGTAACGGTAATAACTGCTGCTGCTGCATTAGTAGGAGCTCCTATAATGAATGATTTTTCTGTTATTAGTTTAAATGATGAATTTAATGAATGGAATCTAATAGAAAAAAGAATAGAACTTGCAAGCAAAGGTGATTTTGTAATTGGTTTGTATAATCCTAAAATATTAGTTTTACAAAGAGTAGTTGAAATTATTATGAGATATAGAACTTATACAGCACCTGTAGCTGTAGTAAGAAATGCTGGTATTGAAGGGGAAAGTTATAACATTTGTATGCTTGCTGAACTTAAATCACAATGTATTGACCAATCTACAGTAATAATAATAGGAAACTCCAAAACATATATATCAAACAATAAAATGGTAACTCCAAGGAGTCGTCTGTAATGGGGTTATTTCCTTTTTTTATAGATATAACTAATAAAAAGTGCGTAATAATAGGAGCGGGTAATGTAGCTTATAGAAAAATATGTACATTGCTTTCATATAATGCAAATATAACAGTTATAAGCCCAAAGGTATGTGAACCTATAGTAAATTTAGTTAATAATAATAAAATTAAATTAGTACAACGTAACTATGAATTTGGAGATTTGTCTAACACATATATAGCATTAGCTTGTGCTTGTGAACTTGTTAATTTAGAAGTATATAATGAAGCAATTACCAAAGATATATATTTTAATTGTTCAAAACCAGCCAACAAATCAAATTTTAATTTCCCTGCTATAATAAATAAAGGAATGTTAAGCATTGGAATATCAACCCAAGGTGCTTCTCCATCTTTATCAAAACATATTAAACAAAAAATAGAAGAAATTTTACCAGAAGATATAGATAAACATATTGAAAATTTAGCTGAATTTAGGTCAAAAATACTTAAAAAAATAGATTCTGAACAACAAAGAAAAGAACTTTTAATTAAATCTATTGAAAATATAAAGTTTTTAGGAAAGGATTTAAATTGATGATTAAATTTATAGCAACTGATATGGATGGAACATTACTTGATGATAATAAAAATTTTGATAAAAACTTGTTTGATATTATACTTAAATTAAAAGAAAAAGGAATTTTATTTGCAATAGCTAGTGGAAGGCAATATTCAGGGCTTATAACAATATTTGAGGAAGTAAAAGATGATATAATTTTTATTTGCCAAAATGGAAGTCATATAGTATATAGAGGTGAAACACTATATACAATTAAAATGGATAAAAAGCTTTCAGATGAAATAATAAAAAAAGGACGTACAATAAAAAATGCTGAAATGCTAGCTTGCACAGATATAAAAGCTTATGTAGAAAATCCATCAGAGAATTTTATTGAGGAACTTGGATTATATCATGTAAATCTTGAAATCGTAGAAGATTTAACCAAACAAGAAGAATTTTTGAAAGTAAGTCTTTTTGATTTTGATAATGTAAATAGTAATAGCTCACCTATTATGACAAAAGAATTTAAAGACAAAGCACAATTATGTATATCAGGTGAAAGATGGTTTGATATAAATGATTTATTTGTAAATAAAGGCGTTGGTATTAAGTTTATACAAGATAAATTTAATATCTCTTATAATGAAACTATGGTTTTTGGTGATAACTATAATGATATAGGTATGTTTAAAAGTGCTTACTATAGTTATGCTATGTCAAATGCTAATGAAGAAATTAAAAAACATTCAAGATTTATAGCTGAAAGCAATAATGATAATGGAGTAATAAAAGTAATAAACACTTTACTAAAATAAATATTTATGTTATTATAAAATAAAACTTCTTAAAGCTATATTTAAGAAGTTTTATTTATAAAGAGGGTGTTTTATGTATAAAAAAATACAAAATATAAGTTTTAGTGTTTTAAGTATATTAATAGGAATTATATTTATGAAGATAATACCTACTTTACAAAACAATATATTAAAGGTGATTTTATATCCACATAAAATAATAGTTGAATTATTTTATAATTTAGATTTGAATTATGTTGATGATTTGGGTTATTATTGTAATTATAATAACTTTGCAATAACTTTAGATTGTATGGGGTATAGATTTATAACTTTAATTTTTATAATGCTTATTTGTGTATTTATCAGTAATTTTAAAGGTATAAAAAATAAATTTTTTTGGTCTTTGTTTAGTTTAATTATATCTATTATAATAGGTTTGATAGCTACATTTATAAGAATTATTGGTTCTGTACCTTTTGTAAACCATAGCAACTTTGTATTGTTACATTCAGTTAGTGGTACAACAATTCACTTAGTTACTTTGATTTTAATATATAATATAACTAAAAAATTTTTAAAGGTGGAATTAAATTATGAGTCGTGATAGTTTAAATTTTTTTATTTTTAATATTGCAGGGATTGGATTTTTTTTATTTATATTTTTTGCTTCTAAGTCTAAATCTTATGAACAATATTTTAATGAAAAAACAAAAAAAGTACTTAGTATTATAAAAATACCAATAATACTTTCATTAGTTTTTGCAATAGCAATTGGTGATAATAGTAGAAGTGTTGCCATTTTTATTATTATTGATTTTATTGTTGCGTTCATTTCTTATATTTTAATTAAATTACTTAAAAAATTTAAGAATGATACAATAAATGAAGAAAATAAAATAATATTAACAAATAATAATAAAATTATTTACTTTTTAGTAACAATACTTTTACCCGTAATATGTTTATTATTAAACACTGCAACAGGAAATATGTTTGGAGATTTAAATTATATTTGGTTTTATATTATTGCCATATTGAATGGAGTTTTATTTTTAATACCAGATAGTGGAGATAAGAATTATAGATTATTACTTTTTTATTTAAAATCAGTTGGGCTTACATATATATTATATTTTTCTTTAATTTTTATGCCAGTAATTCCATTTGGTCTACTTGGGATAATACTTTTTGGATTAGGTTTACTTACTTTTACTCCTTTTTTTATTTTGTTTTTGCAAACCAAACGTTTGTTGTTAGAATATAAATTATTAAAACAATATTTTGAAAAAAGTAAAATTATATTGGTATTTGTATTAGGTTTAATTACATTACCTGCTATATTACCACTTACAACTATAGGTGATAAAACTAATTTATATAATGCTTTAAATTATGTTCAGAATGATAGTTATAGTGAAAATATTAATATACCTAGACTTAATAAAACTTTAAAACTTTTAAAAAGAGGTAGTTCAAATTTTGATTTTTTTAATATAAATCATAGATACACTTCTACACCTATAATTTCAGCATTATACAGTAACATGATACTTGGAGATAAAACTTTTTCTAATGAAGTAGTTACACTATTTAACAATTTATTTTTAGATCAAAATTATAATAATTCTGATATTCAAAATGAATTAAGACCAACAAATATTAAACTAAATAAAATAAATACAACTACTACATTTGACACTGAAAGTAATGCATATAGAACATGGATAAATTTGGTGTTATATAATCCAACTGATAGGAATTTTCAAGAATATACTACACAATTTGAATTACCAGAGGCGGTTTATGTAACAGATTATTATTTATATGTGTTTGATGAAAAAAAATATGGTATGCTTGTAGATGATAGAGCTGCTGTACAATTATATAATAGAATTGTAAATTCAAAAAAAGACCCCGGCTTAATAAGATATATAGATGAAAATATTATAGAGCTTAAAGTTTTTCCTTTTTCAGAAGGCGAAATAAGAAGGACTGGTTTTGAAATAATTCACCGTGAGCCAGTAAAATTAACTATAGATAATAAAGTTGTAAAAATAGATTGTGAACCTATAAATTATGAAATGGTTTTTGATGTGGGAGAAATATTAACGGCACAAAGAAAAGAACATTTATCTAAAGCTACACCAAGAACACCAAAATACTATTTTGTGTTAGATAGTTCTAAAGATAGTAATTTAAAAGAAAATATATCTCTTGCAAAAGAATATGTTGAAAAAAATAATATTAAAGATGCTCAAGCAGTATTTACTTCTTATAAAATAGAACAACATCCTTTAGAAAACGCTAATAAAGTTAGATTTAAAAGAGAAGGTGGATTTAATCTTAATTTGGCTGTTAAAAATATATTAAACCAAGATTTAGAAAATGAATTTCCCATAATAGTAGTAGTTTCTAATGATATACTTAATAGTCTATTATCTAAAAATATAGCTAAATATTATTATAAATATCCTGAAAGCTTATACTACTATTCATTAAATTCTGACATGAAATTAACACCTTATTATTATAGAAGTAATAAATTTGCAATAGGTTTATATGAAGTTGATACTCCAGTTATTGAAAATCTTTTAAATTATAATGGTGGATTTGCTAGAGATAATGGAAAAACAGAACTTGTATTAGTTGATACTAATTATGATAACTATGTTATAAAACATGAAAATCAATATATTGCAGGAAGTAAATTAGAACTTATGAGTAGACTTTCCGTTCAAACTAATAAAGATTTAGTAGATATAGTAAAATCAAGTTTTAAAGCTAGAGTCTTAACACCATATACTGCTTTTATGGTAGTTGAAACAAAAGAGCAAGAGGAACAATTATTAAAAATTCAAGATAACTTACTTAACAATACAAATGTTGAAGGCCAAAAACTTATTACTACTATGAATGAACCTAAAATAGAAATATTAATTATAATTGTTTTTATAATATATATTTTTACTAAAAAGAAAATATCACAAAAAAAAGGCGACCTGTAAGTCGCCTTTTTTATATTTCATATTTTTTTATAATAAAAGATAATAACAATATAGTAGTAAAAATCAATAAAATTACGCTCATTAATATAAATGCATATGTAGTTCCAAATATATCACATAGTTTCCCAATCAAAGGAAAAAGTAATATCATTATAAAACTAAATATCATTGAACCAACTGAAATAATAGTTGCTCTTTGTTCAGATGGAATTCGTTGATTTATATAATTGCTGATTATTGGAAAAGATATAGAATTTATAAATGAAATAAACCCAAAACCAATTATAGCTATTATATTAAATTTTATAGCACTTACCATAATACTAATTGACATACCAGTACTTAAAAATATAATTAATTTTTGTTTGGCAATTAACCTTTCAATACTTGATGAAAGTTTTGAACCTATTATTCCAAATACTCCTACTAACATTAAAATTACACCAATCATTTTAATTGAAAATCCTTGTAATTCTAAATGCTTTTGATAATAAAAATATAAAGTAGTACACATAGTACTTATTGTTGCATCAAAAACCATTATAAAAGCTATATTTTTGTTTTGTTTTATAATAGTTATGCTATCTAATATCTGCTTCTTTAATTCAAAACACATGGTTTTTATAGAAAACTTATTTTCACTTTTAGTTCTAATTTGAGGCTCTACTAATAGAGATGCGTTAAAAGAACTAAAAATACTTATAAAAATATCTACAATATAAACATAGTAATAACTTATAGAAGCTATAAATCCACCTATTATTGTACCTATACTTGATGCTATTTCAATTATTATATTTAAGTTAGAATTAAATTTAATAAATGTATTTTCTTTTTTTAATTCTTTTAAGGTATCAAAAGCAAGTGCTTCTTCTGAACCTGACCTTAAATTATATGATAAAGCACTAAAAACCATAGCAAAAGCAAAATGTATAACATTTGTTGAAAATAACATTATTAAACAAGATATAATTGATGATATTCCTGCTAAAACAAGAGTTTTTTTTCTGCCATATATATCAGCAATAGCTCCTGAGGGTATTTCAAAAAGAAAACTTGAAATATGAAAAATTGCTTCTTCTATTCCTATTTGTGTTAAAGTCAGCCCTTTAAAACTCATATATAAAACCCAAACACCACTTGTAAGTGAGATAGAGTTAATAAATTTGTATAAATATAATTTTTGTGGGTTACTTTTTAAATTTTTATTCATAGTACTTTCTCCTAAATATTATTATTTTTAATTTATCTTGGAGAATAAGTGTACAAATATTTTGTAAAATTAAATAGTTTTACTTTTTATATCAAAAAAAGGGTACACTTATCCAATTTATAGAAAAATGTATCCTTTTATTAAAATGTAATAACATAAACTATTCATTAAAAATCATCAACCTTTGAATAATATTCATTTATGATTATATCATAATGTAAAACAAATAACAATATAATTACTAATTTTTTTTTAATATCAAATAAGATTTTTTCGTTAAAGATTATGAGGGTGATTATTTAAAGATAGATAAAAAAATATTTTTAAATATTCGTCAAATAATTTTATTTTATTTATACTCTTTGGTTAACTCTTTAATTTTGAAGCTTTAAAAGCACCCACATCCTTTACACTATTTTTTAGGTATAAATTTTAATTATTTATTTAAGAACTGCGAATTCCTTGTAAAATCAATAAAAACAGTATCAATAAAATAATATTTGAGTTCAAAATCTCTTTACACTTTTGCAAAAGTGTAAAGAGATTTTGAATTTAATTTTATAAAAACCTATCTCAATAATTTTTTTGTTAAAGATTATAAAGTATAGTGTAATAAAAAAATTACACTAGTAAATAATTAAAAAATAGATATAATATTATTATATACTCAAGCATTTTTTCAACTTTAATTGAGTAGAAACAAAATTTTAAATACATATAGAAATATTTATAATGTAAACTATTAATCTTAAATGTGGATTTAAAATTTAATATTACAACATAGAATTATTATAGAAAGGTGATATACATTGATAGATAAAATTTATGTATTAAATATACCAATAAGCAATATAACAAAACAAAAGGCAAAGGATACTATACTTGATTGGTTTAATCAAGATAAACTTAGAATGATATTTACACCTAACCCTGAGATGATTATGGCTGCAAGAGCTGATAAAGAATTAAAAAGAGTAATAAAATCTGCTGATATGATAGTTCCTGATGGTATAGGTGTTGTTTGGGCATCTCGTTATAGTGAATTTAAATTACCAGAAAGAGTTGCAGGATATGATTTAGTTCAAGATTTATTTAAAGAAATGGCAGATACTAATAAGACAGTTTACTTTCTTGGAGGTGAAGAAAAAGTAGTAAAAGTAGCAAAGTTAAAGATGAGAAAAAAGTATAAAAATTTAAAAATAGTTGGTACACATAGTGGATATTTTGACAAGCAAGAGGAAATACTAATAATTAATGAAATAAATAAATTAAAACCTGATTTACTCTTAGTTGGTTTGGGGGTTCCTAAACAAGAAAAATGGATTTACAAAAATAGAAATAAACTTAATGTAAAGGTATGTATAGGTGTTGGTGGAAGTTTTGATGGTATGGCGGGAAAAGTCAAGAGAGCTCCTGTAATATTTCAAAAAATGGGGCTTGAATGGTTTTATAGACTTATAAAACAACCTACACGATTAAAGCGAATGATGCAATTACCACTATTTGCATTGGTTGTTATAAAGAAAGGTAAAAATAAACGTAAAATAATTGGCGGTGCTTATCATCCAATTATTTCATGGTTAAGAAAATAGGAGTAATTATAATGGAGCATACATTTAAACAAAAGATATTTGAATATTTAATTATTATAATAGGGACTACTATTTTAGCAATTTCTATAAATCTTTTTTTTGAACCATTTGATTTAGTAACAGGTGGAGTTTCAGGATTATCCATTATTATAAAAAGATTTTCGGAGGATAATTTTAATTTAAGCTTACCTTTATGGCTTACAAATGTAGCTCTTAATTTACCTTTATTTTTAATAGGAATAAAAGTATTGGGAATGAAAATGTTAGCTCGAACTATTTTCTCAACATTTTATCTTTCAATTGCATTATTTTACACTGCATTTATACCTAATTTATTTACAAATATTGAACCATTATTAATATCTCTATTTGGAGGTATACTTTCAGGTGTAGGGCTTGGGCTTGTATTTTCAAGTTTTGCTACTACAGGAGGTACTGATTTAGCGGCAAGTATAATTGCTAAAAATATAAAACATATTTCTGTTAGTAAATTATTATTTATGTTAGATACTCTTATTATATTTTTGGGAATATTTATGTTTGGTATAGATAAAGCTATGTATGCTATAATAGCAGTGTATATTACATCAAAAGTTATAGATAATATATTGGAAGGTTTGTCATTCTCAAAAGCAGCACTTATTATATCTGAACATTCAGATATTATAGCACAGAAAATTTTATTAGAAATAGATAGAGGTGTTACGGGTTTAACTGGTAGAGGAATGTACACACTTAATAGTAAAGAAGTATTATTATGTGTAGTATCAAGAAAGCAAATTATACAGTTAAAAGACATAGTAAAATCCCTAGATAATAATGCATTTTTACTAATTTTTGATGTAAGAGAGGCTTTAGGAGAAGGTTTTCAATCTAATATTTGAAAAAAAATTAATAAATTAGATTGATATTTGGTAACAAAGCTGTAAACTAAAAATTTATTAAATGCACTTATACAACTTTAACAAATCTGTTTTTACTTATTTAGCAAAAACAGCAATAGTACATACTTTAAAAATATTGTATTATTAATATAAAGTATATAGTGCAAATGATTAAAATTTTATCTTATTTGCAATTATTTCATGTAATTATATGAGATATATTAAAATTTATAGTTTTAGTAATATTAATAAGGGGGAAATAAAAATGGCAGGATTAAAATTAAAAAATATCTATAAAAGATACGCTTCAAATGGGTTTGTTGCAGTTACAGATTTTTGTTTGGATATAGCAGACAAAGAATTCATAATTTTCGTTGGACCTTCTGGTTGTGGTAAATCTACAACACTTCGTATGATAGCAGGTCTTGAAGAAATTAGTGAAGGTGAACTTTGGATTGGTGACAAACTTATGAATGATGTACCTCCAAAAGATAGAGATATAGCGATGGTTTTCCAAAACTATGCTCTTTATCCACATATGACAGTATACGATAATATGGCATTTGGACTTAAATTAAGAAAAACTCCAAAAGCTGAAATAGATAAACGTGTTCAAGAAGCAGCAAGAATACTTGATATAGCTCACTTATTAGATAGAAAACCAAAAGCTTTATCTGGAGGTCAAAGACAACGTGTTGCGATGGGTCGTGCTATTGTTCGTGATCCTAAAGTTTTCCTTATGGATGAACCTTTATCAAACCTTGATGCTAAATTACGTGTTCAAATGAGAACAGAAATTTCAAAATTACATCAAAGACTTCAAACTACTTTTATATATGTTACACATGACCAAACAGAAGCGATGACATTAGGTACTAGAATAGTAGTATTAAAAGATGGATTTATTCAACAAGTTGATACTCCACATAATCTTCATGACAAACCTAATAATTTATTCGTTGCTGGTTTCATTGGTTCTCCAGCTATGAACTTTTTAACTTCTAAAGTTGTTAAAAAGGGTAGTGATGCTATACTAAAATTTGGTGAAAATGAAATTATACTTTCAGATGCTAAAGCTAAAAAACTTTTAGATGGTGGATATGAAGGTAAAGATGTTATTTTAGGAATAAGACCAGAAGATATACATGATGAACAAATTTTCTTAGAATCTTCAAAAGATAGTATAGTAACAGCTAAAGTTGAAGTTACTGAATTCGTTGGTGCTGAAGTATTCTTACATCTTACAATTAATGGAGAATCTGTAACAGCTCGTGTTAATCCAAGAAGTCCAGCTAAAACAGGAGATACTATTAAAGTTGCTCTTGATTTAAATAGAATACATGTATTTGATAAAGAAACAGAACTTACAATATTAAACTTTTAAGTTATAGTTCCCAAAGTATAAAAGTTCAAATAATTTTTATTATTTGAACTTTTTGTTTTAAAAATTTGAGAGTGTTAATCAAAGAATGATATTGCTATAATTTAATGTAAAAATCAAATGCAAATAATTATAGATTGTAGGGGCGTGCTACGCATGTCCGAAAAAAACACGGACGACCGTAGGTCGCCCCTACAGTTATTTTTGCATCATTCTATAGTAAACACCCTCAAAAATTTTTATCTTTTTTTATATTTATCTTAAAAAAGTTTTCAAATACACACATTAAAAAATTAGTTTTGTCTTTTTTATAAAAAAGATAAATTGCCCACCACATTATTAATGAACCAATTAAACATACTATCATATCTATCATAGTATCATTTATACCTGTAGTTAAGACTCTTTGTGGGTCTGTATGCAATATTTTATCTATTACATATTCATAAATTTCCCATATAACAGCTATAGATAATGAAAAAGAAACCGAAAAATATGATGCTATACTATAATCACTTTTTTCAAGTTCTTTAATAGGTTTTAATACATAATAAAAGCTTAGCCCTAATAAAGAAAAAAATATTCCTGAAAGAGTATGCACTAGTTTATCATATTGAAAAATACGACTATAACCATTAAGTACCATTCCTATGGTAAATGAAAGAAAAGAAAAAAGATATATTGTAAAATCAAGAATATGAACGGTTTTTAATTTTAATATTTTATTTATTATTTTAGGTACTAATAAAAAAAGTATTGAAGCAAATGAAAGCATTATATAATAACTTGTAGAAAAAAATATATTGTATATACCAAGAGATATACTTATAATTATATATATAATTATAAAATATTTATTTATTATTCTAAATCTATCTTCTATTTTATTCATAAAATCACCTCTTTTAATTTTACTTAAAAATTACTTATTACTGACTATAGTATACAACAAATTAGTAAAAAAAATGAGATGAAATTTAGTTAATTAAAATTTGCTATTATGATACAAAACAAAGACGACTTTCGCCGTCTTTGTTTTGTGTTTTATTCATTTAGAAAAGTACTGTATATAATCTTTCTCTATATTTTCATCATATGGAAGATTAATTATATATTTTTGTTCATCATATGGGATTATAATTCTTTTTTTAGTATGTGGTAAAGTAAATAATTTATCTCCTTCTACAAATATAACTTCTCTTTTAACTGTAGTTTGCGGAAAATCAATTATATGTGTATTTTCAAAATTATACAACCATCTTTTAACCCTAATATCTCTATTTTTTTGTAAGCATGATTCTTTTCTTCTTGTATTATATGTTGTTATTATTTTATTTTCATTTTTATATGAATAATTATATTTTGATACTGTTTGATTACTTAAAAATATAAATAAAAAAATAGACGTTATAGCAAAAAGATTCAATATTATTTTCATTAGCAACACTCCTTTAATGTATGTTTATCCAATATCTTTGAACAATATTACCATTATCTTCAGTAACTTCATTTTCAAAGATACCACCATTTTTAATAATTGTTTTTGCCGAACCAATATTTTCTTTATTGCAAGTAACAAGTGCTTTTTCAATACCAATATCTTTACATTTTAAAAGTGCAAGTTCAAGCATTTTTGTAGCATATCCTTTTTTTCGTTCAGTTGGAGAAACACCATAACCAATATGACCTCCTGATTTTAATAAAACATCATTAAGTCTATGTCTGATATTTACTGCACCAACAATTTTATTTAAGTTATCATTTATTAAAAAATATGTTGAAGCTGGAACAAGATAATGAGGTACATTGATATTATTGTGAAAATCAAATGTTTTTTGTAAAAATACATCATAATCCTCACAATCCAATTTTAAAGCATAAGGTATTATTTTTTCATTTGATAATTTAAATTCATTAATAATATTTTTCCATATTTCTTCATGTTCAATTGATGGTAAAACAAGAGATAAATTATTTAAGTCCATATATTGTGTATTCCTTTCTAGTTTTTGATGTTGGAAAATAATCATTTAATAATATACTATTTGTGTTATTTAAAATACTATCTATAATTAATTTTGTTAATTCTGTTACATCATCTCTAATTAAAGCTTCTTTTAAATCTATAAACACAGCAAAATCATTTTCATTATTATCACTTGTTGGCTCGCCTGAAATATAATCTAATTTAAAAATGGCATACCAATCTTTTTGAGTAAATCTAACTCCAAGTAAACTATTTACTTTTGTGATAATGCCTGTTTCTTCTAATACTTCACGTATAACTGCTTGTTCTGGCATTTCATTATTTTGTATGTATCCACCTGGAATAAGAAATTTATTTTTTGCTGCTCCATAAGTATGCCTAACAAGTAATATTTTATCTTCATTTAAAACTACACCACCAACTGAACAATTCCAGTTATTATTTAAATCACTCATTTAAAGTTCCTTTCACTAATAAAATTTTCTATTGTTAATATTATATCCATGAATCAACTTCATTTATAGTTGGTATAGATATACTAGCACCATGACGAGTTACAGTAATACCAGAAGTTTTAATAGCTAAATCTATTGATTTATGTATATTTAAACCTTTACTTAAACCTACGCTTAATGCACCAATAAAACTATCTCCAGCTCCTGTTGTATCCACTGGTTTAACTTTGATTGCTTCTTTGTAGTATGTATCTTCATTATAATTATAAACACAACCTAATTCACCTAAAGTTATTATTACTGTTTTTACACCTAAATCTAATAGTTTAGGTATTGCCCTCATAGCAGATTGAACATCTTTTATAGGACAGTTTAAAATCTGTTCTACTTCATGTTGATTAGGAACTAAGATATCAATAAATTTAAAAATATTTTTATCTATTAATTTAGCTGGTGCTGGATTAAGTATAACAACTATATTATGCTCTTTTGCAAATTTTACAGTTGGTAATATTGTGTCAATTGGTATTTCCAATTGTAATATTAAATAGTCTGCCCACTCAAATAAATCTTTATTATTGGTTACAATATCAAAAGTTAATAAATTATTAGCTCCTGGTTCAAGAATAATAAAATTATCACCATCACATACAGTAATAACAGCAACCCCTGTTACACTATCTGTAAAAGTTATTCCACAAGTATCTACATTACTATTTTTAAGATTTTCAATACATAATTTATTATAAAAATCAGAGCCAATACAACCAATCATTTTTACATTGCCACCAAGTTTGCCACAAGCTACAGCTTGATTTGCACCTTTACCACCGGGATAAGTTGAAAAATTTGTTCCAACTATAGTTTCACCCATTTTAGGAATGGCTGGTGTATTTATTACTAAATCAACATTAATACTTCCGATAACAAGTATGTTTTTAATTTAAAATCACACCTTTCTATTATTTATATTAAATTATAAGTTTTTTCTACTAGTTCATCAACTGTAACCATATTATAACCATCAATTGAAGTTTTAAGATTTTTGTTATAACAAGAATACCAACATTTATCAATTTTACTTTCACCTAATATTGTACCTATAATTGAACCAACAGTAGCTCCATTACAATCAGTATCAAATCCGGCTTGTACTGCTAAACATATTGATTTACCAAAGTTTAATTCACTATATAGTAATGCCATAACTACAATCATAGCATTAGAATTAGTATGACACCAGTCATGAGAATTGCTTTCATCATATATTGAATGTATATTTTCTATCACTTCTTCACTAGTTTGTTTTTGTTCATAGAAAGATAATATTAATTCAATATCTTTTCTTAATCTGCACTTTTCAGGTATTTGGTCTAATCCTGATTTAATTATAATTTTTATATCTTTTTCAACAAAAGCAGTAGCAATCATAGCAGAAACAAACATTTCACCATAAATGCCATTTTTAGTATGAGATATGCTTGCATCTCTCCATGCCATTTCAGCAGCCATTTCTGGATTAGCAGGATTTATATAACCAAAAAAGTCACCTCTAATTTGTGCTCCTATTAATTCGCGATGAGGATTTTTATATGTTGCAGTTTCAGGCGGAAGTAATCCCATACAACCATTTCTATAAGCCACACATTCAGCAGTAAAAGTTGCATTATGTGGTATCCATGACAGCCATGATTCTAGTACATTGTTTGACGTAAAATTTGTACCATAAGTTTCAATTAATTTTAAAGAAAAAACAGTATAGTTTGTGTCATCATCTATTGGTGAATAACCTTCTAAAGTATCAGCCCAACATCTATTTATATCATATCCTAAGTATTCTATTAATTCAGATGAAAATTTTGATTTTAATATGTAATCTGTTATTGGATAGTTATTTGTATCTTTCAATAATCTATGTAAACGTTCTTTTTTAAAACCTTCAACTGGCTTACCTAATAAACAACCTGATATTCTACCAATCCATGCACCTGCTAATTTATTATAAAGTTCTTGTTTAGACAAATTGTTTGTAAAATTTAAACGTTCATTTGGTCTAACTGCTTTAATTTCATCTAAAGTTGAAGGTTCATTATATAAATATCCTTCAATCATAGGAGAATTTATAAGCTGTATCCATATTTTTTCTGCAACTTCTTCACAATTTTTAGTTTCTGCTAATTCAACAATCTGTTTGCATATTTCATAATAACATTCAACATCCAATCCTTCTTCTTTACATTGTTGCCATTCAAACATCAATTCTTTAGCTAACATTAAAAATACCTCCTTTTTTATTATATATTAAATATTATACTAAATACCAAATAAATTCAATAGAGAAATTTGATATTACAAATTTAGTTTTTATAAAAACTTATATTAATGAAATTTATATTTAAGTTTTTATAAGATAATGTTAATAAAATAATAAAAATAAAAAAGAGTGGTTATTAAAAAATAATTTTTATAAAAATTATTTCAAAAATCTCTTTACACTTGCAACGAAAGTGTAAAGAGATTTTTGCTCGTGATATTATTTTATCTTTATTGATTTTACAATGAAATCGTAGGTATTAAACAAACAATTAAAAGCGAAAATATTATATGCTTAAAAAATAGTGTAAAATTAATTTTGAATTAAATGTGCTTTAAAACTTGAAGATTACAGGAGTGAACAAAGAGTACATAAATAAAATAAAACAATTTGACGAATTAGTATTTTTTTATAAATGTTTTAATTTATTAAAAAAATATTCTGCAAAAAGATACTATTTATAAATGTGTTTATTAAATTTTGGAGAGTGGTAATATAAAAATAGATAGATATTTATTTAAACTGTAAATTTTCTGTAGGGGCGTGCGGAAACGTCCGTGTACATAATAAAAATGTTGTGAATTCTAATTTTAATGATTTACATATTCAATATTTTATCAATGATTTTGCAAGAAATATAAATAGAACGGACGACCGTAGGGAGTCCCCTAATTTTATTAATCACTCTCAAATTTTAAATACTTAATAAAATAAAAAAATTATTGACAAGTAGACTACACTATGTTATCCTTTATGAAAGGACTACATAATGTCTACTAGGGAGGTGTAAATATGCAACAAGTTTCAGATTCAGAATTAGAACTTATGAAAATTATTTGGGATAATGGAAATGAAGCATTATATAATTACATTAGCGAAACACTTGCAAATCAAGGTAAAACATGGCAGAAAAATACTATCATTACTCTTCTTTCACGTTTAGTTGATAAAGGACTTTTGAAGGCTAATAAAATTGGTAATCGAAACAAATATATTGCCATTATTAAAGAAGTAGATTATCAAGCAGCTCAAACTCAAAATTTAGTTAACAAATTATATGATGGTAGTACAAAAGGGCTTATTAACACATTAGTACAAAAAGATATGTTATCACAAGAAGACTATGAAGATTTAAAAAAATTCTGGAATGGAGGTAAAACTCATGATTGATATATTAAAAACTATTTTATCACTATCTATTTCAGGAACATTATTATTTTTTATAATTTTACTATTTAAACCAACTTTAAAAAGTAAATTTAGCTATCAATGGCAACATTATATTTTATTAATTGTAATAGTAAGAATGTTATTACCTTTTTCATTTGAACCAAATATTTTAGACAATCTGTTTAAGTTTATTAATGATATTCCTAAACAAACAAATAACTACCAAAATGAAAATACTCAATTAGATTTTTCAACCAATAGCAAAACTGTATTTGAAGATGATACTACTTATAATACAGAAAGTTTTTTAAATAATAATGAAAATTATATAACTAATAACGTTTCAGAAAATCCAACTAAATATTATTTTTCACTAGAAATGTGTTTATTACTTGTTTGGATTGTAGTAGCATTAATATTAATAATTCGTAAAATAACAATATATCAAAGCTTTATTTTATATATAAAAACAGAATTAATACAAGTTTCTGATATTGATAAATTAAATCAATTAGGAGAAATAATAGAAAAGATGAATATAAAAAGAAATATTGAACTTTGTACAAATAGACTTATTTCATCTCCAATGTTAATTGGTTTTTTTCGTCCATGCATTATTTTACCGACAATAAATATTAGTGAATTAGATTTTTATAATATAGTGCTACATGAAGTAATTCATTATAAAAGAAAAGATATGTTTTATAAATGGTTAGTACAAGTAACTGTTTGTTTACATTGGTTTAATCCATTTGTATATTTAATAGAAAAAGAAATTAATAGAACTTGTGAGATTTCATGTGATGAAGCTGTTATTACTAATTTAGACTTACAAGGACAAAAAGCTTATGGAGAAACATTATTAAATGCTATAGGAGGTAGTTATAATCAATCAATTGCTTCTTTAACATTAAATGAAAATAAAAAACTTTTAAAAGAAAGGTTGGAAACAATTATGCAATTTAAGAAAAAATCAAAATTTATAATTTCACTTACAATTATTTTATCATTAGTTGTATGTTTTGGAGCTGGATATATAGGTGCATATCAAGCTAATAAAAATACAAATTCTATTAATATGCAAGGTAATAATAATTTCGTAATATTTAATTATGAAGATAGTGATAAAATAAATGAAGATAATACTACAGTAATATTAACTGATTTAAATGATTCTTGGGATGAACTTAATGTACATAGTACTTACTCTCAAGAGCCATATATATTTGAATCTAGTGAAGAACATATCTATTCATCAGAAAATTCGGATGCTCTTAATAATGATGTAAAAAGAGAACATTTGAATAAAGCACTTGAGGATTCTAAATTCGCTTTTTTTGAATCAATATTTGAATCCTTAGCAGATAAACCTATGTCTTTAATAAATGAATTGGCTGAAAAATCTTATAATAAAGATAAATTTGCTTTTTATGAAGTTGTTTTACCATACATTACCGAGAATGCTAAA
>CAZWZB010000017.1:31720-47224 GCA_964638835.1 uncultured Eubacteriales bacterium | reverse complement strand
AGATAAATTTGCTTTTTATGAAGTTGTTTTACCATACATTACCGAGAATGCTAAACAAGAATATTTAAAGAGAGCAATTGAAGATTCTAAATTCGCTTTTTTTGAATCAATATTTGAATCTTTATCAGATAAACCTGTATCTTTAATAAATGAATTAGCTGAAAAATCTTATAATAAAGATAAATTTGCTTTTTATGAAGTTGTTTTACCATACATTACCGAGAATGCTAAATAAGAATATTTAAAAAGAGCAATGGAAGATTCTAAATTCGCTTTTTTTGAATCAATATTTGAATCACTATCAGATAAACCTATATCTTTAATAAATGAATTAGCTGAAAAATCTTATACTGAAGATAAAATTGCTTTGTACGAAGTCATTCTACCATATATTACCGAATAAATAATTAGATAAAAAACTTTATAAAATAATTTAATTAAAAATAATAAAAGGCGAATATTTTATTCGTCTTTTATTATTTGCAAAAATATTAATATACTTCTTATCTTAACGATACTCTATAAACTTTTAAATTTTATAATATTGAATTGTTTTTGTGACATGCTTACAGTATTAATTTATAAAAAAGGATATAATACATTTACAAATTAAAAAAAGGAGTACTTAATTATGAATTCATTTAAGTGGATAAGAAATGCTTTAGTTTTAGGTTTTGTATTTTTTATTGCAGTATTTATTATAAAGCCTATAGGAGTATCTACACAATTCAGTGTTTTATCAGGAATAATTCATAGTACTATTAATCCTAATGTAATTGTAGAAGATAATAGTCGTGAAAGTGGTTATAAAAGTAGTAATGCTTATTATGATAAAAGTGAAGGTAAACTTGCTAAAAATATTAAAGAACCTTTAAATTATGATTTTATATTTGTACTTGCAATCCCAATTGGTGCTTATTTAGCTTATTTATTAAATGATAAAAAGAAAAAATCTGAAATGTCTGATGTTGGAGAGGTTCCAAATTTACCAAAACAAAAACAAAGTTTTATTAGATTATATTTACCTAGTTTTATTGGAGGATTTATAATTCCTTTTGGTGCAAGAATGGCAGATGGATGTACTAGTGGTCATATGATGAGTGGTATTATGCAAGGTAGTGTAAGTGGATATATTTTTGCAATTTCCGTATTTTTAGTTGCAATTCCTACTGCTATATTAGTTAATAAAACAAAGGGAGGGTAATTATAATGGCAATTATTTTAGGTGGTTTATTTGGTTTTGTATTATATTTAGTTGGTGCTTCAAATCCAAAGAAATTAATTTCAATGTTAAGATTACAAGATTTATATCTTATGAAAACGATAATTTTTGCAATTGGTTTTTCAAGTGTACTTTTGTTTTTTGCAAATTTATTTGGAATTTTTGATATTTCACATTTAAGTATTAAATCAACTAATTTAGGTGTTGTTGTTGGAGGTTTAATTTTTGGAATTGGTTTTGGATGGGTTGGAACATGCCCCGGAACTTGTGTTGCTGCTACAGGCAGTGGAGGTTTTAAGAAAGCAATTAGTGCTGTAATAGGAGGTTTATTTGGAGCTTTTGCATTTTCAATGTCATATGGTTTTTTTAAAAACTTAGGATTATTTAATACAATGGATTTAGGAAAACTTACTTTATTTAATATATCAGAAAAATATCCTTCTGTATTTGATATTGGATTTAGTGGTTTATTGATTGTAGGCATTATTTTTATGGTAATTGGAGTAATATTACCCCAAAAACCATTTTCAAAAGCAAAGTAAAACTTTAATAAACATTAATTAATTTATGAAGTTTTTCTTTATTAATAATTTTAACTTCCCCTCTTGATAATTCTACAATATGTTCATTAGAAAAATATTTAAGCATTCTTGACACTACTTCTCTTGCACTATTAATATATTTTGCAATTTGTTCATGTGTAAGAGATATAGTATTTGAATTAGTTTTAGAAATTTCATCTAATAAAAATATTGCTAAGCGACGGTCAAAACTCATCAAAAGTATTTGTTCTATTGTCCATACAACATCTGAAAATCTATCAACTGCTAATTTTAAAGAAAAATTTTCAACATATATATTTTCAGATAATATTTTTGAAAAAGTATGTGCGTTAATAAGTAATATTTCGCTTTCACATTCAGCAGATATATAAATATCAAAAGTAATATTTTTAATTAAACATGATGCTGAAAGTACACATACTCCACCTGAATTGAGGCGATAAAGTGTAACTTCTTTTCCTTCTTCTGATAAAATATATGTTCTAAGTTCACCACTTTTTATTAATAATATACCAATACATTCATTCTCAGAACTATATATATTTTGTCCTGATTTATATTTCATAGAAACAGTATTTTTTATAATTAACTCTTGTTGATTGTTATTTAAATTATTCCAAAAAGTTAAAGTTTCTTTTAAAAATCTTAAATCTGTTTCATTTAACATAATCTCACCTCAACTAAATTATAAAAGGCGAATAGTTTAATTTTATTCGCCTTTTAATATTCTTCACCTGCTTTAAAGTTATAGATAGGTTTTATAATATCAATAATTTCTGCTGTGTCATTAATATTATTAACTATATCATCCATATTTTTGTACGCCATAGGACATTCATCTAAAGTTTCTTTGCTAACAGATGTTGTATAAATACCTTTCATTACTTTTTTAAATTCAGATACTGTAAAACTATTTTTAGCAACAGTTCTACTCATTAATCTACCTGCTCCATGTGGTGCTGAAAAATTCCAGTCTTCATTTCCTTTTCCTATACAAATTAAGCTACCATCTTTCATATTTATTGGAATTAAAAGTTTTTCTCCTTCTTTTGCTGATACTGCACCTTTGCGTAATATCATGTTATCAGTATCAATATAATTATGAATAGTAGTAAATTCTTCAACTACATCTAACTTCATTCCTTTTATTATTTCATTCATAATAGCTTTTCTATTTAATATAGCAAATTGTTGAACTAATTTCATATCAAAAATATAATCATCAAATAAACTTCCTGTTACATATGCTAATGTCTTTGGTATATCCGTTTGAATTTGTGATTTTAATTCTTTAATCGCAGACTGAATTTCTTTTTCTTTACCATGAAATTTATAATATTCAATCAATTTGTCCACATCTTTTTTTGTGTTTCCATTAAGTTGTTTATAACCTTCATTTTGATAGTAAGTTGCAACTTCTGTTCCTAAATGTCTACTTCCTGAATGAACTACAATATAAATATTATCTTCAGAATCTTTATTAGCTTCTATAAAGTGATTTCCACCACCAAGAGTACCAATACTTTTTCTTGCTCTATCTAAATGAACATGTTCTATACATTTTAATTCTTCTAAATCTATATCATCATTAAATTTATGCTCTTTTTTTCTAATATTATAACCTGATGGTATTTGTTCATATATCAATTTATCTAATTTTTGTAATTCGATATGCTTATTTTTTATTTTTATAGTTTCCATTCCACAACCAATATCAACACCAACAAGATTAGGAACTACTTTATCAGTAATAGTCATAGTAGTTCCTATTGTACAGCCCATACCAGAATGAACGTCTGGCATTATTCTTATTTTACTATCCTTTGTAAATTCTTGATCACATAATAATTTAATTTGTGATATTGCAGATTCTTCAATATTTTGTGTAAATATTTTAGCACTATTAAAATTACCAATGACTTCTATCATCTTACCCCAACTCTCTTAGTTTTTTATAATAATAACATATAAAATTTGTTATTACAAGGTATTATACAAATATTCGTTTGTAATATTTTAATTAAATATATGTAAGTTTATTTATCTATAAATAGTTAACCAACTTATAAAGTTTTATATTGCTATATATTTATTAATAATCCTTTAAATTTTTGGAAGTATAACATTATAATTTAATATAAAAAAAGTAACAGATAAATTTGTTCCTTTCACAATATCAATAAACATTTATCATATTCTTTTTAAATAATTTTTATATAACCACACTCATTTTTTAAATTTTCAGGGATACTTCCTCGGGAAGTATCCCTATTTTTTAGGTATGTTCGCTATATTTTACCCTTGAATTTACTAAGTTTCGGCTTGTTTTGTAGGCCTTGAATTTTTGGGGATACTTCCTGAGGAAGTATCCCTGATTTTTGAAAAATTTTTAAATTTGGAGATTAAAAAAATCTGTTCCTTACAATCAACTTATCATATTATTTTTAAATCATTCTTATATAACCACTCTCGAAATTTTTTTTCAAAACTATATTTTTTTTTATTAAATAATGTTATAATAAAAATAATTTTGATGGTAATAAATTATTGCATAAAACTTTGTTATGAGTTAAAATTAAATATTATTTTAAAATTCATACAAATATATTTTACACTTCGTATTGATTATTAACTAATATAAAAGAAAGGTGATTTTATATGCCTTATACAAGTACAAGCAATTCAAGAAGAAGAAAAAAAAAATTAATAAAAAAAGAAACCAGTACTATATACATAGGATTAATTGCATTTTTATTAATATCTTTTTATTTGATTGGAAAAGTTTATATATTTTTAACTAAACAGCCAATAGCAATAGAAGAAGTTCCATATGGAAGTATAAAATTAGAGAAAATATATAATGGAGTAGTTATAAGAGATGAACAAATAATTAACAGTACTGTAGATGGAAAAGTTCAGTATTATTTTAGTGAGGGTGAAAAAGTTAAAAAAAATGCTATAGTATGTGGTATTAAAGATACTAAAAATTCAGATATTTTAGAAGATAAGAAAGCACAATATGAAAATGAAATAATAAATATGCAAAAAAGTAGAGATAATATTTCATTGGTTAAAGATGATGTTGCTAGAATAGATGAAAATATAGATAAAATATCTTCAAATTATATAACAAACAAATTAGATAGTAAATTAAATAATTTATACAACTTTAAAAATCAATTGAATAATGAAATAGAATTAAGAAATAAGTTATTATTGTTTGAAGAAAAAGGCAGTGTAAAAAATCTTGTAGAAGAAAAATTTATAGTAGAAGAACTATTAGAGAAAAGTATAACTAACATTAAATCACCAATAAGTGGTATTATATCTTTTTCAACTGATAAAGCTGAAGAAATGTATTCATTAGAAAAGATTGAGCTACTAACTTTTGAACAAATAAAGATGAAAATAGAACCTTCAAAGAAAATAAATGTTGAAAATGTTAAAGTTAATGAGCCTATTTTTAAAATAATTAATAATGACGAATGGTATATAGCATCCTACTTACCTATTGAAGAATGCCAAAATTGGGAAATAGGGAATATAAAAACATTAAATTTTAAAGATACAGAAAATACATATCAAAACTTTAAAATCAAAAATATTGTAAAAGGAGTTGATAAAAATTTAATTATATTTTCTAGTGATAGAAACTTACTTGATTATATTAATGTAAGAAGTGTAAGTTTTGAAGTTTCATCAAAATCTTATAATGGTTTAAAAGTTCCTAATACTGCTATAGCAGAAAGAACATTTTTAAAAATACCTATGGATTATATTGTAGAAAACGATGAACAATATAGTATAATAAAAATTAATGGTACGTCTAAAGAACAAATACCAATTAAAATAGCTTTTAAAGATGACACATTATTATATGCTTATATACTTCAAGATTTTAATAATATAAAAATTCAAGATAAATTAATAAAAAGTGATATTGATGAAGAATATATTATTAGTGAATCGGAGGTATTAACCGGAATTTATGTTGTTAATAGGGGAGCAGCAGAATTGAAACCAATTGAAATTACAGGAAAAAGTGAAACACATTCCATCATTAAACCTATTGGAGAAACCAGTGTAAGAGTCTATGATAAAATTATTTCAGATGCTAAAAATATTCAAGAAGGACAATTAGTTTATTAAAAGAAGGGGGTTTAATTGTGAAAGAAAATATAGAAGAAATTTATTCAAAAGTAAAAAAAGCTGCTCAAAAATCAGGTAGAAATTTTTCAGATATAACAATTTTGGGGGTTACAAAAACTGTAGATGTTGATAGAATTAAAATAGCTGTGGAAAATGGAATTGACACTTTAGGAGAAAATAAGGTTCAAGAATTTTTAACAAAATATGATACATTAAAAAATGTTAATTGGCACTTTATAGGTCATTTGCAAACTAATAAGGTTAAATATATAATAGATAAAGTAAAGATGATACATTCAGTAGATAGTGAAAAGCTTGCTATAGAAATAAATGATAAGGCAGAAAAAATAGGAATAGTTATGGATATTTTATTAGAAATTAATGTAGCAGAAGAAGATACAAAATATGGTCTAAAATTACATGAAGTGTACAATTTTATAGAAAAAATAAGTTTTTTATCTAATATAAAAGTAAAAGGATTGATGACAATAGCTCCTTTTACAAATGATTTGGAAGAAAATAGGACTTTTTTTGAAAAATTGCGTAAATTATTTATTGACATTAAAGACAAAAAAAATGATAATATAGATATGAAATATCTTTCTATGGGTATGACAAATGATTATGAAATAGCAATAGAAGAAGGGTCTAATATCATACGCATAGGTACAGGAATATTTGGAAAAAGATAATAGGAGGTAATTTTAATGGGCGGTCTTATGAGTAAACTTAGAACTATGATGCTTGGTGAAGAAGAAGGCTATGAGGAAGAAGAAGATTACTATGAAGAAGAACATGAAGATGAAAGAGTTGTACCAATTCATTCAAGGGCTAGAGAAAAAACTAAGCTTGTAAATATTAACACACATGTTCAAATGAAAGTGGCTGTAATCTTACCTGAAAGTTATGATGATGCTCAAGAAATATGCGATAACATAAAAGAAAATAGAGCAGTAGTTGTTAATTTAGAAAATGTTGAATATGAAACATCTCAAAGAATTGTAGACTTTTTAAGTGGAGCATGTTATTCTTTAGAAGGAAGTATACAAAAAATATCAAATAAGATATTTATAATTGCTCCTGAAAATGTTGATATAACAGGAGATTTCAAAGAAGAACTTATTAAAACTAAAGGAGTTTTACCTTGGGTTACAGGTATAAAATAATGGAGGTTATAACATGAGAGATATTTTAGATACTGCTGTAGGTATATTCGCTCAAATACTATATTTTTTAGTATTTATTAGATGCTTAATTTCGTGGTTTCCTATAAGCCATGATAATAAATTACTTCAACTTTTATATGCATTAACAGAACCTATACTAGCACCAATACGTAATATGGTTTATAAATCACCATTAGGTGGTAGAGGAATGATGATTGATTTTTCTCCTATAATAGCACTATTCTTTTTAGATATTGCAAGACGTGTACTACAATCTTTAATTTCATACATACCATTTTAATTTGGGAGATAAAATATGTTTGCAAAAATTTTGGACAAGATAGAAGCATGTAATAAAAAACATATTTATACATTTACAGATTTTTTAGACCCTGCAAAAACAGAAGAATATGTTAATAAATTAAATTCTATGAATATTAACTATAAAGTTTTTGGTGGATATGAATATTGTGAACGTAAAGTTATAGGCTTCTATCAAGATTATATGGAATTAGAATATAATAACTTTCCTATAAGAGTTATAAAAATTAAACCATTAGATAAATTCACCAAGTTAACTCATAGAGAATATTTAGGAGGAATACTTGGCACAGGTATAGACAGATGCAAGTTAGGGGATATATTTGTATTAGAAGATTATGCTTACGCTTTTGTTTATGAAAATATCTCTGAATATATTTTTAATAACTTAGTTAAAATATCTCATTCTAAGGTAGAAAACTCAATTATTGATTTAAATATGGTTACATTACCACAACCAAAATATAAAGAAATAAAAACAACAATTGCTTCATTAAGATTAGATGCTATAATAAGTGCAACATTTCATATATCAAGAAGTTCTGCAAGTAACTTTATAAGTGCAGAAAAAGTTAATATTAATTGGTCTACTGCTAAAAGTAATTCTATTTTAACTAAAGAAGGGGATATTTTTACTTTAAGAGGGTATGGGCGAGCAAAACTTGTAAAAATAGGGGATAAGACTCGTAAAGATAGAATTAGTATTATAATACACTTATATATATAACTAATAATATTGAGCTTAGAAGCCATTTTATTATAAAAATTTGAGAGTTGTCATCTATAAATAGTTATATAGAAAAACTACCAATATGTATGTAGGGGCGTGCTTCGCACGTCCGTGCAATTTTTGATATTATTATATTTTTATCAATAATTCATTAAATTTAGTACGACTCCCTGCGGTCGCCCCTACATTAAATATTTATTGTTATTAATTTTATAATAATATCTATACTTTGATAACCACTCTCAAAAATTTAATCTATTAATAATTTAAGACTCATAATATTGAGTCTTTTTATATTATATCTAAATTTGGAAGGAGATAAAAACTATGGATTTAATTGAAGTAAAAACTGAAACAAGTAAATATCCAATATATTTTGAAAATTCATTTGAAAATTTATTATTAGCATTTAAAAATGCAAATTTAATAAATCGAAAAGCATGTATTATAGTTGATAGCAATACAAAATTATATGGTGAACAGATTTTAAATATTTTAAAAACCAATATGGAAGCATATATATTTGAATTTGAAGCCGGGGAAAAAAATAAGAATTTAAACACTATTCAAAGTATGTATGAATTCTTTTTAGAAAATCATTTAGATAGAAAATCAGTTATAGTAGCATTAGGAGGTGGCGTAGTTGGAGATATGGCTGGCTTCGCTAGTGCTACATATATGAGAGGAATTGACTTTATTCAAATACCAACTTCAGTACTTGCTCAAGTAGATAGTAGTGTAGGAGGAAAAGTTGGTGTAGATTTTAAAGGAACTAAAAATATAATAGGAGCATTTTATCAACCAAAATTTGTTTATATAAATATAAATACATTAGAAACTCTACCAAAAAGAGAATTTAGTGCTGGTATGGCTGAAGTTATAAAATATGGGATGATAATTAATAAAGATTTTTATAATTATATAAATGAAAATAAAACTAAAATATTAAGTATGGATAAAGATACTTTAAAATATATTAGTAAAAGTTGTTGTGAATTTAAAGCAGATATTGTTTCCAAAGACGAAAAAGAAACCGGACTTAGAGAAATTTTAAACTTCGGTCATACTTTTGGTCATGCAATAGAAACACTATTAGAATTTAAATTAGTACATGGAGAATGTGTTTCTATTGGTATGGTTTGTATAATGTACTTATGTTTAAAAAGAAATATTATAACTTCTAATGAGTTTGAAAACTTTAAACAATTATTATTAGATTTTGATTTACCTATAAATTTAACAGGTATTAATCCCGAAGAAGTATATAATCAAATGTTTTTAGATAAAAAAGTTTCTAACAATAAATTAAATTTTGTATTATTAAATAAAATTGGAGAAGCATATACTACAAAAGATATAAATAAAGATGATATAATAGAAGCTATAAACTATATTATAAAATGAGGTTAATTTATGAACATATTAGTAATAATTTTTATATTTGCACTTATAGCTATAGACCAAGTTACAAAATATTTAGCACTTAGATTTTTAAAACCACAAGGTAGTATAACTATAATTGAAAATATATTTAGTTTAACATTTGTAGAAAATAGGGGAGCTGCTTTTGGAATATTTCAAGGCAAAACGACAATATTATCAATTATAACTACAATAATTACAATATTTATAATATACTTCTATATTAAATTACCAAAGGAGCCGAAAATATATTCTTGGTTAAGATTTTCACTTATACTTATAATTTCGGGTGCAATTGGTAATTTAATAGATAGAGTAGGAAGAAAGTATGTAATAGATTTTTTTCATGCAACATTTATAGATTTCCCTGTATTTAATATGGCTGATATATATGTTGTAGTAGGTTCAATTTTAATGGCTATATTAGTTATATTTTTTATTAAAGAGGATTAATATGGATACTTACAAATTTATAGTAGAACAAGCAGATGTTAATATTAGAATAGATTTATATTTAGCAGAAGAGCTTGATGATTGTTCACGTTCTTTTGTTAAAAAACTTATTGATGATAAAAAAGTTTTGGTTAATGAAAAAGTTATAAAATCAAGTTATAAACTTAAATTAAATGATAGTATTTATTTAGAAGTTCCAGAGCCTCAAATAGTAAATATATTACCTGAAGATATTGAACTAGATATAATATATGAAGATAAAGAAGTTATAATAGTAAATAAACAACAAGGTATGGTAGTTCATCCTTCATATGGTCACTATACTGGAACTTTAGTAAATGCATTATTATATCATTGTGGAAATGAATTATCAGGAATTAATGGGGTTATGCGACCGGGAATAGTTCATAGAATAGATAAAGATACATCTGGTATATTAATGGTAGCTAAAACTAATAATGCACATCAAAAATTAGCATTACAATTAAAAGAACATTCTATAACAAGAAAGTATAATGCAATAGTATATAATAACTTTAAAGAAGATACAGGAACTGTTAATGCACCAATAGGAAGACATCCCATTGAGCGAAAAAAAATGGTGGTTACAAATAAAAATAGTAAACATGCAATTACTCATTATAAAGTATTAGAGCGTTTAGGAAAATACACATTAATAGAAGCACAATTAGAAACGGGGCGAACTCATCAAATACGTGTTCATATGGCACATATAGGTCATCCTTTATTAGGTGATGAAGTTTATTCTTCTAAAAAGAGTTTGTTTAATTTAAAAGGGCAGGCACTTCATGCGAAAGTATTGGGATTTGTACACCCAACAACAAATGAATATATGGAGTTTGAAACAGAGTTACCAGAATATTTTATAAAGCTTTTAAAAAGTATAAGTTAAATAAAAAAAGCACTTCTTAATTGATTAAGAAGTGCTTTTTATTTTGTTTATAAGATTTTGCATTTTATAAAGTAAAAATATATAATATTATTGTTAATAGTCATAAGTTGATTATTGATAGATTAAACTTTTGTGGTTTATTAGATATTTAATATTCTATTGCTTTGATTTAAGAACATTTATTATTATAGCATAAATTGGCATAATACAGAAATAAATTATCATACTTTTTTGTATATAAGGTCTTAGTTCTAAATTACTATTACCTAAAGTGAATGCAATAGTAAAAATAATAATTCCTATTAAATGCCATACAATAATAATTATTAATCTTATTGTTTTAAGAGATATTTCTTTTTTCATATTAAAAACCTCCTTATATCAATAATCAGATAATTAGTAACTACTATAATTAATAAATTGAAGTAAGATGCATATAAGTTCCATAACTATCACCTGTACTAGCAGTAAAAGACCAATCAATTCTAATTTGATTTACAAATATAGAGTTAAATTTATACGTTGTTGTATAAACTGTGCCACCAATTGCACATCCAGCAATAACACCTAATGTACCTGCTCCCATTACTCCTATTACACTTGATGCTCCTATAGTTGCTCCTAAAGAAGATATACCAGATGCTATAATAGCTGCTAGTACTGCTACATCAGTACCTTGTCCCCATGTTATACGATTTGAACTAGAGCCCCAATATATCCAATTATCATTACTAAATGTTTGTGGTAAATGGCTTTCTAAATCATTATATAAATTCTGTTGAGCATTAAATCCAAACATAGCCACTACCTCATCATTTAAATATACATTTGAAGATTCTATTTCATAAGTTACTATATCCCCTATACCAGTAGATTCATTTAAAATAGTAATTGCTCTATTTCCATCTTCATCATAAAAATAGTTGTATGTATAGTTTATTCCATCAATATTTATAGTTTCTGTTTTCTCTTCTGCATATAAATCAACTTCTGATGGTATGTTGTTAAGAGTATAATCACTTTCAATATTAGAGATAAGTATTGTTTGATTCAAATGCAAATACAGAGTTAGTGCTAGCAATTGTCAGCCATTAATAATGGTACAAATCTTTTGAATTTCATGAATAAAACCTCCTAAAATTTTTAATAAAAGTTGAGTTTAAAGAATATTTATTAAGATGTAATTTTTATCTAAACCATTTTTAAAAAATATAAATCATAAATAAAAACATTCTCAAAGTTGAATTATATACATTAAGATTAATGCCAGCAATCAATGTAAATTTATTTTAGCATATTATGTAATCATTATCAATACAAATTTTACAAAAAATTTAATATTAACTAAAAACAATTAATATTAATTACTAAAAAAATTTTTTTCTACCATAATATATAAGATAAAAATATTATAAAAAAATTATTAAAAGATATTAAAAGTAGCTATTATGCATAATCTAATAATATATCACATCAAAAGATAAATATATAATATTATTGTTCTATGGGTAAATTAAAGTTTTCTGATTTATTAGGTATTTAATATGGTGTTATTTTCTTTTGTCTATAGAGGTAATAACACTTAACATTATACAATAAAAAGGCATAATCCATAAATAAATTCTAAAAACTTTATCTATATATGGTCTTAATTCTAAATTATTATTACCTATAGTAAGTACAAGAATTAAAAGAACTAGTGATATAATTGTCCATATCAAAAGTAATATTACTCTTATTGTTTTGAGGGATATTCCCTTTTTCATAATTGAAAACCTCCTTATATCAATAATCAACAAGTGCTAACTTCTACAATTAATAGATTAAAGTAAACGGTTATTATTAATAATTATAAGTTAATAATAAATTAAACTTTTACAGTTTATTATATATGTATTATACTATTGCTTTGATTTAAGAATATTTATTATTATAGCATAAATTGGCATAAAACATGCATAAATTATCATACTCTTTTGTATATAAGGTCTTAGTTCTAAATTACTATTACCTAAAGTAAATGCAATAGTATAAATAACAATTCCTATTCCACACCATATAAAAGTTACTATTAATCTTACTTTTTTACAAGATATTTCTTTTTTTCGTAATTAAAAGCCTCCTTTTTATTTGATATATAATTTAAATAAATTACTAAAATTAAGCATATAATATAAATTTATTCTAGCATATTGCATAACTATTATCAATACAATTTTTATTTATATAATGAAAATTTTCTTTATAAAAAAAGTTTACTAATAATATTTTAAAGTTATTTATATTAAAAGCAGTAAAAGACAATAAAAAAACCACCCAAGTGGTGGTTTTATTTATCTCCATTTAAAAAAGTTTTTTTCTAATAATATAATTAACTTATATAGTATGCCTGATAAAAAAGCTAATATTAAAACACTCATCATCACCCAATCAAGTTTAAATATTTGACTACCATATACTATTAAGTATCCAAGACCAGCATTTGCTACAAGAAATTCACCAACTATAACACCTACAAAAGAAAGTCCTATATTTACTTTCAAAGCATTTATTATAGTTGGTATACTTGCTGGTAATATTACTTTAGTAAGTACTTGTAACTTTGTACCCGAAAAAGTTTTAATGAGTTTAATTTTATCTTTATCTACTTCCAAAAATCCTCCCAATACTGTAAGTATAGTTACAACAATTGATGTCATAATAGCAACTACTATTATAGATTTTGCATTATTACCTACCCATACTATAAATATAGGGGCTAATGCTGTCTTTGGAACACTATTTATTATAACGAGAAATGGTTCAAATATTTTTGATATATATTCATTCCACCATAATATTATAGCTATAAAAGTACCTAAAATTGTACTTATTAGGAATCCTAAAATAGTTTCTCCTATAGTAATTCCCATATGATAAAATAAACTTCCATTCGTAATCATAGTATACATAGTATTTATTATACGTGTTGGCTGACTAAATATAAAAGAATCTATCCATTTTAATCTAGCAGCAATTTCCCATATACTAAAGAAAAAAATAATTATAAATAATTGAGCAGTTTTTATATAATATTGTTCTTTTTTTCGTTTATTTAAATATATTTTATGTTCTTCAGAAAAATTACACATAAATATCAAGCTCCTTCCATATTTTATTAAAATATTCTTTAAATTCTGGAGCTTCTCTTGATTTCATCGGAGTTCTATTCTCTACAGAAAGATTAATATCATGTATGTTTAATACAGTTGCTGGTCTACAAGTTAAAACAATAACTCTATCACTCATGGCAACAGCTTCTGAAATATCATGAGTTATTAATATTGCTGTTTTCTTTTCCTTTTTTAATATAATACCTATTTCATCAGCAATAAATAAGCGTGTTTGATAGTCTAATGCTGAAAATGGTTCATCTAATAACATTATGTCAGGTTTTATTGCAAGTGTCCTTATTAAAGCAACTCTTTGTCGCATTCCACCAGATAATTGAGATGGTGTATGTTTTTTAAAATCACTTAAACCATATGTTTCTAATAGATGATTAACATAATTTTTATTTTCACTTGTTAATTTGCCTTGAATTTCCAATCCTAAATAAATATTACTTTCTATAGTTCTCCACTCAAATAAATGGTCTTTTTGAAGCATATAACCTATATTACCATCAACATTTATAGTTCCTGATGAGGGTTTAATTAAATGTGCAATTAATGATAATAAAGTAGATTTTCCACAACCACTAGGACCAACTATACTGATAAATTCACCTTGTTCTACAGAAAAATTAAGATTTTTAATAGCTTGAGTTTCTTCTAATAGGCTGTGATAATTCATATAAATATTTTTAACTTCAACAACTTTTTTCACATCAAAGCCTCCTTAATTTTCAACTTTACTATATTAGATATTAGTATTAGAAAAATTTAATATTATATATTATATATGTATAAATAAAATTTGTGATTATTTTTTAAAAAATCATACAAAATAAAATATTGAACGTATATAAATTATATTAGTTCTAAAATTAAAAAGTAATCTAAGGAGTGTTATATTATGATGGCAAAAAAACTTTATAAATCAAAATCAGGAAGTAAATTATCAGGCGTTTGTACAGGATTATCATTATACACAGGAATTGATGTTACAGTAATAAGATTAATATTTGTACTATTAGCTATATTTGGAACAACTGGAATAATAGCATATATTGTTTGTGCTGTAATTATGCCAGAAGAACCAAAAGATTATGTTGATTATACTTACTATGATAAAGACAATCAAAATCAATAAAGTTTAAAAAAAAGTAAAAAGTTTAATTTCATTTTTATACTTAAATCTTTTGAGTATAAATGAAAAACTTTTTACTTTTTTTATAATCCTCCCCAATATCCACAATTAGTTTGTCTAGGTTTGAAATTTGGACATATAAAAGTTTCTTGGCATATAACTCCATAATCATGCACTGAAAAAAACTCATCTTTACTATATACTTTCATATATTGTTCAGACACTTTATAAAAACAAAGCATAGTACCAAAGCAACCACTTCCATATGGACTATA
>CAZWZB010000017.1:23029-31620 GCA_964638835.1 uncultured Eubacteriales bacterium | reverse complement strand
CAATTCAAGTAAAAACAATCAAGCCAATCTGAACCGAATTCTACACCATCAATATTCATTGTAATATTAAATTCATTATTATAATCCAATTTAAAATTATTTTTAAATTTAATATCTCTACTATAAAAAGCATTTTTAAAGTAACCAGTCATTTAATATCTCCTAAATTATTTATTATATATTTATTAAAATTTAAAGCAAATATTTACTATATAAAATTGATGAAATTATTCTCCTGTTTATTTTAAAATGTTAATCAAAGTTGTGTCGTACTTAATTTTAAGTGCGACACAACTTTGATTTTTAATTTTACTTTTTAACGATTGTTATTTATTATAAATTTTATCTAAAATAATAATTATTTTGAATTCTAATTTCATCAAGAATTTTCATAACTGATAAAGTATTATCATGAGTAATTAAGGTACTTTGTAATTTACCATCATTATAACATTTTATAGCTTCACGTATTTGATATTCAAATCCATCAAATTGATATGGTAAATTAAATTCTTGAATAGTATTGTTTTGTATTAAACTAAATTTTTGAGCTTTTGCAATTTCAGGAATAATTATTTTACCTTTATCTCCATACAATACTACTGAATTATCTAATTCTACAATAATACTTGAAGATATTTGAGAAATACAACCCTTAGGATATTCAAGTATTGCAGAATTTAAAATATCAACATTATATTTAGGATGAATTTTTATTGTAGATTTAATTTTTGTAGGTTCATATCCAAAAAACATACATGAAATCCACACACAATAAATACCTATATCAAGTAAAGCTCCTCCTCCAAGTTTAGGGTCAAAAAGTCGGCTTTGTGTTTGTTCATTACCAATTCCACCAAATTGAGCATTTATAAATTTTAAATTACCTATAGTTCCACTTTGAATTAATTCATACACTTTTACATAGACAGGTAATAACTTTGTCCAAAAAGCTTCCATTACAAAAACATTCTTTTGTTTTGCTAAATTAAAAACTTCTTCTGCTTCTTGAGTATCAATAGTAAATGGTTTTTCACAAAGAACACCTTTACCATTATTAATGCATAAAATCATATTTTCTTTGTGTAATGAATGTGGAGTTGCTATATATATAAGGTCTACTTCACTATCTTTAACCAAATCTTCATATGAACCAAATGCTTTTGTAGCATTATATTTTTTTGCAAATTCTTTCGCTTTTTCTAATTCTCTTGATGCAACTCCATAAAGTTCACATTCATCACTTAAATTTGTTATAGTCGATGCAAATCTTTTTGCTATATTTCCAAGTCCGATTATACCCCATTTTATTTTTTTCATTTTAATACCTCCCTAAAAATATTAAATACATTATAGAGTTCATTATTTTAATTGTCAAATTAAATAGATTTGTAAAAAGAAAAAAAGACAATTTCAAATTGTCTTTTTTTTATTTATTCAATTTCTCTAAGCATTTCTACTATACTTTGCTTTCCTGTGCTAATATAGCAAACTAAAGGTATAAAAATTGCTAAAATTAAAAGTATTGGGTATGCAATTATTAATGGTAAAATAACAAATTTATATGTTACAAAGAATAAATTACTAATTAAAAGTTTAACTCCAAAAACTGAAAATACTATTGCTAATATAAATGATACTATAATTGTAAATATAGCATAGTATAAACTTTCCAATACAAGCATTTTAATAAGTTGTTTTTTCTCCATCCCTATACTTTGCATAGTTGCAAATTCTTTACGTCTTACAAATATTCCTGTAAGAATTGAATTTATAAAATTTAAAATTCCTATAAGTCCAACTATACCACTTAAAGCACTTCCAACAATTATAAACATATTTTTTATTTTATTAAATTCATTAATATAAGTTTGTTTAGATTCATAATTAGTATATTTATCTATATTTTCAGTATAATTTTTTATGAAAGTTTCCATTTCATTTTCCATATCATCATTTACATTAAAAATATAACTCATAAGAACAGGCTCTTCAATTATATTAAAATATTCAGTTAAAGGTAAATAAAATATATCTCCAATATTATATCTTGCTGAATTAATATAAGATTTTTTTATTGAAGCAAGTAATTCATATTCGTGTGGTTCACCTTTAACATTTATAATAATTTTATCTCCAATATTGTATTTAGGTTTAGAATCATGTTCTAAACCCTCTATAATATATTTCCCTGTTGAAAGTTTATCAAAATCTAATTCACCTTGTATAACTTCATGTAATCCAAAAACAAAATCATCAAATCCATATAAACCAATTGATGGTTTTCCATCTGAAGCAAAATTCATAGCATCAACTTTTTCACTATCTATAGAAACATGGTGACTATTTACATTATAATAAAGTTTTCCACCTTCTTCAAAAGCTTTATGATTTTTTACAGCTTCCACAAAATCATTTGATAATTCATCTTCTTTATAATGAAAACCATTAGTAATATTAAAATAATTTGAATTTCCAATTATAAAATCTGTTTCTAAAGAAATAAATTTATCTAAATCAAAGCTATTAGTAAGTGTAAATACTGAATTAAGTAATACAAGGCTAAGGCTAAGGGATAAAATAGTTATAATAGTTCTTTTTCTATTTCTTGATAAATTAGATAAAGACATTCTATAAATTTTACCACCATTTGTTGATTTTTTATTTTTCTTTTTTATATTTGTAGTATCACTATATCTAACTGCTTCAATTGGAGATACCTTTGATGCCATTTTTCCGGGTATTCTTGTACTTATTAATATTGTAATTATAGAAAATAAGGAAGAACCTATAAATATAATTGGATTAATTGTAATTATTGATTTATCTCCACTATAAGTAGTTGTATCTAAAACAAATGGAAGTATAGCTTTTCCTACAAAAAATCCAATTATAAGTCCAAAAGGAATAGCTATTAGACCTAAAATTAATGCTTGGGTACGTATTATAGTTTTTATTTGTTTTCCTGTAGTTCCGATAGTCTTAATAAGACCATAAAAACGAATATCTTTTTGTACTGAAATTTGAAAAACATTATATATAATTAAATAACCTGTAAATATTATCAGTAAAACTATAAATGAAAGACCTATAGCTGTACCTAAATCAATTGAGTTACTTCCTAAATAAGCCCAGTTAACATTACAAATAATATCTGTTTCAAGCAAAGGTGTATTGTAATCATCATCTGCAATAGTATAACCAATTTCAGTAACAATACGTTCCATTTTATTTCTAAGGTTAAATGAATTTCTAAATTTAACAAATACATTTATAGAACCTGAATAGTAATTATCTTCTTTAAGTGTATGTAAAAGTTTATCGGCATTAACTTTTGTAAATTCTTCTGATACTAATAATAGAGAATAATTTGAAAGTTGGTCAGCTTCCCAGAAACCAGATACTACAAAGTCAGTTTTATATTGTTTACCTTTTATAGTATAATCTATAGTAATTGGTATTCCGATTTCATGAGGTAATCCAAATAAGTCAAGAGTTTTAGTATCAACAGCAATTTCATTTGCTAAAGTTGGAGCTTTACCCACAGTTGGAGTACAAAACATAAAATTCATTGCTGTTTCATCCATATAACGCATTATAGCAGAACGTTTTGCAAATTCAATATTATTCACATCATCATCAATAGCTTTATCATAACCTATTTGTTTAATTAAAGGATGTGTTTTAATTTTTTCATATTGTTGTTGATTAATGAATTTAAAAACCGCATGACCATCTGAACCACTTTGTCGCATTGTTTGATTTTGAAATGTTTCTATAAGCCCAACAGAAATTGAGAAAAGACTTGTAAATAATACAGTAGTAAGAGCTATTGCAATTATAGCAATAATATTTCTACTTTTTGCAGCTTTAAAATTTCTATATGCAAGTAATCTAACAGTTTTTTTATTATTAACTTTAATTTTAAGCATTAGCTTCACCACCTACTATTTTACCATCTTCAATACGAATAATTCTATCTGCCATTTGTGCAATTTCTTCATTATGAGTAATTATTACTATAGTTTGTTTAAACTGCTGACTTGTTACTTTTAAAAGCCCCATTACATCGAGACTTGTTTTACTATCTAAATTTCCTGTAGGTTCATCTGCAAGTATAATTGCCGGTTTAGTTGATAATGCTCTTGCTATAGCTACACGTTGTTGTTGTCCACCTGAAAGATTATTTGATAAATTATGAAGTTTTTCTTGTAAACCTAATGTATTAATAATTTTATTTATATAATCTTTATCTGGTTTACCACCATCTAATTCTATAGGAAGAACTATATTTTCATAAACGTTTAAAACGGGAACAAGGTTATAATTTTGAAATATAAAACCAATTTTCCTACGTCTAAAAATAGTTAATTCATCTTCTTTAAAAGAAAATATTTCTTTTCCATCTACTATAACACTACCATCTGTAGGTCTATCAAGCCCACCAAGCATATGTAATAAAGTAGATTTTCCACTTCCTGAAGTTCCTATTATAGCTACAAATTCTCCATTATTTATATTAATGTTTACATTATCTAAAGCTTTTACTAATATATCATCTTTGCCATAATATTTTTTTAAATCCTTTGTCTGTAATATTGTCATATAAAATGCCTCCATAAAATTCTATATATTTATTATGTATTTAATAAATTAATTAAAATTAAAAAATTAATTTTAAATCAATGTTGTGTCGCACTTAAAATTAAGTGCGACATGGTTTTAAATTTAATTTAAATATAATTATAATTTAACTATTTCATGTATTTAATATAACATATTAATCTTACAACAATCTTTCTGAAATATAACAGTTTTGAAAGAATTCATTTTAAAATTATAAGGACAGCAAAATACTGTCCTTATAATTTAAGCAAATATATTGAATTTTACATTTCCAAAAACTAAACCTATAAAAATGCAAGTTAAATATTTTGTTATAATATATCTTCCATCTTCTAAACTTTTTTTATTTTTAGCAGCATATAAAATTCCTGCAAACAAAGAAGTTACAAAAGTATCAACAAACATATCATTATTTAAAACGTTTAAATGCTCTGATAAATGGTTATGAAATATTTTATAAATGTCATCTCTTGCTTTTTCATATTTTGTTCCTTTACAACCTTCCATTAAAATGATAGTTTTATTACTTACAAGAACATCAACATTAACTAATTTGTGAATCATTTCTGTGAAAAATTCGCTCATTTGTTGAACATTAAGAGTTTTAATTAATTCTATTAAATCTAAACTACTAAAATCTTGTTCATATAAAATAAATGGTTTTAAAAAATTTTCTACTTCATCGTTATTATCATTATTTAAACTTGTATGTGAAACAAATTGTTTTAAAATAACTTCCACATCTCCAATAACATTATCAAGCAAAGCTTCTTTATTAGGAAAATAATTATAAAGATTACCTAGACTTGTTTTAGCTTTTTTTGCAATGGTTCTAAGAGATGATTTGTTATAACCTTTCATTAAAAATTCATATTCTGCTATTTTTAAAATATCATTTTTTATTTCTTCTTTTTGTATTTGCATAAGTTTTTCCTCTATTCAATAGACTTTAATGCACTAACCATATTAATAGTTTTTAATTTTAAAGAAAGCAATCTACTAACAAATATAGATAATAAAAATGTTCCTAAAATACTAAATAAAATAGATGCTGTAGAGATTTTTGTTTGTATATCAAAGTTATCTCCCATAAATATAAGTATAGAATAAAGTAATAAATATCCTACTGGAATACCTAATATTATACCTAAAATTGTTAACCAAATATTTTGCATTTGTAATAACTTTGATAGTCTTTTATAATTGAAACCTAATACTTTTAAAGTAGCAAGTTCTCTTGTTCGTTCAAAAAAAGATAATACACCTAAATTATAAAGTACTACAACTCCAAGTAATACAGCAGCAAAAATCATAATAAAAATTACTACATTAATTATAGACATAAATTCATTCATAGTTTCAATCATATCATTTTTAGATAAAACTGATGAAAAAGCAGAACTTTTAAAATTAAATGAATCTTCTAAAGTTACAAAAGAGGTTGCTTTAAATGGCAAATTAAATTCTTCAAAAGCTTTTTGAGACATAAATATACCTTGGCTAATTGGATTATCTACAATTTCTATAATTTCTACATCTATATAATTATTTGTTCCAAAAACCTTTATACTTATATTATCACCTTTTTTTAATTCTAAGTTTTGAGATGTTTTTTTACTAATAAATACTCCCTTTTCAGGAATATTTATATAATTATCAAAAGCTTTAAAATTAAATAAATCACCATCACTTATAATAGTTCCATTTAAAAGTTCAACATTATTTTCAGTTTCTAATTCAAATATAATTTCTGATATAAGTTGATTTTGTGAATTATTTTTAACTTCATTATACTGTTCTAAACTTATTTCATCAGACAATGTTACTTTTGTTTCATATTTATAAATTTGTTTATATTGAATATCAATAATATTATTTATACTATCTTTTAACCCTAAACCACAAAGAATAAGAGCTAAACAACCCATAATACCAAATATAGTAATAAAAGAACGTAATTTTGATTTAAAACAATCTCTTAAATTCCACTTGATATCAAAAGTCATTTTAGACCACCATTTTGTAGTTTCAAATAAGCTTTGTTTTGAATTTTTAATTTGTTTAGGGCGAAGTATATCTGCTGTACAGCCTTTCATTTCTTTATAACAAGTATACCCACCACAAAAACTACAACAAGCTACACAAAATAAAATTATTATAAGTATAAATGGTTCAAATGTTTTAGTCCAATAAGGCATAGAATACATAGTTTTTTGAAGGTTAAATAATAAATCTGGAAGTAACATAATGCCCAATAAAAAACCAATTATACTACCTAAAATGCTAACTAATAAACCAAAAGACATATAATGAAAAATTATTTTTCTATTTGAAAAACCAATTGCTTTTAATACACCTATTTGTAATCTTTGATTTATTACAATTCTTGTCATAGTAGTTAAAACTGTAAGTATAGCAACAACTAAAAATATAATTGGAAAGATTAATTTTATTGCTTGCATTTGAGCTATTTCATTTTTAAAAATTTTTACACTTGGTAGTTCATCTTTTGCTATAATAATTGCTTTATTATCTATAAGTTGTGGGTATGTTTCTATTAATTCATTTTTAGAAAGAGTAGTTTTAATTAATAATTGATTAAAAGGAATAGACTTTTCTAATTCTTTAGATGATAAAAACATATAACCATATGTACTGTGATTTGGTATCATTTCTGTATTATCTTTTACTGCATATAAATATTCAGGTTGCATTATAAGCCCTAATATTTCTTTATTGTAGGTATTTCCAATTAATTCATATGAGATATTATCCCCTACATTAAAATTATTTTCTTTAGCAAATTCATAATCAAGCCAGACACCAGATAAATTCTGATTATATTCTTTGCCTTCAATTAAATAAATAGATGAAATATTATTTTCTACAACAAAATTTGTTTCTAATACTACTTTAGTATTATTTTTTAAATTTGAATCATATTGAAACCTTAATTCAATATCTTGAATTTTTTTATTATCTTTTAGTTTGTTTATATCTTCATTTGTGATATTTTCTTTATAAATAAAAATATCAGCAAGATTACAATCATTATAATAATTTTCACTTGATTTTTTCATACCATCACCAATAGTATTAAATCCAACATAAATTGTAATACCTAAAACAATTAAAATAAAAATAGATATAAATTGAGCTATATTTAATTTTAATTCTCTTAATGTCTTTTTTAAAAGAATATTTTTCATTACCAATTCACCTCTTTAATTGATTTGGGATTTTTTATACTATCATCACTTATAATTTTACCATCACAAAAACGAATAACTCTATCTGCAATTTGTGCAATTGAAGAATTATGAGTAACAATTATAACTGTTTTCTTATATTTTTTATTCATATTTTGTAAAAGTGTTAATACTTTTATTCCTGTTTCAGAATCTAACGCCCCAGTTGGTTCATCACAAAGTAAAAGTTTTGGATTTTTACATACTGCTCTTGCAATAGATACTCTTTGTTGTTCTCCTCCTGAAATTTGAGTTGGAAATAATTTTGTTCTATGTGAAAGTCCTACAAGCTCTAATACTTCATTGGGATTAATTGTATTATTTGCAACTTCATTTACTAAAGAAACATTTTCGTAGACAGTAAGACTTGGTATTAAGTTATAAAATTGAAATACAAAACCTATATCTATTCCTCTATATTTTGTAAGTTCACTATCCTTATAATTTGTGATATCTTGATTATCAATTATAATTTGACCACTACTTACTTTATCCATACCCCCAAGTAAATTTAAGACTGTACTTTTACCTGCTCCACTAGCACCTAAAATTACAACAAATTCTCCTTCATCAATAGAAAAACTAATATTATCTATAGCAGAAATTATTGTATCACCAACATAATACTTTTTTGAAACATTTTTAAATTCAACAATTTTTTTCATAATATAATTATCCTTTCTAAATTTTTATAAATGTATTATATATTATTTATAA
>CAZWZB010000017.1:0-22929 GCA_964638835.1 uncultured Eubacteriales bacterium | reverse complement strand
TATTTTACCATCATAATTAGTATACTTTATAGCATTATCAAGTATATTAACTATAGCTTCTATTGTCCATTTCATATCAAATATAGCTACCACTTCTTTTAAATCTAAATCAATAGAAATTCTTTTTTCTAAAGCTTTTTCTTTTATTTGCTGAACTGATAAATTTATTAATTCTAATATTGAACTTTTAGATGGCTTGACCGAAATAATACCTGTTTCAAGTCGTGATGTTTTTACAAGGGAAGTTATCAAAAAATCTAATTTTTCACTTTGAAAACATATTTCTTTAATAGATAAATAACATTCTTCGGGTAAATTTTGTTGCTCTGATAAAATTGAAGAATACAACATAATATTTGAAATGGGAGTTTTAGTTTGATGAGATATATCGGATATTAAAGATTTTATTTTTTCTTTTTCATCTTGAATATTTTTAGAAGAAACTATACACTTTGAAAGGAATTTATTTAATTTTGTTTCTAAAGAAGATAATAATAATTCATTATAAGTATTTTCTGTAAAGTTACCACTAATAGCAATATCCAACATTTGTGATAAATTTAACAGTGTTTTTTTTAAATTATTTCGATTTATTAACACTATTACAATAGATATTAATATACACAATATACCAATTATTAAAATAATTAAATTAAACATTATTTTATCACCCACATATAACCAATTCCATAAACAGTTTTTATATAGTCTGTGTTTAATTTATCACGTAAACGTTTAATAGTCACAGACAAAGCATTTTCATCTACATATTCTTCACCATCTGTCCAAATCTTATCAACTAATTTAGCACGTGGAATTGCATTTCCTATATTCTCAATAAGTAAACGTAAAAGTTTCTGTTCTGTTTTACTTAGTTCAATATTCTCATTACCTTTTTTAAACTGCATTAACTCAAAATTAAATACAAAATCATCTATTTTAAATTCTTTTTGATTTGTTTTTTTTCTAATTTGAGTATTTACTCTTGCTCTTAATACCATAAGACTAAAAGGTTTTGTAATATAGTCATCTGCTCCAAGTTCAAGACCAGTTACAATATCTATTTCCATATCATTAGCAGTAAGAATAATTACAGGAATTAAAGATGTTTTCCTAATTTCAGAAAGTAAATCAATTCCGTTCCCATCTGGTAAATTAACATCTAAAATAATCAAATTAAATTCATTTGATTTAATTTTTTGTTTAGCTTCATTAATTGTATATGCTTGCAAAATATTGTTATCACTTTTTAAAGCAAGAAATATGCCATTATTTAATGCTACATCATCTTCTACTATTAAAATTTTGTTATCCATTTTTTATACCTCCATTAAAATACGTTAACAATTATACAATACTTAGTTGTGTAATGCAAATTATAATTATAGTTAATAAATGGTTTTCAATTTTATTTATTATATAAAAAAATTTTTAGTTTAAAGTCGTGTCGCACTTTATTTAAAGTGCGACACGACTTTGATTTGTAATTAAAAATAATAAAACTAAATTACAACCACAATACTTTTAAATTAAATAATTATTTTAGTAAAAACTACTAGATAAAAAAATTTTTTTAGTGTATAATACATAAATTAAAATATATATTATATTTTAATATTAAATTAATAAAGGAGAAGTCAATATGAAAAATTTAAAGTTTGATACTTTACAAGTTCATGCAGGTCAAAAAGCCGATCCAACTACTCAATCAAGAGCCGTTCCAATATATCAAACAACAGCATATCAATTTGAAAATTCAGCACAAGCAGAAGCAAGATTTTCCTTAACTGAAGGAGGAAATATATATACAAGATTAATGAATCCTACAAATGATGTTTTTGAAGAAAGAATGGCTTCACTTGAAGGAGGTATAGCTTCACTTGCCACTTCATCTGGCTCGGCGGCTATTACTTATGCAATATTAAACATATTAAATTGTGGTGATGAAATAGTTGCAGCGAGTACTCTTTATGGTGGAACATTTAATTTATTTAGACATACTTTTAGGAACTGGGGAATTAATACAACATTCGTTGACCCAGATGAACCTGAAAATTTTAGAAAAGCTATAACAGACAAAACAAAAGTAATTTTTATAGAATCATTAGGTAATCCGGGAAGTAACATAATAGATATTGAAGCAGTAGCGAACATAGCACATGAAAATAAAATTCCATTAATAGTAGATAATACATTTGGTACACCTTATCTTATAAGACCTATTGAACATGGGGCTGATATAGTAGTACATTCAGCTACAAAATTTATAGGAGGACATGGAACTACACTTGGGGGAATTGTAGTTGATAGTGGTAAATTTGATTGGGTAGGAAGTGGTAAATTTCCACAACTAACAGAACCAGACCCAAGTTATCATGGAGTAAAATACACAGAAGCAATCGGTGCTGCTGCTTATATAGTAAAAATGAGAGTAACTTTAATGAGAGATACTGGAGCATCCTTATCACCATTTAATTCATTTTTATTATTGCAAGGATTAGAAACATTATCCCTAAGAGTTTCCCGCCATGTATTTAATACAAGAAAAATTGTAGAATATTTAAAAAATAATGATAAAATAGCATGGGTTAACTATCCTGAACTTGAAGATAGTAAATATTATGAACTATCTAAAAAATACTTTAAAAAAGGAGCAGGTTCAATATTTACTTTTGGAATAAAAGGCGGAAGAGAAGCAGCAATTAAACTTATAGATAATTTAGAGATTTTCTCATTAGTAGCAAATGTAGCTGATGCAAAATCACTAATTATACATCCAGCAAGTACAACTCATTCTCAAATGTCAGAAGAAGAACTTATATCATCTGGTATAACTCAAGATACAATTAGATTATCAGTAGGTATTGAAGATGTTTCAGATTTAATTGATGATATGGAACAAGCGTTAAATAAAATCTAAAAATAATAATATTTGTTATGTAGGGGCGACCTTTGGTCGTCCGTAATTTTTTTAGGGTGTTTTCTAACACCCTTACATTTTATAATAGGAGGAATAAAAATGAAAATATCAAAAAAATTAACAGATTTAATAGGAAATACTCCCCTTTTAGAACTTTCAAACTATAACAGAGAAAATAATTTGAAAGGCAATATAATAGCAAAACTTGAATATTTTAATCCTCTTGGTAGTGTAAAAGATAGGGTTGCTTTTTCAATGATAGAAACAGCAATTGAAGAAGGTAAAATAAATAAAGATACTGTAATAATAGAACCTACAAGTGGAAATACAGGAATAGGTTTAGCATTTGTTGCAGCAAGCAAAGGTTTAAAACTTATATTAACTATGCCTGAAACTATGAGTGAAGAGAGGAAAAATATAGTTAAAGCATTAGGAGCAGAAATTGTATTGACTGAAGGAACTAAAGGAATGCAAGGAGCTGTTAATAAAGCTTTAGAATTAGCTAACGAATATACAAATTCATATATACCACAACAGTTTGAAAATGAAGCTAATGTTAATATGCATAAAAAAACTACTGCTATTGAAATACTTAACGATACAGATGGAAAAGTAGATATATTTGTTGCTGGTGTTGGTACAGGTGGAACAATTACAGGAGTTGGTACAGTTCTTAAAGAAAAAAATCCAAATATTAAAATTATTGCTGTTGAACCAAAATCATCACCTTTATTATCTACTGGAAAAGCAGGTTCACATAAAATACAAGGTATAGGAGCTAATTTTGTACCTAAAATTTTAAATTTAGATGTAATTGATGAAATATTTCAAGTTGAAAATGAATTTGCATTTGAATATGCAAGAAAAGTTGCTAAAAGTGAAGGTCTATTAGTTGGAATATCTTCTGGTGCAGCACTATATGCAGCAACAGAAATAGCTAAAAAACCAGAAAATGAAAATAAAAATATTGTTGTTATTTTCCCTGATACAGGAGAAAGATATTTATCAACCCAACTCTTTAAAAGTTAAATTTATTTATTATGTCTATTGATTTTATTATAAATATTGGATATAATATTTATATAAATTTGGGTATTATTTATTTTACAAGATTAATCATTTTGGAGGTGATTTTATGAGTACATTAGGTATTAGTAATTATAATTATAGTTATAATAACTATAATAAAAGTCTTTTAAATCTTACAACTGGTAAAAGAGTTAATTCAGCTGCTGATGATGCTGCTGGTTTAGCTATAATTCAAGGTTTACAATCTCAAGCTACTGGATATTCTGTAGGTTCAAGAAATGCTGCTGATGGTCAAAGTTTACTTAATGTTGCAGAAGGTGCAATGTCAACAATTCATGAAAATCTTCAACGTATAAGAGAATTAGGTTTACAAGCTTCAAATGGAACTTATACTGATGAAGATAAAAGATTTATGCAAATGGAAGTTGACCAATTAAAACAAGGTATCGTAGATATTGCTAAAAACACAGAATTTAATACTATTAAATTATTAGATGGAAGTAAAGCAGATTTAAGTTTGGCAACAAACCCTTCTGGAACAGGAATGTCTATACAAACTTATAATGCTACTCTCGAAAAATTAGGAATTGCTAATTTTGATGTGACAAAAAATTTTAAATTATCAGACATAGACAATGCTATAAGTCAAGTTAGTTCCGCTCGTGCTAATGCAGGGGCTTCATCTAACAGATTGGACCACACTATGAATTTTAATAGTGTAGCAGAACTTAATTTAATATCTGCTAAAAGCCGTATACAAGATGCTGATATGGCTAAAGAATTAATTACACTTAACACAGAAAAAGTACTTCAAAAATATCAAATGTTCGCATTAAAACAACAATCTCAAGCAAAGTCAGGACTATTAGCATTATTTAATTAAAAGTTAGTTCCTCTATAAGCTATATTCTTATAGAGGACTTTATTTATAAAAAAGGGTGTGTATTTGTAGTATGGATAAAGAACAGTTAGATATACAAATTAAATTACTATTAGATATATTAAATAAGAAGTTAACTATATTACAAGAGATACTTTCTATTACTGAAAACCAAAGTACTATATTAAAATCTATTCCACATAATAGAGAAATGTTTTTATGTATGTTTGATGAAAAACAAAATAGGATAAATGATATTTCAGCTGGTGATGATATTTTTAATCGTTTATTTGAAACCGTTATACAAGAAATAAGAACTAATGCTGGATTATATAAATCATATGTAGCAGATATGCAAAAATTAGTTAAAGAAATAATGGATATGGAAATAAGAATTAAATTAGAAGAACACAATAATAGAAAGTATATACAAACTGTTATAAACCCTGTTCCTAGGAATGTAGCAATTCAACATTATGTAAAACAAAAAAATAATAAACTGAAGATATAATAATTTTGTTAGTTAGATAATGTCTTAAAATAAAATCTAGCGATTAAATAAATTTAATTATAATTTAAAAAGATAGATTAATCTATCTTTTTTTATATCAAATATTAGCAACTACTTTAAGCATAACTTTTCTAATCAATTTAAATTTTACTTGATATTTTATTTTTCTTGTGAAAATAATCAATTAACAGATATAGATATAAGTAATAATTATTCTTTAGTTTATTTTTCTTGTGTATATAATAAATTAATAAACATAGATGTTAGTAAGAATGTTTATTAATTTATTTTTACTGTAGTAACAATCCATTAAAGGAGATAAAAAAAGACAATGTTATTATCAAGGCTTCAAAAAATGAATTTGTAGATGTAGAGTTAAATTCATTTGATGATTTTTATATTGTGAAAGCAATATAAATTTATAAGTTAGGTTGATAATAATAATACTTTTATAAGTTCAGATAATGAATATGTTATTTCTGATACTAAAGAAATAGTACCCAATTTTGGTTATTAATTATACATATCTAAAGAAATAATAAAAAATAATTCTAATTAAAATATATTGATTTTATATAAAATTGTGTTATACTAGATAAAAAGTTAAGTCAATTTTAACAACAAAGGAGGAATAAAATCATGAAAAATAAACTAATGAGTTTAAAAATAGATTTTGCATTTAAAGAACTTATGAATAACGAAAATGTACGTAATAGTTTTATATCTGCAGTATTGAAGATATCACTAAATAATATTAAATCTACACAAATATTAAATTCATACTTAAGGCAAGAACAAAAAAGTGATAAACTTGGAATATTAGATGTAAGATTAAAATTAAATGATGATACAGAAATAGATATTGAAATGCAAGTAGTACCCTTTAAATATTGGCAAGATAGAACCTTATTTTATAGTTCAAAAATGTATGTTGAATCGATAGAAGCAGGTGAAAAATATGAAACTTTAAAAAAGGTAATAAGTATAAGTATTTTAAATTTCGATTTACTAGAAGAAAAAGAATTTTATAATTCATTTCATATAAGAAATGATAAAACATATACAATATATACTGATAAAATGGAATGGCATATAATTGAATTAACAAAACTACCTGATAATATAGAAACAAGTGATGATTTATTATTATTATGGGCAACTTTTATAGAATACTCTGAAAATGAGGAGGTAATTAAAATGTTAGCAACAAAAAATAAAAATATAGAAACAGCATACCAAGAATTACAAAAAATATCTTTTGATAAAGAAAAACGAGAAGAATATGAACAAAGACAAAAAGCATTATATGATTATAATAGCTTAATGTCACAAGCTAGAAATGAAGGATTAAAGCAAGGATTTGAACAAGGTATTGAAAAGGGTATTGAGAAGGGTATTCAAAAAGGCATGGAACAAGGTGTTGAAAAGGGTATTGAAAAAAGTAAAATTGAAATTGCTAAAAATTTATTAACATTAGGTTTATCCATAGAACAAATTTCACAAGGAACAGGATTAACTATAGAACAAATAAATAAATTAAAAAATAATAACTATGCTTAGTTTTGTAATTATGAAATTTTACTAAGTATAAATCAAAGGAGAAGATAACTATGGAGAAAAATTGGGAAAATTCAAAAATATTACATGTAAACTGTGAAAAACCTCATTCGTATTTTATTCCTTATGATACAATAGATAAAGCAAAAAAAGGAATTAGAGGAACTTCAAAATTTTTTAAAAATCTAAATGGTGTATGGAGTTTTAAATACTATAATAGCGTTTATGATGTTGAAGATAATTTTTATTTGGATAGTGAAAATATAAGTTTATGGGATAAATTACCTATACCATCAAATTGGCAAATGTATGGTTATGATATACCACAATATACTAATGTTAGATATCCGTATACTTTTGACCCTCCACATGTTCCTACAGATAATCCAGCTGGCATATATGCAAGAGATTTTAATATTACTAATTTAGATAATAAAGAACAATATTTAGTCTTTGAAGGGGTAGATTCTTGTTTTTATGTATGGATAAATGGTAATTATGTTGGTTATAGTCAAGTAAGTCATATGACATCAGAATTTAAAATCACACAATATTTAAAACAAGGTAAAAATCGTATAGTTGTTATGGTACTTAAATGGTGTGATGGTAGTTATTTAGAAGACCAAGATATGTGGCGTATGTCAGGTATATTTAGAGATGTATATATATTAAATAGAGATAAGCAACATATTTCAGATATATTTGTAACAACACATTTTAATTCAGATTTTAAACTATCAACTATAAAGTGTGAATTAAAAACAAATTCCGAATGTGAATGTAACATTCTATTAAAATCACCAGATGATGTAGTAGTATATGAAAAGAATTTAATTATAAAGAATACTACTAATATTGAATTTAATTTAGATAATCCTTATTTATGGACTGCTGAAAATCCTAATTTATATAAATTATATTTACAAACATCAACAGAATACATACCAATACAAGTGGGATTGCGAAAAATAGAAGTTAAAAATTCAGTAATAATGGTAAATGGTAAACCTATTAAATTTAAAGGAGTAAATAGACATGATTCACATCCTGAATTAGGTCATGTTACACCATTTGACCATATGCTTAATGATTTGCTTATAATGAAACGTCATAATATAAATGCTGTAAGAACATCTCATTATCCTAATGCACCACAATTTTTAGAGTTATGTAATGAACTTGGATTTTATGTAATAGATGAAGCTGATTTAGAAACACATGGTGCTTGGGAAGCTGATAATGTTTATTATGTTTCATATTTTTCAGCTTTACCTGAATATAGTAAAGCTTATTTAGATAGAATGGAATTAATGGTTGAAAGAGATAAAAATCATCCTTGTGTTGTGATGTGGTCTCTTGGTAATGAATCTGGGTTTGGTGAAAATCATAAAAAAATGGCTCTATGGGCAAGAGAAAGAGATAATACAAGACTTATTCATTATGAAGGAGCATTCAGTTCAGGTGATGGAAACCCTAAATATGAAGATACATATTTTTTAGATGTAGCTAGTAGAATGTATCCACAAGTTGATTGGATAAATCAATTTTTAAGTTATGAAAATGAAAATAGGCCTTTAATATTATGTGAATATTGCCATGCTATGGGTAATGGACCTGGAGATTTAAAACCTTATTGGGATTTAATAAATACAGAGCCACGTTTTGCAGGAGCTTTTGTTTGGGAATGGACTGACCATTCAGTTACACAATATACTGAAAATGGTGAAAAATATTTTACTTATGGTGGGGATTTTAATGATTATCCTAATGATGGTGAATTTTGTGTTGATGGTTTAGTTTACCCTGATAGGAAAATACATACTGGATTGTTAGAATTAAAAAATATTATTGCTCCTATCAAAATAGAAGTTGAAAATATAAAAACAGGTCTTATCAAAGTTATAAATTTATATGATTTTAGTGATTTATCAAATATCTATTTAATATGGAAAATAGAAAAAAACGGAACTATAGTACAACAAGGTTTTGTTGATGAATTAAATGCTTCTCCTAAAACAATTGAATTTATTAAATTAGATTATAATTATCCTGAGGTTATAGATGGTAGATATACACTTATAGTATCTACAGTTCAAAAAAATTCAACTAAATGGTGTAATAATAATCATGAACTTGGATTTTTCCAATTTGAATTATCAGAAGAAAAAATAGTTAAAAATTTAGTTGATAAATCTACATTAGGGATTATTGAAACAGAGGAAACTTTAAAAAGCATAATTATAAAAGGTGAAGACTTTATATTTAACTTTAATAAAATTTATGGAATGTTTGATAGCATAAACTACAATGGTGTTGAAATGGTAGAAGGTATTCCTAAATTTAATATATGGAGAGCACCTACAGATAATGATAGAAATATAAAACATGCTTGGTTCAATGAATTTTATAATTGTGCTAAGACTCATATTTATAAAGTAAATGTAGAAGATAAAACTGAAAATTATATTAAGATATTAATTGAATTTTCAGTTGGTGGAGCAGTTAAAAAACCAGTAATAAAAGGTAATTTATATTGGTCCATATATGCAAATGGAGAAATAAAAGTAGAAATAAATGCAGATATTAGAAAAGACGCACCATACTTACCACGTTTCGGATTACAATTAATTATGCCAAAAGGAAATGAACTTGTAGAATATTTTGGTTATGGACCACAAGAAAGTTATATTGATAAACATATTGGTTCATATAAATCAAAGTTTATTTCAAATGTAAGTGATATGCATGAAAACTATGTAAAACCACAAGAAAATGGAAGTCACTATTCAACAGAATGGCTTATAGTAACAAATCAATTAGAGCAAGGATTATTATTTAGAGCTATGAATGATTTTTCTTTTAATGTGGCACACTATACTCCAGAAGATATTACAAAAGCAGACCACACATATAAATTAAAGAAACGACTAGAAACAATAGTTAATATAGATTATATGAACAGTGGAATAGGTTCTAATAGCTGTGGACCAGAATTAGCTAAAGAATATAGATTACAAAATAAAAATATTGAGTTCTGTTTTACAATTAAACCAATAATAAAATCAAATATAGATATAGAAGAAGAAATAAATACTAATATATTTTAATAGGGATTGATTTTGTGAATAAGAATGACTTTTTAGAAAAAAGCAGTTTTGTACTAGGTAAATTATATGATACTTATGAAAATTTACCGTCTATCAATTTATCAGAGTTTATACCAGATAAAACAGCTTTGATTATTATTGATATGATAAATGGGTTTGTAAAAGAAGGAGCATTATATAGTGAAAGAAATGAAGCTTTAATAAAACCTATAGCTGAACTTTCAGCAAAATGTGATAATTTTAAAATAACAAAAATAGCTTTTGCTGATACACATGATATTGATTGTTTAGAATTTAATGCTTATCCTCCACATTGTATAAAGAATACTTTAGAATGTAAAGTAGTGGATGAAATAAAAAATTATAAATTAATACCTAAAAATTCTACAAATGCTTTTTTGGAATTAGAATTTCAAGAATGGCTAAAAAATAATAAAGAAATAAATACTTTTATAGTGGTTGGTGATTGTACAGATATATGTATTTATCAATTTGCTATAACATTAAAAACATACTTTAATACTAACAATATAAATTCAAGAATAATAGTTCCTGAAAACTTTGTAAATACATTTGATAATGGTTTACATTATGCTGACTTAATGCATATTACTGCATTATTCAGTATGTCAAACAACGGAATTGAAATTGTAAAAAATATTAACTAGAAATAAAAAGGAACAACAAATAAGTTGTTCCTTTTTTAATTAAATATAATATTAATTTATAAAATAGGTTGAATTTGATTTCCATCAAGAGCTTCTTTTACAGTTGGTATAATCATATCCATTTTAGCAACAAGAGAATTAGGTTTAGCTATATGATTATCTTGCTCAAAAGGAACAAAATACATATTTTTAACATTAATTAATTTACCAATATTCTTCATACTCATACCTAAACCATCATTTGTAGAAACGGCTATAACAACTGGTTTATTGTTTCTTAAATGAGATTTACAAGTCATCAAAACAGGTGTGTCTGTTATAGCATTTGCTAGTTTTCCAAGAGTATTACCTGTACATGGTGCAATTACTAATATATCAAACATTTTTTTAGGACCAACTTGTTCTGCCATTTGAATAGTTGTAATAACATTATTATTTGTTAATTCATATAATTTTTTTAGAAAGCCTTCTGCTGTACCAAATCGTGTATCTATAGTAGATGAATTAAAAGACATTACTGGAAATACATTTGCACCTTCACTTACCATTTTTTCTATTTGAGCAATTACTATATCAAATGTACAAAATGAACCACATAATGCAACACCGATTTTTACATCTTTTAAACTATTCATAATGTTCACCTGTTTCTTTTAAAATATTTAATATACATTTTTTCATTGTATTTGCCACAGTTCTAGGGGCAACTCTTCCTGGTAAACTTGGGCAGAACAATGCTTTTATATCATATTCAGCTGCTATTTTAAAGTCTGTCCCACCTGGAGCAGATGCCAAATCTATAATAATACAGCTTTGTTTTAAATTTTTTATAATTTCTTTATCAATAATTATTTTAGGAATTGTGTTAAATATAAAATCAATATTGCCAACATTTTCTTCTAATTCAGAGAATTTAATAGTATTACATCCATATGCTTTTGCATAAGTAATATCACTAACTTTTCTAGCACATACATATACATTAGCACCTATTCCTTTTAACATCTTAGCTAATATTTTACCACAACGACCATAGCCTAAAACTAAAGCATTACTTCCATGTAGCGTTATATCACTTTCTTGAATTGCAATTTGTATAGCACCTTCACCTGTTGGAATAGCATTTAATATAGTTTCTTCCTCACCTGCTAATAAATCATGAAGTACTATACCATTTTTTTCAGCCATTTTTTTTACTGAACTTGAAATAACACCAGCCATGAATTTTTTACCTTTACATTCATTAAATATTTTTTCTATACTTAAATTTGGTAAATAATCATATATAGTAAATAAATTCTGCCCGTCCTTTGTAAATGGAGATGGTCCAATTATTACATCAGAGTTTTGTATGATTTGTTTATAATCATTATACAATGCTACATTTTTATAATTAAATATGTCGTCAAACCCTAATACATTAACATTATATCCATCATTAGCTAATAGTTCTATTAATAGTTTTTGTCTTAAATCGCCATAAATTATTGCAAAGTTTATATCACTATTTTTCATTTTATAGAAACCTCTCTAAAATAGAATTCTAATATCATTTTATGTAAGTAAAATTTTATTGTGCTTGTATGTAAAAATATAAGAATTTACATTTTCTAAATCGCCAAAATAAAAAATGCTAGCAATAATTGTTAGTATTTTTCTGTTTGATGACTTTCAATTTCCTTTTGTACCATACTATTTTTTATTTTCATTAGTTGGGTTGATTACCATGATTATTTTCCGTTCTACAAAAATTACTCAAACATAAGAACATTAATGCTTATTATATTTTTTGAAGATACACCAACTATTATATATTATTTTGGCATGATGATTTATTATCTTCATTATAATAAGGCTTATTTACTTTTTTAATAGCCCTATCTAAATACTATATCATTTTTCTAATGCTTCAATATTTGTGGAAATTTCAGCATTATCAATTAAAAAATCTGTTACTTCACCTATTTTTATATATCGAAGACTACCAAAGGGCATTTTCATTGCTACTATTTTCTCTCCTTTAGAATTGACAAATATTTCTGTTTGAGTTTCCACCTCTTTAGAATCTGCAAATGTTTCTTTTATTATTACTTTTTTATTGTTATTCTCAATATTTTTTAATTTTTGATTATAATTATCATTTTCAGATATTTTTTTTTGTTTGCTTTTACTAATGTATTTATTATTTTGGATTTTTGCTTTTTCAATTCGAGTAGTATTTGTCAATAATTTAGCATTTAAACCTATGATATTTATTTTACTCACTTTTTTCAGCCTCCAATATTTTCTATTATAACTTATTATTTTATTTTAATATATTTCCTTTATTATTTCAAATAAAATTTTTGAGAGTAGTAGTTAGATTTCAAATATTCTAAAAATTCGTCAAATAATTTTATTTTATTTATAATCTTTGCTTAACCCTGTAATTTTCAAGGTCTAAAAGCATCCATTACTTTCACACTTTTTTTTATGTATAAATGTTCTTATGTTTAATTATTTATTTAAAACCTGCGAATTCATTGTAAAATTAATAAAAATAGTATCAATAAAATAATATCAACAGGCAAAAATCTTTTACATTTGCGTTGCAAGTGTAAAAGATTTTTCAATTTAATTTTATAAAAACCTATCTGTATGTAATCACTCTCAAATTTTTAATTCAATAATTTACTAATATTACATAGTTACATATTGTATATTATTGACTATGAATTTATTATAACTTTTTAAGTATTTTGATATGAAAATTGATTTAGTTAAATTTTTTTAAATAGAATTTTCAACAGAGTATCTTTTTGTTTGTAATATTCTTTACTTTACCTATAAAAAACTCCCCTAATAATCATTATTAGGGGAGTTTTTTATGCTGATTGATGGCTTTCAATTTCTTTTTGTACCATCATATCTTTTACTTTCATTAGTCGTGTTGTATTACCACGATTATTTTCTTCAAGTTTCATAGCTATATAACGTATAGTTTCTTTATAATTTGGTATCATTATATTTTCAAGCGCATTAACTCTACGACGTGTCTTTTCTATTTCTTGTGCTAAAAGTTGTGCTGTTTTTTCACTTTCAGCTAGTCTTAAAAGAGGTTCCATGGCTCTTGAAAATGCTTCTACTGCATTATCTAATTCACCTGATGTGAAAGCAAAACCATATGGATATATGTCTGATTGATTATTTGTTGTTTTAATATCAAACATAGGAACATTAACACTCATTATATTTTTAGTTGATACACCCACTGTTACAGATTGTTTTGGCATCATAAGTGCTTCACCTAAATATTCATAACTCATATCTGCTCTTGCAAGTATGAACCCTTTATAAGCTTGAGAAAGAGCTTCTTCTGCTCTTTCTCTTAACTCTTTATTTAATTTAACTATATCAAGAAATTGTTTCATAAGTTCATCTAGCTTATCTTTTAAAAGTTTATGTCCTCTTGTAGCTGTTTTGAGTAATTTTTTTAGCCTGTTCATTTCCATACGAGTAGGATTTACATTTATTCTTGCCATAAAGTAACACTCCTTTACTCTTTTGGTAAATACTTATTAAGATATTCATCCCTAACACGCTTTAACTCACTTCTAGGCATAATACTTAATAGTTTCCAACCTGTTTCTAAAGTTTGTTCTATTGTTCTATCAGCACTAAAACCTTGTGATACATATTCTCTTTCAAATGCATCTGCAAACTTTGCATAAAGTAAGTCTGTTTCTGATAAAGCTGCTTCACCTAAAATAGCCATAAGTTCTTTTGCATCTTTACCACGAGAGTAACAAGCAAAAAGTTGGTTCATTGTATCAGCATGGTCTTCACGTGTTTTATTCTTACCAATACCTTTATCTTTAAGACGTGATAGAGATGGTAAAACGTCTATAGGAGGCATTATATTCTTTTTGTATAAATCACGATTAAGTATTATTTGTCCTTCTGTAATATATCCAGTTAAGTCAGGGATAGGATGTGTTTTATCATCTTCAGGCATTGTAAGGATTGGTATATATGTTATACTTCCTTCTTTACCTTTTAATCTTCCAGCTCTTTCATACATAGTTGCAAGGTCAGTATATAGATAACCTGGATAACCACGTCTACCAGGAACTTCTTTTTTAGCAGCAGATACTTCACGTAGAGCTTCTGCATAATTTGTTATATCTGTTGTTATAACAAGTACATGCATGTTTAAATCGAATGCTAAATATTCAGCAGCTGTAAGTGCCATACGTGGAGTAGATATACGTTCGATAGCAGGGTCATTAGCTAAATTTACGAATACTACAGAACGGTCGATAGCTCCAGATTCTTTAAAGTCGTTTATAAAGTAATCTGCTTCTTCAAATGTTATACCCATTGCAGCAAATACAACGGCGAATTTAGAATCTGTACCACGAACTTTAGCTTGACGTGCAATTTGAACAGCTAAATCTGAATGTGGTAAACCTGATGCTGAAAATATAGGTAATTTTTGTCCGCGTACAAGCGTATTAAGTCCATCAATTGCAGATACTCCTGTTTGAATAAATTCTGATGGATAGTCACGTGCTGCTGGATTCATAGGAGCACCATTTATATCCAGTCTTTTTTCTGGTATTATAGCAGGACCATTATCTATAGGATTACCCATACCATCAAATACACGACCTAATATATCAGGTGATACTCCTAAATCTAAGCTTTTACCTAAGAAACGAACTTTACTTTCAGCTAAGTTTATACCTGCTGCACTTTCAAAAAGCTGTACAAGTGCATTTGTACCATTAACTTCAAGAACTTTACAACGACGTAATTCACCGCTTTTTAATTCTATTTCCCCAAGCTCATCGTATTTAACACCTTCTACTTGCTTAATAAGCATAAGAGGACCGGCTACTTCTTGTATGGTTCTATACTCTTTTATCATTCTAAGTCAGCTCCTTTCTTAACTAAATCAGCAAGCTCTGATACTATTTGTGCTTCTATTAAATCATATTCTGCATCAACATTTTTTTCTTCAACGTATTTTGCACGACCTATTTTTTCAATAAAATCTGCTTTCATACAAGTTGTTACTCTTATACCTTGTTTTAATGCTTTTGAGCCTTCTTCATAATATTTCAATATAAGTTTTAACATTCTATATTGTTTATGCAAAGACGCATAAGTATCAACTTCATGGAATGAATTTTGGTGTAGGAAGTCTTCTCTTATAGAACGTGAAACTTCAAGTATAAGTCTATCAGGGTCGGAGAGAGCATCAACACCAACAAGTCTTACAATTTCATTTAATTCCGCTTCTGTTTGTAACATACTCATTGCTTGTTGACGTTGCTCTGCAAAGTCAGGAGCAACATTTATATCAGACCATTTATCAATTCTTGATTGATATAATGAATAACTTGTAAGCCAATTTATAGCAGGGAAATGTCTTGCATATGCTAAAGAAGCATCTAATCCCCAAAATACTTTTACTGTTCTAAGTGTTGCTTGTGAAACTGGTTCAGAAATATCTCCACCTGGAGGAGAAACTGCTCCAATTGCTGTAAGAGTTCCTTCTCTACCATCAGAGCCAAGTGCTATTACTTTTCCAGCTCTTTCATAGAATTGTGCTAAACGTGAACCTAAGTAAGCAGGATAACCTTCTTCACCCGGCATTTCTTCAAGACGGCTTGACATTTCACGAAGAGCTTCAGCCCAACGAGAAGTAGAATCAGCCATAAGAGCAACATTATATCCCATATCTCTAAAAAATTCAGCTATTGTAATTCCCGTATAAACACTTGCTTCACGAGCAGCAACAGGCATGTCAGATGTATTTGCTATAAGTACTGTTCTTTTCATAAGGGATTCGCCTGTTCTTGGGTCTTTAAGTTCAGGGAACTCCATTAAAACGTCTGTCATTTCATTACCACGTTCACCACAACCAATATATACAACTATTTCAGCATCTGCCCATTTTGCTAATTGATGTTGAGTTACAGTCTTTCCACTTCCGAAAGGACCTGGTATAGCAGCAACTCCGCCTTTTATTATTGGGAAAAATGTATCAATAACTCTTTGTCCAGTAACAAGTAAATCATTTGGTGTTTTCTTTTCTTTGTATGGTCTTTCTTTTCTAACAGGCCATTTTTGCATCATTGTTACATCAATATCATTACCTTTTTTATCTGTTACTACACAAACAACATCTTCTACTGTAAAGTTTCCTGATTGAATACTTTTTATAGTACCAGAAATCCCATAAGGAATCATTATTCTACATTCAACAACTGGTGTTTCTTGAACTACACCAATAATATCTCCCGCTTCAACGATATCTCCCGCTTTAAGTTTAGCAACAAAATCCCATTTAACAGTTCTATCAAGTGATGTTACTTCCATACCTCTTTTAATATTTGTACCTGATGCTTCAAACATTCTTTCCAAAGGACGTTGTATACCATCATATATTGTAGTTATAAGTCCCGGTCCAAGTTCAACACTAAGAGGTGCATCCGTAGTTATTACTTCCTCACCTGGTCCTAAACCTGATGTTTCTTCATATACTTGAATAGAGGCTTTATCACCATGCATTTCTATAATTTCACCAATAAGACGTGTATTACTAACTCTTACAACGTCGAACATATTGGCATCTCTCATTCCTTCCGCTACAACAAGCGGACCTGAAACTTTTACTATTGTGCCTTTTTTCATTATATTCTCACCCACTTCACTTATTCTTTATTAAAAAGTATGTCTACACCTATAGCACGTTTTGCAGATTCTCTTATCTCAGCCATTCCTATACCCATACTTCCTTGACTACCTGCTATAACTATTATAGCAGGTAAATTTTGGTCCTTATATTTTTTTATAGTATCTTTTGCAAGTAAAGATGCCTGTTCAGTAATATATATTATGGCATATCCTTCTCCTGCTAATTTATTGATAGTTTGCTTTATTTCATCACTATCATGTGCTGGAAAGATGTCTATGCCAAGTGCCATAAAACCTAAAACGCTGTCATTATCGCCTATAACTCCTACTTTATACATAACACTCTCTCAGCCTTTCTTTAATTATTTCTGTACTGATATTATTAAGTTTACTTGTCATAATAATTCGAGCCATTTTTATTTCAGCTTCTCTTGCAAATAAGAAAGCTATAAGAGGCTCTATTGTAAGATGTAAATATTTAGCCTTCTTGATGTATTCTATAAGAAAATTATCACAAATCTTTTCAAATTCTGTAAAGGTTTTTGAAAATCCTTCTACACATATGTCGCCATATTTTGTACTGAAAAACTCAGTTGCTGGATTTTCTAATTTAAATGCTGTAGAAAATAAATCTTTTCTTACAGTTCCTCCTTCTAAAAAGGCAGTTACAAAAAGTTCATAATCTTTTTTCATATTAAGTATACGTAAGAATGTTTTTATATTACTAAGGTCACACATTACTTGAACTAGTTTAATTATAAAATCATTTTTACTCTCCAAAGCGGTATTAAACATATGTTCATAAACAGCTTTATCAAGTACAATATCTATAAGTTGGCTATTTTGAGTGCGACTATAAGTATCAAATGCTAATTCTATAGCTTTACCCATTACTTCTGGTAATTCTTTAAAACTTTTATTTAAAACAGCTTCTTTTAATTTATTTAATGGTATAGAACCACTATCTATAAGATAAGCTTCTCCATTCTTACCTGAAATTTGTTGTTTTAATAGCACTTGTAAGTTATGATAATCATTTTTATATAAAAATATATCAAACATTTTTTCATTAGGTACTAATTCTTCCATAAGAGCATAAGTCTTTTTTAATTCATCTGAAAGTAATTTTTCATAGCTATATACATTAATTGCTTCTGTACTGTCACCATAACCAGCTTCTTTTAAAACTTTTAATGCATCTTCCGGAGTTTTAGCTTCTGCCATATTATTTAATGTGTGTTTATTAAGGAGATTTTTTTCAAGCACTCTTATACGTGCTACTGCATAAGCATACATATACACACCTCCTTAATTAAATAAAATTTTCGCTGCTATTTGTTCTAATTCTTCTCTTTGTACTGCTATGATTGCTTCAAATGAATAATTGTATTCAATATCGCCTTTTTTTAATATAAACCCTCCTGAAATATCTCTAATTTCAGAAGAAATTTTATAGCCTGCGTTTTCTATAGCATTTTTTAAATCAATACCATATTTTTGAGATAATATTACATCAATAGTATTATCAACATTAGCTTGTTTAAGCATTGCTATAATAGTGCTTTCAACTTCCTTATCTCCTAATGATAATAGCTTTTCTTTAGCCGATTTAATAGCTTCATCTATTAATTGTTGTTTTGTTTCAAGAATTTTCTTTTTAGCTATCATATCACGACTTGATATTTCTTTAGCTTTAGCTTTAACTGCTTCCACTTTAGCTATATCTAATTCTGCATCTAATTCTTTTTTTGCTTTAAGTTCAGCAGCCTCTATTTTTTTTGAAACTTCTAACTGAGCTTCTGTTAATATTTCTTGAGCTTTGGAATTAGCATCAGCTATAATTTTATCAATTATTTTTTTTTCATTATTCACAAAAACATTCATCTCCTTATCATTATATTTTAGCCCTTATGCGAAGCTTAAGGAGTTAATTTATTAGCCTACTGTAATACCATTTACTGCAAGGAAAGAAATAAGAAGTCCTAAAAGAGCATACATTTCAACGATAGCTGCGAATGTAATACCTTTTGCCACTTCACCTGGTTTTTTAGCAACTATACCAACACCTGCTGCTGCTGCTTTTCCTTGTTCAATACCAGAAATAAGACCTGCAATACCAACAGGAAGAGCTGCCATAAGGAACATAAATCCTTGAGCTGTTGTAGGAATATTTCCATCCATTATACCAACTTTTGTTAAGATTAAGAATGCTACGATAAATCCATATAGACCTTGTGTACCTGGAAGAAGTTGAAGAATAAGTAATTGACCAAATTTTTCAGGGTCTTCTGTTACTACTCCTGCACCTGCTTGACCAACCATTGAAGTACCTTTTGCAGAACCTATACCGCCTAATAAAGCTGCAAGTGCTGCTCCACAAATTGCTAAAACCTGCCCATTTGCTAAACCATTAAAAAATTCCATTTAAATTTCCTCCTTAAAATAAACATATTTTGATTTTAATTTAAAAGGATTAAAGGCTTTGCCTCCTCCTTCATAAAACTTGCCAAAAAACTCAACATATTGTAGCCTACTTGTATGAACATAAGCACCTAAAGCACCAAGTAAAAAGTTAATTACATGACCTATTAATAATATAAAAATACCTAAAGGTCCTGCCATACCAGCAAGTAAGTTTATAACTTTTCCAATAACTCCTGTTGATAAACAAAGAGCCATTAAACGTAAATATGAAAGTATATCACCAAAATAACCAGTTATTCCATATAAACTTTTAGCTCCTCCAAAAAGTTTGCCAAATAGACTTTTTTGGTCACGACCTTGTGTAGCAATAAGTAATATGACACCTGATATTGCTAAAACCTTACCAACATTTAATATAGTACTACTTAAATCTGGCATAACTGTAGGTGCTATAAGTATAATTACTCCTGTTACAAATAAATACCAACTTATAACATCCCAAATAACTGCTAATGGATTACCATCTCTTATATACATATAAGCTTTCATTCCTAAACCTACATAAAGATGTGTTATACCAAATAAAATTGATATTCCCATAATAGGCATAACATCTACAAGAGGATCAAGAAGACCTGTCATAGGTATTAAACCACTAAATATACTTCCAAAAATAAATCCCCATACTGTTGCAGTTATACCACAAAGTGCAAGCATTCGTGTCATTTTACCTAATCCACCAGCTGGCTTATATTTTAATGCTATAAATCCACAAAGCACTGTCATAACAAGTCCATATCCTGCATCACTAAGCATCATACCATAAAATATTGCATAGAATAACGCTACCATACTATTTGGATCCATATTTGATGAACGAGGTAAACTATACATAGATGTAATACTTTCAAAAGGTTCTACAAAAGCATTATTTTCCAATAATATAGGTATATCTTCTTTTTTATCTCCTGGTTCAATATATACACAACATTCAAATTTTTCTGTAAGTTCTTTTTCAATAAGTTTACTTTCTTCTGCTGGTAACCAGCCATTAAAAGTAAAACTAGTTTTTGTTTTTACTAAATTACTTAAAATGTTAGCTTGTTCTTTTTCCATATTAAAATAATCATATAATTTTTCTAAGTCTGGTAATCTTTCAGACATTTTTATAAATTGTGAATCAATATCTGCTCTTTCATTTTCACTTTTAGCAACAAGATGTCCACAATTTTTTATAACCTGTGAAGGAGTTCCTTCATTATCAGAAAAACTTACGATTGAAAATCCAAACTCTTTTATTGTATCAATTGCTGTCTCATAAACATCTTTATGAGCTATTAAATATACATACGAAATAATTTTATCATTATTTATAATTCCTATAGTACTTTCTTTTGCTACTTCTGCAAGTTTAATTTCAATGGACTCTAAATTTACACTAGAAGGCAATGTACCTAATGCCATATATGAAAATTTGGTTCCTAATGATTCTAATGGTACATTCAAATTCATCCATGGAGTCATTATATCAATTTTACTTTTTAATGTATTTTCACTAGCTTTTAATTCAATAATTCTTCTTGAAAGTGAATTTACTTCTAATGCAAAAGAATATAATTCTTCTGCTTTTTCAGCACTTAATTTTTTAGATTCTTGCGGAGATGAAAATAACGGTTTTTTTCTTTTAGAGACAATATTAAGTGTTGATATAGCTTGTGATATAACTGTAAGTTTTTGTTCACATATTGATACCCTATCTTCATCACCATCTTTTTGTAAAAATTCTTTTAACTCTTCTTCAATAAGAGTAGAACTATCATCAATTTGAACAGTACCTTTTTTCATAAGAAAACTTAGAATTTGGTGTTTTTGTGTTTCAAGACCGACAAGTGAAATTTTATTCATATCAACTATTGCCATCTATTCCTACCACCTTTCCAATTACTGAACTAATTGCTTCAGACATTTTTTCTGATGCTATTTTACGGATTTTAGTACAATCTTCATTTGCTACTTGTATTATATTGTCCAAGTCTTTTTGTACTAATTCAATTGCTTCTTGAATAAGTTTTGTTTTAGATAATTTTGCTTCTTCTTTCGATTTCATAAGTATTTCTTTACATTTGTTTTCAGCATCAATCTTTAATTGCTCAGCTTCTTTAAGTGCATTTGATTTGATTTCATCACTATCTTTTTCAGCTTGTGCAATGTTTTTGATGATTTCTAGAGCCATTTTCTCACCCTCTCAATAACTAATTTAATATAAGTTTAATAAATTTTATCAATTATGATAAATCTATTTAACTTTTGATTATATTAAGTATAAATTTAATAAAAAATATTATAAATTTGTACTTAATAACATGAAAATACCTTCTCAATTTAAGCTATAAAAGCTTGCTTGAATAAGTTAAATTCATATTAAATTAAACTTAATACTTATTGTACTTTAGTTCTATATAATATAGTACGTTAATAATGTCACATTGTCAAGATTTTGTTTCAAGATTATAAATTTTAAACTATAATAATTTTATTTTTTCTTAATTTTATTTTTTTATTATTATTTTTTTGATAGTGTTAAATAAATAATTTAAATATAGAAATATAAAATTTAATTAGCACTACATAAAATATAATTAGTCAAAATCTCTTTACACTTGCGTTGCAAGTGTAAAGAGATTTTGACTGTTGATAATGTAAACGAATATAGTCAATCTAAGGATAAATTAATAATATATATAAAAGACAGAGACTATTAAAAAAAATAGTGTAAATAAAAATTAAAGATATGTATAACGTCAATCGCTATAATAAATCCAAAAATTAATTAATGAATTATTACAATGGCGAAAAATCTTGTAATACCACTAAAAGAATTAAACTTCAAATTGGAATGCCAATAATGTTTCTCAATTTGATGAAAATATATTTAATATATTTGAATTATAAAAAATAAGGGAGTGCTAAATAAACAATTGAGAGTGTTAATCAAAAAATGATATTGTTATAATTTAATGTAAAAAGCAAATACAAATCATTATAAATTGTAGAGTACTCCCCCTTTTATTTAATTGAATACTAATAAATTTCTTTAATAATAAAAAAAATACAACAATTTAATAATTAATGTTGTATTTTTAATATTT
>CAZWZB010000016.1:59768-77712 GCA_964638835.1 uncultured Eubacteriales bacterium | reverse complement strand
GGTTTTAATTGTTTAGTTTTCAAAGTTCAACTTGTCTTATTTTAAACAGCGAAATATAGTTTAACATAACTTTTTTTCGTTGTCAAGAATTTTTTTATTTATTTTTGGTTGCGACAGCAACTTTTATATATTATCATATATCTTTATATTTGTCAAGAACTTTTTTATTTATTTATAAAATTCTTTTTTACTCTTAGTTGCGACAGCAACTTTTATATATTATCACATCTCTTTATATATGTCAAGAATTTTTTTATTTATTTATAAAATTCTTTTTTATTACTGGTTGCGACAACAGCTTTGATATACTATCATATATATTTATATATGTCAACAACTTTTTTATTTATTTTCTATAAATTCACTGTCATAACGACAGCTTCAGTATGGTATCATAAGTTTTAACTAATGTCAAGCATTTTATTCATACATTTATAAAAAAATTAAAAGATTTATTTTGTATTATTTAAAAAAATATAGCCAATGAACTTGAAAAACTGTTTCATTGACTTTTACTAAGTTCAAATTAGTTTAATTGTATTACTCCACACAAACAACCTCTTTTACCGTTTGTTGCTCTGTGAGAAAAAAATAAATCTGAATTACATTTTGTACATAAATCAGTTATACTTATATTACTTTCTAAAATACCTAATTTCAAAAACATACTTTTTATAACCTTCCACATATCTATATAATATTTATCTTCTAATTTAGTATACCATTTTTCTTTAGAAAGACAATCCATAGAATTAAATTGCATATAAACTTCTTCTGAAACTTCAAAACAACAATGTCCTATTGATGGGGCAATCCCTATTAATATATTCTTAATATCACATCTATAATAATCAAGCATAGTGTTTATTACATTTTCACCAATTTTTTTAACAGTTCCTCTCCAACCTGAATGAGCAATGGCTACTACTTTATTTATTGGGTCTAAAAAAAATATTGGTACACAATCAGCATATGTTGTTACAAGTGGAACTTTAGGCTCATTTGTTATAAGTGCATCTACAGAAAAATAATCAGGTTTATATAATATTCCTTTACCTTTATCTGAAGAGGTAACTATTCTTACATTACTATCATGTGTTAACATTCCAAATACAAGGTCATCTTGATTAATATCCAAAGCAGTGCAGAAAATTTTATAATTTTGATAAACATTTTCATATTTGTCGGAACAGTTAAAACCTAAATTAAGAGAATAATACATTCCTTCACTTATACCACCTAAACGACTTGAAAATGCATGAGTTATAAAAGGATATTTCTCAAACTCAGGGAAAGTAAAATATACAAGTTCATCTTTTTTATTTAAATTCATAATAAATTCTCCTTATTATAAAAGCAGGTTTAACCCTGCTGTATTAATTATAAATTCCTATAAATTTTAATGTTGGACATTTTCTCGAGTTTGTAAAGTTTATAATAATATCTTTAGTACATACTGTTTCAAACTGACAGATTTTTTTGTATCCAACAGTAGTTCCTTTATAAATAGTTTTATAATTTCCATCAACTTCAATACTAATTTCAAAACTTTCAATTCTTTGGCTTAATTTAATTTGTTCTTGTAATACTAAATAACTAATTTTTTTTGGTTCATCAAAATTAATTTTTATATTACAAGTTTGACAATAGTCTTCAGCTTTCCAATAATCCTCATTATCCTTTGTTATATTTTCAATTATATATGGATTTTCTGTTGATGAAGCAATTAGTTTTGCGTCTTCAATTAAATTTTGTTTAAAAATGTTTCTTATAAATTCACCAATTTCATTCAAACGCTCAACTTCATATTTTGTAAAATAACCATCTCTATGAGGAGGTATATTTAAAAGTAAAACAGCATTTCCTCCAACTGAGTTAATATATATTTTTTTAAGTTCTTCTAAAGAACGAACTTTGTTATCTGTACTATCATGATGAAACCAACCGTCGGAAATAGAAGTATCTACTTCTGCTGGATACCATATTAAATCCCTCTCATTTTTTAATGCTTCTTGACTTCCTAAATCTAAGTTTTCACAAGATATAGGTTTATTAAAAAATTCTGCATCATCAACTTTTTGAGATTCTTCTTTTATTTTTTCAGTATCCATCATTCTTTTTGGTACAACACTCCATTCAGATGGACGGCAATTACCAGCTTCATTTCCACACCAACGAACATCAGGGCCTGAAACACTTATAACAGCATTTGGTTGTAGTTCACGAATTAATTTATAATATCGTTCCCAATCATATACTTGTTTTTTTCCATTTGCACCTTCACCACAAGCACCATCAAACCAAATAGTATATAATTCGCCATAGTTAGTCATTAATTCAGTAAGTTGATTACAAAAATAATCATCATAAAGTTTTCCTTGACCATATGTAGTCTCATGTCTATCCCAAGGTGATAAATAAACCCCAAATTTTATTCCATACTTTTTACATGAGTTAGACAATTCAAGAACAATATCTCTTTTGAATGGAGAATGCATAACAGAGTGTGTAGTATATTTTGTATTCCACAAACAAAAACCATCATGATGCTTTGCAGTTAAAATACAGGCTTTTATTTCTGCTTTTAATAAATTTTCACACCATTTATCTGTATCTAATGATTTTGGATTGAAGATAGATATATCTTCTTTACCATCCCCCCACTCCCTGTCTGTGAATGTATTTATTCCATAATGAATAAATGAAGTAAATTCTAGTTTTTGCCATTCTAATTGCCTTTTACTTGGAACAATACTTACTAACTTTTCAATAAATTCATCCATAAATTTAATCTCCTTTTTAAAGTTTAAAATTATTTTATCATATAAAGTATTTAAAATCTATCTAAATAAAAAATTTGATTTCTAAAATAATATTTTAAAATCTCTTTACACTTGCAACGAAAGTGTAAAGAGATTTTGAAGCCAAATATTTTTTTATTGATTCTATTTTTATTGATTTTACAATGAGATCTCATGTACTAAATAAGTAATTAAAATTGAAAAGATTTATAACTAAAAAATAGTGTAAAATAAATTTTGAATTAGAAATACTCTTAAAACCTGAAAATTACAGTAATGAGCGAAGAGTATATCAATAAAATAAAATAATTTGACGAATTAGCATTCTTTTACCGCTCTCTTATTTTTAAATATAAATAAAATATTGATAGTTATAAAATTCATAAAATATCTACATTTAAATTAATAATTAATATTATTTTAAAATAAATTTATAAAAATAAAAAAATATTTGCAGACAAATAATATTATACGACGTATAATATTGTATCTATAAAAACGAACTCGAGGAGGTGATTTTATGGTCTTTCAATTGGGGTCTGCTTTACTTGATGCATGTGTTTTATCTGTACTTTCAAAAGGTGATGTTTATGGATATGTTTTAACTCAAAATATTAAAGAAGTAATTGATATATCTGAATCTACATTATATCCTGTACTTAGAAGACTACAAAAAGATAAGTATTTAACTACTTATGATGAACCATTCCAAGGAAGAAATAGACGATATTATTCTATTACTGATTATGGAAGAATCAAGTTTAAAGAATATGTTTATGAATGGGATGATTACAAAAAAAAAATAGACAAAATGTTATTGAAGGAGGAATATTAAATGAGTAAGAATGAATTTATATCACAACTTAGAATAAATCTTAATGGTTTACCTAAGGAAGAAATAGAAAATGCTGTACTTTATTATAATGAATATTTTGATGAAGCAGGAGAACAAAATGAAGACCGTGTAACAAAAGAATTAGGCTCTCCTTCTAACATAGCATCTCAAATTATAGCTAATTATACAATTAACAATTCAAAAACATATCCAAAATCAGTTAAAAAGGGTATATCAAATATTTTTCTTGCAATTGGTGCTTTGTTTGCTTCAACAGTTGCCATACCATTTGCAATAGCTATCGCAGCATTTGCATTTGCTTTGGTATTAACTATATTTAGTTTAGTTTTGGCATTTGGAATTATAACAGTTACTTTTTCTGGTGTAGGGGTTTTTCTTATAGGGATAAGTATTACTTTAATTTTACAAGATATAGCAACTGCAATATTAGTTATGGGTGTAGGATTTTTATTATTAGGTATTGGTATTATATCTTTTATACCAGTATCAAGTATAACAAAAAAAGGATTGGGCTGGATAGCACGATTTGTAAGTAAAATTTTATTAAAAGTAAAGGGTGGTAAATATGAACCAAGATATGAACAACAATAATGAATTCGTTGATAAAAGAAAAGAAACATCAAGTATTTTTATGATAATTAGTACTTTATTTGGATTATTTATATCAATACCATTTGCAATAGCAATTATAGGATTTATATTTGCATTAACTTTAGGTGCATTTTGTTTAGTATTGTCTCTTGGAATTATAGGGGTTACCTTTTCTGGTGTAGGAATTTTTTTAATAGGAATAAGTATAACTTTAATTTTAAAACACATAGCAACAGCAATATTAGTTATAGGAGTTGGATTTATACTATTAGGTAGTGGAATTCTATTTTCTAAGATAGTATTAAGATTAACAAAAATTATGGTAAAATTTATAGTAGGGTTTATAAGAAAAATCCTATCAAGAAAAGATAAATATGAACCAAAATTTCAACAATAATTGAGTTTAAATTAAATAAAAAATAAAATTCTATCTGAGGAGAGATAAATATGAACCAAGATTTTAATAACAATACAAATAATAATAATAACAATATGAATACTCAAAATACAGATTTTAATTATAGTCATAAATCTAAGAAACCTAAAAAATTAATAAAAATAGGTGTATGTATGATAGGTGTGGGAGTGCTTTTATCAGTTGGTGGTTTTCGTATGGGTGGTAAAACAAATATACCTTTCCCTCTTAAATGGGCTAGAAATATTACTAATGTTGAAAAATCTGTGTCAATTCCAATTAGAGATAATATAGATAACATACACTATAATGTATCAAATTCTATTAAAGAAAGCATTTATGAAGATATGGATTTTACAACATATATTAATGATACTAATTACAACGATTATGATTTTACGGAGTATGTTAATAATGTTGTTAAAGATGCTACAGAAAATAATTTTGTATCTATTAGTACCAATAATAAAAATAAATCTATCAATAATAGAAATTCTCAATATATACAAAATTTAAATATAGAAAAATTTAATGATATTGAAATTAATGTTGAATTTTCAAATATAGAATTTTTACATAGTGATAACTATGGAATAGAAATAAGTTACTATGAATATACAGATGGTTTTGATGATTATTTTATAGATTATGAAATTAATAATGGTGTATTAGAAATAAATAGTTACCATACTGATAATAAAAAATTTGGAATTGGCTTTAATAATAATAATTTTAACAATTTTAAATCTAATGATAATTATATTAAAATATATATTCCTTATGGTGCTGAATTTGACAATATAGATATAAAAAATGATTTTTCTAATTTAAATTTAATGAATTTAGATGTAGAAATAAATAATTTAATAATAGATTCAGAGTTTGGCAATGTTGATATTAAAGATATTATTTCTTATAATACAGATATAAATATGGAGTTCGGTAATCTTAACCTTGGCGGTGAAATTTTAAATGATACTAATATTACTTCTGAATTCGGAAATGTTTATTTAAATCCAAGTCTTAAAGAAAATCAATATAATTATAATTGTTCTGCTGAATTTGGAGGAATATATATAAATAATCAAATTATTAAAAAGAACTCTAAATCTTCTAAAAATTATGATGTTGATTTTACTTCAAATATATCACAAAATAATAATGCCTCAAACAATATTGATATTCAATGTGAATTTGGGAATGTTTATTTAGATTTTAAATAATATAATTAAAGCCTACAGTTAATGTAGGTTTTTAATATAAAATTTATTAATAAAAGGAGAGCTAAATATGAATCAAAATTATAATCAAGATAATGAAAACTATAATATAAATCAAAGTAATGATAATCAAAACCCTAGTTATGGTTATAAACCAAAGAAAAAGAAAAAGTTAGTAAAGGTAAGTGTTTCTTTAATAGGTATAGGTATAATTTTAGCAACCTCTGGTTTTTTCATGGGAGGTAAAACAAGTTTAGCTATCACTAAAAATGGAATTAAAATCCCAACTATAAATACTAGTAAACCACAATATATACAGGATTATAATTTAAATAGCTTTAATAATATTGAAATTAATGTTGATTTTGTAGATATAGAATTTATACAAAGTAGTAATTATGGGATTGATATATGTTACTATGAAGATTATGCTGTAGAATATGAAGTAAAAAATAATACTTTAAAAATAAATAATAATTCTAAACCAGGAATACAAATTTTTAATTTTAATATAGGAAATTTTATTAATAAGAATGAAGATAATTATATCAAAATATATGCACCTAAAGTAACACAGTTTCAAAATGTAAATATTAAAAATACTTATTCGGATTTGAATTTAAGCGGATTAAGCATAGCAAAATTAAATGCAAGTACATCTTTTGGAGATTTTAAAATTAATGATGTTATTTCTTATGATACAAAAATAACTTTAGAATATAGCAATTCTGATATTAGAGATTTATATTCTGAAAAGACTGAATATAAAAATTCATTCGGTAATGGTAAATTTAAAAATGTAAATACTAATTTAAGAAATGCAGAAATGACAATCACATCAGAATATGGTGATATTGATATTCAAAATCTTTTTTGTAGTGATTTAGAAGCTAATATTTCTTTTTCTGATTTTAATGCTAAAGAACTTTATACACGTAAATTAGATATTAAAAATAATTATGGTAATATTGATTTAAGTGGTGAGTTTTTAGGAAATAATTATATTAAATCTGATTTTGGAGATGTTAAATTACATACAAACCTTAATCAAGATGCATATAATTATGATTGTTCACTTAGTTTTGGAGATTTATATGTAAATAATAAAAAATATAATGAAAAAGTTCAACGTAATAACAAATTAAATAATTTCGATATTAAGGGTAGTTACTCTGATATATATTTGTACTTTAAAGAATAATTAGTAAAATATAAATAACAAATTATTTTATATCAAAAATTTAATATGATATTATAAATATAACCACTTAGTTTAATCTAAGTGGTTATATTTATTAGATTAAAAACGAATTAATTAAGAAAGAAGTTATATATATGAATAAAAAAGCATTAATTGTTGTAAGTTTTGGTACAACTTATAAACCAGCATTAAAAACTATAGAACAAATTGAAAATGGTCTAAAAGAAACTTTTAATAATTATAATTTTTTTAGAGCCTTTACTTCAAAAGTAATTATTGATAAACTAGCTAGAGAAAATCTAATTATTAATACACTTGATGAAATTTTAGAAAATTTATATAAAGCTAATTATAATGAAGTTTTATGTCAGCCTCTTTATGTTGCAGGTAATATTGATTTAAGTATATTTTACAATAAATTTAAAATTGTTAAATTAGGAAAACCTATCTTATATAGTGATAATGATTATAAGATATGTTGTGAAGTAATAGCAAACAATATATTAAAAGAAGAAAATGAAGCCATTATATTAATGGGTCATGGTTCAAAATATTCCTCAAATGATTTATATATTAAACTAGAAAATAACTTTAAAGCTTTAAATTTCAAAAATATATATGTGAGTACATTAGAAAACTCCAATTTAAGTTATATTATAGAATGTATTTCTAAAGAAAATATTAAGAAAGTCTATTTAGCTCCTTTTACATTATTAGCAGGAGTTCACACACAAAAAGATTTAAATAATACTTGGAAGTCTATTTTAATAAATAAAGGGTATGAAGTGGAAGTTATTTTAAAAGGATTAGGAGAATATGAAGAAATTATAGAACTCATTAATTCTCATTCAAAGGAAGCAAAATTTGTATAGTACTATATGTTTATTGATATTACCAACAACAAAATATATAATTAAATTAGATTTAATATTAATTAAGTTTCTAAAATTAAATTGTATTATTATAAAAATACTTTTTAGGAGAATCAGATTATGAATCACCAAACAATAATTGAACAAAAAATAAAACAACTTAATAATTCATTAAGCAAATGTACAAATTATAATGAATATATACCTTTATTAAAAGAAATATCCCTATTACAAAGAAAAATGTCACTATTAAAATGTGAAGAAACAGCAATATTAATTAACACATTTTTCCCACAAGATACTGGTACACCTTGCCCATATGTTATTTCTAATGATTTTAGAATATTTTTATTATATTCTATTGATACTACAAGTCCTAGTTGGAACAAATTTTTGGCTGAAATTTGTGTGTTAGATAAAGAAGTAGAAAATTTTATTGCTTTGGTTAGTTTTGCAAATTATTATTGTTTTCGTTTTGGTGGTATAAATGATGAAGTTTTACACGCACATCCCCTATACAATCATGGTTTAGAATGTTATCAAATACATGAGGTAATTAACTCCTCTTGGATTTCTGAACAAAAGAAAATTAATTCTATACATTCTAATTTTAATGAAATCGAGTGGAACGAAAAAAGACACTTTGTTTTTACATTTCATGATAATATATTTGAATGTATTGCAAATGATTTTTCAATTAAAGCCTATAAGGGATATTTAGAGAGTGTTATTTCAATTGCAAATCAAATTCTTTTAAAGTAAGTTAAAATACATTAAAATTAAGAAACCAAGAAGAAGGTGTTATATTATATGAAAACAAAAACTATCAGTATAAATGAAATTTTACCAGGGATGAAAGCTTTTGGGGATGTTTATAATGAGTTGGGGTTCCTTATTTTCAACAGTGGATTTGTTTTAAAGCGTTCATCTATTACTAAACTTGCATTATATGGTGTTAAATCTATAATAGTGGAAATACCTGATGATATGGATTATGATTCAATAGATATTAAACATATACATAAAGAAAGTGAATACAATAAAAAAGTTAAAAGTAATCCTAACTTTAATAATTTTGTTAAAGTATATGAAAAAAATCAACAAGAAGTTACTAATAGTATTAATGCTGTTTCCAATGGTGAAATCAGAGCTACTAATAATTTTATAAGTATTACAGATGATGTATATAAAACTTTTAAAACTAATAGTGAATTATTTTCATTTTTAGAGAATATACCTATTGATGATGTAACTTATACTCATAGTCTTAATGTAAGTATAATTGCTAAAGCATTTGGAAAGTGGCTAAATTTAGAATCTAAAATGATAAATGATTTAGGAATAGCTGGCTTATTACATGATATTGGTAAAACACAAATACCAAAAAGTATTCTCGATAAACCCGGCAAACTTACACCTGAAGAATATGAAGAAATAAAAAAACATCCTATATATAGTTATCAATTAGCTAGTAAACAAAATTTAAATGACAATATACTTAAAGGAATATTAATGCATCATGAAAGATATGATGGAAGTGGATATCCTGAAGGTATAAAAGGAGAACAAATAAATTTATTTGCAAGGATATTAGCAATAGCTGATGTTTTTGAGGCTATGACTGCTACTCGTGCATATCGTTCAAAAATATGTCCTTTTAAAGTTTTTAGTATTTTAGAATCAGAAAGTTATATAAATTTTGACCCTAGCATAATACATAAAATACTTGATAATATGGCATGTAGCTATTTAGGAGCTACTGTTAAATTAAATACAGGACAAGATGCTAAAATTATATTTATTAATAAAAATGTTTCACGACCTATTGTAGAAATTAATGGCTCTATATTTGACTTAAGTATGGAAGATAAAAAAGAAATTTATATAGAAGAAATGACTTAAGTTATAAATATTAAAAAAATACAAATACTATAAATATTTTTAATAGGAGGAATTAAAATGATTAAGAAAAATTTGATTGAAAATAATTCGATTTGGGTTGTAATAGGAGTTACAACAGATACTGAAAAGTATGGATATAAAATTTATAAAAGATTAAAACAATTGAATTACGAAGTATATGGTATATCACCTAAGTATACAGAAATAGATGGAGATAAAATATATAGCCAATTATCAGAATTAGATAAAAAACCTGATGTAGCAGTATTTGTAGTAAATCCTAAATTGGGGCTTGATTATATTGATAAATGTGCAGAAGTTGGTATTAAAAATATTTGGTTACAACCTGGTACAATAAGTGATGATTTATTATTAAAAGCAAAAGAAAAAGGAATTAATACAATTGAAGCTTGTGTTTTAGTTGAAACAAATGGATAATAGTTATGGTTTATATAATTTTATTTTTTTTATTACTTTTAGCAATATATGATTCAAATAATAATATTGATATATCGGAATATAAAATAAAATCCAATAAAATCCCTATGGAATTTAATAATTTTAAAATACTTCAATTATCAGATTTACACAATAAAAAATTCGGTAAAGATAATAAAATATTAGTAGATAAAATAAATAACATATCACCTGACATCATAGTAATAACAGGTGATATGTTAACAAGAAATAATAATGAGTATAGTACATTTTTAAACTTGGTTACTGAATTAACTAAAAAATATAAAATATATTTTATTTTAGGAAATCATGAACAGAAAATTAAACTTTGTGATAAAAAAATATATGAATTGTTTAAACAAATTGAAGATTTAGGAGTAATTTTATTAGATAATAAAATGATTAAAATAACTAAAAATGATTCTTATATAAATATATATGGACTTTATATAAGTTTAAAATATTATCAATATAGACAAAAACACACATTTGAATTGAAAGATATAGAAAATAGTATAGGAAAATTAAATTCAGAAGATTTTAATATACTTTTAACACATAATCCTTTTTTCTTTAAAACATATGCTTTATGGGGAGCAGATTTAACTTTATGTGGTCATGTGCATGGAGGAATAATAAAAGTCCCTTTTATTGGAGGAGTGCTTTCACCAGAAAGAAAGTTTTTCCCTAAATATTATGAAGGAACATACTTAATAGATAAACATACACTTATTGTAAGTAGAGGTTTAGGCGTTGGAAAAACAATGTTTAGGCTTTTTAACAGACCAGAATTACCTTTAATTATATTATCAAACTAAAAATTTATGTTTACAAATTTAAAATTTATGTTATAATATAATTATTAAAAGGCAATCGACCACAAGAGTGGTTAGCCTCGGTTATTATTAAAATAACGCCTATCGGGCTAAAGACAGGGCGTTATTTTTTTGTATTGTCTTTAAATAGTGCTATTATAGCCACTATTAAAGAGAGTATGCCAAATATCATTGTTGAAACTAAAGTTCCAAACATTAACATAACCACTATAACTTCATAGTCAGTCATTGGCATCACCTCCCTTCTTTTGTGAATGGGAGGTCAACACACCCTTGTCTCCGATTACCTTAAATTTATATTATTATATGTCAATCTAATTTACAACAAAAAAAGTTAAAAATTTTATAAAAATTTATGTTTACAAACTTAAAATTTATGTTATAATATAATTATTAAAAGGCAATCGACCATAAGAGTGGTTAGCCTCAATTGTTATTTAAATAACGCCTGGCTGGCTAAAGACAGGGCGTTATTTTTTTGTATTGTCTTTGAATAGTGCTATTATAGCCACTATTAAAGAGAGTATGCCAAATATCATTGTTGAAACTAAAGTTCCAAACATTAACATAACCACTATAACTTCATAGTCAGTCATTGGCATCACCTCCCTTCTTTTGTGAATGGGAGGTCAACACACCCTTGTCTCCAATTACCTTAAATTTATATTATCATATATTAATCTAATTTACAACAAAAATAATCTTTTATATCTTCATTCACCATGTAATTTTTTAGCTATTTCTATTCCTGTTTTAGAAGCAGCAATTCCACCTTTACCTGTTTCACGTAACGAAGTTGGCAAGCAAGCTCCTACCTCCCTCATTGCATCTATTACTTCATCTACTGGTATTACACTTTCTATTCCAGCTAATGCCATATCTGCACAAGCTAAAGCATTCATTGCACCAATTACATTTCTTTTTATGCAAGGTACTTCTACTAGTCCAGCTACAGGGTCACATACTAATCCCATTAAATTTTTTATAGCCATACCACAAGCATTAGCAGATTGTTTAGCTGTTCCTCCTTTTAAGAAAACCAATGTAGCAGCTCCCATTGCAGAAGCAACTCCAACTTCAGCTTGGCAACCTCCCGCTGCTCCAGATATAAAAGCACGATTTGCAAATATTTGTCCAAATCCAGCCGATACATAAAGTGCTTCTATCATTTTTTCATCTGGAATATTATTTTGTTGTTGAAAAGGAATAAGTATTGCTGGTAAAACTCCACAAGCACCAGCAGTAGGAGCAGCAACTATTCTTTTCATGCAAGCATTTGATTCTCCCATTTGCAGTGCTTGAGATATTACTTTACCAATAAAATTACCACATATGGTAGTATCATTATCAACAGAATTTTTCATTTTTTCGCCATCACCACCAGATAAACCACTAGCAGAACGTAAATCAGGATTATAATTTTCACTAGCTTTACACATGGCATCCCAAAGAGATTTCATATGTGCTATAGAATCTTCTCTATTTGCTTTTCTTTCATTTATATCATCTTCTAATATTACTTCCCATAAAGTTTTTTTAGTTTCTTCTACTATTTGTAATAAGCCTTCTACAGATACAAACGACATTTAAATATCCTCCAAATTTAAGTATGTTACTTTTATAATTCCTTCTAAATGTTCTAACCACTTTATAGCATCTTTAGGTATTGGTTGGTCGGTTTCTACTACCATAACAGCATAACTTCCACGTTTATCTCTGTATAATTGCATTGTTGCAATATTAACTGATTTATGAGATAACATGGATGAAACTTCTGCAACATGACCGGGTTGGTCTATATTGTGTACTATTAAAGTGGGGTAATCTCCTGTAAAATTGGTATCTAATCCATCTATTTGACATATCTTAATAGCTCCTCCCCCTATAGATGAAGCTAATATTTCAAGTTCTCTATTACTTTTGCCATTTATTCTAATTAAGGTTGTATTTGGGTGTACATCTCTTAAATTAATACTTCCTATATTTATTTTAAGTCCTTGCTGTTTTGCTAATTCAAAACTTTTAGGTATTTTTATATCATCAGGTAACATTCCTAATAAACCAGCTACTATTGCTTTATCAGTACCATGACCTACACCAGTATCTTTGAAAGAACCATGTAATAATATTTCTGCATTTATTGGTTCTTCACCTAATAATTTTCTAGCTATATATCCTATTTTAGCAGCACCTGCTGTATGAGAACTTGAAGGTCCAACCATAACTGGACCTAAAATATCAAATATATTCATTAGAATCCCCCTTTTTACATTAGTAGTTCAAAAACAAGTTTGTAAAGTCAAATGTTGCAAAATAATCTTTAGGTGTTTCAGCACGTCTTATAAGTTCACAACTTCCATCTTCTTTTAAAAGTATTTCTGCCGAACGAAGTTTACCATTATAATTATAACCCATAGCAAAACCATGTGCTCCCGTATCATGTATTACTAATATATCACCTATATCTATGGTAGGGAGCATACGATCGATTGCAAATTTATCATTATTTTCACATAAAGACCCTGTTATATCATACATATGGTCGCATGGTAAGTTTTCTTTTCCCATAACTGTTATGTGATGATAAGCTCCATACATTGCAGGACGCATAAGGTTTACTGCACATGCATCTAATCCAATATATTCTTTATAGATATGTTTTTCATGAATAGCTTTTGTTACAAGACAACCATTAGGACCTAACATAAAACGTCCAAGTTCTGTAAATATAGCTACATCTCCCATATTAGCAGGAACAAGAACTTCTTCAAATGCACGTCTAACACCTTCGCCTATAACCATTATATCATTTGGTTCTTGTTCTGGTTTGTAAGGTATACCAATTCCACCTGATAAGTTTATAAATTTAATTTCAACACCTGTTTCATTTTTTAATTTTACTGCTGTTTCAAATAATATTTTTGCAAGTGTTGGATAATATTCATTTGTAACAGTATTACTTGCAAGAAATGCATGTATACCAAAATATTTTGCTCCTTTAGATTTAAGAATTTTAAACCCTTCTACAAGCTGTTCATAAGTAAATCCGTATTTAGCATCACTTGGTTTATCCATAATGGTAGTACTTATTTTAAAATCACCACCCGGATTATAACGGCAACTAATAGTTTCTGGAATACCAATTAATTTTTCTATAAAATCTATGTGTGTAAAATCATCTAAATTTATAAATGCATTAATCTTATCTGCATATTTGAAATCTTCAGGGGGTGTTGCATTTGATGAAAACATTATATTATCACCTGAAAAACCCAATGCTTCAGACATCATTAATTCAGTAAGAGAAGAACAATCAACACCACATCCTTCTTCTTTCAATATTTTTAATATAAAAGGATTTGGTGTAGCTTTAACAGCAAAATATTCTTTAAATCCTTTATTCCATGCAAATGCTGACTTTAAATTTCTAGCTGTTTCGCGTATTCCTTTTTCATTATATAAATGAAATGGTGTTGGATATTTTTCTATAATTTTTTCTAACTGCTCTTTGGTTACAAATGTTTCCTTTATCATAACTTATACTCCCCTTTATTTAACTAAAATATATTATTATCATAATTTAAAAATACTATACTCTGTAATAATCAATATTACAACATAATATTTAAAATGTTAACCTACGCTAACATTATATATTTTACAATAAAATTTGTCAATAATTATTTTAACTGCTATATTGTTTTTTGTAAATTAAAATATTCACTCATTTATCTTTTATAATTCAAATCTATTACTTAACTCTTGTAGCAGCATTACAAGATTTTTTGTCATTATAATAATTCATTAATTCATTTTTGGCTTTATTATAGAGATTGAGGTTATACATATCTTTAATTTTTATTTACACTATTTTTTTTAGATAGTCTTTATTTTTTATATATGTTATTAATTTATCCTTAGATTTACTATATTCTTTTATATTATCAAGAGTCAAAATCTCTTTACACTTTCGTTGCAAGTGTAAAGGAAAATTGATTACTTATATTTTAGTGAGTGCTAATTAAATTTTTATTTATTTAGCACTTCCACAATTTATATTTAAAGATGATATTTTAAATTGAATATGTAAAATAAAGTGGTATAAAATATTTCGGTCGGTATTTGACTTTTTTAAATATATATTGTATAGTTAAATCAATTAATTTTTAATGCTGGTGGTGAATGTATGGAAGTAAAGGGAGTTTTACTGAAGCTTAGTGATGTAACATTTGCACTTATAGAAGTTCCCCTTGATATTTTATCTGATAAAACTAAAGCAATAAATTATATAAAAAAACATTCATTTTTTTTTCCTGGAGTTCCAATTGTTTTAATGTCATATAATCAAGATAAAACCCCTATATATTATGGTAAAAAAGAAATAACACATTTGTTAGGAGAAGTAACTCCTACTAAAATACCATGGAAAAAATATGCGATAAAAAAAGGTAAATAAATTCAAGTATCATAAATGAAAGGTAGATTTAAATGTATAAAATTCTTAAAAAAAGACTGCTTGTTAATGGAATTTATCTTATGGATATAGAAGCAAAAAGAGTTGCTAAATCATGCAAGCCGGGGCAGTTTGTTATAGTTAGAGATAATGAAAAAGGAGAGAGAATACCACTTACTATATGCGATTATGACAGTAATATTGGTTCTGTTACTATAGTTTTTCAAGCAGTTGGCGTTGGAACTATTAGATTATCTAATCTTAATGAAGGAGATTTTATTTGTGACTTTGTAGGTCCGCTAGGTCAACCTTCAGAATTTGTAAACGAAAATATAGAGGATTTAAAAAATAAAAAAATACTTTTTATAGCTGGTGGAGTTGGAACAGCCCCTGTTTATCCACAAGTTAAATATCTTAAAAATTTAGAAATAGATTGTGATGTAATAATTGGTGCTAGAAATAAAGATTTATTTATACTTACGGATGAAATAAAATTAGAAACTAAAAACTTATATTTAACCACTGATGATGGTTCTAATGGTAATAGGGGACTTGTAACAGATGTACTTAAAGATTTAGTTGTTAATAAAGGAATTAAATATGATTTAGTTATAGCTATTGGTCCTATGATAATGATGAAATTTGTTTCTTTAGTTACAAAAGAATTAGGAATTAAAACTATAGTAAGTTTAAATCCAATTATGGTAGATGGTACAGGAATGTGTGGTGCTTGTCGTGTAACTGTTGGTGACACCGTTAAGTTTGCTTGTGTAGATGGTCCTGAATTTGATGGACATTTAATAAATTTTGATGAAGCTATAAAACGTCAAGCTATGTATAAAAGTGAAGAAGGTAGAGAGAAACTTAAACTTATAGAAGGAGATACACATAAACCAGAACACACTTGTGAGGAGGCTGTTAATAATGGATAGATTTAAAAGAATAAAAGTCGCTGAACAAGACCCTAAAGTAAGGGCTAAAAATTTTTCAGAAGTTTGTTTAGGTTATACAGAAGAAGAAGCTGTATTAGAAGCAAGTAGATGTTTAAACTGCAAAAATCCTTTATGTGTTACAGAATGTCCGGTTTCTGTGAAAATTCCTGAATTCATACAACAAGTTAAAGAAAGAAATTTTGAAATGGCAGCAAAAATTATTGCAAAAGATTCTGCATTGCCTGCTGTATGTGGTCGTGTTTGTCCTCAAGAAATACAATGTGAGGGTAAATGCGTATTAGATAAAAAAGGTGATGCTATTGCAATAGGGAAACTTGAACGCTTTGTTGCTGATTGGTCAAGAGAAAATAATATTGATTTGTCAGAAAAAGCAACTCCAAACGGAAAAAAAGTAGCTATTATAGGTTCTGGACCTGCTGGACTTACTTGTGCGGGTGATTTAGCTAAAATGGGTTATCAGGTTAAAATATTTGAAGCACTTCATGAACTTGGTGGTGTATTAGTTTATGGAATACCTGAATTTAGATTACCTAAAGATACAGTAGTAAAAACAGAAATAGAGAATGTAAAAAAACTTGGTGTAGAAGTTGAAACAAATGTTATTGTAGGTAAAACAGTTACCATAGATGAATTACTTAATGAAGAAGGTTTTGACGCTATATTTATAGGTTCAGGTGCTGGCTTGCCTAAATTTATGGGTATAAAAGGAGAAACAGCTAATGGAGTTGTTTCCGCAAATGAATTTTTAACAAGAAATAATCTTATGAAAGCATTTAGAGAAGATTATGATACTCCTATAAAAGTTGGTAATAAAGTTGCAGTAATAGGTGGTGGTAATGTTGCAATGGATGCTGCTAGAACAGCTCTAAGATTAGGAGCAGAAGTTCATATTGTATATAGAAGAAGTGAAGAAGAACTTCCAGCAAGATTAGAAGAAATCCATCACGCTAAAGAAGAAGGTATAATATTTGATTTACTTACAAATCCAACTGAAATACTCGTAGATGAAAAAGGTTGGGTTGAAGGTATGAAATGCATTAAAATGGAATTAGGGGAACCTGATTCATCAGGAAGAAGAAGCCCTGTAGAAATACCAAATTCAGCATTTACTATGGATGTTGATATGGTTATAATGTCACTTGGAACATCTCCAAACCCTCTTATATCATCAACAACAAAAGGACTTGAATTAAACAAAAGAAAATGTATAATAACAGAAGAAGAAACAGGTAAAACAACAAAAGATGGTGTTTATGCAGGTGGTGATGCTGTAACAGGTGCTGCTACTGTAATATTAGCAATGGGAGCAGGTAAAAAAGCTGCCAAAGGTATTGATGAATATTTAAGTCAAATTAAATAATTTATGAAAACATAAAGGCGACCTT
>CAZWZB010000016.1:12621-59668 GCA_964638835.1 uncultured Eubacteriales bacterium | reverse complement strand
CGACCTTTGGTCGTCCTTTATTTATGTTAATTTCTAAAATATTAAATAAATAATTATAAAATCACATTTAAATCAATGTTGATTCGGATAATTTTAACTAATATATTGACATGTTTTGTTTAATATGTTTTAATAAAAACACAATTGTTTGTAAAATTAAATTTTAAGGAGAAAAATAAATGAGAGCATTAATAAGTGTATCAGATAAAACCGGTATAATTGAATTAGCTAAAGAATTTAAAGAGCTTGGAGTTGAAATAATTTCAACAGGTGGAACAGCAAAAGCAATAACTGAAGCAGGAATTCCAGTTATTAATATATCAGACATAACTAAATTTCCAGAATGTCTTGATGGTAGAGTAAAAACACTTCACCCTTTTATACATGCAGGTCTTCTTGCTATGAGAAGTAACCCTGAACATATGAAACAATTAGAAGAATTTGATATTACTCCTATAGATATAGTAGTTGTAAATTTATATCCTTTCAAACAAACAATATTAAAAGATGGAGTTAAAAGAGAAGAAGCAATTGAAAATATAGATATAGGTGGACCAACTATGTTACGTTCTGCTGCTAAAAATTATCAAGATGTAGCTGTAGTTGTTGACCCAAAAGATTATGATAAAGTGATATCTGAATTAAAGTCAAATAAAAATGTATCATTAGAAACAAAATTTTATTTATCAGCAAAAGTATTTGAACATACATCACACTATGATAGTTTAATAGCTACATATATGAGAAAAGAAGCTAATATGAGTATATTCCCACAAAATTTAAGTTTAACTTATGAAAAAGTACAAGAAATGCGTTATGGTGAAAATCCCCATCAAAAAGCTTGTTTTTATAAAGAAATCGGAAATACAAAAGGAATGCTCACAGATGCTGTTCAACTACATGGAAAAGAATTATCTTTTAACAATATAAATGATACAAACGGTGCATTAGAATTACTTAAAGAATATTCTGAACCTACAATTGTAGCTTGTAAACATTCAAATCCTTGTGGAGTTGCTAGCTCTGATACAATTTATGATGCTTATATGAAAGCTTACAATTCAGACCCAACATCAATATTTGGTGGAATTGTAGTTGCTAATAAAGAAATAGATGCTAAAACAGCAGAAGAAATGAACAAAATCTTTTTAGAAATAATAGTTGCTCCTAATTACACAGAAGAAGCACTTGAAATACTTAAAAAGAAAAAAAATCTTCGTGTAATGAAATTAGATAATATTGAACAAAAACAACCAAATGGTTCATTAGATATAAAGAAAGTATCAGGTGGAATTCTTGTACAAGAAATAGATAATTTACTTTTAAATGAAGATGAATTAAAAGTGGTTACAGATAGAAAACCTACTGACGCTGAAATGGAAGATTTAATATTTACATGGAAAGTTGTAAAATATGCTAAATCAAATGGTATTGCTATAGGTAAAAATAAACAATCCGTAGGTATTGGACCGGGACAAGTAAATCGTATATGGGCTTGTGAACAAGCAATTCAACATGGAATAGATAACTTAGGTGAAGATAGTGTTAAAGGTGCCTCTCTTGCATCAGATGCTTTTTTCCCATTTTCAGATTGCGTTGAAGCAGCTGCTAAAGCAGGTATCACAACAATAATACAACCGGGAGGTTCATTACGTGACCAAGAATCAATAGATGCTTGTAATAAATATGGTATTGCTATGATATTTACAGGAATGAGACATTTTAGACACTAAAATTAAAAATAAAAAAGATAAGGTTAAAATTACCTTGTCTTTTTTGTTTAATAATTATAAAAAAGCTAAATGTTTTTATTGTTATCTTTAGAATTTAAAAAATAGTGTTTTCAAATAAAAAATACTATATACTAGTATTTAAACTAGCATATAGTATTGATTTATGTTAATTTTTCTAAATAATTACTTATTTCTATATCATAATCATCTTCACAACAATGATTTTCGCTAGCAAGTTGTAATTTTGAATATAATATTTGTTCTAAATGAATTATATTTACAATAGTTTTATTTACTTGTTTATTTGTTTCAAGTATATCTAATATATTGTCAGTAGTATCAAGTATTTTTTCTATTTTTCTACTTTCAGCTTTTAAAATATCTGCAATAGAAGCTTCAATTAGTGCAATAGATTTAATTATATCAATATAATGTTCTTTATTGTTACACCCGTTTTCATGTTCATGTTCTTCATCGTAATTACAATCACAATCATAATCACATAAGTCATAACAACTATCATTATAATCATTTGAAGTATTTGATGTACTATTAAGTTCACACTCCAACAAATAATTAGAAGATGCTTTAGAAGCTAATATATATATTTTATATCTTTCATAACACTTCTCAGCACAATAACAACTTATTATATTTTCTATATCATATTGTTTAGGCAATTCAAATTTAGCTACAATTTTATTATTATCAGAATATATAATTAAGTAATTTTTTTGATTTTTATTGAATGTTATAATATATCCTTCATATAAAGATGTTATTCCAGTATAGGTTTTATCATCAGATTTTTGTTTTACAAATATTTTATTAGGGTTAGATTTATCAATTTGAACAATATATTTACAATATGCTATAAATAATTGATTGGTATTCACATCAACTGACATACTTTTAATATGCCCTAGATTTTCTTTACAATGTATAGATATATGATTTATTTCTTCAAAATTATTATTTAGTTTATATATTTTATCTTCAATATCATAAGCACCCCAAAAACATTTTTCTTTTGAGTCATAACAAATACTATTATACATTTTAGAAATTTTTATATATCCTGCAAATTCAAATTGTCTATTATATTTGTCTATCCTATAACTTGATATATTAACAATATAGAAAAAATCATTATCATCTGCTATAGATGTATATTTTGAATAATAATCAGTATTTATAGGATATATTGATAGTATTTTAAATTTATCCATGTAAAATCACCCCTTTCAAAATACCATTAATATATAGCGAAAAATTTAAAAAATTATTAACTATAAATAAAGGTGTAAAGTTAAAAATAATATACAAAAACATATGCTAACTATATTATTATATTTTTGTATGAATTTAAACTTTACTAAGTATAAAAATTAGGTAGTATAAATTATGTATACCACCTAATTTTTAATTGTTATTTTTATTATCCGTCTATAGTTTCTACTTCAAATCTAATATTAGCTTTACAGTCTATACCAAAGTAAACTGTAACTCTAAGTAATCCAGATGATTCTTCATCTTTAGGTTTCTTTATATGAATAACATTTTCCTCAACAGTTATAGTAGCATTAGTAACTTCATTCTTTTTAATTTCAATTTCAGTTACTGGGAAATTTATATCACTTGTATCTATTGTTATGAAAGTGCCATTTTTACTTTCTAATAATTCAAGTTCATAATGATTATTTCCTATTGGAATTAATACTGCTTCTTTATTAGCTGTTGGAATTAAACTAACTTCATTACAAGTTATCTCTTGAGAATTTATATTGATAGTTATAATTCTTTCACATTCTCCAAATCGTGCTAAAACAGTTACAATTCCTTCAAATGTAGCACCAATTTTTGTAATAGTAATAACATTATTTAATAATGAAACACTAACTCCTGTTTCATTTAAATTTTCAATAGATACTACCATTGGTGGAATAGTATCTATTTGTACATTAACTGGTTGTGTAGAATCAATTACATCTAAGTTATAAATTTCACTTTGTTGAGATATTTTAGTTATGATACCATTTGTAGCTTGTAATGAAAGTTTGATATCTTGGCATATTTTAGTTGCATCACAATACTCACTATAACATTTATCTTTTAAAACAAGTCTCATTTTAGATTTTAGTATTAATTCTAAATTAGTTAATGTATCTACTAACTCATCAACAGACTTATTTATATTTAATAAATCATCTTGTGTACTTGATTGATTTGCTATAGTTTTTTGTAATTTATCACATTCAGCATTTAATAAATATGAAATAGCAGCCTCTTCTAAAGCTATAGATTCAAGTATATCTGTAAGAGCTTGTATTTTTTTTGTTTTAGTATCTTTAATTTCTAATACACTCATTAATCACACCTCCTTTTAATTATATAATATTGTACTAATATATAAAATGTGATAACTTTTCCAAAGAATATCAAAAATAATTTTGATATATTTTTGCAAAAAATAAATTTAATTTTGTTTTTAAAAGTATAAAAATCTGGTATAATATTTATAGTAATATTTTCTATGTAACATTAATTATTAAAGTTTAATAGAAATTTTATTTTTAAATTAAAAAATGGTAGGTGACATTATGGAATATGATGAAATAATGCTTGAAAGAAAAAATAAAATATTGGATTTTATATCTCATAAAGAATATATTCCAATGAAAATAAGTGAATTATGTGTAATATTTGAAGTGCCAATACAAGATAGAGATATATTTCAAAAAATACTTAATGATTTAGTTAAAGAAGGTAAACTTTTAAAAACTAAAAAAGAAAAATATATTTTACCTGAAAAACTTAATATGTTAACAGGAACTCTTAGAACTAATCAAAAAGGATTTGGTTTTGTTGTATTAGATGACCCTGAGAAAGATGATATATTTATTTCTCCTGAATATTTAAATAATGCTATGCACAAAGACAGAGTTCTTTGTAGAATTATAAAACAAGCAACTAAAAATCATAAAGCAGAAGGTGAAATAGTACAAATAATTGAAAGAGGAATAAATGATATAGTTGGTATTTATGAAGATAGTAAACATTTTGGATTTGTAATAGCTGATGATAAAAAAATAACCCAAGATATATTTATTCCTAAAGGAAAAAGTAAAGGAGCTGTAACAGGTCATAAAGTACTTGTTGAAATAAAAAATTGGTCTAATGAAAAAAGAAATCCTGAAGGTGTAGTGAAAGAAATCTTAGGTCATGTAAATGACCCAGGTGTAGATATATTATCTATTATTTATCAATATGAACTTCCTTTAGAATTTCCTGATGAAGTATACAAACAAATAGAAATTATTAATACAGAAGTTGAAGAACAAGATTTAAAAGGAAGGTTAGATTTAAGAAATCTACAAATGGTGACAATAGATGGTGAAGATGCTAAAGATTTAGATGATGCAATTTCATTAGAAAAATTAGAAAATGGAAATTATAGCTTAGGAGTACATATAGCAGATGTTACTCATTATGTAAAAGAAGGTACACCTCTTGATAAAGAAGCTTATAAAAGAGGTACAAGCGTTTATTTAGTAGATAGAGTTATACCAATGTTACCACACAAATTATCAAATGGTATATGTTCATTAAATGCACAAGTGGATAGACTTGCTTTAAGCTGTATAATGGAAATTGATAAAAAAGGAAATGTATTATCTCATAAAATAGCTGAAACAGTTATAAATATTGATAAAAGAATGTCATATAATATTGTTAAAAAAATACTTGTAGATAATGATGAAGAATTAATTAATGAAAACCAACCATTTGTATCATTCTTTAAACTTATGGAAGAACTTTGCATCATACTTAGGAATAAACGTATTAAACGTGGTGCTATAGATTTTGACTTTCCAGAATGCAAAATATTATTAGATGAAAAAGGAAAAGTAACAGATATAACACTAAGAGAAAGAAATATTGCAACTAAAATAATAGAAGAATTTATGTTAGTATGTAATGAAACTATTGCAGAAGATTATTATTGGCAAAATAAACCTTTTGTATATCGTACTCATGATACACCTGATGAAGAAAAGATGCAAAAACTTATTGACTTTATATCAAACTTTGGATACTTTATAAAAGGTTCAAATGAAATTCACCCAAAAGCTATACAAAAAGTATTAACAGATGTAGAGGATAAACCAGAGGAACATGTAATAAGTAAAATAGTATTAAGGTCTATGAAGCAAGCAAGATATAATGCTACAAATGATGGGCATTTTGGGTTAGCTGCTAAATACTATTGTCATTTTACTTCACCAATAAGAAGATATCCTGATTTACAAATACATCGAATAATAAAAGAAACTTTAAATGGTGGTTTAAGTGATAAGAGAGAAAATTCTTTAAAAAAGAAAATGCCAGAAGTATCAAAACAATGTTCTATAAGAGAGCGTGTAGCAGAAGAAGCTGAAAGAGAAACAGACCAATTAAAGAAAGTTCAATTTATGGCTGATAAAGTTGGTCAAATATTTGAAGGTATCGTATCAGGAGTTACTTCATGGGGTATATATGTTGAACTTGAAAATACTATTGAAGGTTTAGTTCATGTAACGTCGATGGATGATGATTATTATATTTATGATGAAAATAATTTGTTATTCATTGGAGAAAAAAAGAAAAAACAATATAGACTTGGAGACCATGTTGCTGTTCAATTAATAAAAGTAAGTATTCCTGATAAAACTATAGATTTTTCATTTGTTTAATATATAATTAATTTAAAAATTAAAAAACACATCTGATTGATATAGATGTGTTTTTTATATTAATATTGATTATTGAGCGTCTACTTTTGACATATGAGCTATTAAATCAATTACTTTATTTGAGTAACCGTTGAGTAGGAATCCGACGCCTTGCTATATTTCTATAGCAGGTTTCCGAAAACCCCTCGTCGAACCGTGCTTGCAATTCGTCACTGCACACGGCTCTCTCATAATTCACTTAAATTTTTAATCTGTTATATTAACCCTTGTCTTTGTCTTAGATGACATTCTGGACATAAGTTTATAGTTTTTCGATTTCTAGCAGACATAAATACATGTAGTGGATTTTTTTTGTTCCGTATATTTTTCATTGCGTTTATATGATGAACATGACATTTTGTTTCTTTACCACACCATTCACATTTATTAGCTAAAATTCTCTTTTCTAATTCATTTCTACCCATAAATTTATACATATTTGGTATATAATCTTCATTACTTACACTACTAGATTTATTTTCAACATATTGTTTTCTTTTAAAGCCTTCATGATAAAATTTTCTTATTTGTTTACCTTGTTTATTTTCATATGGAACGCCAAATTCTTCAGTATTATCTATGCGATATTTACTAAGCATTTTAGGAACTGTACTTTTATATTTAGTTGCAAATGTATGAAACATACTCCATTTCATTATATAATAAAATTTATTCATCTCTATTGAAACGTTGTTAGCAAGTCGAAAGTAATTATATAATCCTCTAATTTGTTCATTATATATTTCAATAATTTCTAAATCAGAGTTTCCAATTAATTTGGAATTTCTTTTTGCTTTCCATGTTTTTGCATTTAAGTCCTCAATAATATCCATTTCCACAAGATTTTTAATGATGATGTCTTTTGACATAGTGAGTTTTACTTGTCCTCTTCCGTCTGATTTTAATTCTACTATGCCCGTTTTAGGATTTCTTACTTTGTGAATTATGCCTCTTTGATAAATGCTAATTTCATATGATAAAAATTTAGCTTTATTACTTGAATGAGTTATTAAAGTTTTTTCATTGGATAATTCCAATTTTAATTGTTGGTTGAGAAAATTCCCTATATCCTGTTTGATATTTTCTGCTTCTTCTCTTGAACCAATTACACCTAAAATAAAATCATCTGCATATCTCACATAGCATAATTTCTTGTAACGATTTTTTGAATTATAATCTTGTCTAGTTGAATTAATTTGTTCAAACTTTAACTTTTTATAGTTTTTTATGAGTTCCTTATACTCTTTATTCTTAATACATTGAGTATTGTAAACTTGCTTAGCGTTAATTTCTTTGCCAATTTTTCTCAATTTATATCTCTTATTATTGTAATTAGATGTTACACCTACTTTATTACTATCTCCCTTATTAAAGTTTTCTTGTAATTGTTTGATGTAGTTATCAAATTCATTAAGATAAATATTACTTAGTATTGGACTTATAATTCCACCTTGTGGTGTTCCACTATAAGTTTTGTTAAATGTCCAATTTTCTAAATATCCTGCTCTAAGGAACTTCCATATAAGTCTTATAAATCTTTCATCATTAATTTTTTTCTTTAAAATTTCTATCATTACATGATGGTCAATATTATCAAAAAAAGATTTAATATCTCCTTCAATAAACCATACTGTACCTTGAAAAGTTGTTTGTATTGCATGTAGTGCATTATGACAACCTAACCCTTGCCTAAAACCATATGAATTTTTCTTAAATATTGGTTCATAAATGATTGTTAATATCTCGTTTATAATTTCTTGAATATACCTATCAATTATAGAAGGTATTTGGGTAGGACGCATATTCCCATTTTTCTTAGGTATAAATATTCTTCTAACAGGTTTGGGTTGATAGCTCTCATCTTTCATACAATTTATTATTTTCTGTATGAATTCATCACTAAAACCGTCCATTGTTTCTCCATTTATACCTATAGTACTGAAACCAAAATTAGAATATAATTGTGCATATGCATATTTATAAAATAATGGGTTTAAAAAATGTTTATAAAGTTCGTTAAACTTGTACTTGTCATCTTTATAGTGTTTGACAGATTGTTTATTTAAGTTTTCTAAAATCTGTTCGGGATTTCTCAAGGGAATCCACCCTTTCCTTATAATTTTAGAATGAATTACTGCTCCCCTTCGCCATCACTAACTTTTTTTATAAGAAAGTGTCTTATATACTTCTATATAAGTGTGAGCAATTTTCTCGCTTCCGATTTAACGGCAATACCTGTTATTTCAGGTTTCTCGGACTACTATGGGAACTCCGTTACCATATAGAATTTTCATAACTCTAAAAGCTAATAGGTTTTAAAACCACTTCTACTTAGGTAATCTCCAGTTAGTATTGGATGTATAGCTTGTTTCTATATATAATAGAAACTATTGAGTGTTGGGTTGAATTTTAACCATTTACTACTATCCTGTAGTTGTGAACTTCTGGCTTTCGCACTTGAGAGTAGATAAACACGAATGGGGAATGTTTATCTTTGTAATTATTATATATATTATAATAATTCAGAAGTTAATGCAGTTCCAACTGGTTACTTTTCTGCACTGCTGACAATATTGCCACTCTGACTCATTCTTTAAGGAGAACACCTTTAACCCTTCTCAAAATCTTAGGACTCGAATATCACACTTTTCACCAGTTACATTAAATGTATACCCTTTACAGACATGCTTTTGTCATCTAAGCCTTTCGGCATCAACTAAGTCTGTTGTCCTCTGTTATCTCTCATTCAGACCTAATGCTAATTAGGCAATACATTCAACCCATCTTGGACGCAACCACTCGTTGTCATACCACGCCACCAATTTAACAAATGTATCTGTTAAAGCAATACCTGCATCAGCATCAAATACAGATGTACATACTTCACCAATGAAGTCTGATGATACTACTGCATCTTCTGTATATTTAAGAATACCTTTTAATTCATTTTCAGATGCTTTCTTAACTGCTGCTTTGATATCTTCGTATTTAGCTGGTTTTTCAAGATTAACTGTTAAGTCAACTACTGATACATTTAATGTTGGTACTCTAAATGCCATACCAGTTAATTTTTTATTTAATTCAGGTATAACTGCACCAACTGCTTTAGCTGCTCCTGTTGAAGAAGGAATTATATTACCAGCAGCTGCACGTCCGCCTCTCCAGTCTTTCTTTGAAGGTCCGTCAACTGTTTTTTGAGTAGCTGTTGTTGAGTGAACTGTTGTCATTAAACCATCTTTGATTCCAAAGTTATCATTGATTACTTTTGCAAGAGGTGCTAAACAGTTTGTTGTACATGATGCATTTGATACAATGTTCATATCTTTTGTATATTTATCATTGTTTACACCCATAACAAACATAGGAGCATCTTTTGATGGTGCACTGATAACAACTTTTTTAGCGCCACCTTTAAAGTGTGCGTTTGCTGTATCAAGAGTTGTAAATACACCTGTTGATTCAACAATATAATCTGCTCCTGCATCTCCCCAAGCAATATTTACTGGGTCTTTTTCACCAAATACAGTTATTTCATTTCCGTTTACAACTAGTTTACCATTTTTTGTGCAAACATCACCTTTAAATTGACCATGTACAGTGTCATATTTTAACATATAAACCATGTAATCTAAATCAATGAATGGGTCATTAATTGCTACTACTTGTACATCTGTTCTAGCTAATGATGCACGAAAAACAAGACGACCAATACGTCCAAAACCGTTAATACCTACTTTTACCATTTGTAAATTCCTCCTAATAAAATTTGTGTTTTGTAAAGAAAATGCCTTAAGAATTTATTTCCAATGACATTAACAACTATAGTATACCACAAAAAGATATTTTGTTAAATACTTTTTTTTAAAATAGTGAAAAAAATAACACAAAATTAGTTCATACTTTTTACTAGTCCTATAATTGATAATGTAAGTCCTGCTGCTGCTATTAAAATTGCAGAGCCACTTAATGATATTCCTAAAATATTAATAGCTTTCATCTAATCACCTCAAATTTAAAATATTCAACTTTTTACAATATTATTTTATCATTATATTATTTTTTATACAATATATAAATTATTTAAATATTACAACAAAATATTTTAAAAATATTAAAATAATTAAATTAGATAATAATGCTAAATAAATATTTTTTTATTTTAAAGTTATGTCGCACTTAATTTTAAGTGCGAACCAACTTTAATTTTAAATTTAATTATTTTATTAACACTAACAAATAAATTTTATACTTAATAAATCTTTATATTATCTAATAATTGTATTGTATAAGGATATATAAAAAAGGTTAAGTTATAATTAGAAAATAACTTGTAAGGAAGTGAAAGAATGAAAAGAAAATTGAAAACTAAAAAGATTATATTATTCATTCTTACAGTTTTAATAACTATTATAGTACTTAGCCCTTTTTTATTAGCTAACTTTTTCTTTCCAACAGAAATATATTTAAAACAAGGTGAAGAACATATTTTTAAACTTAATGTTCCAATTCAAGCTAATGTTTTAAGTGAAGATAAAGTTGTATTAAATATAAATAATGAACCTGTAAGTGAAAATATTAATATAAATTTAGCTCAGGAATTTTCAGTTAAAAGTGAAAATAGTGGTATGCTAGATGTAGAATTAAAACTTTTTGGTATGATACCACTTAAAACTTTAAAAGTAGATATATTATCTGATATGCAGATAGTTCCATGTGGCAATACTATTGGTGTTAGAATAAATACAGATGGTGTAATGGTACTTGGTACAGGATTTGTAAATTGTGATGATGGAAATTCATATGAGCCAAGTAAAGGAATTGTTAAATCTGGTGATTTAATATTAGAAATAAATGAAAAAATACTTAATAACAAGGAAGAGTTAATACAAGAAATAGAAAAAAGTAATGGTAATGAAATAAATTTAAAAATAAAGAGAGAAGAAGAAATAATCCAAACAAGTATACAACCTGTTAAAAGTAGTGATGATAAGTTATATAAAATAGGTTTATGGGTACGTGATAGTACTCAAGGTATAGGAACAATAACATATTATAATCCTAAGTCTGGTAGTTTTGGAGCATTAGGGCATGGTATATTAGATATAGATACAGGACAAATCATGTCAGTAAGAGATGGCGAAATATCAGCTTCTGAAATAACTTCAGTGAAAAAAGGTAAAAAAGGTTCTCCTGGTGAACTTATAGGAAATATTATAGGTGAAAAATCTTTTGGTAAAGTTAAAATAAATACCCCTTATGGTATATATGGAATTATGAATAAAACTTTGGATAAAAGTTTACCAACTCAGGCTATGACAATAGGTTTACAACAGGAAGTACATGAAGGAAAAGCAAAAATACTTTCAAATATTTTAAACAATGAAATAAAAGAATATGAAATATATATACAAAGTGTAAATAAATTTAGTAATGATGATTCTAAAGGAATGGTAATAAAAATAACAGACCCTTTATTACTAGAACATACAAATGGTATAGTACAAGGAATGAGCGGAAGTCCTATCATACAAGATGATAAGATTATAGGAGCAGTAACCCATGTATTTGTACAAGAACCAACAAAAGGATATGGGATATTTATAGAAAATATGATTAAACAAGAACAAAAAATGAAATAAGCTAAACTACAAATTAAAAACTATAAATAAAAAAGGCATAAAAAGATTCTTACTAGAAACAATTTTATGTCTTTTTTAAATTTTATATCTTTTAAAATATATCATAATTAAATATCATTGTTTTTTCTATAATTGGCTAATAGTAAATCTACCATTCTACCATAACTTTCTACACCATCTTCTTGACTATTAATTTTTAAATAAACATTATTTACTTCATTTGATATTTTAGCTATTTTAGTTTCAAATTTATCCCAATATTTATTGTTGTAATTTAAATCTATTTTAACGCCTTCACTCAATTTACTATATAAATCAATATAAGCTTCTTTATCAATATCATATAAAGCATTACTTGCATGAATATATGCTAACATAACGCCAGAATATTTAAATTCAACTTTATCACTTTTAAGGCAAGCCAAATAAGCTAAAAAATTTGCTTCATCTTCTCTCATATAACCTCTTTGATGTGTAAGTTCATGGCACATTGTAGATGGTATAGAATAGTTAGGTATGTTAGTATTTACATTTGCTTCAAATGTATAAGGAAAAAATACTCCTGTAATATTAGCATAAGACATAAGTTTTGAAAAAAACACTGGTTTAGGTTTACCATAGTTAGGTAATAAAGTTTCAAATTCATCACTCATTTTAGCATATGCAATACTTGCTTCAATAGCAGTATTATAATTACTATTTAATTTCATGATAGAATTATCATCAACTTCAACTTGTGTACGTAATGTATTTGCTTGTTTGATAAGTTCATTACATAAAATAATTAGTTCTGATTTAGAAGATGGTTTGATAGTAAGACCACTTTTATCAGCAAAAGTAAGTCTATTATAATTTATTCCTGTAAATATTATAAATATAAAGTATATAGTAGAACATGCACAAAGGAAATTTAAAATTAATTTAAGTGTATTAGATTTTCTTTGGTTTTTATATTTAATAAATTTAATTATGTATAAAATAATGTATATTATTACAGTTAAAATAACTAAAATAATTAAAACTTCTGCTAGTGAAAAAGAAAATATTGATGTTACATAGTTTATTGGTATTGAAATAAGAGGATATATTTTTGTAGAATACCATTCTGAAAAATTAGGATTTGAATATGATATACTTTTTAAAATATATGCTAGTGGAAAAAACAACAACATCCATACACGTTTTAATTTCAATAGTATCACCCCATTTTTGTATAAAGTATATATAATATTATGATATATTTATATGTATTTTGTCAAGTGATTACTACAATTAATTAGAATGAACTTTCTTCCACTATTATTTTTGTAATAATTAAAACTAAAATTTAAAATATTAATTTTATTATTATTTATAATCAACAAAATTTAATGTTTTTTATCCCAACCATTAAGATTAGAACGTTGTATAGCACCAAATATTTTATCATCTACATTAGGATAATCTTTCATTAAACTATAAATAAAATTTTTCATATCTTCACGTTTAGTATTACCATTTGCAGGGCATGGATTTTTTACAATTTCTATATTACATTTATTAATAAATCCTTTAACTTCTTTTTCTGGTACATATATAAGAGGTCTTATAGAATATAAATCTTTTCTATCGAGATATGTTATAGGAGAAAAAGTATTAATTCTTCCTTCATAAAATAAGGATAAAAAGAATGTTTGCATAACATCATCTTTATTATGTCCAAGTGCAATTTTATTACATCCTAATGTTTTAGCACTATCATTTAAAGAACCCTTTCTCATTTTAGAACATAAAGAACATGGATTCTTTTCCTTTCTTTCATTAAATATTATATTTCCTATGTCTGTGTTTTCTATAGTATAGTTAACATTTAGTTCTCTACATAAATTTATCATAGAATCAAAATTCATATTTTCAAATCCAAGTGAAACGGTAATAGCTTCTAATTCAAACTTTTGTGGATAAAATCTTTGTAATGCTTTTAATCCAATTAAAAGTGCAACACTATCTTTACCACCTGAAAGTCCAACTGCTATTTTATCTCCTTCTTTTATCATTTCATAATCATCTACAGCACGCCTTATATAACTTAATAATTGTTGTAATTTCATAAATTAATCCTTTCTAAATGTTATAGAATGTTTAATCTCTTATTATAAATGCAAACTTTAAAATTATGTATGAATATGTTCACACTCTTTTTAGTTTAATAAATACAAAATGAGTATATCATAAAATTTTATTAAAAAAAAGTGTAGTATTAATAAAAAATTCAAATTAAAGTTGTGTCGCACTCATTAATGAGTGCGACACAACTTTAATTAAAAAAAATAATAGATAAATAATATTTTATTATTCTTTACTACTTTTATTTTAACTATTTATTTAACATTTCCAATTTTTCAAGCACTTATATTGATAAACTTTAAAAAAGTTTGATGACTATGTTATAAATCAAATATAAATACTTGCAATATATTAAAAGAGTATTTATAATATAATATATTAAAATGTAGGGGTGCAGTGAGAGAGTGCTTTAACTTTCACAGCAATTTATACCTAGAAAGGATGGATATTATTATGTCAGAATATGAATCAGATCTTGAATTGTACGAAAAATTAATAAAAAAAATTAAATCATATCATCCATCTAAAGACTTGTCTATGATAGAAAAGGCATATACTCTTGCAAAAATAGCTCATGAAAATCAATTTAGACGTTCAGGGGAAGCGTATATTATACACCCTCTTGAAGTTGCTATAATACTTTCTAATCTCGAAATGGATAGAGAAACTATAATTGCTGCTATATTGCATGATGTTATAGAAGATACGTGGTATGGTTATGACGATATAGTCAAGCTGTTTGGTGAAGAAGTAGCATTATTAGTAGATGGTGTTACTAAACTTGAAAAAATAAATTTTCAAACTAAAGAAGAAGCACAAGCTGAAAATTATAGAAAAATGTTTTTAGCAATGGCAAAAGATATTAGAGTTATAATAATAAAGCTTGCAGATAGACTTCATAATATGAGAACTCTTAAATTTATGCCTGAAAGAAAACAAAAAGAAATTGCTCAAGAAACTCTTGATATATACGCCCCTCTAGCACATAGACTTGGTATATCTAAAATAAGAATAGAAATTGAAGATTTATCACTTAAATATTTAGAGCCTGATGTATATTATGATTTGGCTGAAAAAATAGAGCGTAAACAAAGCGAACGTATAGAGTATGTCGAAAAAATAGTTAATGATGTTAAGGGTAAATTAGAATTAGCAGGTATTTCTGCATATGTCGAAGGAAGACCTAAACATTTTTTTAGTATTTATAAAAAAATGGTCAACCAACATAAAACACTTGACCAAATTTTTGACTTATTTGCAATAAGAGCTATTGTGGATACAGTTAAAGACTGCTATGAAGTGCTAGGTATAATGCATGAAATGTATAAACCAATTCCCGGTAGATTTAAAGATTATATAGCAATGCCAAAACCAAATATGTATCAATCACTTCATAATACATTAATCGGTCCAGAAGGTGAAACATTTGAAATTCAAATACGTACTTGGGATATGCATAGAACTTCTGAATATGGTATAGCAGCACATTGGAAGTATAAAGAAAGTAAAGGGGATAAATCAGAAAAAGAAAGTTCGGAAGAAAAACTTACTTGGTTGCGTGAAATACTTGAATGGCAAAGAGATTTATCTGATAATAAAGAATTTATGGCAGCATTAAAATTAGACCTTGATGTATTTAGTGACCAAGTATATTCATTTACACCAAAGGGTGAAGTTATAAGTTTACCAACTGGTTCAACGCCTGTAGATTTTGCATTTATGATACATTCTGCTATTGGTAATAAGATGGTCGGAGCAAGAGTAAATGGTGAGATAGTAAAATTTGATTATACAATACAAAATGGTGATAGAATAGAGATATTAACATCTCAAAATTCAAAAGGACCTAGTCGTGATTGGCTTAAACTTGTAAAAAGCTCTCAAGCAAAAAATAAAATTACACAATGGTTTAAAAAAGAATATAAAGAAGAGAATATATCAAAAGGTAAAGAATTAATAGAAAAAGAAGCAAAAAGAAAAGGGATTGAACTTTCAACTTTACTTAAAGACGAATGGAAACAAATTGTACTTGATAAATACGGTTTTGTAGATTGGAATGCTCTATGTGCTGCTATAGGGCATGGTGGAATTAAAGAGGGACAAATTTTAAATAGACTTTACGAAGAATATGAAAAAGAACAAAATAAAGAATTAAAAGATATTGAAATAGAAGATGTTATATCTAAAAATACATCTAAACGTTCAAAAAGTTCAAAGAGTGGTATTGTTGTAAAAGGTGTAGGAGATATAGCTGTAAGGTTTTCAAGATGTTGTAATCCTGTTCCGGGTGATGAGATAGTAGGCTTTGTAACAAGAGGGCGTGGTGTATCTATACATCGTACAGATTGTATAAATATTATAAATTTAAATGAAGATGAAAGAAATAGAATGCTTGATGCAGAATGGCAAAAACCAACTAAAGAAATAAAGGCATTAAGCTATCAAGCAGAAGTACGTATTGTTTGTACAGAAAGATTAGGGCTTCTTATGGATATATCAAGAGTATTTACAGAGGAATCTATACCAGTTAAAGCTCTTAATGCTAGAACAACAAAAGAACATGATGCAATATTTGATGTAATAATTGAAATAAATAGTAAAGAACAATTAGAATTTGTTATTAAAAAAATATTAAATTTAAAAGATGTTCATGATGTATTGCGTGTGACAAGTTAAGGCGAGATAAAACTCGCCTTTAACTATAATTATCAAAGGAGGACTTTATATGAATACCATAGAAATAGAAGAAAAAGATTTAAAATATATAAAATTATTATCTAAACAATATCCTAATATAGCAATTGCAAGCACAGAAATAATAAACCTCCAAGCAATTTTAAATTTACCAAAAGGTACAGAACATTTTATATCTGATATACATGGTGAAAATGAATCTTTTAGTCATGTATTAAGAAATGCATCTGGCGTTATTAAAAGAAAAATAGAAGAAATATTTGGAAACGCTTTAAGAACTGCTGAAAAAAAAAGCTTAGCAACTCTTATATATTATCCTGAACAAAAACTTAATATTATAACAAAACAAGAACCATATTTAGATGATTGGTACAAAATAACCTTATTTAGATTAATACAGATATGTAAATCTGTTTCTTCAAAATATACTCGTTCTAAAGTTAGAAAAGCTTTACCAAAAGATTTTAATTATATTTTAGAAGAGCTTATACATGAAAATTATGATATAAGAAATAAGGAAGAATATTATATAGAAATTATAAGTACTATAATTCAACTAGATAGAGCAAATGCATTTATAATAGCAATATCAAAACTAATACAATGTTTAGCAATAGATAGGTTACATATAATAGGTGATATATATGATAGAGGTCCCGGAGCTGTAACTATAATGGATACTTTAATGAATTATCATTCAATAGATATACAATGGGGTAATCATGATATAAATTGGATGGGAGCAGCAGCGGGAAGTGAAGCTTGTATATGTAATGTAATACGTATCTCTGCTAGATATAATAATTTAGCTACAATAGAGGAAGATTACGGTATTAATTTAATACCTCTCGCCACTTTTGCTATGGAAACTTATAAAGATGACCTATGTGAAAGATTTAAACCAATAGAAACTAAACAAGATGAACTTAGTCCTAATGAACTTAAATTAATATCTCAAATGCATAAAGCAATTGCTATAATCCAATTTAAAATAGAATATGATATTGTAAAGCGACACCCTGAATACAACATGGAAAATAGCCTTTTACTTCATAAAATAAATTTTGAAGATGGAACTATAGAAATAGATGGCGAAGTATATTCATTAATTGATACTAACTTTCCAACATTAGACCCACAAGACCCTTATAAACTTACCCAAGAAGAAAAAGATGTAATAGATAAAATAACATTGTCATTTAAAAATAGTGGAAAATTACAAGAACAGATTAGATTTTTATTCTCAAAAGGAAGTTTATACAAAATATATAATTCAAATTTATTATATCATGGTTGTGTCCCTATGGATGAAAATAGAAATTTTAAAGTAATGAATATAGATGGAATATCATATAAAGGAAAAAGTCTTTTAAATAAGTTAGAACGTTTAGCACGTGAAGGATATTTTAATACCACTAACTTAAAATCAAAACAAAAGGGTATGGATATTATGTGGTATTTATGGTGCGGTCCAGAATCTCCTCTTTATGGTAAGGATAGAATGACAACATTTGAAAGATGTTTTTTAGACAATCATGAATTATATAAAGAAGAACAAAGTTATTATTATCAATGGCGTAATGAAGAAGATACTTGTAATAAAATACTTAGAGAATTTGGATTAGACCCACAAAATTCACACATTATAAATGGTCATGTTCCTGTAAAAGTTACTAAAGGTGAAAGCCCAATAAAAGCAAATGGTAGATTACTTGTAATAGATGGAGGATTCGCTAAAGCATATCAAAATCAAACCGGCATAGCAGGATATACTTTAACTTATGATTCATGGGGACTTAAATTAACTTCTCATGAACCATTTGAATCTACCCAACAAGCAATTGAAAGAGAAAAAGATATATTATCTACAACAGTAGTACTAGAAAGTTTAATACAAAGAAGACGTGTTGAAAATACAGATGAAGGACAACAATTAAAAGAACAAATAGAAGATTTAAAAATGTTATTAAGTGCCTATATGCAAGGTTTAATTAAAGAACAAGAATAGAGGTCAAATTATGAATAAATATTTAATAATAATTGGTGGAATATCTGCTTCCGGTAAAACTTATTATGGTAAATATATAGCTGAAAAATTAAAAATTCCTTTTGTTTCAAAAGATAGTATAAAAGAAAATTTATATGATGTATTAGAGTATGATACAAGTAAACGAGAAATAAATCAGAAATTTGGCATGGCTAGTTATAAAGTATTTTTTAATTTTGCTGAAACACTTATGAAAGCAGATGTCTCTTTTATTTTAGAAAGTAATTTCATTCCTGATTCAAAAAAGAACTTATTGCCTTTGATTGAAAAGTATAATTATCATACACTTACTATATTATTTGATGCAGATATAGAAGTTTTACACAAAAGATTTTTAGAAAGAGATATTTCACCAAAAAGACATAAAGGTCTAGTTTCAATAGGGTATTTTAATGATTATGAGCTTTTTAAAAACGCTATGCTACCAATTAGAGATTTTAATGTTGGTGGTGAAAGAATAGTAGTTGATACTACGGACTTTGATAAAGTTTCTTATAATGATATTGATGAAAAAGTTATAAATTTTATAAACATAAAAAACGCCTCTTGTTAGGCGTTTTTTATGTTTAATTGCTCTTTCAAAGCATTTTGTAATACTTGAGAAAAGTTAATTCCTCTTCTTTCAGCTTCAATATTTATCCATTGCGGAATAGTTAATGTCTTTTTAATAATTTTATTATCTATTTTATGTCTTATTAATGGCATAAAAATATTAATAAAAATAGAAGTTTCATTTTCATCAAGTTTGATATCTTTTATGGTTGAAGGAGTTGGAATTTCTTCGTTATTCTGCTCCATAGACCATAAATGAAGTCCTAAAACTTCTTGAGCCATTTCGTATATTTCTTCTTCATTTTCGACGCAAGTAAAACAGCCCTCTAAATCTGGAAAATTGATAGATATTCCATCATCATCAAAGCTTACTACAGCAATAAAACAATAATTATCTTTTATTATAAAATCATCTCCTAATAATTATACTATAAAGAAAGGGAAGAGAGGTATTAAGAAAACTTAATACCTGCTTGTTTTTCAATTCTTTTAAGAGTTTTAATTGGTATATCTTTTTGTGGGTCTTTAACAGTCACTTTGCCTGATTTTATAGCATGATTAAATTGATGATGACTTCCAACACAAGCTACTTCATACCAACCATCTTCTTTTAGGATTTTAATTATATCTTTAGAAGAATAACTTTTCATTAGCTTTCATCCCTTTCAATATAATTATAATACGTATTTTTATACGTGTCAACTATTTTGTTTAGTAAAATTATATATTTGTCTTTATATAATTTCTATATATGAATGATTATAAATACAAATATTAAAACAAATTGAAATCCTTGTTTTCATATTTGATAACTAAAGAGTAACAATTAATAGTTATTTTAAACAAAATTAAAATTTTAATTGACAAATAATACTCTATATGATATAGTAGTAAAAATTTTTATCAAGGAGGAATTTATTATGTTTAAAATATCAAACTTTAATTTCATACCTAATAATAATAAGTCTGGGTTTAATTCAAAAACTGAGGCTTTAGTCCTTTTTGATTTTATAAGAATTTTATAAGTATTATAACTTATTTTTATATAAAATTAATGGCTAAAGAGTATATAACTTTTTAGTCATTTTTTTTATAAGTTTTTTAGCATATTTAAAAGGAGTGATATAATGTTTGCAGATTTACACATTCATACTTATTTTTCAGATGGGACAAAATCGCCTGAAGAAGTAGTATTAGAAGCAAAAGAAAAAGGAATTGGACTTATTTCTGTATGTGATCATAATTCAGTTCATAGTTATTCTCGTTTAAAGACCGCATGTAATGAATACAATATAAAATATATTGCGGGAGTTGAGATTGATTGTTCTTTTAATGATAGCATAGTACACATTTTAGCTTACAATTGTAGTGTTAAGAATAAGAAATTTTTAACTTTATTAAGAAATAATAACGAAATAATGGAACAAATGAGTGTTGATTTAATTTTAGAAATGTCAAAAGATTATCCCCAAATCACTATTGAAGAATATAATTCTTTTAAACGTAACCCTAAAAATGGTGGTTGGAAAGGCATCGACTATTTAAAAAGTAAAGGTTTTGATGGAGATTATCCTAATTGTATGAAATATTATGACAAATATAATATCAAACCTTGTGGAAATTTTGAAACAGTTAAAACAGTTTGCGAACTTATTCATAGCCTTTCAGGAGTAGCAGTACTAGCACACCCACAAGATAGACTTGGTAAAGAAAAATTTATAGAAAGCTTATATGAGTTAAAAAATCAGGGTATAGATGGAGTAGAATGTTATTATCCATCACATAGTAAAGAAAAAACAGATATTTGTGTTGATTTTTGCAATAAAAATAATTTATTAATTACTGCTGGTAGCGACTCACATGGTGATTTTGCAAAATTTGTTGAAGGTGTGTTTTATAGTATAGGTGCTATAAAAGTTGATACAACAAAATTAAATTTGAAAGGACTTGTATAAATATGATAGATAAAATTATAGATTATTATGAAAATTATGATGAAGATGGAAGGTTAAACAGAGATAATGCTCATTTAATAGAATTTTTAACTACAATTCATTACTTTGATAAATTATTTAAACCTAATAGTAAAATACTTGATACTTGTGCCGGAACAGGAAAATACTCAATTTACCTTTCAAATAAAGGGCATGAAGTTACTGCTTTAGATTTAGTTGAACATAATATTAACATTATTAAATCTAAAGAAGAATCTAAAAAACTTAAAGAAATTGCTACTTGCAATGTTCTTGATTTAGAAAGATTTGAAGAACAAAGTTTTGATGTTGTTTTGTGTATGGGTGCTATGTATCATTTGAAAACTGTTGAAGAAAGAAAAAAAGCAATCGAACAATGTAGACGAGTATTAAAAACAAATGGTATACTTGCGATTGCATACTTAAATAAGTATGCTTTTATTGTAGCTAATGTAAATGATGGATTAACAAACATGGATGAAGCTATTTCTGTATTTGATAATAGTGGGGAATTTGTTTTTACAATAACAACACCAAGTGAAATTGATATACTTGCTAAAGAGTGTGGTTTAACACCTTTGCATAATGTTGGAGTTGATGGAATAGCTTTTTCTGTTGCTGATAAAATTAATTCTGCAAATAGTGAAAACTTTGAAAAATGGATGGATTATCATTATAAAACTTGCGAAGAACAAAGTATATTAGGTTATAGTTTACATGGTTTGTGGATAGGAGTGAAATAAAATGCTTCTTAATACAAATTCTTTTAGTTCTTTAGAAGATTTTATAAACCATATAAAACAAATTCAAGACGTGGTTGGAATTGTTGAATACGGAACTAGAACATATAAAAATATGTACGTATCTGGATATGGTGATTATGATTTAACTATAATTTTTAAAAATCGTTTGTCAGAAAATTTTTCTGGTTTACATTTCTATATAGGTGATATTCCTATTGATTGTATGTTGCTTTGTGTTGATGATTTTAAAACATTAGAACCTACAAGTATTTTTTACTATGTTCATCTTAATTGTACTATATTATTTGATAAAGATAATATTACAAAAGAACTTTTAGAAACAATAAAATCAAATTGGAAAAATCCAAACACTTTAACAGATGATAAAATTGGTATATTTAGATTTAGTTTCAAACATATTATTGATAAACTTGAAAATAGACTTTTTGATGATGAATTATATTCACGTTATTTTATAATGACTTCTGTAAATTGGCACTTAGAATGTTATGCTCAAATTAAAGATTTAGAAGTAGGTAAACCAAGATTACATTTACAATACATTAAAGAAAATGATAATGCATTATATTGTTATCTTAATACAATTTATAATACAACAGATTTAAAATTACAATTTGAAACATCAAAAAAAATCGCTACCTATATTTTAAAAGATACAGGTGGGCTTTGGCTTAAAGAAGAAGTATTATTTCACTTATTACCCAATAGTAAAAATGATATATTAGAACAACAAAAAGTTGTTGAAATGTTATTTAAGGTGTGATAAATAATGAATAATAAAGGAACAAAAGCTATTAGCAATTCAATTCATTTCAAAACTCCAAGATGGTTAAAAAAATTCGATACCAGAAATATAGATTATATTGAGTTATCAAAAAATGCATCTAAAAAAGAAATAGATTTATTTTTGATAGGACTTTTTGGTTATAATAGTGTAGATTTTGGTACAAATCCACAAATAGGTTTTAGAAATTTGATATATGAATTTAACATAGGATATATTCTTTTAGGTGGAGGAATTTTATTTTATGACAATGAAAAAAAAATATTACCTAGTTGTTGTTGTGGATTAGAAGTATTTAAAGAAATATTACAAGCTATTAATAATAAACAGAGTCCTTGGATGGGACATGACCCATATCCTGTATTTGAATATACTAGTAAAAAAATTATTGTATGGTCTGATGATTGTATTGGAATATACAAAGATAAAAAACCAAAAGATAATCTTATTTTTATTGAATTTGATAAGGAAGAATTAAAAAATAATCTTCTAAATATAGAAAATGAAATAAAAGAATTTATAGAAGTTCCATTTTATAATAGCTTTAAAGAATTAAGTAGTAAATTTGCAGATGAATTGAGTTCATGTTTACTATCATGGCTTATTTAAAGGAGACATAATTATTTTAAAAAAACTTATAAACCAATTATTCCAATAATAAAACCACAAAATAATATTCCATCAAAATGTATTTGTTACGAAGTTTAAGCAGAATTTTTGAATGGAATATAGAAAATTATAATTAAAGGAGAGAATTTTAAATGAATATTACTTATTCAAATAAACTAACAGCAGAACAATTTAATTACTTGCGTAAAGCAGTAGGTTGGGACGAAATTAACGAACAAAGAGCTAAACGTGGTGTTAGTAATAGTATAAATTTTGTAGCTTTAAATAACAACGAAACCATAGGTATGGTAAGAATTATTACTGATTATGGTTATGTAGCTTATATTGCAGATTTAGTTATATTACCAGAATATCAAGGAAAAGGAGTAGGAAAAGCATTAATACAAAAAGTAACAAAATATTTAAATACTAACTTAAATTGTGGTGAAGGAATTTTAATGGTATTAGTTTCAGCAAAAGGTAAAGAAAGTTTTTATGAGAAGCTTGGTTTTGTAAATCGCCCAAATGAAAATTTCGGCTCAGGTATGCATATGTGGATTAGAAAGTGAGGTATAATAATGAATTTATACAGAACAACAGCAAATTTATATGACTTAGATAATAGAGATATTGTAATTGATGATATACAATTTTATATTGATTATGCAAAAAAACAAAATGGTGAAATTTTAGAACTTGGTTGTGGTACTGGTAGAGTTTTGATTATGCTTGCTAAACTTGGGTTTAAAGTTACGGGTTTAGATTTATCAAATGAAATGCTTGATGTATTTAAAGATAAAATAAAAACTCTTGATTGTAAAAATAATATTACTCTTATAAATGAAAATATGGCAGATTTTAATTTAAATAAAAAATTTTCTTTAATTATCTCACCATTTAGAGCATTTCAAGCATTAACAGACGATTTTGATATTTCAAATGCTCTTTCTTTAATTTATAACCATTTGACAGATGATGGATTATTTATAATAAATGTATTTCGTCCATATGAAGTTATGAACGAAAGTTGGTGCTATACAGAAAAAATTCAATGGGAACTAGATGATGAGAATGGTAATCATATTGTTAAAACTCATTGGGGAGATAATATTGATATTGAAAATAAAATTATTTATCCTCATTTTGCTTTTAATATAACTGATAAATTTGGTAATATAGAAAGAAAAACCGAAGATTTAAAATTAAAATATTATTATGAAGAAGACTTAAGAAACATATTAAAAACAAAAGGATTTAAAATAGTAGATGAATTTGGTTGGTATGATAAATCATCTATTAAAGATAATAGAGAATTAATTTTTATATGTAAGAAGTAATATTGTATAGAATTTTTTTGATTTTTATAACTATTATAAAACATTACCTAATTAGCACTTTTATATAGTAAATAAAGTCATTTATATTTAAAAATTAGTAAACTTATATGAAAAATTTGCCGATGTATTTAGTATATAAATATTAAAGAAAGGTGCTGATTTTATGTTAATGATAGGAAATACAAACGTTAGAGATTATATTAAAATGATTGAATCTAAAAATAAAATCCAACAAAAGTTTTTTGACAAGCAAGAAAATAAAATACTTCAATTACTTAGCACTCAACAACCTAAGGATGAAAAAAAAACACAAGATATAGGTAATAAATTAAGAGGTGGTATTAAACTTTCAGCAAGTGAACTTGATTATTTAAGCAGACATGAACCAAATCTATATATAAAAGCAATAAGAGTAGATAAAGAAAGGCGGGATATTGAACAGAAAATTAAAAGTTGTAAATCAAAAGAAGAATATAACGCTCTTAGAATGTCTTCGATAGGTAATGTATCAGGTGAAAAAGATTCTGATATGTGTGTTATGAGAACAATGGCAATAAGTGATACTTTTTCAAAAAATGAATTTTCTAAAAAAGAAAAAAAATCTAAACTTAAAGATATTGTTAATTAATTATTTTTTAAATAAAAGTTGTGTTGCACTCCTTAAGGAGTGCGACACAACTTTTATTATTAATATGGTTTTACTATATCAAAAGTTATATTACAAATACAATTTTAAAGTTTTTTCAAGACGGTCTTTTATATTTTCACGAATATATATTGGCTCTAAAACTTCAGCATAAACTCCAAATGAAATAATAAAATTATAAAGCCACTCATCTTCTGGCGAATATATAGTAACAATAAAATTACCATCTGAATTTTTTAAGATTTGACATTCATCAAAATTATCATAAACTCTACATGCTTGGGAACTATCAATTTTTAATATTATTTTTATATTATCTATATCTGAATCCAAAATCATATTATTAATAGGATAATTTTTATATTCAAAAATTTCATCTGTTATTTTTAAATTATTTATTCGACTTAATTTAAAAATTCTTGCTTCTTGTCTTAAAAGGCAAAATGATTTCAAATACCATGCTTTTGATTTAAACCAAAGTGTTAAAGGTTCTGCTTTTCTTGTTGTCATTTCACCATAAGAATTATAATATTTAAATTGAATTACTTTTCTTGTTAAAATAGCTTCCTTTAATAAATCAAATTTTTTTTGACCACTATACCAATCCGAATAATCTATTTCAATCCAATTTAAATTAGTTTCACCAAAAAAAGTTCTTAATTTAGATAAAGTACTACTTACATCAATTTTAGTTGCAGCACTTAAGCTTTGTAGAGCAGACAATATTTCTATTTTTTCTTCTTCTGATAAAATTGTTTTATTTAAAATATAGTCTGGTAATAAACTTATCCCGCCTCCTTTACCTTTAATCATGTATATTGGTATTCCTGATAAAGATAAAGTCTCAACATCACGATAAATTGTTCTTACAGATACTTCAAGTACTTCTGATAATTCTTTTGCTGTTATAATATTTTTGTCAAGTAAAATATAAACTATTTTAAATAATCTACTTATTTGCATACTATCACCCTTTTATTTTTGCAAATGCTCTTACAACACTTGCTTCTATATTAATTTTAAGAGGCACAGCAAAGATTTCAAAATTTATATTAATTAAACTTTTTAAGTTTGTTAAATTTTCAAGCATAAAAATATTATTTTCTAATAACTTCTTATGTATTGTAAATGGTATTTTGTCAGGTGAAGGTGTATCCATTCCTAAAATTTTAATTTTACGGTCTATAAAAAAATCACATAATTCATTGTCTATAACAGGATAATCTTCATAATATTTCTTAGGCTCATTATATAAATCAGCAAAATCAGTTAATAACAAAACAATATCATCTTTTAAAATTAATTTGTCATACTCCAATTTATATTTAATTATTGATTCACCTCTAACATCAAGTAAAACACCATTTCCAATAAAATTCTCAATAGGTAAAACATCTATTGTTCTATAATCTTTAATTAAATGCATTGGTATATCAATATGTGTTCCAGAATGCATACCCAATTGTACATAAAATTGATTATAATAATCTTTGTCTAAAAATTTTAATTGTTCAATTAAAACTCCTTTATCATTAGGAAACACTGGCATATTATTTGTTATAGTATAACTTAAATCAATAACTTCCATAATTAAAACTCCTATTCACTTGCTTTTATTATTTTTTTAACACCTTTTTCAAATTTTATTCTTGAAAGCATAACTTGATGTTGACATTTACAACAACGTATTCTAAAATCTATACCCGTTCTTAATACTTCCCATTCATCACCACCACAAGGATGAGGTTTTTTCATTTTTATAATATCTCCTATAGAAAAATTCATATTTAAAATTCCTTTCTAATTATGATTTAAAAATTTTTCTTGGTTCGCACTTAAAATTAAGTGCGAACTGGTTTTAAATTAAAAACAGTATATACTATTTAAATTTAAAATTCAATTACAAAATAAATGTAGGTGTGTCGCACTCATTAATGAGTGCGACATGACTTTGATTTTTAAACAATTATTATTTTTAATATTTATAAAACAAATATAGAATAATAACTATTAAGATTGAAAAAACAAAAATTATATGTTAGACTTACTAAATATAAAAAATTAAAAGGAAGTGTTATTTTGGACTACAAATATTTAGCCAATTTATTATTTAAGGATACAAAAACAAATGAATATTATGAAAATTTATATCCTGAACGTAAATTAAAGGAGGGTGCCAAAGTTACAAGAATGGCACCAAGTCCTACAGGTTTTATGCATTTAGGAAATTTATTTGGAGCTATTACAGATGAACGTTTAGCACATCAAAGCGATGGAGTATTTTATCTTAGAATAGAAGATACAGATAATAAAAGAGCTGTTGAAGATGGAGTAAAAACTATAATAGAAGTGTTTGATAAATTCGGACTTAAATTTGATGAAGGTGTAACACTAAATGGAGATATAGGAGAATATGGTCCTTATACACAAAGCCAAAGAGGAGAAATTTATAAAACTTTTGCTAAAAGTTTAGTTGAACAAGGTCTTGCATATCCTTGTTTTTGTACAGAAGAAGAACTTAATAATATGCGTTCGGAACAAGAAGCTAACAAAGAAAACTTTGGTTATTACGGCAAATATGCAAAACATAGAGATATGTCTATAGAAGAGATTGAAAAAAAATTAAATAATAATATTCCTTATGTTATAAGATTTAAAAGCATGGGCAGTTCTGAAAAAAAATTTAAGTTTACTGATTTAATTAAAGGTGATATTGAGATTACAGAAAATGACCAAGATATTGTACTTTTAAAATCTGATGGAATACCAACATATCATTTTGCACATGTAATTGATGACCATTTAATGCGAACAAATATTGTAGTACGTGGCGAAGAATGGCTTTCTACATTACCTATTCATTTACAGTTATTTGATACATTAGGTTTTAAACGTCCTAAATATGCACACACAGCTCAATTAATGAAAATGGAAGGCGAATCAAAAAGAAAACTTTCAAAAAGAAAAGACCCTGAGTTGGCATTAGATTTTTATCATTCACAAGGTTATCCAATTGATTCAGTAATTGAATATTTAATGACATTACTTAATTCTAATTTTGAAGAATGGAGAATTGCCAACCCAAAAGAAGATATTAATAAATTTAAATTTACTACAAAGAAAATGAGTATTTCAGGTTCATTATTTGATATAGATAAATTAAATGATGTTAGTAAAAATACAATAGCTACAATGGATGCAGAAACAGTGTATAATTTAGTTATTGATTGGGCAAAGGATTATGATAATAAACTTTATGAATTATTATCTAAAGATAAAAATTATGCAATTAAAATTTTTAATATTGGTAGAGGTGGTAAAAAACCAAGAAAAGATATAGCTATGTGGAGTGAAGTAAAAGAATTTATAGCTTTCTTTTATGATGAATTATTTAACCCTAATTATGAATTTCCAGATAATATATCAAAAGAAGATACCATTACTATATTAAAAAAATATGAAAATATTTATAACGAAAATGATGATATGAATACATGGTTTGAAAAAATATGTCTACTATCAAAAGAAATTGGTTTTGCTGAATCAACTAAAGAATATAAGAAAAATCCTGAAAATTTTAAAGGTCACCCTGGAGATGTAACTATGATAATTAGAGTTGCTATAACTGGAAAACAAAATTCACCTGATACATATGATGTAATGAAGATATTAGGTGAAGAAAGAATTATTCAACGTTTAAAAAAATTATCTAAAATATAAAAAAGAAAACTCTCTATCATTGAAAGAGAGTTTTCCTTAATAATTAATTTTATTTGTTTAATGTTAAATTTATTAGTATAATTAAATATTGACATATAATTATTTATTAAAATACATAATAAATTATTTTAAAAATATACTGTTATTTAATCAAATATAAAAGAACTGTTGTAAAAATATTAAACAACAGTCCCTTTTATATCTGAACTTTTATCAATTTATAGTTTTTATTTAGCTTTGAATAAATAATATACAATAATAAAAACAATAAATCTTATTTAATTTAATTGAATTTTTCTATTATATTTATACACATTTTTAACTCCAATAATCTGTAATTCAAACTTAAGTAGTTTGTAATATAATTGTAATAAACTTTGTATATAATTCATTTTAAGATTTGTGTAAATTCAATCAAAAATCAATAGCCTACTACACTATATGAATAGGGCTTTTACACTTAATTTATAAATATATTGCTTTTGATGTATTGTATTATTTAAAAATTTATTATATAATAATTATAAATAAATCTTTAAGTAAACTCTCAAAATATTTAATATAATTCATCAATTTTTTAATTGTTATAAGTGCTAGTATTTAGTGTTGTATCATAAATACAACTTAAAAAATATAATACAATCAAATAATATTATTTTAAAATTTAAATAATAATATCTAACGCACTTAATATGGGAACTGATTCATTTATGTTGATAACTACTTTGTCAACTAGTAAGTGTTATATCAGTTTAGAAAGGAGAAAAACCAAAATGAAAAAATTTACTTCAGGTTTATTAGTAAGTGTAATTACAATATCTCTAATGTCCTATCCTGTTTTAGCTAATGGTGTTATATCTAATGATAAAATAATTAATTTTCAAATAACCAGTGGTTTAGATACCGAAAAAATGAAAAGTGAAACAGAGAAAGATAAAACAGATATTGAAAATAATCAAATGGATTCTAAAGAGATTCCTAAAGAATCAACTTTTGATGAAAAAAGAACAATTACAGGAACTGCTGATAAGGGAACTACTGTAACTATTCAAGTTTATACGACAGATGAAAAATTAAAAAAGGAAAAAGAAGTAGAAGAAAAAAAAATTAAAGACTATACAGAAGAAGATTTAGGCGTTACAGATGAAATTATTGTTGGAGCTTCTGGTATATTTAGTAAAATAATTGATTTAGAAATTGGAGAAAATATAATAATTATTATCATATCAAAAGAAAATCATACTACAATTGAAAAACAATTTGTTATCAATAGAAAAAAACGCGAGATAAAGCAAGACTTAGAAAAAACAATAGTTTTACCTGGTGATAAAAATGTTATAACACCATCAAAAATTCTTGAAAAGTCTTAAAGGTGATATTTTTATGAATAATAAAATAAAAGATATATTAATTATTTTTTTATGTATATTAACTATGTATCAAACGGTTGAGTTATGGTTTGAAGATATATCAGGCCGTAACTTTTTTTATACTTATTTTGTTGCACAAAATAGAATTAAACTTAACTTAGAAGAATTTGATTTTACAACTCCTCAAAATATTATAGTAGGTTTTGGAAACAATAATTTTAATAAGTTTTATATTAATAAAGAAAATAAATTTATTGATAATAGTATAGAAAATGCTATAAAACATATAGTTACAAATAGTGAATACATGGATATAACTCAAATTAATTGGAATGAAATTTTAGCATCTAAACTTGTTATATGTAATTATGCCAATAATATACCTATGGATTCATATATAAAAGCTATGGGGGCAAAGTCACCACAATTTTTTAGTAGTAAGCAAAAAGTGTTTGATACTTTAGTTATAGTTCCTGCAAAAAGTTCAGGAGAAAATTTAAAAGCTTATTTTATTGATACTTTCAATGATAAAGTAGCTGTTTTTTATTACAAAAAAAATAGTTATAGTGATGATTTATATTCAAATATAGAAGAAATACAAAAAGAATCAAACAATATAAGTTATGTTTCAACATATCAAAGTGGGTTTGAACAATTTAAACATAATATATTTTTGCCACAAATTACAGATAGAAATGTATCATATTTGCCAATAAAATTAAATATTCCACAACAAGTAACTTTACAAGAAATAGAAAAAAAATACATAGATAATTTTTTTGAAAATCCTGCTGCTAAATGGAGTAAAGTAGATATAAATGGTGAGTATATGTATTGTGATGAAAATATTGTTATGAGATATTATCCATCAGGTATACTTGAATATGCTGATTATAGTGTTAATAATGATAATATAGATAATTCACTAATGACAGTTTTTAACTTAGTGAATGAAATTATGAGAAAAGATGTGAGTATTTATGAAAATATTTATTTAGAAACTATAACCAATGAAAATAATGTATGGAAACTTGGTTTTAATTATCATTTTGATAACTTTCCAATTATATTTTCTAAAGAAATGAAAGAAGAATTAAATATGAATAACATAATTGAAGTGACTGTAAAAAATAATAAAGTTATTTCTTATAAACATTATATTTTAAATATAGATTATGGTAATTATTCACCTCTAACTATAGATTTTTCAACCGCACTTAATAATATAATTACTGAAAATGAAACAAGCACAACCGACAACATAGATGATATGTATTTAGCTTATAGTATAAATAAAAATGATAAGTATTCTTATTTAACATGGATTGTAAATACTCCTAATTATAATTCTGAAACTAGGTGATTTTATGAATTGGTCTAAAGCAAAAAATATTAGTATTGTAATTTTATTAATCTTAAATGTTATACTATTTTGTATAATTACATATAGTGGGAAGAAAAATATTTTAAGTGTAGAAAATGAAAAAGCTATTATTACATTATTAAATAAAAATAATATTGAAGTTCATGATAAAATACCAAAAAAATCTTCACAAATGCCTATATTATCTTTAGTATATAAAGAAAATGATATTGATAAACTAAAAAATATATTTTTTGATACAGAAGATGTTAAACGTTCAGTTGAACTTAATTCTACTATTCTTAAAAATGAACAAAAGATATTAACAATAGATGGTTCTAATATTAAATATATTAATGAGAATATTAAGGGAGGTATTGCTAATTTAAGTAAATCAGATGCTCAGAAACTAGTTAACCAATTTATAACAAATAAACTAAAAAAAGAATATGATAATTATAAATTTCATTCCTTAAACATTGTAAATAACAAATATAATTTAAGATATTATGAAAGTTATAAAAATTATAATCTATTTAGTAATTATATAAGTTTTGATATTACAAATGAAGGTATTCAATCTGTTGAAATTGTAAAGTATGAACAAACAGGTATTATAAGTATGGATAGAAATATATGCTCAGCTGATGAAGCTCTTTTAACTTTTTTATATGAAGTTCAAAATGAATTTGATAAAGTAACAAGAATCAATAAAATTGAATTAGGTTATACATTAGACGAAACTAATCAAAGAAATAAAGATGGTAGAGCTGTTCCTTGTTATCGTATTTCTGCAGATAGTAATAAACTTTATTATATAAATGCTTATACCAATCAATTGATACGTAAATTTATTATATAAAGTTTACACCAATCAATTAATACCCAAAATAAATATCATATAATAAACTAAAAACTCTTTTATTTTTTAAAGAAATATGTTATACTATTGGTTGTTTAAGATAACGTAATCTTGAAATCTTTGTACTAACTGAATTCGTACGATTTTCAAGTTTGTTAAGTATAACTTAGGTTTTGTATTAATTGTTGAGGTGTTGTATATAATGGATAAACTTGTAATTAAGGGAAAGAAGCGTCTTGAAGGCGAAGTCTTAATAAGTGGTGCTAAAAATGCAGCAGTTGCTATAATTCCAGCAGCTATAATGGCGAATGATATTTGTATAATAGAAAACTTACCATACATAGAAGATGTTTATTGTTTAGTTGAAACTATGACTAATATGGGAATTAAATGTGATTTTATAGACAAGCATACTTTACGCATAGATAGTAGAAATGTTAAAAACTTTGTAGCCAATTATGATGCTGTAAAAAAAATGAGAGCTTCTTATTACTTATTAGGTGCTCTTTTAGGACGATTTAAAAGTGCAGAAGTAGCTATGCCGGGGGGTTGTAACTTTGGAAGTAGACCAATTGACCAGCATATAAAAGGATTTGAAGCATTAGGTGCCAATATTAAATTAGAACATGGTGTTATAGTAGCTAGTGCTGAAAAACTTATAGGAACTACTATATATTTAGATGTAGTTAGTGTTGGTGCTACTATAAATGTTATGTTAGCAGCAGTATTTGCTGAGGGTGTTACAATTATAGAAAATGTAGCAAAAGAACCTCATGTAGTAGATACAGCAAATTTTTTAAATAGTATGGGAGCAAATATTAAAGGTGCTGGTACTGATATTATACGTGTAACAGGTGTAAAAAGTCTGCATGGTTCAACATATATGATTATACCAGATCAAATTGAAGCAGGTACATATATGATTGCAAGTGCTATTACTGGAGGTAATGTTACAATAAAAAATATCATACCAAAACATATGGACTCTTTAAGTGCTAAACTTGCTGAAATGGGTGCAAATATTGAAGAGGGGGATGACTGGATTAATGTTAAAGCAGATATACCACTTAAAAGTGTTAATATTAAAACAATGGCCTACCCTGGATTTCCTACAGATTTACAACCCCAAATGGTTGCTTTACTTTCAACTTCTAGTGGCATGGGAATAGTTACTGAAAATATTTTTAATAATAGATTTCAGTATGTCAATGAACTTAAACGACTTGGTGCATCTATCATTGTAGAAGATAGAGTAGCAATAATAGAAGGCGTTAAACAATTAACAGGAGCGGAAGTTATGGCAACAGACCTTAGAGCAGGTGCTGCCTTAATTATTGGAGCATTAATAGCAGAAGGCGAAGTTATAATAGGTAATGTTAAATATATAGACAGAGGGTATGAATATATAGAACATAAACTTAAAAAACTTGGTGCAGATATAGAACGTATAAAAGTTAAAGAAACAACTTAAATGTTTATTAATATGCTTAAAATATATTAATTTATAAATAAAACCATTTTAAAAATTAATATATTTTAAGTTAATTTATATAGTCTTTTGCTTTTTCACTTGTAATTAACGCATCTTCTTCTAATTCAATGAATTTAACTATAAAAGTCCATCTACCATAAGGTAATAATTTTTTAATTTTGTTTTTATTTATTATATAACATTTATGACTTCTTATAAATATATCTGGATTTAATTTTTTTTCTAACTCGGAAAGAGTTTGATTAGTTAGATGTTTACCATTACTTGTTACTATTACTGTATTTCTATTTTCACGCTGTATAAGTATTATTTCATCTTGATTTAAAATAGCTGTTTCTTCTCTATTCTTAACTAAAAGCGTTTTAGGTTGTGGTATAGATAATGTAGTTAACATTCTGTCAATTGTCTGTTTTAATCTTTCTAATTTAAAAGGCTTTACCATATAATCAAATGCATATAGTTCAAATGCCTGTGGCATATATTGTTGATGTGCTGTTATAAATACAAGCATTATTTTAGGTTTTATATCTAGCATATGTTTTGCTGTTTCTATTCCATCCATTTTAGGCATTTCTACATCCATAAATACTCCATCAGGGTTAAATTTTTCAACTAACTTAATAGCATCTTCGCCATTTTCTGCTTCTCCTATTATTTCTATTGTTGACACTTTTAATAAAGCTTTTTTTAATATAAGACGCATATTTTTTTCATCATCTACAATAATAACTTTCAATATATCAATTCCTTTCTTTAAATTCAAATTATATGAGTTCAATATTATATAAATTTTTACATAATGTCAACACAAATATATGTTTTCACCAATTCACTAAATGTAAACTCTAGTTGCTATTTATAAAAATTTCTTGTAGCAAATAATAGTTGCTTGAATTATAATAATAATTATTATATACTTACAGTAATTAAATATTAGAAAGGATTGATATTATGAATATTGAAATAGCAAATAGACTTCTAGAATTGAGAAAGAAAAATAAACTTTCACAAGAAGAACTAGCAACAAGAATAGGAATAAGTAGGCAAGCAATATCCAAGTGGGAAAGAGCAGAAGCTTCTCCTGATACAGATAATTTAATAAGTTTAGCAAAGTTATATAATGTATCATTAGATGAATTACTTAAAACAGATGAGGATTATGCTGAAGATTATTATACAGAAAATATCAGTAATGACCAAAATTCAAATAATCAATATGATGAAAAGGGTTATACTATTATTGAAGAAGAAAATAAATTTAAAATAACTAAGGGAATGTTATATGCTTTTCCATATCCTATTCTTGTTGTTATAATTTATTTATCAATTGGATTTAGTGCTAATTTATGGCATCCAAGCTGGATTTTATTTTTAACAATTCCTATATACTATTGTGCTATACCGTTTTTTGATGATGGCAAAGTTAGGATAACTAAAAGAACACTATTAGCTTTTCCATATCCTGTTCTTGTTGTTGGAATTTTTTTATTAGCAGGTTTTTGTCTTAATTTATGGCATCCAGCATGGATTTTATTTTTAACAATTCCTATATATTATTGTGTTGTACCATTTATTGAAATATAGTTAAAAGGCGTTGAAATAAATTCAACGCCTTTTATAATTTATCAAACTATACAAGAATTAATTTAATTGATATAATTATTTTATAATATTTTTATTAAAGTTTAACACTTTAATTTTGGATTGGAGATTACTAATTTATGAAATATGATTGTTTAATAATAGATGATGAAATTGTATTAGCACAATCAACATCAGAGTACTTTAATATGTTTGATGTTAAATCAATTTATGCTACAACTTATGAAGAAGGTATGGAAATTTTAAAATTACATCAAATATCACTTCTACTTCTTGATATTAATCTTGGCATAAAATCAGGTTTTGATTTATGTAAAGAACTAAGAACTACTTCACAAATACCAATTCTTTTTATTAGTGCTAGACAAAGTGATAATGATATTTTAATAGCATTAGGTATTGGTGGGGATGATTATATAAAAAAACCTTATACATTAAGTGTACTACTTGCAAAAGTGAAAACTGTTCTAAAAAGATATAAATCTAATGAATATAAATGTATTCAAATTGATAATATCGAAATTGATGAACTTGCAGGGGTAGTGTATTTAGATGGTGAAGATATTAAATTAAAATCTATGGAATTTAAATTATTATTGTATCTTGTTAAAAATAGAAATAAATTGTTATCAAAGAATGATATTTTTGATAATGTATGGTGTGGTGGAATTGTTAGTGATAGTACATTAAATGTTCATATTAGACGTTTGCGTGAAAAGATAGAGAAAAATCCAAATGAACCTAAATATATTAAAACTGTGTGGGGAACAGGTTATATTTTTGAGGTAAAACCATGAAATATAAAATTATTATTTTAATTATTACTATTGTTTTAGTTTTGGGATTTATAATAAGCTTTATATTTATAAATAAAGTTAAAACAACTGATATTAACATGATTTATATAAATGAAGTTATAAAACTAGCTGAAAAAGATATTGATTATGTTGGTGAAAAAATATATGATTATCAAATTATTAATATTAATGAAGATAATTTTTATAATACAATAAATCAAGCAATAAAAAACAGAAATCTAGTTTTTGATATAAATATTGATGGAGAAATTATAAACAAAATTATTTTTTTTACAGATTTTGAAACTTCACAAAGATTACAACAGCAAAAACTTACAACTATAATTGGTATTACTTTTATAATTTTGATTACGATTTGTGCTTTTTATATTATTTATTTGCAAAATAACTTTTATAAACCATTTAATAAATTACAAAAATTTGCAACAAATATTGCAAATGGAAATTTAGATTTACCATTAATATTAGAAAAAAATAATGTTTTTGGTGCTTTTACTGAAAGTTTTGATATTATGCGTTGTGAATTAAAACTAGCAAAGCATAAAGAAAATTTAGCTAATATTAGTAAACGTGAACTAATTGCAAGTATTAGCCATGACATCAAAACTCCTGTAGCTTCTATAAAAGCCGTTAGCGAATTACTTCTTGCTATAACAAATGATGAAAAACTAAAACCTAAATTAAATATAATCTATGAAAAAGCAGAACAAATTAATAGACTTATTACAGATATGTTTAATGCAACTTTAGAGGAATTAGGAGAACTAAAAGTAATTGTAACTGAAGAATATAGTAGTATACTTTATGAACTTATAAAAAATTCAGATTATGAAATAAAAGTTAATACATTTAATATTCCTGAATGTATAATAAAAGTTGATAAATTACGCTTAGGTCAAGTTATTGATAATGTTTTTGCTAATAGTTATAAGTATGCTAATACTATAATTGATATAAGTTGTAAGCTTACAAATGACTATATTGAATTAGATGTTTTAGATTATGGTAATGGAGTAAATGAAGATGAATTACCATTACTTTTCAATAAATTTTATAGAGGTAGTAATATAAATAAACAAAGTGGTTCAGGATTAGGGCTTTATATTTCAAAATATTTAATGGAAAAACAAGGTGGAGATATAATTTGTTTTAATCATACAAATGGTTTTATGGTAAAAATAATTATACCATTAGCTTAAATATAGTTCAATTAAGAATTAGTTAAGGATTGATTAAGAATCATACAAGGATTTTTTATTCAAATTAATTTATAATAAGATTGTAGTTAATTGCTATAATCTTATTTTTTTGGAGGAATGAAATATGAAAAAAACGATTCTTAAAACAAATATGTTGTGCAAAAGTTTTTCAAATTCAGGATTACAACAACACATTTTAAAGAATCTTAACATTGAAATTTATGAGGGGGACTTTACAATTATTATGGGAAGTTCTGGTTCTGGAAAATCTACATTACTTTATGCTTTATCTAGTATGGATAAACCTACTCTTGGAGAAGTGTTTATTGAGAATACTAAAATCTCCAATTTATCTGAAGATAAGCTTGCAATATTTAGAAGAAATAATTGTGGATTTGTTTTTCAACATATTTATCTTAACCCATCAATGAGTGTTTTAGACAATATACTTTTAAGTGGATTTTTAGTAAATAAAAATCATAAAGAAGTTATTAGTAAAGCAAAAGCATTACTTAATAGTGTTGGAATAGAAGAAAGTTTGTGGAATAGGTTTACTTCTCAATTATCAGGTGGAGAAGCTCAAAGAGTTGGTATTGTTAGAGCAATTATTAATAACCCTAAAATTTTATTTGCTGATGAACCAACAGGAGCCTTAAATTCAAATAGTGGAAAACTAGTACTGGATACTATAACTAAAATTAATAATAATGGACAAAGTATTATTATGGTTACTCATGATATTAAAACAGCTATAAGGGGAAATAGAATTTTATATTTAAGAGATGGTGTAATTGAAAGCCAACTATTATTATCTAAATATTTAGAGGATGATACAGAACGTATTAAAGAATTACAAAACTTTTTAGAAAAAATGGGGTGGTAGTATGTTTAAAATCATAAAAGCTAATTTTTATAAACATAAAAATAGCATGATTTCACTTTTTATTTTAATAACTATTACTTCAATGTTACTTAGTATTGGACTTAATATATTGTTCCATATTAAAGATTTTTATTGGGATAAAGTCGATGAATTTAAAAGCCCTCATATTTCCTATTATATAAATACATTTGATGATAGAATAGATGCTATTTTGGAGGAAGCCAAAACTTATAATGGTATTTCAAAATTTGAAGTAGAAGATGTATTATTAACAGATTCTATAAATATATTGGATAGTGAACATAATTTATCTAAAAATATGTTTATTCTAAATGAAAATACACAAAGAGAACAAGCTCCGCTTGTATTGATTGATGAAGTTGAAATTTACGAAAATATTTGGATAGCTTTACCTTACTTTTTTAAAACAAATTTTAAATATAAATCAGGTGATAATATTCAATTAGAAATTAATGCAGTAGAATATAATTTTAAAATTAAAGGTTTTTTTGAAGATACATTTTACTCATTACCTATTACAGGTGTATCTAAAGTTTTTTTAAGTGAAGATGCTTATATAAAATTAGAAAATGAAATGGACTATAAATCAAAAGGAGGAAAACTTTTATCTGTAAGATTTTTAAATAGTTCTGATGTGCAACAATATAGTAACTACTTAAAAAAAATTATAGATGATTTGCCATCACCAAAATCAAGTTTCTTCAATACAGTATACAAATTAGAAAATGGAGCAACTACATTTATTAATATTATTGCTATTATAATTATTGGATTTTCCTTTATTATGGTTTGTGTAGCTTTAATTGTGGTAACTTTTTCTATAACAACAGGTATTGAAGATGAAGTACAACTTATTGGTATATATAAAGCAATTGGTTTTAAAAATATGCAAATAATTTTCATAGTATTACTACAATATACAATATTAACTTTATTATCACTAATACTTGGTATTTTTATTTCTGCTTTATTTATGAAAGGTATTAGCGAATTGCTTTCCTACTCATCAGGTTTAATTTGGAATTATTCATATTCTTCTAATGTAACTTTAATTACTATATTTTATGTTTTATTTCTTGTATGGATTGTTACATATTTTTCTGTATTAAAAACAAAAAAAATTACACCTATTACCGCATTAAGACATGGAATAGAAGTTCATAATTTCAAGCAAAATCTATTTCCACTTGAGAAATCAAAATTAAACCTAAATTTGGCTATTATTTTAAAAAATATAGTGGGTAATCCTAAACAAAATATAGTTATTTTATTTATTACAATTGGTTTTACTTTTGCAGGCTCATTTTCGATACAACTTTATCATAATATAATTTTAAATAATAAACCATTTCAATATATGATAGGGTTCCCTTTACACGATTTATTTATAAGAAGTAGAAGTACAATAAGCCTTGAAAAATTAGAACAAATTGAAGACATCGAAAAAATTATTAGATTTGATAAATTTGGAATAAAAATTGAAGATATAGATGCAGAAATTTTAATTAGTAATAGTTTTGATGAAATAGATAGAAAAACTATCATTAAAGGAAGATACCCCATTTATAATAATGAAGTTTCCATTTCTGTATTAATATCAAAACAATTAAATAAAAACGTTGGTGACTTTATATCAATAACAATAAATAAAGTTACAAAAGAATTTCTTATAACAGGAGAAACTCAACAGATATTTGATGAAGGTTTAGTTTTAGAAATTACTGAAAGTGGTTATAAAACACTTGATAAAGATTATGTTTCAGATGGCTTTATTTTAAACCTTAAAGAAAATATAGAAGTAGAACATTTTAGTGAAATGCTAAAAAGTAAATACCGTGAAATATCAATAACTAATATAAATGAAATGCTTGAATCACAATTTTCACCATTTGAACTTGCCATAAAAATGATTATGATTTTTATATTATTAATTACAATCGTAACAATCAGTTTAATTCTTTATATGATGTTAAGAGTAAAACTTATACGTGAAAAAATAAATTTGGGTATTTATAAATCTCTAGGGTTTACTACATTACAATTAATGGTGCAAATTTCTTGTAGTTTTGCAAGTGTAATTATGATTTCTACTATAATAGGTGGTATACTAGGAGGACTTTATACAAATAGTGTTTTATCTATATTACTTAATAGTTTAGGAATAAGAAGTGCTAATTTTATTACAAATTATATATTAATTATAATACTTGTAATTGTTATAACACTTATTTCATTTATAATATCTATGTTTGCAACATTACAAATAAAAAAAATAACAGTGTATAATTTGCTAGTAGAATAAATAACTTTATATTAAACAAAAAGCAGGCTTTCTATTTTATAGATTGCTCTGCTTTTTTAATTTTTGAGGATGTTTTAATACACCCAATTTTTTTAAACTATTTAGTAACATCTGCTTGAGTTTCTGAAGTATATCTTTCTAATATAATTGATTGGAGTTTATCTCTTGTTTCTGAATTTATAGGATGTGCCGTATCTCTAAACTCCCCATCAGCTGTTTTTCTACTTGGCATAGCTATAAATAGTCCTTTATCACCCTCAATAATTTTAATATCATGTACAACAAATTCATTATCAAATGTAATAGAAACAATTGCTTTCATTTTACTGTCTTTGTTAACGCGTCTTATTCTTACATCTGTAATTGTCATAACTCATCATCCCATTCTCTTAAATAATAAAATCTATTAAATTTAAGTTTGATAAAAATTTTATCAAACTTAAAAAATAATTATTATATAACAGTTCCCTTTTTTATAATAACCAATTGTTCTTTTGTTCCAACTATACGTTTTCCATCAGAAACTACAACTTCTTTATCAAGAATAGCATTTTCTATAACACAATTATTACCTATATAGCAACCTTCCATAATAATTGAATCTTTAATAGATGAATTTTCACCTGTATAAACTTTACGGAATAATACAGAATGTTGTATATAACCGTTTAAAATTCCCCCACTACCTACTAATGTATCTTTAACTCTTGCATTTAAATTATATTTAGCTGGTGGTTCATCTTTTGGTTTAGTTTCAATATATGGAGTTTTATTAATAAATAAATCTCTTACATCTCTTTTTAGAAAATCCATATTTGTATTATAATAAGATTCTATAGAGTTGATACTATTCCAATAACCATCAAACATATAAGCTTTCATTTTAAGTTTTTTTCTATATCTTATAATAATATCTTTAACTATATCATGTCTTTCTTGACTTGCTATAGTTTCAAGTAATTTTATAAGAAGAGTTCTTTGTATTACATATATCCCAAGACTAACAATGCTTCCTTGTGGTTCTAAAGGTTTTTCTTCAAAATCCACGATGTTCATATCTTCATCTAAATTTACAACTCCATATGAACTTACATTTTTATCTTTTAAGTCTCTACATACTAAAGTAATTTCTGCATCTTTTTCTTCATGGTACTTTATTATTTCTTCATAATTCATTCTATATACTTGGTCACCTGATGCTATAATTACATATTTTTCATTACTACGTTTTAAGAATGTTATATTTTGAAATATTGAATCTGCTGTACCACGATACCAAAAAGAATTATCACTACTAAGATATGGTGTAAATATAAATAATCCACCTTGTTTACGACCTAAATCCCACCATTTTGCTGATGATAGATGATCTAATAGAGAACGTGAATTATATTGTGTAATTACAGCAACTTTAGATATACCAGTATTAGACATATTACTTAATGTGAAGTCAATTGCTCTATATGAACCACCTACTGGCATAGCTGGTGTTGCTCTCATTGCTGTAAGTTCACCTAATTTTTTGCTACTATTTCCACCTGCTAATATAATTCCTAATGTTTTTCTCATCTTCCCACCTCCTCAGTTTCTATAACAATTGATTTTCCACTTTCTAATTTATTATTAGGATAATGTTCATAATCTGTATTTCCATAAATTACACAGTTTTTACCTATACTAACTCCACTAGGTACAATTGAATATTCTCCTATAATTGTAATACCTGTATCATATATTTTAGGTTTATCTTCATTAGGTATATTTTCACCTTCACCAATTGTTACATCAGCTCCTATTACACAGTCTTCATCTATAATTGCACGTATCATTTTTGTATTTTGTTTTATTATTGTACGTGCCATAATTATAGAATCTCTAACTTCTGCACCTTCTTCAACTATAACTTCTGGTCCTAAAACAGAATTGAAAACTCTACCATATATTTCACAACCTTCAGACACAAGGCTTGTAGAAACTTCAGCATTAGGTCCTGTGTATTGTGGTGGCTGATGTTCTAAGTTAGTATATATTTTCCAAAAATCTTCGTATAAATTAAATTCTGGTGTTAAAGTTATAAGCTCCATATTTGCTTGCCAATAAGATTCTATTGTTCCTACATCTTTCCAATAATCTTTAAATCTATATGCAAATACTGTTTGCCCTTCATCCAACATACGTGGAATTATGTGTTTTCCAAAATCACTATCTTGATGTATTTTTTCGTCTTCAATTAAAGCTTCTCTTAATTTACTCCATGTAAAAATATATATTCCCATAGATGCAAGATTGCTTTTTGGATTTTTAGGTTTTTCTTCAAATTCAATAATTCTATCTGTTTCATCTGTATTCATAATTCCAAAGCGACTAGCTTCTTCAAATGTAACTTCTAAAACAGCAATTGTTGCATCACAATTATTTTTTTTATGCAAATCTAACATTTTTGAATAGTCCATTTTGTATATATGGTCACCAGACAATATAAGAACATATTCAGGATTAGCATTATCTATATATTCTATATTTTGATAAATAGCATTTGCTGTTCCAGAATACCAAGCACCTTCTTCACCTTTCATATGAGGAGATAATACTGTAACCCCTCCTGTTTTACGGTCTAAGTCCCATGAAATACCTATACCTATATGCTGATTTAATTTTAATGGGCGATACTGAGTTAAAACACCTACTGTATCTATTCCTGAGTTAATACAATTACTAAGCGGAAAATCTATTATTCTATACTTTCCACCAAATCCTACTGCTGGTTTAGCTAAGTTTCTAGTAAGAATGCCTAATCTACTACCTTGACCTCCTGCTAAAAGCATAGCTAACATTTCTTTTTTTCGCATATATTTCCCTCCTGTCTCTCTGCTTTAGTTCATAACTACTAATTTTTTAGATTAAAACTTATTTATCTTATATAATATTTTTCTATATAAAATTATATAATATCAATTCTAATAAAATAAATAAATCTAATTAAAGTTAATTAGGTAGTTTATACTATTATAATATCATATTAAAATATATTATACAATATAAACTTTCCATAAAACAGAAAGCATAATTTTGATAATTTTTATTTTACCATAAATATATTTTATTTACAACTATTAAATATTAAACTTAAATAGTATTTATTTTTTATAGTGTTAATAAAATAATTAAATTTAAAATCATTATTAATTAGTACTTTAAAATTAAAAATAATAGAGTGTTTATAATAGAAGGATAAAAAAAGGGAGTACTAAATAAGTAATTTAGTACTCCCTTTTTTTTTATTAATATTGAAGTTTAATTCTTGTCGTGGTATTACAAGATTTTTCGTCATCGTAATAATTTATTAATTCATTTTTGGCTTTATTACAGTGATTGATGTTATACATAGATTTAATTTTTCTTTACACTATTTTTTTAAAAGGTCACAATCTTTATATATATTATTAATTTATACTTGAATTTACTATATTCATTTACATTATTGAGAGTCAAAATCTCTTTACACTTGCGTTGCAAGTGTAAAGAGATTTTGAACGTAATTTTAAAAAAACCTATTTGTATATAACCACTCTCAAAATGTTTATGTAAATAAATATTTATTTTTGTAAATTTAATTAAATTTTTCTCAAAAAGCATTTACATTTTCTAAATAATACTATATAATAAAAATCAATGAAAAATTTGTTATAAAATATACTTTATGCTTGTTTTTTTGTATTAATTCGCAATGTTATTTCAAATTATTAAATTAGTATTCAATTATCAATATATTTTGTACACTTATTTTATTATTGTAAAAATAAATTATATTAGTTTTTAATAATAGTTTTTAACAAAAGAATCAATATTAATAACACACATTAGGAGGAATTTCATGAAAAGAGTTTTATTTATTCTATCAGAATATGGTTATTGGGGCAGTAAAACTGTTTACTTAAAATTTTTTAAATTTATCTAAATATATTCACAAATTAAGTAGTATTATGCTAATATAATATTAAATTAGATAATACTTATTATAAAAAGACGAGAACTAATGAAGTCAGTGTATTATAAATATTGCTAGTTTTAAATGAGAAAAAAGAAAAATTTATTATCTGGTTCGGACTATGTTAAATGGGAATTATCCAATTCAACATATACTGCAAAATGGGATTTTAGAAAAATTAAATTCTTATTTGTAGGCTATACAAAATAGAAATATGTGTATAGATGAATTAAATCAAAAAGGTGATACTTTTTGAGCAGAAGTTACTTGGATGAGTATATTCAAATATGTTTGAGTAATTTTTGTAGAACGGCAGACGCTTTGATGAAAATGGAAACTTAGATACAGATAAGGAATGGTGGGACTTAGCAGAACTTGACCAAGCATGTGCAACATTAGCATTAAATGATCCTTCTTATTTATCATATTTGAATAATACATATAAATATTGGTTTGATTATATGGTAGATAAAGGAGATGGTGAAATTTGGCACATGGTAAGCGGTATTGACAACAAACCAGTTATTGCATTCCCGAAAACTCATAACTGGAAAACTTCTTTACATAGCTTTGAACATGCTTTATTTGGATATTTAACAAGCAGTCAAATACTTGATAAAAATTTCAAATTATATTATGCTTTTAGAAATGTAGATGCAGTAACACCAGAAACAGTTAAACCTTATTTATTCCGTGGTAATATTATACATGTTAATCCAAAAGAAGAAATCAACTTTACAGAAAACAAACATATAAAAATAGAAATTGAATTTAATTCCTTATATTAATAAGTATATAATGGGGCAGGTTTTACCTGTCCTATTATATATAATTAGTTAAAACTGTGTTGATTATATTTTAAAATATATTATAAGGAAGTTGATTTAATTGTAATATAAAGGTAAAGAAAAATTAATGCAACAATTTTTGATAGATGATTTAAAATATATGTTTGGAAATCCAGGTACAGTTGAACAAGGATTTTTAGATGTTGTTGAACAGTATAAAGATATTAAATATATTTGCTGTTTACAAGAATCTATTGCTATGGCCGATGGATATGCAAGAAAAACTAAAAAACCAGCTCTTGTACAATTACATAGTGGTGTTGGATTAGGTAATGGAATTGGTATGTTGTATCAAGCATTAAGAGGTCATTCGCCACTTATTGTTATAGCTGGTGAAGCAGGAATAAAATATGATTCTATGGATGCACAAATGGCATGTGATTTAGTAGCTATGGCACGACCTGTAACTAAATGGTCAGCTAGAGTAGTTCACAGTACATCACTTTTAAGAACTATAAGAAAAGCAATAAAAATTGCTACAACTCCTCCTATGGGACCTGTATTTATTAGTTTACCAAAGGATATTTTAGATGAATATAATTATGAAGATTTAAAGCCATCTGTTAAATTACATACAAATAGTATTGCTAATGAAAAAGATGTATCTGATATAGCAGAAATATTACTATCAGCTCAAGACTCATTATTCATAATTGGAGATGGCATTTCTCGTTCTAATGCTAAAAATGAAATAGAAACTTTAGCTAAACAAATAGGAGCTAGAGTTTATGGAGCAGATTATTCCGAAGTAAATTTTGATGCAAGTTCCCCTTTATATATGGGCGAATTAGGACATATGTACTTCCTGAAGTTTTCCCTTGTATTGATAATAATTTTAGAAAAGATGCTAAAATTATTCATATTGATTTAGATGGATATGAGATAGCTAAAAACCATACAGTTGATATTATACAGTTGATATT